>LVAN01000049.1 GCA_001604045.1 Clostridiales bacterium Firm_08 | reverse complement strand
GCAAAAATAGAAGCGCAGAGACAGCAAGGATCTGTTAACCCGATGGACATAGCTCAGCTTCAGGCAGCGACGCAGCAGCTGGCGATAGCCTATGCCAATCAGCAGCCGGGCGCAGCCGGTATGGGCGGTATGGGCGCAGCCGGCATGGGCATGGGCTTAATTGGCGCCGCAGGTATGGGCGGCATGGGAGCAGCTGGAATGGGCGCTATGGGCGCAGGAATGCCGATGCAGGGAATGCAGGGCATGCAGATGCAGCAGGGCTTCCAGCAGGCGCCTCAGGCAGCTCCGCAGCCCGCTGTCGGATCTCAGGTCGTCTGCCCGTTCTGCCAGGCAACTACTACGATCGGCTCTGCCGGTATTTGCGTATACTGCGGTAACAAGCTCATCTGAATTTTGTAAGTAAAAGCGTTAAAGGAGCATCTCCGCGAGGAGGTGCTCCTTTTTTGTTCCTTTTTATGACTGGGATGCAAAAAAGTGAATCCAGTCATATCGAAAATTTTGCGACTTATGACTGGGAAGCGGAAATTGATTTCCAGTCATATGGGGGTGGGGGGTATATGTGGCAATTTTCGCCCGAAAAAGCACCTTTTGAACGAAAATCAGCTGCGTGACGGGTGCTTTTGGAGAGGAGAAATATGACTGGGGAGAGAAAAACTCGGTTTAGTCATAAAAACCGCCTGTTTTCGTATGACTGAAATGAAGAAATTGCAATCCAGTCATATGAGAAATTGACATATACCCCCGGGGGGTATATTATAGTAGCAAGGATATATACCCCCGGGGGGTATGCATACACAAGGAACACAAACGCGAAATTGAAAGGGGAATTTGTATATGGCGACGAAGAAATGCCCGCACTGCAGTGATAGAAAGAAAGCCCGCACGGACGAGGAGAAGGAGGCTCTGCTGAAGCGCCTGCGCCGCGCGGAGGGACAGATCCGCGGGATCGAGAGCATGATCGAGGAAGACGCGTACTGTCCGGATATCCTGACACAGGTCGCAGCGGTAACGGCGGCGCTCAACAGCTTCAACAAGGAACTGATGGCGTGCCACATGCGCAGCTGCGTGGCGGACGACATCCGCGCTGGCAAAGACGACGCAATCGATGAGTTTGTGAAGGTCATGCAGAAACTGATGAAGTGACTGCCGGGCAAAGATTAATAGAAAGACAGGAAGCAGGAAGATGCAGAAGTTTGATGTGACAGGGATGAGCTGCGCGGCGTGTTCCGCACGCGTAGAGAAAGCAGTCGGCGCGGTGCCGGGCGTGACTTCGGTGGCCGTCAGCCTGCTCACAAATTCCATGGGCGTTGAGGGAACGGCTGATCCGGATGATATCATCGCGGCGGTCGTAAAGGCGGGCTATGGCGCGTCTTTGCATTCAGCGGCAAAAGCACCCGCCCACGATCCTTCTTCTTCCTCCGCATCTTCCCGCGCCCACGCATCGGAAAATGCACTGAAGGATACGGAGACCCCGAAACTTGTAAGGCGGCTGATCCTCTCGGCCGGCTTTCTGCTGGTCCTGATGTATGTTTCCATGGGCCACAATATGTGGGATTTCCCGCTTCCGTCCTTCTTTGACAACAACATGATCGGCCTCGCGCTCGTCCAGATGCTCCTGGCCCTGATCGTTATGTATATCAACCGCAAGTTTTTCAGCAGCGGGCTGAAGTCCGTCCTGCACGGCGCTCCGAACATGGACACGCTTGTCGCGCTCGGCTCGGGTGTGTCGTTCCTTTGGAGCCTGTGGGTCGTCTTCGAGATGACGCATCTGATGGCGGGTGGCGCGGCTCACGAAGAGATCCATGAGCTCTATCACAATCAGCTCTACTTCGAGTCCGCCGCCATGATCCCCGCGCTCATCACGATCGGCAAGACGCTCGAGTCCATCAGCAAGGGGAGGACGACCAATTCGCTCAAGAGCCTCATGGACCTCGCGCCGAAAACCGCGCGTGTGCTTCGCGTGACATCCTGCCCGATCGGCGATGCGCCGGCGGAGAGAGAAGAGGTCATCGTCCCGATCGAAGAGGTCGCAGTGGGTGACATCTTTGCCGTCAAGCCCGGCGAATCGATCCCGGTTGACGGAGAGGTGCTCGAGGGCGAATCCGCGGTCGATGAATCCGCGCTGACCGGTGAGTCGGTCCCGGTGGACAAGGCGCCCGGCGCGAAGGTGAGCGCCGCGACGATCAACCGATCCGGTTACATCAAGTGCCGCGCGACGCGCGTCGGCGAGGATACGACACTTTCGAAGATCATACAGATGGTTTCGGATGCTTCTGCGACAAAAGCACCTATCGCCCGTATTGCGGATAAGGTCTCGGGGATCTTTGTCCCCGCCGTCATCGGGATCGCGCTCCTGGTGACCGCCGGCTGGCTGATCGCCGGGAAGACCGCTGCTTTTGCATTGGCGAGAGGCATTTCGGTCCTCGTTATTTCCTGTCCGTGCGCGCTCGGTCTTGCGACACCGGTAGCCATTATGGTCGGCAACGGACTGGCTGCGCGAAACGGTGTCCTCTTTAAGACGAGTGAGGCACTCGAGATCACCGGGAAAGCGACGGTCATCGCACTCGATAAGACCGGCACGATCACATCCGGCACGCCGCGCGTGACGGGGATCCATCCCGTGTCAGGTGTGGCATCGGATGAGCTTCTCGGCAAGGCCTATGCGCTCGAGAAGATGAGCGAGCATCCGCTGGCAAAAGCGATCGTGGATGAATACGACTCTTCTTCGTGTAACATTGTTACAAATGCCTCAGAATTCGCCATTCACTCCGGTCACGGTCTCGAGGGCGTCATCGATGGAAAGAAGATCCATGGCGGCAGCGGCAAGTATATCCGAAACTTTGCAGAGCTCCCGACTGAGATGCAGCAGGCGGAAATGAAATGTGCGGAAGAAGGAGAGACCCCGGTATTCTTTGAGGAAGACGGGAAGATCCTCGGCATGATCTCCGTGGCGGATACGATCAAGGACGATTCCGCCGAGGGCATCCGCCAGCTCAAGAACCTCGGGCTTTCGGTGATCATGCTGTCCGGCGACAACCAGAAAACAGCGGACGCGATCGGCGCCAAAGCCGGTGTCGATCAGGTCATCGCTGATGTCCTTCCCGAGGAAAAAGCATCCGTCATCGCGAAGCTTCAGGGCGCTGCAGCTGCCGGAACCGCCGCCGCAACCGCGGCCGTATCAGCTTCCGCGCCCGGTTCATCGCCTTCCGCGAAGAACCGAGTCATCATGGTCGGTGACGGCATCAACGATGCGCCCGCGCTGACGACCGCGGACATCGGAATCGCAATCGGGGCAGGTACAGACGTCGCGATCGACAGCGCCGACGTTGTCCTTATGAACAGCTCCCTCACCGATGTTGCCGCCGCGATCCGCCTGAGCAGAAAGACCGTCCGCAACATTCACGAGAACCTGTTCTGGGCATTCTTCTATAACGCCGTCTGCATCCCTGTCGCCGCAGGTATCCTCTCCTGGAAGATGAATCCCATGATCGGCGCCGCGGCCATGAGTATCAGCAGCTTCACGGTATGCATGAACGCCCTGCGCCTGAACCTTTATAATATGCGCGACAGTTCTCACGATAAGCCTCTTCACCGGGGCGCGGCGCCGGGTCTGATTTCCGACGCCACAGTTCAAATGCCTCTTCACGGGTCCGGCGACCTTGCCGGCGGAACCGTCAGCGACGATTCTTCCGAGTCCGACCCCGAAGAAATAACCATTCCGGAAACGGAGAAAAGGAGTCAACTTATGAAAAAGACACTTAAAGTCGAAGGTATGATGTGCGGTCACTGTGAGGCGACCGTGAAAAAAGCACTCGAGGCGCTTCCTTTCATTTCTTATGCGGCGCCGGATCACGACGCAAACACCTGCGTGATCGAAGTCTCAGACGAAGCCGCATGGGACGAAGATCTGGTCAGGGAGACCATCGAAAGCAAGGATTTCAAGTATCTCGGCGAAGCGTGATCGTCCCGTGCAAAGTGGGGCGCCCACCGAGCGGATTTGCGGCAGGCACTTGATTTCTTCCGCGACTTTTAGTACAATCTGAAAGTCGCAAGAAAAGGGTGGTTAGCTCAGCTGGTTAGAGTACTTGCTTGACATGCAAGGGGTCGTTGGTTCGAGTCCAATACTACCCACCAGAAAGGAACTGTGAAAGCAGTTCCTTTTTTGTTATACTGACGTTAGAAAAAATAGAAACAGCAAGGGAGAATCATCTTATAGGTATGCGCAGATGGACTTACATGGCTATTACGGGTTTGATCGTACTGGCTTTTATTCTTATCGTTTTCAGCAAGATGTTCGGTGGCGGCAAAAGCAATAGTGAGCTTAGGGAGACCGATCTCAAGCGCATGCAGGATGCGGTGGAAGTGATCAATTCCATGGACATTGATATGATGGTCTTTGGCCGCGATATGCAGGGTGAGGGGATGAAGAATCTTACTTACAGACGCATCTACGATTTTACTGTCGAAGCGCTCGATATCGGAAATTACCCCGAGTTCTACACACGCATGATCGTAATCAACGACGTGACGGAAGAACTCTTTGTCTCGGATGAGCAGTGGGCTGAGATCAAGAGGCTCGTCTATGAAGATGATTTCTACCTCGTCGTACTCGGCCCCGGAAAATTCGAACAGATGAAGGAGGCCGGCATCATCCCAGATCTTCCGTCATCCAGTGCGAAAAGTACGATCGTCTGGAAAGGCGGTGCCGCAAGTATGCCGGGCTTTGCCGACAATCCCGAGCTCGTGCCGTACTATGTCGAGAAGGACCTCTCCGAAGAAGACGTTCCGGCGTACACCATGATCATGGAGCTCTCCACGAAACAGATCTTCTGGAGCTGAGAAACTCCGGCTCCGGTCAGCAAAATATAACGAATAGAGGCGGGTGCTTTTTCTCTGGCAAAAGCACCCGTTCTTTTTTTTGCCTGTTGACAGCTTTTCATTTCGGATATAATATAAACGTGTTTATATAAACACGTTTATATAAAGTGAAAAAGTACCGGGCAGGGGAGTAACGCAGGAAGCGCTGCCACGGCCCGGTATATGAAAAGAAAAGGAGAAATATATATGATCCTCATCGTGAATACCACGAAAGACCGTGCGGTCACGGACCGCCTGAAGACCGCGATACAAGCGGATAAAACGGAATATGAGATCGTCGAAGCGGGGGACATGAAGATCTCCCACTGCATCGGCTGTAATTACTGCTGGCTCAAGACACCGGGCATCTGCTCGATCAAGGATGATTATGAGGAGATCTTAAAGAAGATGGTCAAGGCTGATCAGTTGTGGGTCGTGTCTGATACCGCGCTCGGATTTCTCGATCACAAAGGGAAGAATATCTTTGACCGGATCCTGCCGCTTGTCACGATGCATCTGAAATTCAAGGGGGATCAGATGCGGCATGTGACCCGGTATAAAAGGAAAACGGATATCGGTATCATCTACTGCGGAGAGGGCGACCGTGAGTATCTCGAGCGCTGGAACGGGCGCACGGCCCTGAACTTCGGAAGCCGCTCACTCGGCGCTTTTCCGGAAGAAGAAATAGAGGAGGCGGTATCATGCATGCACTGATCATTAACGGGAGTCCCCGTGTAAAAAAATACAGCAACACAGACAAGATCCTCGAAAAGATCACGTCGGGGATGACAAAGTCCGGAAGCACCTTCGAACAGTATGAAATCTCCGACCGCTCGCAGTGGGATACGATACGGGCGCGTTTCTACGAGGTGGATCACATCCTCATCGCACTGCCGCTCTATGTTGAGTGCATCCCGGGACTGCTTATGGAGTTTCTCGAGACGCTCCCGCCTCCAGCCGTAGAGCATCTGCCGGCAGATAAAAAGCCTGTCCTTTCATTTCTTCTTCAGAGCGGATTTGCCGAGGGGATCCAGCTCCGGTGCGGCGAAGCCTACCTTGAGAAACTGGCACCGCGTCTCGGCTGCGAGTACGGCGGTACTCTTGTAAAAGGCGACAACTTTAGTATAAGATTGGTAAGTGAACAGGATCGGGAAAAAGTCACCGCGCCATACGAAGAAATGGGCAGGATCTATGGCCGGACAGGTGCTTTTGAAGAAGAAGCATGTAAGGCGTTTACGGGACCGGAGGTGTTCCCGCTGCATATACGGATCCTGGTGGGATTGATCTTTAAGACAGTCG
>LVAN01000036.1 GCA_001604045.1 Clostridiales bacterium Firm_08 | reverse complement strand
TTCTGCTTGTGGTTCGCGACGGTGCGCGGCGAGATGTGCAGGATGTCGGCGACCGCGGCGGCGGGCAGGCCCCGGCTGCAGAGCCGGAGGACTTCCATTTCCCGCTCCGTCAGGCCGGAGCGCTCCACCGTGTTCTTGCGGTGCAGGATGATCTTGTAGAAGTAGTCCGCGACGACCTCGTCGAGCGACGACGAGGCCTTGACCTTTTCCTCCACGGCCTTGCGGATGGCCGCTTCGTCCATCGAGTAGCTGTTCTGGGCCAGCTCCATCATGTCGTTCACGCCCGGCAGCGAGGCTACGTCCACCAGGTCGGAGGAAATCGCTTCCAGGAGGTTCTTCTTCGAGGCGTCGGCCTTGGCGAGCTCTTCGTTCTGCCGCTTGATCTGCCGGTTGTAGCGGAGGGACTGCAGGAAGAACAGCAGGACGACGGCCAGCAGCCCGATCAGGGCGATGACGATGCGCCGGGTCCGTTCGGTCTGATGCTGCTGGACCAGGAGGGCGTACTGGTCCTCGAGCGTCTGCAGGCGGATGTCGGACCGCTGCTGGACATATTCCTGCATGGCATGGACATAGTTCTGGTGGCTCTCGACGGACTTGTCGACATCGTCCTGCACGGCGTAGAGGATCGTCAGCTGGTCATAGATCTGCTGCCGCGTGAGCCAGTCCTGGGCATCCGTCATGAAGAGGACCTTTTCGCAATAATCAATAGCCCCCTCCGTGTTTTCTCCCTGCCGGAAATAGCGCACCCGGAAAGAGATGCAGGTGCGGAGCAGGTCTTTCAGCGAATCGGCGGCGGCGAGCTTTTCCCCTTCGTCCAGATATTCGCCCGCGAGGCGGTAGTATTCCGGGACCAGTATCCGGTTCCAGCGGTTCTTGTTGACATAGACTTCGGAGAGGTAGAGACAGGCCCGGACGTGCTTCTCGGTAAAATCCTTTTCCTGGGAAATGCGATAGGCCTCCGTGAGGTAGCAGATCGCTTCGTCGTCCCGGTTGCTTTCTTCCGACACGCTGGCGTAGGAGCAGGTCCGCCCTTTCAGGAGCAGGGCCTCGCACAGGGGCCAGTCCAGTTGATGCTTCCTGGCGATGAGCTCGGCGGAGCAGGCATTGTCCCAGGCCTGGGCGTCCCGCATGACCTGCAGGTCGATCCGGGCGGTGATGCACAGCGCTTCCGCTTTCTGCTTCTGGTCATCGATTTTTTCGGCGAGAGTGAGCGCCTTGATGGCGGCGTCCATGGCTTCTTCGTATTCCCGTTCGGTGGCGAGCTGGTAGCTCTTGTCGATCAGTTCCCTGATTTCCGCGCGGGTGCCGGGGATGTCTTTGCCGCATCCGCAGAGGAGCAGGACAAGGGCGGCAAGGACGGACAGATGGGCCTTTTTCATAGGTATAGAAAACACTTGAGGCGGCAAGATAGGTAAAATTACAGAGAAATGAGTGATTTTACTCATTTTTTATGCGGCTTGCACAATGAGTAAATCTGCTCATTTTCCGTCCGGGACAAAGCGCTACTTTTGCGGCACAACTAACTTATAACCAGCGTTATGAAACTCAAGAGCATCATTCTGATCCTTTTGGCTATGACCACGATGGCCACGGCCTCCGCGCAGACTGTCCGCCGCCAGGCGGATGTCAGAAATCAAAGAAGAAGAGTCGAGAACAGGCAGGGTACGCCTACCCGTCCTGCGACGAACACGACGGACAATTCCGACAAATCCCGCCGCGACGCGATCAACAACGGCTTCAGCGGCCAGGTATCCAAAGATAACGCGACCGCGCTCACGCGTACCCCGCTCGCGGACGAGGCGCTGCCGAGCGTGATCGTCAACCGCAACGGCGACGCCTTCATCCTCGAGAGCACGACGAAGAGCACGAACGTCTCCGGAGAGGAAATGTTCGCCATGCCGAACAGCGGCATCTATCCCGGTGCCCTGGTCTACGCGGACAAGGACCTCGCCGATGGCAAGCCGACCCTTGTCGGCCTCAGCTACGGCAAGGTGACCCTCTATATCGACTTCGACAACGGCAAGCAGGC
>LVAN01000035.1 GCA_001604045.1 Clostridiales bacterium Firm_08 | reverse complement strand
TATATAAGAAAATCACCCTCTAATCGAACACAATAGGTTCAGATTTGAAGGGTGATTATCATGGCTCCCCAAGTTGGACTCGAACCAACGACCCTGCGGTTAACAGCCGCATGCTCTACCAACTGAGCTATTGAGGAATATATGAAGTTTCGTAAAACGAGTATGTACAAACTGCTTTCGCAAGCGGCGCATCCAAGGTTGCGGGGGCGCCCTTTGCGGTGCCCGAAATTTTCAGATCGGGCCTGCGCCCTCACAAAATTTCGACCGCGGCAGCCGCTTGCCCGCTCACTTCATCCGCCACCGGCGGCGCTCGCGTGCGCGACCACCAACTGAGCTATTGAGGAATATATAAACTTTTGTGGGTTGGATTTGTACAAACTGCTTTCGCAAGCGGCGCATCCAAGGTTGCGGGGGCGCCCTTTGCGGTGCCCGAAATTTTCAGATCGGGCTTGCGCCCTCACAAAATTTCGACCGCGGCAGCCGCTTGCCCGCTCGCTTCATCCGCCACCGGCGGCGCTCGCGTGCGCGACCACCAACTGAGCTATTGAGGAATATATCGGTATTATACCGCATGGTATTCAAAATATCAAGTACTTTTTGATCTTTCCTCTGCGTTTTTCCCGCGGCGCTAAAATTTTGTGACGGAAAAGTTTTTCGCTCCGAGGACGGGGAATTCCTTTTTGCCCCACGGTTTGTGCCAGACAAGGGAGCCGCGCAGGCGGTCCTCCGGGTCGTATACCCCGTATTTCAGAGCGGAGATCTCCGGCAGAAAACCGGTGCCGCACTCAAAATTGACCGTGCCGATCTGCACATTGCAGGGGCCTTTTTCCATGCCGAACAGGTCTGTTTGGGTCGTGGAAAGGATAACGGTGTTGTGCTGTGCCACGATATGACCGATCACGGAAAGATGCGAACAGTCATGGAAGGTGATGCCCTCCTCGCAGTTGTGGATATAAAGATAGTCGGCGACGACATGCTCGCCGCATACAAGACCATACCGGAAACCCTGCACGGCGACGTTTCGAAGAACATTGTCGTCATTTTGATCCCCCGAAGTAATAAGACCCGCGGTATGACAGGGATTGTGAAGCAGTTGTTTTTTCAGTACCGTATCTCCCACCTGCTCATCCAGGCAAAACTGACAGTCCGTAATGTGAACGCGGGATACGTTTTGCAAATTGACGGCAGTCTGCGTCGGATACATTTTTTCGGTATCCATGGGCACACGGAATTCCAGATTGGCGATCGCGAAATGTGAAACGCTGAAACGGCCCTTGCAGCTGTCTCCCTCGGGCGCCGCGAGGATCGCCCAGGGGCGGGCGGTCGGATCGTGTTCCTCCGGCGCGTTCCAGGCGGAGAAAATGCGCGTATTATCATTCCGTAAAGTTCCAAAGGTCGTAGGGGAGTAATTGTCTTTGACAGAATCCAGAGGACGGACCTGATAGGGATTCAGCAGACGGCAGGGCATTTCTCCTTCCAGCTGGATGTTGGATCGGCCGTCCGGTATGATGAGCTGGGCGCGCACCGGTTTGCCGTCGATCTCCTCGATGCCGGGAGAGGCGATACGATACCCTTTTTCGGTATAGGGAAACAGTATTTTCCCGCCGCCGCGCTTTGCCGCGTGATCAATGGCGCTTTGGATCGCTTTTGTATCATCGGTCACGCCGTCGCCTTTCGCGCCGAAATCCAATACATTGATACCGAATGCTGCCATACAGACCTCCTAAGTGTTTACATCTTCTCCGGGGCGTCGATATTCATCAGCGTCAGGGCGTTTTTAAGCGTCTGCCGCGCGGCGAGACAAAGTCCGAGACGGGCGTCCCGCAGGGCGGGCGCCTCGTTTTTGATATTGCAGGTATTGTAGAATTTGTGGAATGCCGCCGCGAGGTCGACGCAATACGTCGTCAGGTGCGAGGGCTCCTTTTCCGCGGCGTCCCGTACGATCTCCTGCGGCAGAGCGGCGATTGCGCGGATCAGCGCCTTTTCCTCCGCTGTGTCAAGCAGCGTGTCGTCCGGCGCGCCGCTGAAGGAAACACCTTCCGCTTCCAGCGTGCGGACGATGGAGCAGATACGCGCGTGGGCGTATTGTACATAATAGAGGGGATTGTCGCTGTCCTGGCGGGTGGCGAGCGTGAGATCGAAGTCCATCGCGCTGTCGCTGGCGCGGCTGTTGAAGAAAAACCGCGCGGCGTCCACCGGAATCTCGTCGAGAAGGTCGGACAGCGTGATGCTCTTTCCCGTGCGTTTGCTCATCCGCACCACCTCGCCGTCCCGCATCAGGCGTACGAGCTGCATCAGAACGAATTCCAGCCGTTTTTCGTCGATGCCCAACGCCCGCATCGCCGCCAGAAAGCGAAGCGTGTGACCGTGGTGATCGGCGCCCAGCACGTCGATGACGCGGTCGAAGCCGCGGGCGGAGAATTTGTTGCGGTGGTAGGCGATGTCCACGGCGAAATAAGTATAAAAGCCGTTGGCCTTGACAAGAACTTCGTCTTTCTCAAAGCCGTAGTCCGTCGCGCGGAACCATTTCGCACCTTCTTTTTCATACAGCGCGCCCTTGTCCTCCAGCAGTTTGACGGTCTCGGCGACATAGCCGCTTTGGTGCAGGGCGCTTTCCCGGAACCAGCAGTCATAGGTGATCTTGTACTTGGCAAGATCGTCCTGCATTTTTTGGATATTGCGCTCCAGGCCGAAGGCGATGAGCTTCGGGGTGAGGGTGTTTTCCGCTTCCTCCGCCGCGTCCGGATGATCGGCGAGATAGGCGGCGGCAAGCGTCTTGACGTCGTCGCCGTGATAGCCGTCCTCAGGGAATTCTATTGTGTCCTCGCCTTTCGCCGCCTGGATCAGACGGACGTAAAGCGACTTTCCGAACAGCGCGACCTGATTGCCGGCGTCATTGACGTAAAACTCACGGTGGACCTTCGCGCCCGCCCATTCAAGCAGAGAGGAAAGGCAGTCCCCGATGATGCCGCCCCGGGCGTTGCCCATATGCATCGGTCCCGTCGGGTTGGCGGAAACAAATTCCACCATCACCTTCTCGCCCTTGAAATGATCGCTTTTCCCGTAGTCCGCGCCCTTGCGGCGGACGGTCTCCAGTACGGAATGGAAATAGTCGGCGTTCATCGTGAAGTTGATAAATCCGGCGCCCGCGACGGTGACGTCCTCCACATATTCCGCGCCGCGCAGCCGCTCGGCGATAAGAGTCGCGATATCCCGCGGGGATCTATGAAACACGCGGGCGTGCTTCATCGCGAAATTGGTGGAGAAGTCCCCGAAAGAGACGTCCTTGGGGATCTCCGCGTCGAAATCGACGAGCGCTCCCTCCGGCAGCACGCCTTCCTTCTGCAGCGCCGCGGCGGCGGCCGCCGTTTCGATTTTCAACCGTTCCAGCATGTTGGCTACGGGATTGTCCATATCGTTCTATTCCTCCGAAAAATCAAGTTCTATTTTTATTGTTTCCGCGACCTTTCCTTCTGTCAGAAGGTCATAGACCGCCGTGACGCGTTCATTTGCCGCTTTATAATGTTTGGTGCGTACCGTCATCATCAGATCGCCGTAGGGAGTGGGGTAGCGCAGCGCGGTTTCCCGCGACGGATCCAGCGTGAGCGTGTAGTCCCGGTATATGATCATACGATCCGGGGTGATCCAATAAGAAGTGTTCTCCGCCCGGATACGGATATCGACGTCCCGGCGGGTCAGGGTCGCGCGGGAGCGCGAGAGGACAGGCGCCTCCCCGTCCGCGCGGGTCGAGAGTTTCAGTTCAATATTTTTCGATGTCAACGTATTTCACCGCTTCCCCGATCTCCCGGTCAAGAAAAACGCGGGCGGTCTCGGCGAAGCCCTGCGGCGAGTCGGATACGTAAAAACGCCGCTCTCCGCCCGCCTGCGACAGCATATCTTTTTCTTCCAGGATCCTTTTGGTCTCCAGCGCGCTTTCCGTTCCCGCGTCGATGAGGCGGATGCCTTCGCCGACGTATTCGCCGATCGCGCGCTTCAAAAACGGATAGTGCGTGCATCCGAGGATGATAGTGTCCGCGCCGAACGCCAGTACGGGCTCGAGATAACGCTTGACGGTCTCTTTCGTGATGGGATCGGCCGGATCGATATGACCGTTTTCCACCAGTGGCACGAACAGCGGGCACGCTTGCCCCAACACAGAAAGCGCGGGATCCGCGGCTTTGAGTTTTGCGGCGTAGGATCCGCTGCGGATCGTCGCCGGGGTGCCGAGTACCGCGATCTTACGCTCGCGGCTTGCCGCGAGCGCGGCGCGTACCGCCGGTTCCACCACGCCGATGACGGGGACTTCCGTTGCCTGCCGCAGCGCGTCCAGCGCGACGCTGGACACTGTGCCGCACGCCACGATGATCGCTTTAGGGGAAAAGCGCTCTAAAAACCGCAGATCCTGCAGGGCGTAGCGGATGATGGTCTCTCTGCCGCGCGTGCCGTATGGGACTCTGCCGGTATCTCCGAAATAGACGATATCTTCCCTGGGGAGGATCTCGGTGAGTTTGCGCACCGAGGACAGACCGCCCAGTCCGCTGTCAAATACGCCTAACATGGCTGTTTCGCCCTTTTGAGCGCCCCCTCGATCAGCGCGTCGGTGCACGCTCTGCCGTCCAGCCCGTGGTGCGCCATCAGTTTGGGATACATGCTGATGACGGTATGACCGGGGATGGTGTTGATCTCATTGAAAAGGACCTTGCCGTCCGTTGTCACAAAAAAGTCGACGCGGCTCATCCCCGCGCATTCCATATGATAAAAAACTTTGGCGGCGTACGCCCGCAATGCCTGCGCCGTTTTGTCCGGCAGGCGCGCCGGGATGTAGAGCGCCGAGGTATCGTCATTATACTTTGCGTCATAACTGTAAAATTCAGCCGTCGGCGCGATCTCTCCGACGCCGCTCACGATCGGTTCAAAGCGGTCGCCCAGCACCGCGACCTCGACTTCCTGCCCGGCGACGAACGCCTCGATGACTACTTTAAAATCGTGCTGCGCCGCCTCTTTCAGCGCGGCGATCAGCCCGTCGCGATCCTTTGCTTTGCCGATGCCGACGGAGGAACCCGCCGAAGCGGGTTTGACGAATACCGGGAAGGGCAGCTTTTTCATCACAAGGTCCGCTTGCCTTTCAACGTCGTCAAAGATTTCCCGCGCGTAGCAATAAGTCCAGTCCGCCTGCGGGATGCCGAACCGTTCACAGATCACTTTGGTGATCATTTTATCCATACTTGTCGCGCCGCTTGTCATCGAGCATCCGACCTGCGGAAGCCCGGCGAGTTGACAGAGCGCCGCGATGGAACCGTCCTCACCGTTTTTGCCGTGCATCATCGGGAAAACGACGTCCACAGGGATCTTTTCACCGTCTTCGAATAACAATCCGTGCAGGGCGGCGTCGGGGGACAGTACACAGGGACGGTTGTCTGACAATGTTTCCCACGAGAGATCCGCCATCTGCCCGGGCGTCGCGTTGGTATAGGCCCAAACGCCCTGTTTGCTTACGCCCACGGTATGCACCGTGTATTTTTTTCTGTCCAGCTGGCTGACGACGTACGCGCCGCTGCGGCACGCCACTTCATACTCGCTGCTCCGTCCGCCGAAGATCACCAATACGTTCAACATACTTTCTCTCCGTTCATTGTTATCGAAAACCATTGTTAAATCCATAATACTATTATTATAGTGTCTCCGCCGGAAAATGTAAAGACTAAATTACTTGCAAAGTCGAAAATGATGTGTTATACTTATTGGGTCCGGTACGTCTCCGTAGCTCAGTTGGATAGAGCGGCCGCCTCCTAAGCGGCAGGCCGGAGGTTCAAGTCCTCTCGGGGACGCCAGAAAAAAGCACGCGAAAGCGTGCTTTTTTTATCCGGATTTCAGCGGCGGCTTTGCTTTCACCGCGACCCGGCCGCGATTTCACTTGAAAAACAAATTTTTGATTTTCTTTTTTGTCATAACCCCTTTTGCATAATTTGTTTTCGTTTAGCAATAATATCGTTAAATAGAAAAACAAATGATTGACATTCATATCTACTTATTATATAATGGAAATGGAAAAGTGCGGTGTGTGTTTCTTGAAAAAGCATTAGGGGAACAACTAAAGAAAGTTATAAAAAGCTAAAAACAAAACAGGAAGAAATATGAAATTTTTGGTCATAACAAATCATTCATATATGCTCTATCAGTTCCGGATAGAACTTTTAAAGAAGCTTCAAACTTTGGGTGAAGTGGTGATCAGCATGCCCTATAACGGTCACCACGATGACTTTACCAATATGGGCTTCAAGTGTGTCGAGACTAAGATAGACCGCCGCGGGATCAATCCGATCAAGGATCTGAAGCTGTATCGTTTCTATAGAAAACTTCTGAAGGCGGAAAAGCCGGATATCGTCATCACCTATTCTATCAAACCGAACGTATATGCCGGTTTTCTTTGCCGCAGGATGAAAATACCGTATTTTGTCAATGTTCAGGGACTTGGCACCGCTTTCCAAAGCCAGCCGATCGCGATGGTCGCCACAGTTATGTATAAGGCGGGCATCAAAAAGGCAAGGGCTGTTTTCTTTGAAAATCATGCAAACGCCGATGAGTTCGTTCGCCGCGGGATCATTCCCGAGGAAAAGGAAGTCGTCCTGAATGGCGCGGGGGTCAATCTGGAACGGTATCAGTATCAACCGTACCCGTCGGAGGATGACGGCATCCATATCCTTTATCTCGGAAGGATCATGAAGGAAAAGGGTATCGACGAGACCTTCGCGGCGATGAAGATCATCAAAGAAAAATTCGGTGATAAAGTTGTTTTCGATATAGTCGGGTTCTTTGAAGACGAGTATAAAGAGACCGTTGAAAAAATGGCGGAGGACGGGGTCATCGTTTTTCACGGATTTCAGCAAAATCCCAATCCGTATTACGCCGCTTCTCATGCTGTTGTCCTGGCGAGCTATCATGAGGGGATGAGCAACGTCCTTCTTGAGGCGGCGGCGACCGGCAGAGCGATCATCACGAGCGACATTCCGGGATGCCGCGAGGCGGTCGAAGAGGGCAAAACAGGTTATCTTTGCGAGAAGCAGGATGTAACTACTTTAGTGAACGCCATGGAGAGCTTTTTGCACCTGGATCCCGAAGCACGCCGGGCTATGGGAATGGCCGGAAGGAAGAAAATAGAAGCGGAGTTTGATAAGTTAGATGTCGTGGATAAGGTGAGTGAGATCATCTTAAATATGTAATCGCCTGGAGTAGATTATGATACCAAAAATAATTCATTACTGTTGGTTCGGCAAAAACCCAAAGCCGGAGCTTATTGAACAGTGTATTCGATCCTGGAGAGAGCATTGTCCCGATTATGAGATCATTGAATGGAACGAAGACAACTTTGATGTGAACGCCTGTCAGTATACAAAAGAAGCTTATGAGGCAAAAAAATGGGCGTTTGTATCCGATTATGCCAGGTTGTATGTTTTATATCATTATGGAGGCATTTATTTTGATACGGACGTAGAGGTTTTACGCTCCATAGATGAGTTTCTTTTAGAACATGCGTTTACAGGTTTTGAATCCAATGATTCTCCTATAACGGCAGTTATGGGTGCTGAAAAAAAACATTTTTTATTCAAACAGCTTCTTGATTATTACAATGACGTGTGCTTTATCAACGAAGATGGCTCGTACAATATGCTGACAAATACACATATCATAACAAAAATTTTTCTGGAAAAAGGGATTAACGCTCATGGAAAAAAACAAACGATTGATGGAATGACAATATATCCTCAGATTTATTTTTGCCCAAATAATTTTACAAGAATATTTGATAGACCCTCTTATAAAAGTTACACCATTCATCATTTTGATCAAAGCTGGAAAAGCGACAGAATTGAGAAAAAAACGATGAAACAGAAAATTAGAAGATATGCAGTAGGCGTTTTGAGAAATGTATTTGGAACAGATAAATTAGAACGGTTAAAAAGTAAGTATTGATGATAATAGCAGTTATAGTATTTATTCTTGAATTTTTACTATGCAACGTTATCATTGGTCCGACGGATGACACGGAACATACGGTGGCAGCGTTGCTGTTGTTGGGCATTAATATAATCACTATGTGCCTGGCAATAACTCGTTCGATCAAAAACGAAGCACACCCTAAAGAAGAACGTAACGTAAAAATGATGATCCTTACTTCTTTTTTCATTCGGATCGGGATTCTTTTATGGGATGTTTACGCGCGTCATATTTTCATACTGCCAAATAGTGAAGGTGACGCCGAATGGTACTATACAAACGCTGTCAGGTATTCTTTCGGTTCATTGTCCGATCAGGTAAACACAAAGTATTATTCC
>LVAN01000011.1 GCA_001604045.1 Clostridiales bacterium Firm_08 | reverse complement strand
GGTGCGGAGGACGACAGCGGGCTGGCGCCCGCCGAGGACAACAAGCCGAAAAGCACGGGTTTTTACCGTTTTTCAGGCGTTTTGTCCTTATCGTGGATCAGCCTACATTAAATGATTGAAAAAACAGCTTTGGGTTGATGATCACAATAAAGCACGCTTTTTGCGTGCTTTTTCAATTTAATGCGTATTAAGGATTGTAAAACCAATATTTTATGCTATAATTAAAAGCGAGAAAAGGAGAGAAATATGAAGCTTTATTTTGACTTTGAAAAAACAAAAGGCAAAATCAAACCGATGCATGGTGTTGGACAGCCGCCGTTCGGACTGAGCAACGACGGTCTTGACGTTTCTATGTTTCGCTATCTGACAGAGGCCCATATTCCATACTCCCGTCTGCACGATACTTATGGAGCGTTCGGCGCGGATCTTTTTGTGGATGTGCCGAACCTGTTCCGCGATTTTGACGCGGATGAGAATGATCCCGCATCCTATGACTTTGCTTTTACAGACGTTTTACTCTCCAAAATGGTCGCGAGCGGCATTGAACCATATTTCCGCCTGGGCGTGACGATCGAAAACGCGCATATGATCAAGGCGTACCGTATTTTTCCGCCGAAGGATCCTGAAAAATGGGCGCGGATCTGCGAACATATCGTGCGCCATTACAACGAGGGCTGGGCGGACGGCTTCCATTTCGGCATTACCTATTGGGAAATCTGGAATGAGCCGGATAACGAGCAGTCGATCGAACTGAATAATATGTGGAAAGGCTCCGCGGAGCAGTATTACGATCTGTACGCCGCGACTTCAAAACATCTGCGGGAATGTTTTGGCGACAGCATCAAGATCGGAGGATACGCGAGCACCGGTCTTTACATCGGGTATATGGAGCAATCGGAAAAATATCAAAAGCCGCACGAAGTCTCTCATTGGGAAAAACGCGCTATATACCATACTGATTTTTTGCTCGGTTTTCTGGAACGCGTCAAGCGGGACCATCTGCCGTTTGATTTCTTTTCTCATCACAGTTATATGGATGTCAGACTTACGACGAGAGTGCAGAAATACGCTGAAAGACTGCTTGTCGAGGCGGGATTTCCCGACGTTGAGATCCACCTCAACGAGTGGAATACCGACCGCACGCGTGAAACGCGCGGGACCTCCCAAGCTTCCGCCGACGTGGCGGCGATGATGATGGCGATGCAGGAGACAAAAATGTCGGTGATGTGCTTTTACGACGCGCGGATCGGCACCAGCGTTTATGCCGGTCTGTTCAACCCGTTGACCTGTGAGCCTTTCTGCACCTACTATTCCTTCAAGGCGTTCGGAAAACTTTACGCTCTCGGCGGTCAGGTCGAGGTGACGGGCGACAGCGGCGACGGTTTGTATACGCTTGCCGCGACGAACGGGACGGAACGGGGGATCCTGATGACCAACCTCGGCGAGGAAAAGATCGTTGAGACAAATCTTGAGCGCGGTTATACCGCTTATCTCATTGATGAGAAGCATTTTATGACAAAGAAAAGGATCAACGTCAAAAATATCAAACTCAGACAGTACGAAACTTTGTATTTGGAAAAGAACGTATAATAAAAAGTCTGCCGGAATGGGCAATATGGGGAGAAGGCGAAAGATTGAAAAAACCGAGAGTGGTGTTTCCTTTTGTGGAAGCGGGTTACGGACATATTATGCCGATGAGATCTATCGCCGAGACGTTCCAAAGGAAGTACGGCGACAAAGTGGAGGTCGTCCTTTCGGATTTTTTCACAGAAACGCGGGATAAACACCTCGAACACTATGAACAGACCCTTTCACGGCAGGTCCGAATTTACAACCGGGTCCCGGCAATAGGGTATTTCGTCAGTCTGTTCGGAGAACTTTTAGGCTCGCGGTTCTCTTCCTTTATTGCGCTCCGACTTATCGCGCCGATCGCTTATAAAAGAGCGGCGGCGCATATGCGGGATCTTGCGCCCGACGTTGTTTTCAGCACGCACTGGGCGACCAATTATTATGCGGAAAACCTGAAAAACAAACCGATGACTGTTATGTACTGCCCTGACGCCCGGTTTTGCAAGATGTTTCAGTACCGAAGCGATCTGTATATGATCAGTACGCCGAAAGGCTATGCAAAAGCGATACGGAAAAAAGGGTACAATGAAAACAATTTAAAACTCGTAAATTTCCCGATCCGGAACGAAGCGTTCGCTTCTGTTTCCGACAAGCGGGCGGCACGGAAAGAACTCGGACTTCCGGAGGATGTTTTTACCGTTCTTTTAACGGAAGGCGGCTACGGGATCGGTAAAATGGAAAGGATCTGCAAAAAACTCATAAAAGAGCGCATGCCTCTTACCGTAATTCCTGTATGCGGAAAAAACGAAAAACTGTATCGCTTGTTTTCCTCGTTGGAATCGACAAAAGAGGTTACTTTCAAACCTTACGGATTTACAGACGAAATATTGAAACTTCACGCGGCGGCGGATATTTTTTGCGGGAAAAGCGGAAATATCCTTGCTGAGGCGACCTTTTTCGGCGTGCCGACCATCGTTACAAACTGTACGCATTTGATCGAGCGCCAGATCGCCGATCATTACATAAACACCGTCGGATGCGCTGTCAAACAGTTATCCCCCCCAAAAACCGTAAAAAAGATAAAAGAATTCGCCGTCGATCCTTCAATGCTGGCGTCCTACCAAAAAGCGGCGCTTGATTATCACGAGCGGTTCGGCAGTGAGCAGGCGGCGGACGAACTCTTTAAGGCGATATCGCGTCTCTACCCGGGACTATCGTAAAAGGAAGTATATATGACATATATAGAACTGATCCAACTTGTTTTTAATATCCTGTATTTTTTGTTAGGTCTGGTTTTTTCGCATTTTTTCGTTTTTGCAGTTATCGGCGTTTTCGCGAAAAAGACTTATCCAAAAACGGATCATAAACTGAGATACGGCGTTATTATCCCCGCGAGGAACGAGGAGGCGGTCGTCTCGGGTCTGATCAGAAGCGTCAAAGGAAACGGCTACCCGCAGGATCATCTCAAGGTCTTTGTTATCGCGCACAACTGCACCGACCATACCGCTGAGATCGCGCGGAAAGAAGGCGCGATCGTTTATGAGTACCAAAACCCCGAGGAGAATACGATGGGGTACGCGTTTCAGCGTTTGTTTTCGCTGATCGATCGCGACTATGGACTTTCGGCTTTTGACGGCTTTTTTATGTTTAACGCGGACAATATACTTGATAAAGATTATATTTCCCGTATGAACGACGCTTTTGTTTACTACGATAAAAAAAATATCATCACATCTTTCCGTAATTCCAAAAACTTCGGCAAAAATCTCATCTCAGGGCTGTACGGGACGTATTTTGCCATCGGCTGCCGCATGGAAAGCAGAGGACGGACAGTTACCGGGTGTTCCACTCGCGTTCAGGGAACGGGGTATCTGATCGGCGCGGATGTCGTAAAGGACGGATGGAAATACGTCACTCTCGCGGAGGATTGGGAGTTTTCCGCCGACCAGGTACTGCTTTCTCAAAGCATTCGGTATTGTGATGACGCCGTGTTTTATGATGAACAACCAACGTCTCTGCGGATCATGTGGCGGCAGAGACTGCGGTGGTCCAGGGGACATCTGATCGTTTTTTATACCCGCATCAGGGATCTTATAAAGGGCATTATCAGCCCGAAAACAAAAAATCGCGGTTCGGTATACGATATCACCGCGAACGTTTTGCCGCCAACACTGCTGTTCTTTCTGATACAAATTATACAAATCGCGGCTTATCTTTTGATATCGCTGATAAATCCTGAAGTTTCGGCAAGAGAACTTTTCCTTGGGAACACGCCTAATTTTTTTTCATCCGGCGGGATGGTTTTTACTTTGTTGCGTTCGGGTATGATCTCCTGGTTTGTCACGGCACTCAGCGCCGTAATGATCTTTGTAACAGAGCGCAAACGGATCAAAAACGTCAGCCTTTTCAAAAAAATGCTTATCACATTGTTTTGGCCGTTTTTTCTTATGATACAGCTTGCGATCGATGTGCAGGCGTTTTTTACGCCAGGTCTCGGCTGGAAACCCATTCCTCACAGGGATGAAACGACCTTTGAAGAGGTCAATTAAGAAAACAATAAAAGCAGACCGTGGTCTGCTTTTATTGTTTTCTTTTTTTCCAGTACAGACAAAACGTGATACATAGTAAGACTGCCGAGTAGATCAGTGAATATAAAAGGTAAATACCGCTGTGCGCCGAGTTGATATAATAGGCGTTGGGCAGCAAAAGCTGCGGCGTTTTTTGGATGTAATAGTCAAAGAATATCGGGCAGATAAAAACGTCCAGCACCGTGACAAGGATGCTGACAGGCGCCAAAACAGCCAAACTTCTGATCAGCGCGCAAAGTATACCGCAGAACAGAGCCGTGTTGATCATAAAGACCAAAAAAATCGCGATCTCGCGCCAAAAAAACGTATTTACTCCCAGTATGAAAAGCGAGCAGAAGGCGAAAAAGCCTATATTGACGATCGCCGTCAATTCAAAAAACAGAGAGATGAACAGTCGATCCGATTTTTTTACAAAAGAGAACACACCCTTTTTTTCATCGCTGACATACAGCATCGCCGCCGCCAGCCCGGCAAGTAAAACGATCACGGAGAGCAGGCCTCTGACCGGAGAGGTCATATAGTTCCGCTCATTCGTTTTGGGGGGCGCGTCATCATCGGGGTAGGTGAATTTGAACAGTTCCCCCTCGTTGAAATAATCGTCATAATATTTATAGATCTGCTCGTCTGTCAGATTTTCTAATAAAAGATCAGGATCCTCCCGTACGCGTTTCAGGAAAAACAGCCGGGACGTATGGGGGTATAGAGCGCCGGATAGTTTTTCAAGCGCAAGCCGGGTCTTGAGGCTATCCTCTTTTTTTATGATCTCTACGATATAGTGATCGCTGTCCGGATGCCTTACAAAGTCTGCGATCCGTTTTTCCATATCCTCGGGGAAGACCCATATCATGTCCTGCTTGTCCGCGCCAAGATCCGCGGCCGCCTTTTCGGGCGTGTCATACAGAGAGTAATTCAAGACTCCCGTATTGCCGTCAAGATCCGCAATGATTTGATCGCCGATGCTGCCCGCCCGGTTGACGATCGCGATCCGAACGATGCCCGACTTCTGTGCCGCCGTGATCCTGAGCGCCGCGACAGACAGCGGCACCAGGCAGATCAACAGGACAAAAGTCAGCTTTTTGTAAAGTCTTTTGGAGAGAAACCAAAACCATTTCAGAAACTTCATACAGCGTCTCCTCTTGATAATTTACGGCTTCTCGCCAGTGTTGCGAGGGCGAGGAATAAAAGCGTATAAGCGGCCACGGTGCAGAGAGCCGCGCGGCTGTTGTTTCCGACAACGGACAGCGAGATAAGCGCCCTTGCCGCGCCGGTGGGCGTAAATGACGCGGCCTTTTGGAGGATGGGCGGGAGAACGTACAGGGGATACATACAACCGGAAATATAGCAAAGCCCCATAGACAAAAAGAAAGATCCGGTGACATTTGAGAGTATGTTGCCTGATATTTCCTCCATGGCAAAGGCAAAGGCGCAGGCCATCGCGACGACGGGAAGAAAGCAAAGCGCGATCCTGGCGGGATGGGTCAGAATCTCCGAAATAAGATCGAAATGTAAAAATCGATTTGACAGAAAAACCGCGAGTACCAGCAGGATCAGCGTGCAGAGATAGGCGCAAAACAAAGCGGCGTATTCAGTCAGCGCGCTGTAAAGCGGGCCTTTGCCGGCGGCGGACAACAGCCTGATCAGCCCGTTGTCGCGGCGCATCAGCATACAGGAAAACGGGATCGTCAGAATAAAAACGAACAGGATCGATTGACCGACCATCAGATGTTCTGTCAGATCCAGTCCGTAGGAAACGCCCGTGATCCTGGTTTTATACATCTTGTCACGGTCAAGGATAAAATCCAGATACTCAAAACTGATATCATCCGCTTTCAGTTCCGCCATATCCGCGTATCCGTTTCCGATCAGCAGCTCTTTTTCACCGAAAACACCTTTTTGCGACTGTTTGAGCACAATGGATATGACCTTTGTTATCTCATCGCGCATCAGTCCCGAAATATCGATGGTGCTTGCCGTCGTGCAGTAGGTGAGGGGGATGGTTTTTCCCTGACGGGCGTATTTGGAGAATTCTTTCGGGATCACCACATACGCCGAGATATCACCGTCGAGAAGACGTTTTCTGGCCGTCTGTTCGTCGGTCTGTTGGATATCTATGGAAAATCGGGAGGAATCAGCCGCTGTCAAAGCCGATATGCCAAAGTCGAACATACGGCTGGTCGTGCTCCCGACGATCGCCACCGTGAATTTTGCCGCCTGGTCGTTTTTAAACGCCGCTGAGAACTGCGACAGTATCATCAGGATCACGCAAGCGAGCAAATAGGAGACCGTAAGGATCATCGGCACCGCTCTTGCAAGCCTTTTCAGTTGCAGTAAAAAATACTTCATACGATACTGTCCACCAGACTTTTCGCGTCATTTGGATGATGGATCTCGTGCAGGCGGCCCGATTTTAGACTGAAACACCTGTCGCAGAGTTCAAGTTCCGGCACATCGTGTGTCACGAGGATGAGGATACCGCCGGCGTTTTTGTACGCCGTTAGATATTCCCTGATACGTTGCTTGCAGACGATATCCAGTGCCGACATCGGCTCGTCCAAAAGGAGGATCGGCGGTCGGTTTGCGATCGCGCAACCGATGCAGAGTCGTTTTTTCATACCGCCGGACAGTTTGGAGACCCGTTTTTTTAAAAAATCATTGATCCCGAGCAAACCGAGCGTGCCTTCGTCAAGTTCACGGCGTAACGTTTTTTTATCATACCATAACGACAAATTGTCATAGGCGGTCAGCTCCTCAAAAAGCGGCGTTCCCTGCGGCACATAACCGACGGCGTTTTTTCTTGCTTTCGGCTCTCTGAAAAGGTCGATGCCGTCACACACAAAGGAACCGCTGTTGGGCTTCAGAACGCCCGCGAGGACAGAAAGCAGGGTGGATTTTCCGCTTCCGTTGACGCCGATGATCCCGACGCATTCTCCGCTTTCCGCGCAAAGATCGATGTTTGATAAAACAGTTTTTCTGCCGTATTTTTTGGAAACGTTTCGGATCTCTAACTGCATATTTGCTCCTATAGCAATGTATGTCCGTTTCCGGACATACATTGTTTTAAAAATATTCTTTACAAGTCAGGTGTCAGCTTGCGCTTTTCAGCTGGTCAGAGATCTCAGCGATCGCGTCGACGTATTCTTTGGGAACGGTGGTCTTGCGCAGATTGTCAACCAGTTCGTCGAGGTGCAGATCTCCCATCAGCTCGCTGAGCGAGTCAAGCCCTTTGATCTCGACTACTTTGCCTTGAAGTTCCTCTGTTCCGTCGCTCTTTGTTACAGAATAGGTGCCCTTTGTTTCAAAGACCGGATCCTCGTCGTTGAGCACCGCGAGATCGAACTCTCCGGACTCGGAAGTTCCCTTAATATCGATGTCAAACGCCATATCGAACAGACCGGCGTATTTTCTGTATTTTTTGGGCATAGCGCTTTTTACGGTCTTGCTGTTCGGGAACATACGGATCCTGCCGTCAAGTTTTCCTTTTTTGAAGGCTTTGACATCAAAATCAGTCAATTCGATTTTGTAAAGCGTTTCGTCCTCTTCGGTGAACACGCACTCGGCGGTCACCCGATCGCCCTGTTTGGTTCCTGTTTCTTTGTAGGAAATACCGTCCCGGAGATCGAAATACTTCGCGTAATCCTTGCCGGACTCTACTGTGAGATAGTCGAGCATCTCGCCGCTTTCCCCGATCTTTCTGCCGACGATCTCGCCGTCGGAGTTGACATAGTCTTTGAGGGTCAGGACGACATCGTCTGCGCCGTCCGCACCGGTCAGCTCGTCGATCGCCTCGTCAAGCCCCGCGACGAAATCGTCATAGGAAACGTCAGACGTGTCAAGTCCGTTGTTTTTCATCGCCTTTTCGGCGGTTTCAAATATTTTTTTGATCTCCTTATCGACTTTCAACTCGTTCAACACTTCAAGGGAAATGTCCGCAACGTTTTTTTCGGTCAACTCGCAGGTCAGTACAGTCAGTGTTTCGGTGAGATCGTCGAGGCTGACCTCCTCTTTGGTCTTTTCGACTTTCTCAACATGTTTCAGGATGATGCCGTGGTACTTCGTGATAAGTTTGGTGATGACCGGCGCTTCCGGCAGGGCTTGTGACAAAAGTTGTTTGTCAAAGTCGCCGATGGATGAGACTGCGCCTTTCCCCATGTCGAAACTGAGCACGTCGTCGGTGATCTCTTTCAACTTGAGGAGCAGTTTGCTGTTTTCTCCGTCAGCGAGCAAAACGGCGGAAAGAACATTTTGTCCGTCAATGCTGATCAAGGTGTCGGAGGAGATCTTCGTGCCGCTTGAATCGACGGTAATGTCAAGCGCCGTGTCATTGAGCCAGCCAAGATCCAGGGATCCGTCCACGCTTTTGGCCATGTTCTTGATCAGATCATCGCTCAACTCAACGGACATTTTTATATTGTGCTTGCTGTCGCTCAGAACGTTGCGGAGCAGGTAATTGTCGTAGTACGCCTCAAAGGAATTACAAAACTCCGCTATATCCCGTTTTTCAACGGAGGCAAAATACCCTTTGTCGGATTTGAAAGCACCCGAAAAACCGCCGGAAACCGCCACGGCTCCCGCAACGAGCGCTATGATAAGGCAAATCGTCACGATGGGGATCAGAATCTTTTTGAGACTTGATTTCTTTTTCGGGGGCGGCGCGAAGTTGTTGTTAACAGGCGGCATGGTCGGTACGGCCTGCCCGTTGTTTACGGGCGGTGTGACCGTCTGTTGGGCGGTATAGACGGGGTTTGTTTGGGGCGCCTGCGTTGCCGCGGGGATAAAATTCGGAGATCCGCACACGGGACAGAAACGAAAACCGTCGTTTTCGCACAGGTGATGACAAGACGCGCAGTATTTTGACAATTTCTACTCCTCCTTTTGAATGCAATCTTTAAAATAATTATATCAAAGAAACATTTTTTTGTCAACAAACCAAATTTTTGTTATTTTAATATTATTTAAAATAATAAAAACCGCCCTTTCGCTTTTTTGACAAAATCTTTAAACATGAGAAGC
>LVAN01000034.1:7693-8150 GCA_001604045.1 Clostridiales bacterium Firm_08 | reverse complement strand
TCGTGGGCGCAGGAAGTTTGAGAGGAGCTGTCCTTAGTACGAGAGGACCGGGATGGACGTACCTCTGGTGCACCAGTTGTCACGCCGGTGGCATAGCTGGGTAGCCAAGTACGGCATGGATAAACGCTGAAAGCATCTAAGCGTGAAGCCACCCTCAAGATAAGACTTCCCATAGCGTAAGCTAGTAAGATCCCTCGAAGACTACGAGGTTGATAGGTCGGAGGTGTAAGCACAGTAATGTGTTCAGCTGACCGATACTAATAGATCGAGGGCTTGACCTCAAAAAGAATCTATCGCAGCAGTGATTTCTGTTCAGTTTTGAAAGTATGTCCATACTTTCAAGTCGGTGTTGATTGCAAGTTGGTCCCACCCGTTCCCATCCCGAACACGGAAGTTAAGCAACTTCGCGCCCAAGATACTTGGCTGGCGACGGCCCGGGAAAATAGGTAATGCCGAC
>LVAN01000034.1:0-7645 GCA_001604045.1 Clostridiales bacterium Firm_08 | reverse complement strand
TTTCTCTTCCCCATTGGTGCAAGCACCAACGGGGGCCCCGAAAACGCCTGCTACGCTTCTTGAAACTTTGCCGCCGAGGGCGCCAAAGTTCCGGCGTCGCTGCGCGCGTTTTCTTTTGGACAAGTCCTCGTGACTTGCCGTTTTTTTATGCAAAAAAACGGCAAACCGTCACGGACTGCCGCTTCTCTACCCCGAAAAGTCACGCTGCGCTACCAACTTTTCGGGGGCCCCGAAAACGCCTGCTCCGCTCCTTGAAACTTTGCCGCTGAAGGCGTCAAAGTTCCGGCGTCGCTGCGCGCGTTTTCTTTTGGGCAAGCCCACGGGCTTGCTGTTTTTTCTTTGAAAAAACAGCAAAGCCATTTTGGGCTGCTGTTTCTCTTCCCCATTGGTGCAAGCACCAACGGGGGCCCCGAAAACGCCTGCTACGCTTCTTGAAACTTTGCCGCCGAGGGCGTCCAAGTTCCGGCGTCGCTCCGCGCGTTTTCTTTTTTGGCAAGTCCTCGTGACTTGCCGTTTTTTTATGCAAAAAACGGCAAATCGTCACGGACTGCCGCTTCTCTACCCCATTGGTGCAAGCACCAACGGGGACCCCGAAAACGCCTGCTACGCTTCTTGAAACTTTGCCGCCGAGGGCGTCAAAGTTCCGGCGTCGCTGCGCGCGTTTTCTTTTGGACAAGTCCTCGTGACTTGCCGCTTCGTTTTTTGTTTCATGTTTTTATCGAAAAATCAAGTGAAATAAAGTTAGCCATTACATTGCGGGGCGCCGGGGTCGTCGCCCCCTACATGATGTTTCCCTTCGGGAAAACGATGTTGCGGCAAAGCCTCAAATGATGTTGCCTTCGGCAAATGATGTTACGCTGCGCGTAAATTGAAACGCCTGTTTTTCGCCTGATTGACATTGCCGGCGGTTTGGTTTATAATGTCCGTGAACGGAGGGAAAAAGTATGCCGAAAGTCATTTTGTTTCAGGGAGATTCCATCACCGACGCCGGGCGGAGCCGGGACAACGACCGCAACGCCGGCCACGGGTACGCCACGCTGGTCAAGGCGTATCTCGGCTTTGAAAAGCCGGGCGCGTACACTTTTTACAACCGCGGCGTGAGCGGAAACCGGGTGCTTGATCTGTACGCGCGGATCGTAAAGGACGTGCTGCTGCTGCGCCCGGATTATATGAGCGTGCTGATCGGCGTCAACGATATCTGGCACGGGCTGGATCATAACAACGGCACGGGGGCGCGGCGTTATGAAAAAGTGTACGATACGTTTATCAGTGAGATCCGGGAGGAGCTGTCCGACACCAAAATTATGATCCTTGAGCCCTTTATCCTGCCGGGAAGCGCGACGGAAAACCGAGAGGATCAGCCCGACCGCTGGGAAAACTTCAGCGGCGGAGTATATGAGCTCGCCGGGATCGCGCGAAAGATCGCGGAAAAACACGGCCTGCCTTTCGTGGAATTGCAATCGAAATTTGACGCCGCCTGCGAAAAACAGCCGCCGGCGTACTGGCTGGCCGACGGTGTTCATCCCACGGCGACGGGGCATGAACTCATCAAGCGGGAATGGCTGAAAACTTTTGAGAAAATGAGGGGATAAGGATCCGGCGCTGATCTTTTTTTAATAAAATTGCCGGGCGGCAGACCCTATGGGTCTGCCGCTCACTTGTTATAAAAAACAAAATTTGGAAAAAGTTAGAATGTTATTGATTTTCAAAGAAAAGCGTGATACAATAATGATGGAACAAACGGAAAACGCACAACGCAGTGGGAAAGGACGCGGCGGATATGAAAAATATCGGATCGATAAAAAGAACAGCGGCGCTGCTGCTGGCGCTTGTGATGATCATCAGCCTGCTGCCCGCCGCGACGGCGCAAAAGGCGTCTTTCGCTACCGATGAGGCGTGGGAGATCCAGCGTCTCGTCAATGCCAGGCGGGGCGCGAGCCGCGTGCCGCTTTCCACTTTCAAAACGCTGACCGAGGTCGCGGAAAAACGCGCGGATGAAGTTATGGTAAAATTCTCGCACGCCCGTCCGGGGTCGGACGATCCCAACACCTGGGTCACCGCGCTGAAAGAAAAAAATATCACCTACCGCTCCGCGGCGGAAAATATCGCGCGCGGGTTCGGCGCGGCGGACAAGGTGATGAACGCCTGGATGGACAGTGAGGTACACCGCGGCAATATTTTGATGGAAAGTCTGCGGCATATCGGCGTCGCCTACCGTGAACAGGGGCATTTTTGGGTGCAGATGTTCGTCGGCGGGTGCAAGACCAAGAGTATTTCGGTGTCGGGGCTGACGGCGCAGTCTTTTGACGCCGCCCATCCCGAAAAGTATCTGGTGGAGGTCACCTGCGACCAGCACGGCAAAAGTTATCTGCCACTGACAAGTTCGATGGTCAAAATATCGAAATCGGCGAGCGGCGGCGTCATTGTGACAGTCACTTATGACGGCGTTTCCGTGACCTATTCCGAGGAACGCTTCACCGACGTCGGAAAGAACGCGTGGTATTATCAGGCTGTCGAGTATACGGTGAACAAAGGCATTTTCGCCGGCATCACGGCGACGACGTTTCAGCCGAACGCGGCGATGACGCGGGCGATGTTCGTCGCCACTCTCTCCCGCATCGCCGGGGTGAACGTCAGCAATAAGGTCACCACAAAATTTTCCGATGTAAAAAGCGGTCAGTGGTACACCGGCGCCGTCAAATGGGCAAGCGACAATGATATCGTCGCGGGTTCGGACGGCAGGTTCATGCCGAACGATCCCATCACAAGAGAGCAGATCTGTACCATCCTCGTGACCTACGCGAAGGCCCGGCAGATCGATCTGACGCCGAAGCAGGCGGCGGCAAGTTTCAAGGACGCGGGCAGGATCTCGTCCTGGGCGAAAAACGCCGTTACCACCTGCCAGCGGGCGGGGCTGGTCGCCGGATCGAACGGATCCTTCGATCCGAAGGGCAACGCCACCCGGGCCGCCGTCGCGCAGATACTGATGGCGTTTGATAAAAATTTCGGATAGAACTTAAACTAAAAAAACGGCTTTCCCGATCGGGAAAGCCGTTTTTGACTGTTTCAGCTTGTGATGCCAAGCAGCCGGATAAGGAACAGCCAGGCAAGTCCGTAGTAGGAAACGACGGCGACAAGGTCGTTGACCGTCGTGATGAGCGGGCCGCTGGCGACGGCGGGATCGACGCCGAGTTTGTGGAAAAACAGCGGGATGACCGTGCCGGTCAGTCCGCTGATGATCATGGCGATCAGCAGCGCCGCGCCGATACAGCCGGAAACGGCGAACGCGAAAGAGACAGCCTGCCCTTTGAAAAAGTGGATATACAGTCCGATAAAAAGCAGGGAAAGCCCGCCGAGGATCAGCCCGTTGCAGGCGGCGACGCGGATCTCCTTCAGCACGAGTTTGAAACGCTCCAGCGCCGTGATCTCCTCGTCGGTCAGCACCCGTATGGTGACCGCCAGCGACTGCGTGCCGGTGTTGCCCGCCATATCGAGGATGAGAGACTGGAAGCAGACGATGAGCGTCAGGCTCTGCATCACCTTTTCAAAGACGCCGACCACCGTTGAGACGAGCAGTCCCAGCACCAGCAGGATAAGAAGCCAGGGAAGCCGTTTGGAGATGCTTCTGAAAAGCGTCTCGCTCATATCCTCCCCCGAGGTCAGACCCGCGAGTTTGGCGTAGTCGTCGGTCAGTTCCTCCTCGGTCATCTCCATAATGTCCTGCGCGGTGATGACGCCGATCAGGCGGTTTTCCGCGTCCAGCACGGGGATGGAGTCCTCGGAATAATCCTTGAGCTGCTCGACGCAATCCTCGATCTCCTCGCTCGCGTAGACGTAAGGGTAGGAGGTGGTGACCAGCGTGTCAAGATCCGTCTCGGCGCGGGCGATGATCAGGTCGCCCAGCTCGATGGCGCCGTAATATTTTTCATTTTCCAACACGTAGATGGTGGAGATATTGTCGTTGTCCGCCGCCTGGGCGAGCAGGCTTTTCATCGCCTGCCGGATGGACAGATGGCGCTCGATGGCGACGAAATTGGTCGTCATCCGGCTGCCGATGGTGTCGTCCTCGTAGGAGTCGATGAGTTTGATGTCCTCCGCCGCCTCCCGATCCATCAGGGAGAGCAGCATCTGCCGTTTTTCCTCCGGCAGGTCGGTCATTACGACGACGGCGTCGTCCGCGTCCATCTCCTCCAGCACGTGGGCGGCGTTTTTCGGCTCCATTTCCATCAAAAACCGCCCGGCGTCGTCGAGATAGGAAAAGACGTCGCCGATGTCCTCGCCCAGCACGCGGTACACCTTGCGCCGTTCGGAGGGCGTCATCTGTTCCAGCGCGACGGCGACGTCGTTGGCGTGGTATTCCGAAAGTTTGGCGCGGCTGATCGCCTTTTTGCCGCGTACCAGCGCGATGATCTCTTTGTCAAAAAATCTCTGTTCCATAGTTTTCAGTCTTCAAATAGTTGATCCATAAGTTCCCTGACGTGTGTTCTGCGCTTTTCCGTCTCCTCCCGGTCGACGGTGATACGGATGACGTCGCCCTCGCGGGCGTCCGGCACCAGCGCGCGCGGCAGATCGATATGGCGCCCGCCCTCGATCTCAAGCACGGCGTATTCTCCTTCAAATCTGTCGATGATCCCTGTCATAATCACTTTCCTTTCAGGCAGACGCCGCAGCAGGTGTATCCCTCCGCTTTGAGTTCATCAAGGCTTTTTCGAGTGGACGCCCTGTTCGCGTCGGAAATGCTCGCGGCGTACGAACAGGTGGCAAGATGTATCTTTTTGGAGTTTGTGTTGAGTATATACGCCGCGGGGGAGTCCTCCGGCAGAGAGGGCGCGTCCGCTTTCATCATCAGATAGTTTCCGTCGGAGTAACAGATGATCGTACCGCTCTCGTCGGTGCGGTAGAGTTTCGCGCCGCTGTCCGTCCACCGTTTGAGGATGCCTGCCGCCGGCAGGTTATACTTATTGTCCCTGCCGACCGATACGACGGCGTATTTCGCCTCCACCCGCTTTACGAACGCGGCGGAGGAGGAAGTCTTGCTGCCGTGGTGCCCCACCTTGATAACGTCCGCCGAGACGTCTTCGGTGATCTCCGCCTCGTTTTGCGTCGTCGCGTCGCCCATAAACAGAAAGGCTCTCCCGCCGTAGGTGATCCGCACGCAGGCGGAATACAAATTGTAGTCCTTATCACCGTAGTCGTCCCGCACCGGCGCGATGAAGTACACTTTGAGCCCGGCGGCGGTCAGTATGTCGACGCCCGCCTTCGCGGTCCTGACGGTCAGCCCTTTGCTTTGGATGGTGGTGAGCAGGTTTTCATAGGTCTGCGTGGTGTTCGCCGATCTCGGCAAATAGACCTTGCCGACGGAAAACGTTTTGATGACGTCCGCCAGCCCGCCGATGTGGTCGGCGTGCGGGTGGGTGCCGACGATATAGTCGATCTTAGTATACCCCAGCGCCTTGATATATTTCGCGATACCGTCGGCGTACCGCGCCTCGCCGGCGTCGATCAGCATGGTCCCGCCGTCCGGCAGTTCGATGAAAATGCTGTCTCCCTGCCCGACATCGAGATAGTGGATCCGCAGTTTGCAGATGGGCAGCAGTGTTTTCTCGGTCAGCGCGGACAGGATCCGGGCGCCCTCCGCGCGGGTGGTGTTCCCCTTTGGATCGAACCGCCCGGCGTCCTTGCCGGAGACCAGCGACAACTGCTGACAGAGCCGCACCCCGCTTTTCGCCCAGGACGCGATGGCGCTTTCGTCGGCAAAGGGCCGGTACGCCGCGTCCGTCGCGGTTTGCAGGCCGAAATTTTTCATAAACCGCGCCAGCATCACACAGAGTTCCTGACGGGTGATGTTCGCCTCCGGCGCGAAGATCGTTTTGCTCTGCCCGGAGGCAACGCCGCCCGCTACCGCCCATTTCACGGCGCCGGCGTACCATTTGGAGGATCTCACATCGGTGAAGGAAGTGGATCTGTTCCGATACGCCGCCGTATCCGCGCTGACCACGCGTGCCAGCACCGCCGCGACCTCGGCGCGGGTGATGGGATCCGCCGGCCTGAAATTGCCGTCGGTATCCCCCTCAAAAAGTCCGTAGGAGGACGCCTGTCTGACAAAAGGCGCGTACCATTTGCGCTCGCTGACGTCTTTAAAGCCGGTCGCCGCCGCGCAGGATGACAGCATCAGCGCCGTCACCGCGATCAGCGCGATATACCGTTTGCATTTTCCAAACATTCTATCCCCTCCAAAAAAGGGACCGACAGATCCTCTGTCGGTCCCCCGGAATGATACGCGTTACGCCGCGGCGGTCGCTTCCGCCGCGCCCTCGGCGGCCTGCTCGGCGCCTTCCGTCACTTCTTTTACGAACCCGAGGCTCTTGCCGATCTCGGGCGCGGCATAGGTGTTGTACACCCAGCTGCCGATGACGGCGACGATCGTCAGGATCAGCCCGATCAGCGCTTTATTGGAGTTGAAACCGGCGCATTTGCCAAATCCGGCAAACGCGACGAAAAACAGGATCATCGCGAAAATACTGTTCAGACCCGGCAGGAACATCAAAACCACAGAGGCGATACCGCAGATGAGGGAAACGTTCGCCCACCGCTTGCCGATCTTTGCCGTGCGGTCCGACGCGTCGGACGACTTCTTTTTCACGGCGGAAATGCCGGTGGCCGCCAGCAGCATGGCGCGCAGTTCCTCGGCGCTGGCGTTGTTGATCCGCTCCTCCAGAGAAACAGGACGTTCCGCGTGATCGATTTTTTTCGCGCCTTTCATAATGAAACCGCATTTGTTGCATACCTTCGCGGTCTCTTTGAGTTCCGCGCCGCATCTGTAACACTGCATAAAATCACCTCTGCGATAAAGATAAATATGGTCGTATATTTATATATATAAACATTATACCGATTTCCCGCCGCTTTGTCAAGTTGCATTTCCGCGAAAAATAAAAAAGAGTTGCGGCAGGGGGAAATATGTGGTAAAATTCCGGAGGAGAGGAGTAATACGATGAACGACACACACATTCGCCATCTTGTTTTCGATTTTTCCGACACGCTGGCGCGCTTTGACGGGCCGGCGTTCATGGCCCGCCTGTGCGGCGGGGACGCCGCCGCGGCGGAGCGGATATACGGAAATGTATTCGCTGATCCCGTATGGGCGCGCTACGATCTCGGGCAGATCGGCACCGCGGAGACCCGCCGGGCGCTGCTTGCCGGGTATCGCGGCGCGGAACGGGAGATCCTTGACCGCTATCTTGCCGAATGGACGGAGCATTACCGCCCGATGGAGGGGATGGAACCGCTGCTGCGCCGGCTGAAAGGGGAGGGATATCGCCTCTATCTGCTGTCGGATTTCCCGGAGGTCTTTCCCCGGATGCTTGAAAAATTCCCCTTTTTGAAGGAATTTGACGGCAGGATGATCTCCTGCGAGGTCGGGATGTCCAAACGGCAGGGCGCCGCGATCTTTCACCATCTGCTGAAAACGTTCGGTCTGCGGCCGGAGGAGTGTTTTTACGCCGACGATCTGCCGGTGAACATCGTCTCCGCGCGCGCCGCCGGGATGAAGGGATATATTTTCCAAAGCGCGGAAGGCTACCGCGAGGCGCTGGAAAAAGCGCGAAGATCCGAATAAAAAACCCCCGCGGGCACTGTAAGTGCC
>LVAN01000010.1:1070-17346 GCA_001604045.1 Clostridiales bacterium Firm_08 | reverse complement strand
GGGAAACCCGCCGTATCCCTTGAAAGAAGGGTGGGCGCCCTGCGAGCGGATGTAGCTTTCGACCACCTTATCCAGCTCCCAGGTGGAAAGCCCCGGGGCGATGACCTTGCCGGCCTCGCGAAGCGCTCTGCCGGCGATCCTGCCCGCGACTCTCATTTTCCGCGCGTCATCCTCGGTTTTCAGGATCAGCATCCCCGGATCGCCTCCAGCGTTTCCATAACCAACGCCGTGGTCTGCTCCACGTTCTGCTGTCCCTCAACGGTTTTCAGTAATCCTGCCTTGCGATAGTAGTCCCGCAAGGGTTCGGTCTGTTCGTGGTAAACCGCCAGCCGTTCGGACACCGTTTCCGGACTGTCATCCTTGCGGATGATCAGCGCCTCGCCGCATACGCCGCAGGCGTCGCCCTTCGGGCTGGGTTTGAATTCGGTATGGTAGGTGGCGCCGCATTTGGGACAAACGCGTCTGCCGCCCATACGTTTTACGATGGTCTCATCCGGCACAAAGATCTCCAGACATACGTCCACGCCCAGCCCCATCTTGTCGTAGGCTTCCGCCTGCGGGATGGTGCGGGGAAATCCGTCCAGGATAAAACCGTTTTTACAGTCCTCCGCCGCCGTGCGCTCTTTGATGAGAGAGACGACGGTATCGTCATCCACCAGCGCGCCGCTCTCGATGAGCGCCGCCACCCGTTTGCCGAGCGGCGTGCCCGCGCGGACCGCCGCGCGGATCATATCTCCGGTGGAGATGGCGGGGATACCGTATTTTTCGGAAATGACCTGCGCCTGGGTGCCTTTGCCGGCGCCCGGCGCGCCTAATAATATGATCTTCACGAAGCTGCCCTCCGGTTTATTCCAAAAAGCCTTTGTAATGACGCATGGTCATCTGGCTTTCCAGCTGCTTGACCGTCTCCAGCGCCACGCCGACCACGATGAGCAGCGACGTACCGCCGATGGCGAGAACGCTGAGGGAACTCGGCAGCCACTTGGAGCCGAGCGCCGGGATGGCGGCGATCAGTCCGAGGAAGATCGCGCCGAGCAGCGTCACGCGGTTAAGCGTTTTGCTGATGAAATCGGAAGTCGGACGGCCGGGACGGATGCCCATAATAAAGCCGCCGTTCTTTTTGAGGTTGTTCGCCACCTCAATGGGGCTGAACGTGATGATCGTGTAAAAGTAGCTGAAAAAGATAATGAGAAGGAACATAAAGATCGCGTAAAGATAACCGCCGTTGATCGCGGTCAGTTTGCCGAACCAGCTTTTCTCCAGACTCGGGAAAAAGGAGACGATGGTGCTGGGCAGCATCACGAAACTCTGCGCGAAGATGATCGGCATAACGCCGGTCATATTGACCTTCAGGGGGATGTGCGTGTTGGCGCCGCCGTACATTTTCCGTCCGACAACGCGCTTGGCGTACTGCACGGGGATCCTTCTCTCACCCTCCGTGATAAACACAACGAACGCGATGAGCGCCAGCGCCACCGCGAGGATGACGAGCAGCACGACGTCGTTGGTCCATTTGAAAGAGTTGCCCGCGATATAGGCGTATCCGCCCATGATCATCTGCGGCAGACGGGAAACGATACCGGCGAACAGGATGATGGAAATACCGTTGCCGATGCCCTTCTCGTTGATCTTTTCGCCCAGCCACATAATGATGGTGGCGCCGACGGCGAAACAGCAGACGATGACCGCGATCGCGAACAGGTTGTCATATTTGACAACGTTCAGCCGGTTTTTCAGGATGGTGAAGTACCCGAAACCGAGCAGGAAGGAAAAGATGACGGTGAGATATCTCGTCCAGCGGTTCATGATCTTCTGGCCGCGTTCTCCGTCCTCTTTCATCATCCGCTCCAGCGCGGGGATCGCCACCATCAAAAGCTGCATGATAATGGACGCGTTGATGTAGGGGGTGATGGACAGCGAGAACAGCGTCGCGTTTTCCAGCGCGCCGCCCGCCATAATGTTGAGGTAGCCGAGGATGTTGCCGCTCTGCAGGTAGCCGCTGAACATCTCTTTCAGGGAAGAGGCGTCCAGGAAGGGCACCGGGATGGCGCATCCGAGGCGGAAAAGGATGATCACAAAAAGTGTAAAGATCAGTTTTTTGCGCAAGTCGTCTATTTTCCAGGCATTCGCGAAAACCTTAAACACTTCAGATCACCTCAACCTTTCCTCCGGCAGCTTCGATTTTTTCTTTCGCGCCCGCGGTGACCTTCGCCGCGCGGACGGTGAGCGCCTTATCCACGGCGCCGGAACCGATGACCTTCAGCCCGTCGTTGATACGGGGGCCGAAACCCGCTTCCAGCGCGGCGGCGATATCCACCGTCTCGTCAAACGCGTTGAGGTCGCTTAAGGTAAGCGTTACGTACTTTTTCGCGAAAATGTTGTTGAAGCCTCTCTTGGGGAGACGCCGTTGCAGCGGCATCTGTCCGCCTTCAAAGCCCGGGCGGATGCTGCCGCCGGAACGCGCCTTTTGTCCTTTATGGCCTTTGCCGGACGTCTTGCCGAGTCCCGAACCGCTGCCTCTGCCGACTCTGCGGGGCGCCTGTTTGGAGCCCGCGGCGGGAGAAAGTTCACTGAGTTTCATTACCTTGACACCTCCCTTATTACTTTGCGTTCTCGACACGAACGAGGTGCGAGATCTTTTTGACTTTACCGAGGGTCGCCGCGTTGTCGGGCTGCTCGGTGGAGTCTCCCGGGCGTTTCAGCCCCAGAGACAGGGCCGTTGCGATCTGATCTTTCTGCGAGCCGATGAGGCTCTTTACAAGTGTGATCTTCATTCTGCGCGACCCCCTTATCCTTTGATTTCCTCAACGGTCTTGCCCCGCATGGCGGCGACTTCCGCCGCGCCCTTGAGGGACGCGAGTCCGTTGATGGTGGCGTTGACGACGTTCCGCTGATTTCTCGAACGGAGCGCCTTGGTACGGATATCCTTGATGCCCGCCATTTCCACGACGGCACGCACCGCGCCGCCGGCGATCACGCCGGTACCTTGCGCGGCGGGTTTCAGCACGACCATGGAGGCGCCGAATTTGCCGACTGTCTCATGCGGGATGGTGGAACCGTTCAGCGTAATGGTAACGAGGTGCTTTTTGGCGTCCTCGATGCCCTTGCGGATCGCTTCCGGAACCTCAGCGGCTTTGCCAAGACCCACACCGACGCGGCCTTTGCCGTCACCGACGACGATCAGCGCGGAGAATTTCATGATGCGTCCGCCTTTGACGGTCTTGGAAACGCGGTTGAGGGAAACGACTTTTTCCTGGAATTCCGGTGCTTCTTCAAATCTTTTTGCCATTTCTTCTTCCCTCCCTTAAAATTCAAGACCGGCTTCTCTCGCACCGGCGGCGAGTTCTGCGACTCTGCCGTGGTACTCGTATCCGCCTCTGTCAAACACGACCGTCTTGATGCCTTTTTCGATGGCTCTTTTCGCCACGGTCTCACCGACCTTTTTCGCCGCTTCCTTGTTGCCGCCGGCTCCCTCGAAATCCTTTTCGACGGAGGAGGCGCTTGCCAGCGTCACGGCGTTCACATCATCAATGATCTGCGCGTAGATGTGTTTGGTAGAACGGTAAACGGCAAGCCTCGGACAAGCAGGAGTACCGGAGATTTTGGCACGAACTCTTTTGTGTTTTTTAAGTCTGACTTTCTTAAGCATACTTCATCTCTTCCTTTCCTATCCTTATTTGCCCTTACCGGCTTTGCCTTCTTTGCGCTTGATGACCTCATCGGAATACCGGATGCCCGCGCCCTTATACGGCTCGGGGGGTCTCTTCTCGCGCACGTTGGCGGCGAACTGACCGACCAGCTGTTTGCTCGCGCCGGAGATGACGACGGTGGTCGGATCGGTGACCTCGATGGTGATACCCGGCACCGGGTCGACGACGACCTGGTGGGAATAGCCCAGATTCATCACGAGTTGTTTGCCCTGGAGCTGCGCTCTGTAACCGACGCCGTGGATGATGAGGGTCTTTTTGAACCCTTCCGTCACGCCCTCGACCATATTGGCGATGAGGGTCCTGGTCAGTCCGTGGAGCGAGCGATGCTCCTTATCGTCGGAGGGACGGGTCACGATGACCTCCGCTCCCTCGACCTTGATGGAGATGTCTTTGTGCATCTTAGCGGAGAGGGTCTCTTTCGCGCCTTTTACGGTCACGACGTTATCCGCGTCCACGCTGACGGTCACGCCCGCGGGGATCGCGATCGGTTTTCTTCCAATTCTCGACATTTTGTTACCCCCTTACCAGATAAACGCGAGGACTTCGCCGCCGACATTGAGTTTTCTCGCCTCTTTGTCGGTCATAACGCCCTTGGACGTCGATACGATGACGGTGCCCATACCCTTCATGACCTTGGGCATATCGGCACAGCCGGAGTAAATGCGAAGACCGGGTTTGGAAATTCTTTTCAGCCCCTGCAGGATGCGGGTCTTGCCCGCGCCGTATTTCAGGGTGATGACGATCTTGCCCTGAACGCCGTCCTCCACCAGTTCCACGTCCTTGACGTAGCCCTCGTCGAGAAGGATCTTGGCGATCGCCATTTTGATTTTGGAAGCAGGTACCTCAACAGTCTCGTGGCGCGCGTTGTTGGCGTTGCGCACACGGGTCAGCAGGTCTGCGATGGGATCAGTGATCTGCATTGTTTTTTACCTCCTTACCAGCTTGCTTTCTTTACGCCCGGGATCTCGCCCTTGTAGGCGAGTTCACGGAAGCAGATCCGGCAAACGCCGTAATCTCTGAGATACGCGTGCGGTCTGCCGCAGATCTTGCATCTGTTATAGTTGCGCGTAGAGAATTTTTGAGTTTTCTGCTGCTTTAAGATCATAGCCTTTTTTGCCATTTTTAAAAATTCCCTCCTTACTTCGCGAACGGAGCGCCCAGCAGAGAGAGCAGTTCTCTCGCCTCTTCGTCGCTCTTCGCCGTGGTGACGATGCAGATGTCCATACCGCGGATCTTGTCGATCTTGTCGTACTCGATCTCGGGGAAGATCAGCTGCTCGGTCACGCCGAACGCGTAGTTGCCTCTGCCGTCAAATCCGTTGGGATTGATGCCGCGGAAGTCGCGCACGCGCGGCAGCGCGATGCTGAACAGCCGGTCGAGGAATTCGTACATACGCTCTCCTCTCAGCGTGACCTTGGCGCCGATGACCTGACCCTCGCGGATCTTGAAGTTCGCCACCGACTTGCGCGCCTTGCACGCCACCGCTCTCTGACCGGTGATCGCCGCGAGATCGTTTTTGACCGCCTCGATGACCTTGGCGTCGTCTTTCGCCTCACCGCAGCCGATGTTGACGACGATCTTGGTGAGTTTCGGGATCTGCATAACGCTCTTGTACTCAAACTTTTTCAGCAGAGCGGGTGCAATTTCCGATGTATAGAGTTCTTTCAGTCTTGCCATTTTGATCGCATCCTCCTTGCCTTAAAAAGTTTCGCCGCAGTCCTTGTTCTTGCAAACGCGGACTTTGGTGCCGTCCTCGAGGGTCTTATACCCTACGCGGGTCGGCTGTTTGCATTTCGGGCAGACGACCTGGACCTTGCAGGCGTACAGCGCGCCTTCCGCCTCGATCCGTCCGCCGACCTCGCCCTGACGGCGGGGTTTGACATGCTTGGTGACCATGTTGGCTTTCTCGACGATCACCTTTCCCTCTTTCGGGGAGACCTCCAGGACCTTGCCGGTCCTGCCTTTGGATTTACCGGAGATGACCATGACGGTATCTCCCTTTTTGACGTGTAATTTGTTCATTTGCGCTTCCCCCTTACAGAACTTCGGGCGCGAGAGACAGGATCTTCATATACTCTTTGTCTCTGAGCTCTCTGGCGACCGGTCCGAAGATACGGGTGCCCTTCGGGTTTTTGTCCTCGTTGATGATGACGGCGGCGTTCTCATCGAACCGGATGAAAGTACCGTCCGCTCTCTTCGTGCCCTTGACGGAACGCACGATGACGGCTTTGACGACGTCGCCTTTTTTGACGGAACCGCCGGGAGCCGCTTTCTTGACAGCGCAAACAACTACGTCGCCGATATTGGCGTATCTTCTTCTCGTACCGCCCAGCACGCGGATGCACATCAGTTCCTTGGCGCCGGTGTTGTCGGCAACGTTCAGATAAGTCTGTTGTTGTATCACGACTTTGTCCTCCTTATAAAATTTCGGTTGAAATTACTTGGCTTTCTCGATGATCCGGACCAAGCGCCAATTCTTATCCTTGGAAAGCGGTCTGGTTTCCATGATCTCCACGGTGTCGCCGATGCCGCACTCGTTTTGCTCGTCGTGCGCTTTCAGTTTCAGCGTGGTCTTGATGACCTTGCCGTATAAAGGATGCTTCACGTTGTCGGCAATGGCGACCACGATGGTCTTATCCATTTTGTCGCTGACGACTTTTCCGACACGTTTTTTTCTCAAATTTCTCTCAGCCACTGTGTTACTCCTTTCCCGAGATCAGGTCATTTACCCTCTCTCAGTTCCCTTTCACGAAGAATAGTGTTGACTCTTGCGATATCTTTCTTGACAGCAACGATCCTCTGGGGGTTATCCAGCTGATTGGTGGTGTGTTGGAACTTCAAATGGAAAAGCTCTTCTTTCAGGTCAGCCAGTTTTTTGGTCAGTTCTTCAAGGCTTAATTCTCTTACTTCGTTTGCTTTCATTCTTGTTCACCGCCTGTCGCTTCTTTTTTGATGAATTTGCACTTGATGGGGAGTTTGTGAGCGGCAAGGCGCATCGCCTCTCTCGCCATCTCCTCGGGGATGTCCGCGACCTCAAAGATCACTCTGCCCGGCTTGACGACGGCGACCCAGTATTCCGGGTTGCCTTTACCGGAACCCATGCGGACTTCCGCGGGTTTCTTCGTGACGGGTTTATCCGGGAACACTTTGATCCAGACTCTGCCGCCTCTTTTGAGAAAACGGGTCAGGGCGACACGGGCCGCCTCGATCTGATTGTTGGTCATCCAGCAGGGTTCCGCGGCGACCAGGCCGTATTCTCCGTACGCGAGCGTGTTGCCGCGGGTCGCCTTACCGGTCATCCTGCCGCGCTGCGCTTTTCTGAATTTTGTTCTCTTGGGAATGAGCATTACTTTTTGCCTCCTTCCTTTTTGTGGGAAGCACGTCTGGCCTCGTTGAGGATCTCGCCTTTATAGATCCAGACCTTCACGCCGATCTTGCCGTACGTGGTGTTCGCTTCTGCAAAGCCGTAATCGATATCGGCACGCAGCGTCTGCAGGGGGATGGTACCCTCGTGATAACTTTCGCTGCGGGCGATCTCGGCGCCGTTCAGACGGCCGCCGACGTTGATCTTGATACCCTTCGCGCCGGTCTTCATCGTCCGGCCGATCGCCTGCTTGGTGGCGCGGCGGAACGCGATGCGCTTTTCGAGCTGCGCCGCGATGTTCTCCGCGACGAGCTGGCTGTTGGTATCGATGTTTTTGATCTCTTTGATGTTGATAAAGACCTTTTTACCGGTCATTTTGACAAGTTCCGCTTTGAGCTTGTCGATCTCCGCGCCGCCGCGGCCGATGACAAGGCCGGGTTTGGCGCAGTACAGATGGATGCGGACGTTGTCGCCGGAGGAATCTCTTTCGATCTCGATCTTCGGGATACCGGCATTGTACAGCTTGGTTTTCAGGAACACGCGGATGTCGTGATCCTCTTTGATAAGATCGGGCGTTTTATTGCCGGTCACCATCCAGCGGGAGTCCCAGTTTTTGATCACGCCGACACGAAGACCGTGCGGATTTACTTTCTGTCCCATACCTTAATCCTCCTTCTCCTCAAGTACGATCGTCACGTGAGACGTTCTCTTGTAGATCCTGAACGCCCTTCCCTGCGCGCGGGGGCGGATCCTTTTGAGGATCGGGCCGGCGCCGAGCAGCGCTTGCTTCACGTACAGTTTGCTCACGTCCATACCAAAGTTGTTCTCCGCGTTGGCGATCGCGCTCTTCAACAGTTTGGCAAGGGGCTTTGACGCCGCCTTGGGGGTGTTGTTGAGGATCGCCATGGCGGTCCCGGCAGGCTTGTTGCGGATCAGATCCAGAACGATGCCGACCTTGCGAGGAGATATTCTTAAATGTTTGAGTTCTGCTCTTGCTTGCATTTTTTTATATCCTCCTACCCTTACTTCGTGGTTTTAGCGCCGGCATGGCCACGGAACGTTCTGGTCGGCGCGAATTCGCCGAGTTTGTGTCCTACCATATCTTCAGTGATATATACCGGTACGTGTTTTCTGCCGTCGTGAACGGCGATGGTGTGTCCTACGAATTCCGGAAAGATAGTGGACGCTCTGGACCAGCTTTTCAGAACCCGTTTTTCACCGGACTCGTTCATTTGGGAAATTCTCTTGTAAAGTTTGGGATCTACGAAAGGTCCCTTTTTAACGCTTCTGCCCATTATGTTACACTCCTTCCGTAATTATTTGCCGTTCCTGCGGCGAACGATGAATTTGTTGGATTTTGCCTTTTTGCTGCGGGTCTTGTAGCCGAGGGTCGGTTTGCCCCACGGGGTGACAGGACCGCTGCGGCCGATCGGGGCTCTGCCCTCGCCGCCGCCGTGCGGGTGATCGCAGGGGTTCATAACGGAACCGCGGACCGTCGGGCGGATGCCCATGTGGCGTTTTCTGCCCGCTTTGCCGATGGAGACGTTGGAGTGGTCGATGTTGGACAGCACGCCGATCGTCGCCTTGCAGCCAAGCCGTACCATACGGACCTCGCCGCTGGGCAGGCGGACCTGCGCGTAGCCGTTCTCCTTCGCCATCAGCTGCGCGTAAGCGCCGGCGGAACGCACCATCTGCGCGCCCTTGCCGGGATGCAGCTCAACGCTGTTGATGATGGTGCCGACAGGGATCATTTCCAGCGGCAGGCAGTTGCCCGGCTTGATGTCCGCGTGGGCGCCGGTGATGACGGTGTCTCCCACCCTGGTCTCCGCCGGCGTGAGGATGTAGGCCTTTTCGCCGTCCTCATACTCGATCAGAGAGATGAACACCGAACGGTTGGGATCGTACTCGATGGTTTTGACCGTCGCCGGTACGTCCGTCTTGTTGCGCTTGAAATCAATGATCCTGTATTTTTGCTTGTTGCCGCCGCCCTGATGACGGACGGTAATTCTGCCGTAACTGTTTCTGCCGGAGTGTTTTTTCTTGCCCGTGAGCAGAGATCTCTCCGGACCGGTCTTGGAAAGACAGGAATAGTCGACGTTGGACATCTGTCTTCTGGCAGGAGTCGTCGGTTTATAAGTTTTGATCGCCATAACGTTTCTCCTCCTTACATCATACCGTCAAAGAACTCGATGGTCTTCGACGCTTCCGTTAACGTAACGTATGCTTTCTTTCTGTCCGGGCGGAAACCGGAGGTGGCGCCCATTCTCTTTTCCTTGCCCTTGACGTTGGTGATGGTCACCTTGGCGACGTTGACGCCGAAGATCTCCTCCACCGCCTGTTTGACCTCGGTCTTGTTGGTGTCGACGGACACTTCGAACACATAGGTCTTATCCTGCTGCATTTTCATCATGGATTTTTCCGTGATGACGGGTTTTTTGATAACGTCGTATACCGATTTCATTATGCGTATACCTCCTCGATCTTTTTCACGGCGTCGACCGTAAGAACGAGCGTGTCGTGCGCGAGAATGTCGTACACGTTGATGCTGCCCGCCTCGGCGGTCCCGACGCCCTCGATGTTGGCGGCGCTCTTTACGAATACCTTATTGACCTCGCCGGTCACGAAATAGGCCTTCTCCGCCTTGATGGCGTCGATGATGCCGATAACGGTCTTGGTCTTGTAGTCCTCCATCGCGATGTCGTCCAGCACGATGAGCTTGCCCTCGGCGAGTTTGGAGGACAGAGCGCTTTTCAGCGCGATGCGTTTTACCTTCTTATTGAGACGGTAACTGTAGTCGCGCGGCTTGGGGGCGAATACCACGCCGCCGTGCGTCCACTGCGGAGAGCGGGTGGAGCCTTGTCTCGCGCGGCCCGTTCCCTTTTGTCTCCAGGGCTTTTTACCGCCGCCGGATACCTCGGCGCGGGTCAGCGCGGACTGAGTGCCCTGCCGCTGATTGGCGAGGAAGTTGACGACAGCCGCGTGTACCGCGTCTTCGTTGATCTCCGCCGCGAATACACTGTCCGCGAGCGTAAGAGTGGAAACCTCTTCGCCGGACGTGTTGAGTACTTTGATTTCAGCCATTGTTGTTTCCTCCTATCTTAACCGATTTTCACCGTGTTTTTCACGGTGACGACCGAGCCCCTGGGACCCGGCACGGCGCCCTTGACGACCAGCAGGTTGTTCTCGGCGTCGATCTTGACGAGGTCGAGGTTCTGGATGGTCACCTTCTCGGCGCCCATATGTCCGGGCAGTTTTTTGCCCTTAAAGATCCTGGACGGAGAGGAGCACGCGCCCATAGAGCCCGCGTGACGGTGCACGGGACCGCCGCCGTGAGACATCGGGGTGCGGTGTCCGTTGTATCTCTTGATGGTGCCGGCGTAGCCCTTACCTTTGGAAATGCCCGTGACGTCCACGCACTCGCCCGCCTCAAAAGCGGTCACGTCCACGATGTCGCCCACGTTCATCCCGGCGGCGTCCTCCAGCCGGAACTCTCTGAGTACCTTTTTCTGTTCCACGTTCGCCTTGGCGAAGTGCCCTTTCAGGGGTTTGGTGAGGTGTTTGTCCTTGACGGCGCCGTACCCGAGCTGTACCGAGTCATAGCCGTCCTTTTCGGCGGTCTTTTTCTGCACGACGACGCAGGGTCCCGCCTGGATGACCGTTACGGGGATGACGTTCCCCTTCTCATCAAAGATCTGGGTCATTCCGATCTTTGTTCCGATAATACCTTTTTTCACTTTCGTTTCCTCCTTTGGTTATTGGTTGACATTGGCCAACATGACCTGACGCCCGGTATAAAAGCGTCTTGTTTCCTTTTAAGAGAGTTTGATGTCGATGCTGACGCCGGCGGGGAGCTCGATGTTGCCGACCGCCTCGGCGGTCTTTGCCGTCGGCTTCAGAATGTCGATCAAACGCTTGTGAGTCCTTCTCTCGAACTGCTCACGGGAATCCTTGTACTTGTGTACGGCGCGCAGGATGGTGACGATCTCTTTGTCCGTCGGCAGGGGGATGGGCCCGCTGACCGTGGCGCCGCTTCTTTTCGCGGTGTCCAGGATCTTTGCCGCCGCCTGATCGACCAGGCTCGCTTCATAACCTTTGATGCGGATTCTGATTTTGTTGGTTTTCATTCTTGTTTTCCTCCTTATTATATTTGTGCACGCGAGGGTACGACGGGATCAAATTCTTTCCACGAGTCCGGGTGTTTCACCCATCCCCCATAAAAAGCCGGACTTTGTCCGGAAAGAGCGACACGCGCTTTTTTGAGCTTACCGGGACGCTCCCGGCAGTTCTCTTTCACGTCCGATCATCAATTTGCTGTCGTTCGGCTTATACCGACCGATGGGCCGGTGCGTCCCTCCCGCCCGGAAAACGAAACAACACATTTTCCGGAAGTGACTTCCGCAGCCGAACCTGCTCCGCGTAAATTCCCCGCGCAAACCGCCTCTTTCCCTTGCCCCGCAAGGGCTTTCGGCGCTTTCGCGGCCACCTTACGCATCATAGCTTTCCCAGCCGTGCCCAAATATAATACCACACCGCAAGCCGGAATGCAAGCATTTTTTTCATTTTTTTATATTTTTTTATGAAAACAGACCGCCAAATCAGAGCAAATCTTTACGGGGCGCCGGGGTCGTCGCCCCCTACAATATACCCATAAAAAAGCGCATAAAAAAGGCTCCCCTGTGTAAGGGGAGCTGTTTTTTGGGAACGATTTGTTCCCAAAAAACTGAAGGGTTGTGAACGAAACGACATTTCGGCCGTACGGGCGGCTATCAGCCGCCCGCGGGGTCAGAACACGACTTGCGGGCGGCAGGTTGCCGCCCCTACGCTCCCAATTTGGTGGGTGCTTTCCGTAGGGGGCGACGACCCCGGCGCCCCGCTTTGTCGGAACAAAACAAAACAGGCAATGCCGCCATAAAATTTCCTGTCTCACGATCGGAAAAACCTGCAAGCGTCGCTTGCAGGTTTTATCCTTAATTTGCCCGCGGGGCAAACATCATTTTCCCGAAGGGAAACGACCTGTTTTTCATTCCAAAAACACACGGCCTACGAAATCGACCATCATAATGTCTTCCCGTTCCTCAAACTTATGAATGAGATCCAGAAGTTCCTGCGGCGTTTTCTCCTGAAACCAAACGGTAAAATGCTGGTGCAGCATTTTCCTTCCCTCCTGGTCATATTGGACAATATCCCGCCAACAATTATACGACGTGATCCTGACAAAGTCAAAGGACGGGATGCGGTCGCTGTTCGGCGTACTCGCTTTCGCGGTCATCGTGATCGACAGGCCGATCATTTGGTACTTTTCCGGGTCAATGTCCTCCACTCCGCCCTCAAAAAACATTTTATCGTCTGAGGCAAGGCAGTAGTGATACCAAAAGTTGGGATCATAGGAATATTCCTTTTTGATCTCTTCCCATCTCTCCTTCGCTTTTTCCAGAGAGTACGGTTCGGGCGGTGCGGTATCTGTCTGTTGCTCGGCGGGAGCCGGGTCCTTTTCCAAAGCTGGCGATTCGGTTTTCGCGCCGCTTTCCGTCCCGGGCGCCGTCTCCTCGCTCTCGACCGTCTCTGTTTGTGTGACGTCTCCCATCGTTTCCTCCGCCGCGTCGCTTGGCTTTGTCTGCTCCGTTTGTTTGAAGGATTTGTTGACCGTGAGGACGTCCTCCGGATCCGCCGGGCGGCACCCCGCAAACAACAGGAGCGCCAAGACCAAAGAGAGAAAGCAGATCCTTCTTTTCACTTTTTACGCTCCTTTCCGCGCATTTGTCAGCGAAACCCCCGGGGGACCGTAATCGTAACTTCGCAGGCGCTCCGAAAGCCCTTACAGAAGCTGGATGCCGTACTTTTCGCAGGCGGCGTAGGTCTCTTTGGTCCACAGCGACGCCTGGACCTCGCCGACGTGCAGTTTTTCCAGCAGATACAGGCAAAGCCGGCTCTGCCCGATGCCGCCGCCGATGGTCAGCGGCAGGGCGCCGTTCACGATGCCCTGATGATAGGGATACTTCAGGCGGTCCTCCGCCCCGCAGGCGGCGAGCTGGACCTTGAGAGAGGCCGCGTCGACGCGGATGCCCATGGAGGACAACTCCAGCGGCTCGTCCAGCACCTCGTTCCACACCAAAAGATCGCCGTTGAGGTTCCAGTCGTCATAGTCCGGCGCCCGGCCGTCGTGTTTCACGCCGCTGTGCAGCATGCCGCCGATGCGCATGACGAACACCGTCCTGTGTTTTTTGACGATCTCCGCCTCCCGCTGTTTGGGAGAAAGATCGGGATAGCGATCCTCAAGATCCTGCGAGTCGATGAAAAACACGTCCCGGCAAACCTCTCTGGAGAGCGCCGGATACGCCGCCGTCACCTTGTCTTTGGTGTCGGCGATCGCGCCCACGATGCGGCGCACGATGTCTTTGAGGAACTCAAAGTTGCGATCCTCCGCCGTGATGACGCGCTCCCAGTCCCACTGGTCGACGTAGATGGAATGGACGTTGTCCATATCGTCGTCCCGGCGGATGGCGCACATATCGGTGTAAAGCCCTCTGCCGACCTCGATGCCGTACCTTGCCAGCGCCATGCGTTTCCATTTGGCGAGGGACTGCACGACCTGCGCCGTCTCCCCCGTCTCTTTGATGTCGAATTCCACCTTGCGCTCCACGCCGTTGAGATCGTCGTTGACGCCGCTGTCCCTCGTCACGAACAGCGGGGCGCTGATGCGTTCCAGCGACAGCGCCGCGGCGAGTTCCCTCTGAAAGGCGTCCTTGACGAATTTGATCGCCTTCTGCGTCTCCCGCAGCGACAGCGCCGAGCGGTATCCTTCCTTATACGTAAATCCGTTCACGAATGTTCCTCCTCAATAAAATGTCGCAACCGGCTCTGCCGGCGGCGACGTCATCGCGACGTCCCGCACATACAGCAGCGGTCCGTCGCCGCCGTAGACCGGATGATGCCCGAACCCGTATTCCGCCGTCACATACGCCCAGCCCTTATGGGGCAGGCGGCCCGCGCCGTCATACGCCGCCATCATACCGGCAAACTGTATATCCTGCACGCAGCACGTCATCACGTGCCGCCCGAAGGCGAAACCGTTTTGGGGGATCTCGGGGTTTTTGACGATCATCCCCTTGATCTTAAAGACCTTGCCGACGTACTTTTTCGGATCCTCGGTGATCTCGCGGTACCAGATCGCGTAGTCGCGGTCCTCCACGGCCACCACGTCCGCCGTCAGATCGAAGGGCAGCGGATCCTCTCTGTCGTCCGGTTCCACCCTGCCGTCTGGGTACTCGAACAGGATATCACAGCGGCGGCTCACGCCGCGGATGATCTTGTGGATCATATCTTTGTCCGTCCGCTCGGCAGTGCGGTTGAGCACGATCATCTCGCTCCCCCGCATCTTATCCACCATAAGCTGGCGCATATTGTCGTTGTAGGTGATGAAAGTCGCGGCGTCCGCGAACATAAACTGCTGATAGACCGACCAGTCCTCCGGCATGGCGGCGTACAGATCATCCATCGCCCACATGCCGTTGTATTCCACGATGACCCGCTCGGCGCGGTATTTGTCCGCCAGGGAAGACAGCGTGAACGCCGTCAGATCCTCCCGCTCGCCGATCGTCTCGATGAAAACGCTGTCCGGCGGAAAGCGGGAGGGATCAAGTTCCTCCTCCCCTTCCTCACAGAGCAGGACGAGCGTCCGCTCGCCCGCGTTGAAGCGTTCGTCCTCCAGCGTGCCCTGCATAAACTTCGTCTTGCCGGCGTCTAAAAACCCGACGAAAACATATACCGGTATCTCCATTTTCACGCCCCGATCCCGAACGCCGCTTTGAGGGCGTCCTCTTTGAGATCCGCGCCGATGAAAACGATCTTGCCCGTGACGTCCGGCGCGCCCTCGCGCACGCTGACCTCACCCGGCACGTAGTCGAAATGATACCACGCGCCCTCTCCGGCGACGATGCCCTTGGCGCGCAGCACACTGCCGTATCTGCCGGCGTCCATCAGATCCTCCAGCGCCGCTTTCAGACCCTCCGCGGTGTATTTCGCGACCGTCTCGTAGCCGAGGCTGGTAAACACCTCGTCGGCGTGATGGTGATGATGCTCATGGTCGTGATCGTAACAGCCGCAGGTACATCCCTCACCGTGGTCGTGGTGATGTTCATGCTCATGATGATGCTCGTGATCATGGTGATGCCCGTGATCATGGTGATGCTCGTGTTCGTGATCGTGATGATGTTCGTCCTCCAGCGCTTTCAGCGCCTCCGCGACGGTGTTCTCCCCCGCGATCGCCGCCAGGATCTGCGCCCCGGACAGTTCATCCCACGGCGTCGTGATGATAGGCGCCGACGGGTTTTTCTCCCGCAGGACCGCCACCGCCTTCGCGAGCTTTTCCTCCGGTATGTCCGCCGTGCGGCTCAGCACGATACAGCCGGCGTGCTCGATCTGGTTATTATAAAATTCCCCGAAGTTTTTGGCGTACAGCCGCGCCTTGCCCGCGTCCGCCACCGTCACCAGCGCGCCGATCTCCGTGTCCGGCAGATCGGCGGTCTGTACGGCGCGCACGACGTCGTCGAGTTTGCCGACGCCGCTCGGCTCGATGAGGATGCGGTCGGGATGAAACTGCTCGTACACCTTGTGCAGCGCCTCGCCGAAATCCCCGACCAGCGAACAGCAGATACAGCCGGAATTGAGTTCGTTGATCTGCACGCCGCTCTCTTTGAGAAAGCCGCTGTCGATGCCGACTTCCCCGAATTCATTTTCGATCAGCACGAGTTTTTGTCCCTCGTAGCCGTCCTTCAACAGTTTTTGGATCAGCGTCGTCTTGCCCGCGCCCAAAAAACCGGAAAAAATGTCGATCTTTGTCAACCGGATCACCCGTTCCTTCAAAATTCGGTGTGCCCCGCCGCTCAAACTGCTTCGCGCCGAACTTACACCAATACTATTTTACCACAAACAGGGAGGGAATGCAAGTCCCGCGAAAATAAAAAGCGGTCCCGAATTTCCTTCGGGACCGCCTCAGACTGTCAAAAAAGTCGTTTCACCACAGAGAAACAGGAACATAGTTTTAAATAGTTTCGTTTTCAGTAAAGTTCAAAGTCCAAAATCACAACAGAAAAAACAAATGATTACATTCAAGGAAGCCTTGCCCTGCAAGGCTTTTCTCTGTTTTCCACCGATCCGCTCTCTACCGTGCGTCGATGCAAAAGTTGATGAGCGTCGGCTTTTT
>LVAN01000010.1:0-1048 GCA_001604045.1 Clostridiales bacterium Firm_08 | reverse complement strand
AAATGCAACTTCCTTTTTTGCAGTCTGCCAGCGTGTCAAAGGGGTTCTTTGACACGCTGCGGGCGCGAAACAACAAGTTGTTTCGCGCCCGGTCCGTTTTTTATTTCGCGAACAGCCGTCTGACCGCCGCCTCATACGCCTTGGGGTCGGTGTGATACGCCATCGCGTGGCCGGCGCCCGGCACGACGAGCATCTCCTTGTCCCCGCCCGCGGCGCGGAAGTTCTCATATCCCATCTCGACGGGCACGAAATCATCGTTGTCCCCGTGGATGAACAGGATGGGCAGGCGGTTTTCCGCCAGCGCGTCCGTCGCGGAGAGGTTTCCGTCCACGCCCGCGCGGTATTTCGCGATCTCGCGGGAGATAAGACCGACGCCGCCCGATCCGACGGGCAGTACCTTTTCGATGCAGTGCTTCCAGATCGCCTTGGGGGAAGTATAGCCGCAGTCCGTAATGATGCCTTTGACGTTTTCCGGCAGCGTCAGTCCCGACGCCATCATCACCGTCGCGGCGCCCATGGACACGCCGTACAGGTAGACCGGAAGAGCGGGATATCTCTCCATCGCTTTATAGATCCAGCCGACGCAGTCAAGTCTCTCCGTCGTGCCAAATCCCATATACGCGCCCTCGCTCTCGCCCTGCGCGCGCTGATGGGGCAGCAGTACGACGCACCCCTCTTCCCGCAAAAACGGAAGCTGCGCGCCGAAGTCCATCTGCCAGCTGCTTCTCCAGCCGTGCAGCGCGACGACGACCCGCTTCGGATCGTCGCACGCAAGCTCGTCGGCGACCAGTTTGAGTCCGTCGTAACTCTCCATTTCCACCCGTTCCGTTTCCAGCCCCTCGACGGCGGCCAGCGCCATTTCAGCGCGGCGCGCCGCGACCTCGGGATCGCTGTTGTCAAAAGAGACCGCCGGGCCCTTGGGCGGTTCGCGGCGGATCGCCAGATCCGCCATCTTTTTCCCGGCGTACACCGCGGCGCCCGCGGCGGCGGCCGCCGCCGCGCCGATCGCCACGAAAAGTTTGGTACTGCGTTTCATAATGGTTTCCTC
>LVAN01000033.1 GCA_001604045.1 Clostridiales bacterium Firm_08 | reverse complement strand
GGCTTGGACTTGTATAACAGTTTTACGGTACAGAACCGCGAGCCGCCCCGCCACGACCCGCCGCGGCCTCACTGCCCGCCCGATCCGCCGCCCCCGCCGCCTCCGCCGCCGAAAAAACCGTTTCTCTCGTCCGATATGCTGATCGTCGGGCTGGTCCTGCTCGCGGTGATGAACAGCGAGCGAAAGGATACCCTCCTGCTCGCCGCCCTGGCGTACGTACTGTTATAAAAACCGCTCCTGCGCTTCCAACGGGATCGGTATATTTTTCGGCTCCCCTGTGTAAGGGGAGCTGGCGGCGGAGCCGTCTGAGGGGTTGTGAACGTGACAAAACTCCTTGCAACCGTCGACAAAATATGATATAGTATAGAAAACGCAAAGGAGAAAAAACTTTGAATATAGATATCGAAACCATCAACGCCGCTCTCAGAGCGGATCCCGCCGCGTATATCGCGCGGTGCGACGCGGCGTTTCACGCGCGGATCCGCGATATCGCGGATCACGTGCGGGCAAACCGGAATAAAAGCCCGATCATCCTGCTGTCCGGGCCAAGTGGTTCCGGCAAAACGACGAGCGCGAAAATACTCGAGGGATTTCTGGATGACAGCGGTTGCGCCACGCATACCATCTCTCTTGACAATTACTTTCTGCCGCTGCCCGAGGAGGGGACGGTCGATCTGGAGGCGCCGGATCGCGTGGACAGCGAACTGCTCAACCGCCAGCTGCGGCGGATGGTGCGGGGCGAGACGGTGGAGATCCCCCGCTATGACTTTACCGCCGGCCGCCGCGCTCCCGGCTACGAGCTGACGCGAAAGGCGGATGAACTCGTCATTTTAGAGGGCATCCACGCCCTCAATCCCGGCGTCGTCACCCTGCCGGAGGAGGAAACGGTGCGGATCTACGTCAGCGTGCGCACCCGCGTGACGGCGGACGACCTTGTCCTGCACCCCAAAAAGATCCGCCTGCTGCGGCGGATGCTGCGGGACAAACTGTTCCGCGGCAGGCGCGTGGAGGACACCCTGCGGATGTTTGAGAGCGTCCAGCGGGGAGAGAACCGCTATATTATGCCCTATAAGGGCCGTTCGACCTTCGATATCGACACCTTCCACCCTTACGCGATCAGCGTTTACCGCGACCTGCTGCTACCCGAGTTGCGGGCGCTGCCGCGCAAAAACGGCATCGACGATCTCATCCGTATCGTCGAGCGGGCGGAAACGCTGTCCGCCGATCTCGTCCCGCCCGACGCCCTCCCGCGGGAATTCATCGGCGGCAGTATTTACGAATAATCAAAACCACCGGTTCAACCGGTGGTTTTGACTTCAGACTGTCAAAAAAGTCGTTTCACCACAGAGAAAAAAATATATAAGATAAAAAAGTTCCGTTTACAGAACGGAACATAATATATACCCATTATAGTCAAAAACAAAAATCTGATCTTTGGAAGCCTTGCGTTGCAAGGCTTTTCTCTGTTTTCCGCCGAACCGCTCTCTACCGTACCCACGTACGCCGACGAGAACGGTTCGGACGAAATGCAACTTCCTTTTTTGCAGTCTGCCAGCGTGTCAAAAGGTTTTTTGACACGCTGGCAAAACCACCGGTTCAACCGGTGGTTTTGACTTACGGTTCGCTCTCTCTTTTCCCCGAAAAGTCGCACTGACGCTGCCGACTTTTCGGGAGCCCTTTTGGGAAGCCTGTTTTTTACCCGAAATTCTTATCAAAATTCATAATGATCTGTGCGACGGCGGCGCGGGTGGCCTTGCCTTTGGGATCGAAGTTGCCGTTAGAACCGGCGACAAGTCCCGCGCGCTGGCAGGTCGTAACGGCGCTCCGCGCCCAGCTTGAGATCTTTTTCGCGTCTTTGAAGGTCACCGCCGCCTGTTTGGGCGTCAGGGTGATCTTTTTGTATTTCGCATAGGTCACAAAGATGGTGCAGATCTGCTCGCGGGTGATGGGATCGTTCGGCATAAACCTGCCGCCCGCACCCGTGACGATACCGTTGTCACTCGCCCATTTCACCGCGCCGGTGTACCACTGTCCCTTTTTGACGTCGGAGAATTTGGTGGCGACGTTATTATTTACATTCACGCCCGCCAGCCGTGCCAGCATGGAAACGAACATACCTCTTGTCATATCCCCGTCCGGATTGAACTTGCCGTTTGAGCCGGCAAACAGTTTCTGATTGACAACGTACGTCACGGCGTTGTAGTACCACGCTTTTTTACCGACGTCGGAAAAGATCTTCGCGGGGTCGGTCAGCTTGGGGATGCTCACGACGCTGCCCGGCTTGATCTCGCCGCATCCGGTGCAGTGGACGGACTTCTGGCCGTTCGCCGTCGTGGTGGCGGGGATGTCGACGGTATACTCCGCCGCCCAGCTGTGAACGTGTTTCATATAGTCATACTGCTTGGCGGCGATATCCAGCGGATAGTTGCCGCCGAGTTTTTCGACCTGCTGCCACTGCTCCTCACTGCCGTAATAATTGACGGCGGCAAGGGCGGCGCAATCTCCGAATGCCGACATTCCGATATAAGAGATGCTTTCCGGCAGGGTGACGACAGTGAGCCCCGCGCACCGGTAGAACGCGTCGTTTCCCAGCGTCGTGAAGCCGCCCGGCAGCGTGACTTCCGTCAGGCCGTTGCATTTTGTGAAAGCAAAACTGCCGAGAGTAGTCAGCCCGTCGGGGAAAACGACGTTTTCAAAGATGTGGTCGTACTTCCGCCACGGTGCGACGTTGTCGCTGTATCCGTAATCCGGCGTCGCCGTGACGCCGGTCAGCGTCAGCGTGGCGGTATCGGCGTTCAGCGACCAGCCGCCGTCCGGCAGATCGCCGGAAAAGACAACGGGATCGTTATAGTCGTAGCTGTAATGTATGACTTCATCTTTTCCGGGCAGGGCGTCGGAAGCTTTTTCAAGAGCGTTCCATTCCGTTTCGGTGCCGGCGTAAAAAACGTCGTAAAGTCCTTTGCCCGCGTAGTTGTAATCCGCGTCGTTATCCAGCCCTCTGTATTCGATGCTTGCCAGACTGTGCGGCAGTACGGCAAATACCAGCAGATCGCAGCGGCTGAACGCATTGTTTTCGATACCCGTCAAGCCTTCCGGCAGAATGACGCCGGAAATGCCGTCGCTGCAATAAAACGAATACTCGCCGATCACAGTCGTACCGGCGGGGACGGTGACGATACCGCTTCTGCCGGTGGGGAATGCTTTCAGCGTCGTCCCCGCCGCGTCATAGAGGATGCCGTCCTTTACGGTAAAGGCGGTGTTGCCCTCCGTCACGCGGAACTCCGTCAGCAGATCGCAATCGGCAAACGCGGTGCCGGCGAGCGTTACAAGATCTTTCGGCAGGGTGATACTCGTCAGTTTATCGCAATCGTAAAAGGCAAACTGTCCGATGGACGCAACGCCGCTGCCCAGCGTGATGCTTTCCATCTGCCGGCAGTCGTTGAACGCGTGGTTTCCGATGGACGTGACGCTGTCCGGGACGGTGTAATCCGTAAAACCGCAGCCGAAAAAGCCGCCGTTCCCGATGGACGTGACGGTGTCGGGAAGATCAGCGCTTGTCAGCGATACGCAGTAGGCAAACGCATACTCCTCGATAGCGGTGACGCCGACGGGGATGTTGACGCTCGTAATGCTGCGGCACTCATTGAACGCGCTGCTTTGAATGGATGTGACGCTGTCCGGAATGTCAGCGTCGGCAAGAGAAGTGCAGTTGTAGAACGCGCTGTCCCCGATGGTCGTGACGGTGTTCGGGATGGTGACCGCCGTCAGCGCGGTGCAGTATTGGAATGCGTGATCTCCGATGACGGTGACGCCCGCGGGGATCACAACGGACGTGACGCCGTCCTGTCCGTCGAACGCGTAGTCGCCGATGCGGGTGACCGGCTTGTCTTCGATCAAAGCGGGGATCACCACGGCGCCGCCCGCGCCGGTATAGTCGGTGATGGTGACGGCGGCGCTTTCAACGTCATACGTGAAGTCGCCGTAAGTGCCGGCAAAGCCGACGCTGAACGAGCCGAAAAGCGCCACCAGCATCAGCGCCGCCAGCGCCGACGCCCAAAAACGTCTGGTTTTCATACAAATACCCTCCTGTAACGGTTTTTATACGTATCCAATTTACATTATAGCGGTTTTTTCTCCTTTCCGCATCAGCCAAACGGATGATATTCAAAAAAGATCCCACACGCAGGTAGGATCTTTTTCGGTCATATGGCCGCTTGCAGCGTTTTTCTCACGGCGCCGGGGGCTGTGATCATCGCCTTGAAGGCGGCGGTGACCTTGTCGGCAAGGCCGACGGCGGTCAGGTCGACGCCGAACAGCGTCTCATCCTTGAAGAGGGGGGAGAGCGCCGCGCGGAGGGCGGCGTCGGAGGGCGCGTCGCCGAGTTTGAAGCCCGAAAGGGCGCGGCTGACTTCGTCAAGCCGCGGGTCGCTGCTCGGCGTGAAGGGTCTGCCCTCATCGTCCACGGCGAGCAGATACCGCAGCCATCCCGCCAGCGCGAGGGGCAGGGCGGAAAGTGTCCCGGCGTTTTCGCCGTATGCCCTGATCGTCTCGCCGAAACGGATGGCGAGTTTCTGCGAGGTGTCGGTGGCGATGCGCTGGGGGCTGTCCGGCAGGAAGGGGTTGGGCAGCCGCTTTCCGATCACCGTGTCGATGAATTCCTTCGGATCCAGTACGCCGGGATCGGTGACGACGGGCAGTCCCTCCTCATAGCCGAGTTTTTTGACCAGCGCGGCGAGATCCTCATCTTTCATCTCCTCCGAGATGAGGGTGTAGCCCAGCAGACAGCCGAACACCGCCAGCGCGGTGTGCAGCGGGTTGAGGCAGGTGCAGACCTTCATCCGCTCCGTCTTGTCGACGGTGGCGCGGTCGGTAAAGATCCAGCCGGCGGCTTCCAGCGGCGGCCTGCCGTTCGGAAAATCGTTTTCAAGTACAAGATACTCGCACTCCTCCGCGTTGACGAAAGGGGCGATAAAACTCTTTTTTTCCGTCACGACGGGCGCCATATTTTGAACGCCGTCCTGCCTGAGCATTTTTTCCACCGTCGGGTCGGGGCGGGGGGTGATCTTGTCGATCATCGTGCGGGGGAACGAGACCTTATCGCTCAGCCAGCCGCAAAACGCCGCCGGTACGGCGCCGTTTTTTACCCAGCCGTCGGCGTGGGCGGTCACAGCGGCGCGGAGTTTGTCGCCGTTGCCCGAGCAGTTGTCCATACTGACCATCGCGAGCGGCGCGCCGCCCGCCTTAAAGCGGTGATAGAGCAGAGCGGTCACTCTGCCGAGATAGCCCGCCGCTTTGTCGGGCCCCGCCTCGATATCCGCCGCGACCCGCGGCAGAAAGGCGCCGTCCGCGCCGCGCACGGCGTAGCCCTTTTCGGTGATGGTAAAACTCGCCATCTGCAGCGACGGCGAGGCAAACGCCGCTGAAAGCGCCTCATCTGTAAGGGTAAGGGAACGGGCGATGCTGCCGATCACCGTCTTTTCGGTACTGCCGTCGCCGCACAGCGTGACGAGGATAGACAGATCGTCAAAGGGACGGTAGCATCTCTCAAGGATCTCGGGATCGTACCCCTCGGCGGCGATGATGCCGGTCGTCGTTTTGCCGTCATTCAAAAGCGTTTGCGCCGAGCGGGCGATAAAGGCGCGGAAAATATTGCCCGCGCCGAAGTGTACCCAGCGGGGCGCTTTGTCCGTTTCCGCTTTCATCCGGGCGCGGTCAAAGGCGGGCAGTTCGTACCCCGCCTCCCGCCAGCCGGCATCGGTCAGCCCTTTATCGGTCAAATACAGCTCTTTCACGTTATATCCCTCTCTTTTTCGCCTTGTCGATGGCTTCCCAAAGTCCGTTGAGGTAGGCGGCGCCCAGCGCCCGGTCGTAAAGACCGTAGCCCGGCATCGCCACCTCTCCCCAGATCATCCGTCCGTGGTCGGGGCGGATGGGACCGTCAAAGCCGGTCTCGTACAGGGCTTTCATTATTTCGTACATATCGAACGAGCCGTCGGAGGACAGGTGCGCCGCCTCCTCGAAATCGTCCGGCGTATTGAATTTCAGGTTGCGCACGTGGGCGAAATGCACCCTGCCTTCCAGCGCGCGGATGATGCCCGGCAGATCGTTGCGAAGATCTGTGCCGTAGGATCCGGCGCAGAAGGTCACGCCGTTGTGTTTGTTGTCCACCGCCCGCATCAGGCGCAGAATGTTTTCCTTATTATTGATAATGCGGGGCAGACCGAACACGCTCCACGCCGGGTCGTCGGGATGGATCGCCATATTGATGTCATATTTGTCGCAGACCGGCATGATCTTTTGGAGGAAACAGACGAGATTTTCAAACAGCTTTTCCGCGTCGACGTCCTTGTAGAGTTCAAAGAGTTCTTTGACTTTCGCCATCCGTTCCGGCTCCCAGCCGGGCATAACGGCGCCGTTCATATCGCCGTTGATGGAGGAGAACATCTCCTCCGGATCCAGCGCGTCCACCGCCGCCTGGGTGTAGGCGAGCACCGTCGAGCCGTCGGGGCGTTTGCGGGCGAGTTCGGTGCGGGTCCAGTCGAACACCGGCATAAAGTTGTAGCAGACCATATGGATGTCCTCTCTGCCGAGGGCTTCCAGCGTTTTGATGTAGTTTTCGATGTGCGCGTCCCGCTCCGGCGCGCCGACTTTGATCGCGTCGCTGACGTTGACGCTCTCAATGCCGGCTATGGTCAGCCCCGCCGCCTCCACTTCCTTCCTGAGCGCCCGGATCTTTTCCGGCGCCCACGCCTCGCCCGGCACCGTGTCGTACAACGTCGTGATGACGCCGGTGACGCCGGGGATCTGGCGGATCTGTGAGAGGGTCACGGTATCGAATTTGCTGCCGTACCAGCGCAGTGTCATTTGCATTTTTTCTCGCCCCTTTTCCTTTTTTTATCAGTATACCACCCAATTTCCCGAATGTAAACTTTGCAAATTGACGCGATCATTAAAAAAATTGCTGTGATCGGGGATCTGTTTCGAAAAAGAAACGTTCTACACATCCTTGACAATCTATACTAATTTATGTATAATCATATCATTACCCGGGGGATCATTCCCTCAAAAAGGGCGCGCGGCGTTTCGCGCTCCCGCTACTGCTAAAGAAAGCCGGTGCGTATATGTACGAAGGAAAATTATCGGAATTTTACGATTTTGACTGGGCGCATTCTCACACAAAGACCAATATCCTGAAACTGGCGCTGGTCCCGTTTATGTTTTTCGTGATCCTGGGATTTACGGATAAAGTAGGCGGGTACATATCGACCTACAGCAATTTTGTCGGAGAGGTGTTTTTTATCCTTTTCGGCTTTTACGCGCTTGTGCCGGATAAGGAGCTGCGCGTTAAAAAGCTGAAAAGGTCGCTGCGGCGTGCTTTGAAGTTTTTGGTAGTTATGTTTTTCGGCTTTATCGCGCTGAACGTCGTGTATCTGTACCATATGCATTCGCTTTCCTATCTGCTGAGTGAGGCGATCTGGCGCAAGCGCACCATATTCAGTTTTCTGGTGCTCAACGTCTGGCCGCTGCCGGTCGGCAACAGCTTCTGGATCGTTCAAAGCCTTGTGTACGCGTATCTGTTTTTTCTACTCGCGGAAAAGAAAAAACTCTCAAGGTTCTATTTGCCGATCTTGATCATCCTCGGGGTTTTCGCGCTGGCGACGGGAGAGTTCGCGGCGTTCCTCGGTTTTCCGCATTTCGGGTACAGTTATATCCCCGGCGGCGCGTTTACAAGGGCGATCCCGTATATGCTGATCGGCATGTATATGCGAAAGCATGTGGATAAGCTCGCGCGGGTACACCGGTTTCTCTATTTGCTTTTATTCCCCGTCGGGCTCGCGGCGGCTGTCGGGGAGATCGAGCTTTTAAATCATATAGGAAAGCTCGCGTATGCAGGGCATACCCCGGGCTTTGGCCTGATGGCGTTCTCGCTTTGCTGTTTTGTCATTGTCAAGCCCGCGAAGAGAAACAATTATTTCAGCCGCCGCGGCGGTAATTTCTCCCTAAGGATGTACGCTTTCTGCCAGCCCGTTTCCTTTGTGGTATGGCTGCTGCTCTACCGGATCAATCCCGTGTACGCCGCGACGGAGAAATCGTTTGATATCGCCATATCTCTGGCGGTCTGCGCGATCATAGTGCTCGTCTGGGATCTTTTATCATATTTTATATACTCCAACCGGAAGTTCAAAAAGAAAAAAGACCCGGAAATCCCGGACGGGCAGGCCGGATCCGAAGAGGGTCTCCTGAAGCGTAAAATACAGAAAGTATCCGGGAAATTCAAAAAATAAAGGCCCGCAAAAAAAATTGTCAAAAAAATTTAAAAAACGCTTGACATTTGTTTTAAGGCGTGGTAGACTGATAGCGTATTCGTAACGAGTTAGTAGGAGGAGAAACGATATGAAAATCACAAACCCTGAGATCAAAGTGGCGTTGTTCGCGTCCGATGACGTTATCGCCACCAGCCTGGCGCTCGGTCCGCTTTCCGGTACAGTAGGTACTTTCTATATTCCGACCGGTCAGTACGGCGGCAGCTACACCGGTACCGCCGGCAACTACATTGAGTTCAGCGGCACCCTCGGCAGCTACAGCGGCGGTGCTTACAACATCACCGGTATCTATGGCGCTAAAGGCGGCGTGGATGAGGACGTAGACACTATACAAAACGTAGTGGACGGAAAGATTTATTTCCCTGAACTTGCCGGCTATGGCATCCCCGCTGATGAACTTGCTCCGATCGCGCAGCATCTTTATGACGCGTATTCTTACGGTGACGGTAACTACTATACCAACGGCGTCAGCTACTACGAGAGTCACTGGCAGTAATCTTTCAGAGAATTTATACTCCTCTGTTTTTCAGGGGAGTATTTTCTTTATTAGGGTATTTCAGAGGGTTTATTATGAAACTTAAATATGAATTTTTGATCATGGATATGGGGGAAGGGTTTTCCGCGGTCGCCGTCGGCGAGGACGCCGGGAAATTTCACGGCATGCTGCAGCTCAACGCCGTATCGGCGGATATTATGGAGCAGCTCAAAGAGGAAACCACGCCTTATAAAGTGCACGCTTATCTGAAGGAAAAATATCCGGAATCAACGGATGATGAGATCGGCAACACGCTCGCGGGCTTTTTGACGACGCTTTCCCGCTTAGGATTGTTGAGCCGGTGAGACGCGTCTTTCCCGCGGACAAAAACAGTGAGGGATATTTTATGGAAAAGCAAAAATACACGGGGCTAAACCGCCTGCTGCAGAGCAAAAGCCTGCAAATGCTGCTGAATATCATACACGACGGGACCTTTACCGATTTTATCAAAGACTGGAAATGGATCTTTACTTTTTCCAAAAAATATAAATGGATCGTTGTGCTTTATACAGCCGTAGGCATACTGGGTTCCAGCCTCGGGCTCGTCTCCGCCTACGTCGGCAGAATGCTGATCAATATCATTGTGGAAAAGCAGACGGACAAGCTGTGGATACTGGCCGTCATAATGCTTTCCTCGATTGCGTTTTCGCTTGTGATGTCCAGCGTCAGCAGCAGGATATTCACCAAAATATCCATTTACGTCAACAACGACATCCAGGCGCAGATCTTTGACCGCATCATCGACGCCAAATGGCAGGATCTGAGCAAATACAAAAGCGGCGACCTGCTGAACAGGTTCAACGGCGACGTGGGCACCATCTCGGGGAACGCCATCGGCTGGATCCCCAATCTCCTGATCAATATCTATACCTTTGTACTGACCTTTTTCGTCCTGCTCAAGCTGGATGTGATGATGGCGTTCATCGCGATCTTTTCCGCCCCGTTTTTGCTGATCATGAGCCATTATATCATGCGCAAAATGCAGGAATACAGAAAAAGAGTGCTTGAACTGCAATCGGGCATGATGAGTTTCGAGGTGGAGACCTTCTATAATTTTGATATGATCAAGTCTTTCGGGATCATAGGCTATTATTCCAGAAAACTTCGGTCATGGCAAAAAACGTTCAAGGAATTCAGCCTTGATTACAACAAGTTTGAGATCAAGACCCGCATTATGCTCACCATCGTTTCGACCATCGTTTCCATGGTCGCGTTCGGCTATTGCCTTTTCCTGCTGTGGAGCGGCAGGATACTGTACGGAGATATGACCTTTTTCCTGCAGCAGCGTTCAAGTCTGAGCGCGAAGTTCAACAGCCTTATCAGCACCATCCCGGGGATGCTGAACTCCGCGATCTCCGTTCGCAGGGTAAGAGAACTTGTGGATCTCCCGCGGGAGGAGCATGATCCCGAACTGTATGAAAAGATGAAGGAAATGGCGGCGGACGGCATTTCCGTCAAAATGAGCGATATCTCCTTCGGATATACCGAGGACAAAAACGTATACAGCAATTTGAATTTTGAGGCGAAACCGGGTGAGATCATCGCCGTGCTCGCCTCCTCCGGCGGCGGCAAAACGACGCTTATGAGGATAATGCTCGGCATGCTCGAACCGCAGCGGGGCGAGGTGAGTCTGACCGGCAGCGACGGCAGCTCCGTTCCGATCAACGCGGATCTGAGGCGCCTGTTCGCCTATGTGCCGCAGGGCAACACCGTGCTTTCCGGCACGATCGCGGAAAATATGCGTATGGTGCGCCCCGACGCGACCGATGACGAGATCATCGACGCGCTTAAGACCGCCTGCGCATGGGAGTTCGTCTCCCGCATCCCCGACGGTATCAACGGCACGCTGGGGGAAAAGGGCAGGGGCATTTCAGAGGGACAGGCGCAGCGGCTTGCCATCGCCCGCGCGCTTGTCAGAAACTCTCCCGTTTTATTGCTTGACGAGGCGACGAGCGCGCTGGATCTCGGCACGGAGGAACGCGTGCTGAACAATATCATCCGCCGCCACCCCGCGAAGGTCATCATCGTTTCGACGCACAGACCCGGCGCCCTGAAACTTTGCCAGAAAATTTACCGTTTGACTGAAAACGGGATCGAAAACGTGAGTTTCGAGGAAGCGGTCAAGGCAAGCCGGCAGTATTACGACGTGTCCGCAGGCGAAAGCAGGCGCGCCGTTCCCGACCCGCGGTCGTTTATGCCGAAAAAGGACGTAAGCGAAAAGGTCGATCTTTTCCCCGCCGATCCTACCGACAATATGTGGGGGATATAGCGGAAATTGGATAATACGATGACATTTGAGGAAATACTGGAGAAAAGCGGCTCGCTGGTATATACGAACGTCGGCGTGAGCATGCGCCCGCTGATCCGTGAGGGAAAGGACGTTATGCGCATCAAACGCGCGGACGGCGAGATCAGAAAGTATGACGTCGTCCTTTTCAAACGCCCCCATATCTCGGGCAGAGGGCATTACGTCCTGCACCGCGTTATCAGGATCAGCAAGGACGGCGGCTATTGGATCGTCGGCGATAATTGCGTGAGCGGCGAGATGGTGAGCCGTGAAAACATCATCGGCGTTTTGGAAGCCGTCGTCAGAAACGGAAAGACCGTAAGAGCGGAAGATCTTTCCTATCGTTTTTACGTCGCCTTTTGGTGCGCGCCCTATCGTTTTCGCTTTTTTGTCTTACGATCGCTTCGTTTCGCGAAAAGAGCGCTTTTGAAACTTCGCTCTGTGTTTTTCGGGAGATAAGATATGTTTTTCAAAATAAAACTCGCCGATGTGACGATCGGCGTCCGGTCGCTTTATGACGGGATCTTTGAAATGTGCCGCGATTATATCAGCGAACAGGACGCGTCCTTTACGGTCTCGATCTCTCAAAGCGATATTGATTTTGAACGCAAAAAATCCGCCGATGAAGCGGCGTTCGAAAGAAGGCCGCCCGTCGAATATCCCGATCCGTATCTGGAAACGCTCGCGGTTTACAGAAAGATCGCGGCGGGTCTTTTGGATCACAACGTTATGCTTATGCACGGCTCCGCGGTCTGCGCCGGCGGACAGGCGTATCTTTTTACCGCGCCGTCCGGCGTCGGCAAGACCACGCATTCCCGTCTGTGGCTTGAAAACATTGAAGGTTCGTTTATCATAAACGGCGACAAACCGCTGATAAAGGTGTCGGATGCCTGCTGCACGGTATATGGTACGCCGTGGGCGGGCAAGGAGGGCGTTCATCAAAACACGTCCGCTCCGTTAAAGGCGGTCTGTTTTCTCGGCCGCGGCGCTGAAAACAGCATCGCGGAGGTCGGGTTTTCCGAAATCGTTCCTTATCTGTTCCAGCAGGTCCACAGACCCGCCTCGCCGGACGCTATGAGGAAAACAATGAATTTGATCAAAGAATTCGGGACCAAAGTAAAGTTTTACAGACTTGCCTGCAATATGGAGCCGCAGGCGGCTTTGACCGCCTATGAGGGGATGAACAATGGATAATCATCAGACCGCCTTGCTGGAACTCGTAAAAAACGCTCTGTTCAAAACGCCGCTCGATATCCCGGAGGATATCGACTGGGACGCGCTGTATGAGGAGTCTGTCAATCAAACCGTTGTCTCGCTGATCGCGGGGTCCGTGCCGAAGGAGCATTCGGCGCGGTTCGAGGGAACGCGGCTCAGATATCGCGCCCAGTATATGAAAATACTGTTCGAGCAGAATATGCTTGCGGCGCTGCTTAGCGAAAACCATATCCCGATGATGATCATCAAGGGCATCGGCGCGGCGCGGTATTACCCCGTTCCCGCCGATCGCGTTATGGGGGATATCGACGTCCTGGTGCCGGTCGGGGATTATGAACGCGCGAAGGATCTTTTACTGAACCATCAATATTCGTTCGATCACGAGGATGAAAACAGGCATGCCGCCTATTTTAAGAACGGGATCTGCATCGAACTGCATTTTTGTTTCAGCACCGACTGCCCGGAACTTAACGACTATCTGACGGGTTCCTTTTCGGATATCCAAACGCTTGAGATCAACGGGTTCCGTTTCCCGATCCTTCCCGAAGCCGTAAACGGACTTCTGATCCTGGCGCATATCCGCCACCATATCCTGGCGGACGGCCTGGGGCTGCGCCATCTGACCGACTGGGAAATGTTCGTTCACGCTCATCCGGACGCCGATTTTTGGCGCGGGACGTTTTTGCCTATGGCCGAGGCCTGCGGACTGACGGATTTCGCGACGATCGTCACGAGGCTGTGCGGGAAATATCTTGCCCTGCCGGATGATATCTCCTGGTGCGGCGACGTTGACGCGCCGCGGCTCGCGTTTATTATGGACTATGTCCTGAAAACAGGCAATTTCGGCATCAAAACAGCGGAAGAGGTCAAACCCGTGGAGCGGGTCTCCCTCAATATGAAAAAGGCGATAAACAACAAATCCTTTTTTAAAATGCTGCAGGAAAACGGATTGACGAATTGGAAGGCTTGCCGCAAATATCCGTTCCTGAGACCGTTCGCCTTTATTTATCAGGCTTTTCGCTATTTGTTCAGAGGCATAAAGGTCGCCCTGCGCGGCGGCGTTTTTAAGGATTTCGGCAAAGCGAATACAAAATTTGAAATTTATAAAGCGTTCGAACTGAATAAGTGACGCCGTCCCGGCACAGGGGAGCGGCGCGGTTTCGCCTGAGACGGCTCTTGACAAACCACCGCCGATACAATACAATGGATATACTTGCCGGTGTGGCGGAATTGGCAGACGCCCGGGACTTAAAATCCCGTGGGTAGCGATACCCGTACCGGTTCGATCCCGGTCACCGGCACCAGAAAAAAGCACTGCTTACGCAGTGCTTTTTTCAATCCAAGCCGACGGTAACGGAGGCTTGGTATGTAATCACGCCGTAAGGCGTGGATGTAATCACGGCGAAGCCGTGTATGTCCTCACGCGTCAGCGTGTATGATCCTCCGTCGGCTTGATGCCATACAACGCTTCGCGTTGATTCCATACCGCTCTGCGAGCGGATAACATACGCGCCTACGGCGCAATGATATTACGGCATTTGCCGTAAACGGTTTTTTGTGTCACTGCGCGATCCAGGACGACAGGTCGCCGAGGGGGCAGAGAAAACTCATTTTCATATCGTGGCGCAGACCCTTGGTCAGGTAGACCGTTTGCGCCGTGTAGGCGACGGGGATAAAGGGCGTTTCCTTTTCAAACGCCTCGCAGAAAGCCGCGGCGTCGATCTGCCCCGTCCGCCACGCCTTGTAGGCTTTGTCCAGCGTTCCGCTCGCGACGCCGCCGTAATTCTGCGCGCCGTCGCTCGTCAGCAGGGCGCCGGGATCGAGATCCGTCCGCATTTGCTGGCGGCGCAGGAACAGATCGAAGTCTCCCCGCAACAGACGGCTGTCAAAGGAACCGCGCGGTTCGCTCTCGATACTCAGGCTGATGCCGCGGGAGGTCGCCGCCGCTTTGATCCGCTCGGCGGCGTCCGCCGTCACGGGGTCGTCCTCCGCGACGAGCAGGGACAGGGCGATCTTTTGCCCGTCGGCGTAGGTCAGCTTGCCGCTCGCGTTTTTCCAGCCGGCGTCGGTGAACGCGTCAATGATCTTTTCCTCACCATAGGAGAGCGCCTCCTCGCTCAGCGCGTTCCAGGAGGGATAGAAGGGGCGCGCCGTCGCCTTTCCGAGCCCCATCAGGACGTTTTTGACGATATCGTCGCGCGGGATCAGCCTGCCGAACGCCCGCCGCCGCGCCGCCGTATTCAGCGCGTTTTCGGCGCTGACGCCGAGATAGATCATCTCGTTGTTGAGGCAGGAGGCGATGTCGTAGTTGCGGGAGGCGGAAAAGGTGTTGTCCTCCAGAAGATCGGTGGGAAGGATGTCAAGAACGCCGCTGTTGAACATCCCGCTGAGTTCCGACGTCTCTTTCGGTTCCAGCAGGTAGATGGTGTCGACGGCGGGGTCGGTTTTCGCGTATTCGCTCGGCAGCAGGGCGTCCCGCCCGTTTTTGCGGCCGAAAACGTAGTTGCCGCAGCCGACGAATTTGCCGTTTTCCGCCGCCTTGGCGACGGGCAGACAGCAGGCGTACAGCGCGCCGGGCGTTTCCTCTTTGAAAGTAACGGTGACGGTCAGCCCGGATCCCGAAACGCTCTCCACACCCGAAAGCCCCGCGTGATAGGGGGAACTCTTATTTTTCATCGCCCGCTCGAAGCAGGCGGCGACGGCCTCTCCGGTGACCGCGCTGCCGTCGGAAAATTTCCGCTCGGCGTCCAGCGTGAAGCGGAGAGTCCTGCCGTTTACGGTATGACTCGCGGCGCACCCGCCGGTGACGTCCAGCGTCTCGTCAAAGGTCACGAGCGGCAGATAGACCGCGTCGACCAGTTTGCGGTTGGTCAGATTGGCGGAGAGGACGGGATCCGGCTCCGCGTCGGGATAATACAGGCAGGCGACGTCTGTCAGCGTCGTCGCCTGTTCGGCGTCGGAAGCGTTCAGCCCGCCGGAGGTGGTCGCGGTCGGACTGACGGAACAGCCGGTCAGCGCCACGCAAAGGATACAGAAAAGGAAAAACGTTTTTTTCATTTCGTCCCTCCGATCTCGATCATCGCCGCCATATTGCCCCGCCTGCCGGCGGTGGCGCGGTGGGAATAGTACAAATCGCTGTGACAGACGGTGCATTCCCCGCAGATGTGGATATTTTCCGCCCGCAGACCGGCGTCGGTCAGCGTTTGGCGGACGGCGCGCCAGAGGTCAAGATGATATTTGCCGCCGGGTACTTCGGAGAACAGACCGGCGGGGAAGCCCGCCGCGGCGAACGCGTCTTTGACGTCTCCGCCCACCTCAAAACAGCAGGGTCCGATAGAAGGACCGACCGCCGCCACGATGTCTTCGGGATCACTGCCGTACAGAAGGCGCATCTGTTTTACGGCCGCGGCGCAGATCCGCGCCGCGGTGCCGCGCCAGCCCGAATGGACGGCGCCGACGCTTTTCGTCCGCGGATCCGCCAACAGGATGCCCGCGCAGTCTGCCGTAAAGACGGCGAGCGGCACGCCCGCTTTATCGGTGACAAGTCCGTCCACGCCGCCGGTGTCCGCCGGATCCTGCGGCGCGGGCAGGATCCGCGCGCCGTGTACCTGCCGGGTGCGGCTGACGGCGCGCAGCGTGAACCCCTCCGCCGCCGCGAGCCGCCGGTAATTTTCATCGACGGTCTCTTTGTCCTCTCTGGAGTAGGCGAGGTTCATGGAGGCGAGATATCCCCGGCTCACGCCGCCGCGCCGCGTGGTAAAGCAGTGCCGCGTAAAGCCCAGCGCGTCCAGCGCGTCGCAGTGCAGGGTGACGACGCCGTCCCGCTCTTTCATATGAAATCCGTCCATGCTTTCGCCTCCGATCGGTAAGTTGTTTCTATTATATATGATTTTTTCTTGCTTTTCAAGGTTTGATATTTTATAATGTTGAGAGAACGAAAAAAACGGAGGGAACGGATATGCAGACGATCTGCGCGATCTCCACGCCGCCCGGCGTCGGAGGACTTGGCGTCATCCGCGTCAGCGGACAGGACGCCGTTTCGATCTGCGAAAAGATCGTGCGCGTGCGCGGGGGGCTTCAGGACCTCGCGGCGGGCGGCGCGGCGTTTGCCTCGGTGTGGGACGGAGCGGAGAAAGTGGACGAGATCGTCGTCACGGTGTTCCGCGCGCCCCGCTCTTTCACCGGAGAGGACACGGTGGAACTGTCCTGCCACGGCGGACGGTACGTTTTGCGGCGGGTGATGGAACTTTTGCTGGCGAACGGCTGCGCGCTCGCGGGCGCGGGGGAGTTCACCAAACGCGCGTTCCTGAACGGAAAAATGGATCTCACGCAGGCGGAGGCGGTCATCGATCTGATCCACGCCGACAGCCGTCTGCAGGCGAAAAGCGCGCTGGGACAGATGGACGGAGGGCTTCGCCGCCGTGTGGAGGCGGTACAGGACGCGCTTTCCGGCGTGACGACGGAGATCATGGCGTACGTCGACTATCCCGAGGAGACCATCGGGGAGATCGACGAGCGGGATATACTGAAAAAACTGACGGCGGCGGGAGAGGAACTTTCGGCGCTGTGCGATACCTTCCGGACGGGAGAGATCATAGGGCGCGGCGTTCGCTGCGCCATCGTCGGGCGGCCCAACGTCGGCAAGAGCACGCTGATGAACGCGCTCTGCCATGCCGAGCGAAGCATCGTGACGGAGATCCCCGGCACGACGAGGGATCTGATCGAACAGAGCGCCGTCATCCGGGATATCGTGCTGCGCCTGACGGACACCGCCGGCATCCGGGAGACGGAGGACGCCGTGGAAAAGATCGGCGTCGAGCGCGCAGAACAGGCGGCGCGGGCGGCGGAACTCATCCTTTTGGTGCTGGACGGGACAAAACCGCTCACAGCGGAGGATCACGCCCTTTTGCGGGCTTACCGCGACCGGGCGATCGTCCTGCTCAACAAATGCGATAAGGCCATCCTGGCGGATGCGCCGGGGGCGCTTGCCGTCAGCGCCAAAACGGGCGAAGGGCTGGAAGCCCTGTATGACGCCATTGAAAAAAAGGTGTTCGACGGCCTGCCCGAACGGGAGGATATTATCGTCACCAACCTGCGCCAGCAGGAGGCGATCCGCCGGGCGAGAGATCTGACGGCGGACAGCGTCGCGGCGATCGGGGCGGGGCATACGCCGGATCTCGTCGGACTTGACGTCGAGGCGGCGGCGGCCGCGCTGGGCGAGGTCACCGGCAGAGAGATCCGGGAAAAAGTCATCGACGACATTTTCGGGCGCTTTTGTGTGGGGAAATAGTGTATGTATGAAATGGATGAAATATTCGATATCGTCGTGATCGGCGCGGGGCACGCCGGCATCGAGGCGGGGCTGGCGGCGGCAAGGCTCGGATGCCGGGTCGGCGTGTTCACCCTGCAGCTCGACGCGGTGGGCAATATGCCCTGCAACCCGTCTGTCGGCGGCACGGCGAAAGGGCACCTCGTGCGGGAGATCGACGCGCTGGGCGGCGAAATGGGCAAAGCGGCGGACGCCACCTTCCTGCAAAGCCGTATGCTCAATCTCGGCAAGGGGCCGGCGGTCCACTCCCTCAGGGTGCAGTCCGACCGGATCGCCTATCGCGCCTATATGAAACACGCGCTGGAAAAGCAGGAGGGACTGCGCCTGCTCCAGGGCGAGATCAAAGATATCAGGATCGAAAACGGACAGGTGACCGGCGTTGTCACCGGGCTCGGCGCGCACTATAAAACGCGTGCCGTCATTCTCGCGAGCGGCACCTATCTTTCGGGACGGATCATCATCGGGGAGGTCGCCTATGACGGCGGTCCCGACGGCATGAACGCCGCCGCGGCGCTTACCGAACGCCTGCGGGAGATGGGGGTGCGCCTGCGCCGTTTCAAGACCGGAACGCCGCCCCGCGTACACCGCCGCAGCATCGACTTTTCCGTTTTGGAGGAACAGCCGGGCGACGAGCCGGTCATCCCCTTTTCCTTTGAAACAGAGCGGGAACTGCATAATGAGGTATCCTGCCATCTGACCTATACCAATGAAAAGACCCATAAGATCATTCTGGAAAACCTGTCCCGCAGTCCGCTGTACAGCGGGCTGATCGAGGGGGTCGGTCCCCGCTACTGTCCCAGTATCGAGACAAAGGTGGAGCGCTTCCGCGACAAGGACCGCCATCAGATCTTTTTAGAACCCTGCGGCAGAGATACCGAGGAGATCTATATCGGCGGGCTGTCCTCCTCTATGCCGGAGGACGTCCAGCTCCGCTTCCTGCGTACGATGAAGGGACTGGAGCGGGCGGAGATGATGCGCCCCGCCTACGCCATCGAGTATGACTGCGCCGATCCCTTACAGCTGTACCCAACGCTGGAATTCAAGGAGATCGGCGGTCTGTACGGCGCGGGGCAGTTCAACGGCTCGTCCGGTTATGAGGAGGCGGCGGCGCAGGGACTTGTCGCCGGCGTCAACGCCGCGCGCAAGATCAAGGGGCTCTCTCCCTTTATCCTCGACCGCGGCACCTCCTATATCGGCACGCTGATCGACGATCTCGTGACCAAGGGGACGGAGGAGCCTTACCGGATGATGACCTCCCGCAGTGAATACCGTCTGCTGCTGCGGCAGGACAACGCCGATCTGCGGCTGACGGAAAAGGGATACGAGATCGGGCTGATCTCTGAAGAGAGATATCAGAAGTTTTTGAAAAAAAAGGAAAATATCGAGAGGGAGATCCGCCGTCTGCGGAATACTTTCGCCTCTCCCAGGGATGAGACGCTGCGGCGCCTGCTGGAGCGGAAAGGCACGCCGCCGCTTAAGTCGGGCTGTTCGCTGGCGGAACTGCTCTGCCGTCCGCAGATCTGTTACGGCGATCTGGCGTCCGTCGATCCCGACCGCCCGGCGCTGACCCGCGCGGAGGCGGAGCAGGCGGAGATCTCTCTGAAATATGAGGGATATATCCAAAAACAGCAGCAGCAGATCGACGCTTTTTTGAAACTGGAGAACAAAAAACTGCCGCCGGACATCGACTACGCGTCGATCGGCGGGCTTCGGCTGGAGGCGCGGCAGAAACTCGCGGAGATCCGCCCCGCGAGCATCGGACAAGCGAGCCGCATCAGCGGCGTCAGCCCTGCCGACGTCAGCGTTCTGCTTATATGGCTGGAGCAGAGAAAGGGACGCCAATGAGTTTTACTGAACTGCTGGAAAAGGCGCTCAGCGGCGCCGCCATCACCCTGCCGGAGGGCGGGACGGAAAAACTTTCCGCTTTCAATGAGGAACTGCTACGGGTCAACGAACAGATGAATTTGACCGCTATCACCGAGCCGTCTGATATGGTGTCAAAGCACTATATCGACGCGCTGAAAGGCGCCGGCCTGCTGCCGGAAAACGGCAAAGTCCTGGATATCGGCAGCGGCGCGGGCTTTCCCGGCGTGCCGCTGGCGGTCGCGCGGCCGGATGTTGCAATAACGCTGATGGACGCGCTCGCCAAACGGCTGAATTTTATTGAAAACGCCTTAAAAAAAGCGGGCGTCCCGCCGCTTGCCCTGCTGCACGGCAGAGCGGAGGAATACGGCAAAGATCCCGACTTCCGGGAGACTTTTGACGCCGTGACGGCGCGCGCCGTGGCGGCGCTTCCCGCGCTGTGCGAATACTGTCTGCCTTTTGTGAAGGTCGGCGGTGTTTTTCTTGCCTACAAAGGGCCCGGCGCCGCGGAGGAACTGGCCGCCGCCGGAAACGCCCTTAAAACGCTGGGCGGCGCGGCGGAAAAGACAGTCTCTTATACGCTGGCGGGCGGGGAGGAACGAAATATCCTTGTCATTCGCAAGATCTCGCCCACCCCGGCGAAATACCCGAGAAATCCTAAAAAAATAAAGGAGCGACCGCTGTGAAGATCACCGAGATTGACCGAAATATGCTCGCGGAGAGCAATCTGAAATTCGAACCTGTCTGGTATGACGCGAAAGACCGCTCGAAGTTCCGCCTGTTCGGACTGTACCGCCCGTATGAGCGGGACGATTACGTGCGGATGGATCCCGACGCCGCCGCGGCGACGTCAAAAAGAGTGGAAACGCTCAACCGCCATCTGTCGGGCGGCAGACTGTGCTTTACGACGGACGCCGGGGTCGTCGCGCTGCACGCGAGACGCCGGGACGCGAATATTATGTTCAATATGCCCTGGAGCGGCAGCGCGTCCTTCGCGCTGTATGTCAACGACCTTTACTACGGCGCGTTCCGCAGTGAGCCGGGCGCGCAGGAAGTGCTGTATCAGTTGTCACTTCCCGAGGGAAGGGAGAAACACGTGACGATCTATTTCCCGCTGTACGGCGGCGCGGAGGAGATCTCCGTCGGTCTGCCGGAGGGCGCGGCGGCGGCGCCGGACGATCCCGCTGACGGCAGGGCGCCCATCCTCTATTACGGCTCGTCCATCACCCAGGGCGGGTGCGCGTCCCAGCCCGGCAACAGTTATCAGGGGATGATCTACCGGAAAAACCATATCGATTTCATCAACCTCGGCTTTTCCGGCGCCGCCAAAGGCGAGGCGGCGATGGCGGACTGGCTGGCGGGGATGGATACGTCGCTGTTCGTCTGCGATTTCGACCACAACTGCAACAAGCCGGAAGACCTCGCCGCCGTGCACGAACCGCTGTTCCGCAAATTCCGCGCGGCGCACCCCGACACGCCGGTCATCCTGATGAGCCGCACCGACCCGCCCCGCCTGCACAGCGAGGCGTTCATCTCCTCGATGCGCGAGGTGGTGCTCTCCACCTACCGCGCCGCCAAAGCGGCGGGGGACGAAAACGTCTATTTCATCGACGGCGCGGAGATATTCGGCGACGCCGCCGACCTCTGCACCATCGAGGGATGCCACCCCAACGATCTCGGCTTTTATCACTTCTACAAGACCCTCGCGCCGATGATCGACAAACTGTTGAACCGATGAAACAGAGGACGGATCCCTGCCGCCGGGCAAGGATCCGTCCTCTGTCTTGCTTTACGCCAGCTCCGTCAGCGCGCCGAAGCGGTAGCCGAGGGCGCGCATCTTGTCGATATACTCGCCGAGGATGTCGGCGTTGGTGGAGGAGACGGCGTGCAGCAACAGGATCTCGCCGTTGTGGGTGCGCTCGACCATTTTATTCAGCGCCGCCGTCCTGCCCGGCTGCTGGCTGATGTCCCAGTCGTAATAGGCGAAACTCCAGAATACGCTTTTGAGCCCTAATTTTTCGTTGTAGTCCAGCGCCCGCTTGGAAAATCTGCCGCAGGGAAAGCGGAAATATTTCGTCGGCGCGCCGCCCGCTTTTGTGACAAGATCCTCCCAGCCGGTGATCTGCTCTTTGTATTTTTCAAAATCGGCAAGGGAGGACATATCGGCGTGGGACAGCGAGTGGTTGCCGAGCAGATGCCCCTCGCCGCCGATCCGTTTGACAAGATCCGGATTGCTTTTCACAAAATTGCCGTCCACGAAAAACGCGCCCGGCGCGTTTTTTTCTTTCAGCACGTCTAAAATTTTCGCGGTGTTGCCGTTGTCGTAGCCCGCGTCGAAGGTCAGATACAGCGCCTTTTCCTCCGCCGGGCCGAGATACAGCACGTTTTTATAATCTCCGAGGAAGGCCGCCTCGGGCAGGACCTCCGGCTGGGTGTGATCGCTTTTCGGTTTGAAATACCAGTCGTAGGGCGTACCGTCGCCGGCGGCGAATACCCGCACGGCAAAGGGCAGCGTCACCAGCATCACCGGCAGCAGGATATAGAGGGAAACTCTCCTGACCGTTTGTTTCATTTTTCTATCACCTCACGCATAGTATGCGCCGTCAGGCGATACTTTATTCTTGACAACAAGACGATAAGATCCTATAATGAATAGGTTGCAAAGAAACTCAAAAGAAGGACGGTCATTATGGTCAGAAAAGACATTCGGAATATCGCGATCATCGCCCACGTCGACCACGGCAAGACGACGCTGGTGGACGAGATGCTCAAACAGGGCGGCGTGTTTCGCGAAAATCAGGCGGTGGAGGAGCGCGTGATGGACTCCGGCGATCTCGAGAGAGAGCGCGGCATCACCATCCTCGCCAAAAACACGTCGGCGGCGTGGAAGGGCGTCAAGATCAACATCGTCGACACGCCGGGACACGCCGATTTTTCCGGCGAGGTGGAGCGCATCCTTAAAATGGTCAGCGGTGTTTTGCTGCTGGTGGACGCGGCGGAGGGACCGATGCCGCAGACCCGTTTCGTTTTGCAAAAGGCGCTGGAAATGGGGCATAAGATCATCGTCGTCGTCAATAAGGTGGACAAGCCCGACGCCCGGCCCGACGCGGTGCTGGACGAGGTGCTGGAACTGCTTATCGACCTTGACGCGAGCGACGAACAGCTGGACAGCCCGGTGGTGTTCTGCTCGGGCAGAAACGGCACGGCGTCGCTGACGCCGGACGAGGAGGGAAAGGATCTTTCCCCGCTGTTCGACAAGATCCTCGAGCATATCGACCCGCCGGAAGGCGAGGAAAACGCGCCGCTTCAAATGCTGGTGTCCTCCATCGATTACAACGATTACGTCGGGCGGATCGGCATCGGGCAGATCACCCGCGGCGTCATCCGTCAGAATATGGAGGTCAGCGTCTGCGACTTTCACGATCCTGAAAGGATCCGTACCGGAAAACTGCCCGCCCTGTTCACCATCGAGGGGCTGGGGAGAGCGCCGGTCAGCGAGGCGGGCGTGGGGGATATCGTCTGTTTCAGCGGTATCCCGGACATCACGATCGGGGAGACGCTGTGCGAAAAAGACGCCCCCGAGGCGCTGCCCTTCGTCAAGATCGGGGAACCGACCATCGAGATGCGATTCGCGGTCAACGACTCTCCTTTCGCGGGGCAGGACGGCAAGTTCGTCACCTCCCGCCACCTGCGGGACAGGCTGCAGAGAGAACTTCTCAAAGACGTCTCTCTCAAGGTGCGGGACGGCGAGACCGCCGACTGCTTTTACGTCGCGGGACGCGGGGAGATGCACCTTTCCATCCTCATTGAGACGATGCGCCGCGAGGGGTACGAGTTTTCCGTCTCCAATCCCCGCGTGCTTTATAAGGAGATCGACGGCAAAAAGTGCGAGCCGGTCGAACTGCTGGAAGTGGACGTGCCGGAGGAATATATGGGCGCGGTGATGGAGCATATGGGCGCCCGCCACGGCGAGATGCAAAAGATGGAACCGTCCGGTTCCCGTATGCGCATCGAGTTCATCGTTCCCTCCCGCGGCCTGTTCGGGTACAAAAACGAGTTTTTGACCGCCACCAAGGGCGAGGGCATCATGAGTTCCATTTTCCATTCCTACCAGCCCTATAAAGGCGACATCCAGGGACGGAGCGTCGGTTCCCTCATCGCGTTCGAGACGGGCACCGCCGTCACCTACGGACTGTTCAACGCGCAGGAGCGCGGCATGCTGTTCATCGGCGCGGGAGAGCCGGTCTACGAGGGCATGATCGTCGGCTACAACCCCAAGGGGGAGGATATCGCCGTCAACGTCTGCAAGAAAAAGCACATCACCAACACCCGCGCGTCGGGCAGTGACGACGCCCTGCGCCTCATCCCGCCCAAACGGATGAGTCTGGAGGAGTGTATCGAGTTTATCAAGGAGGATGAGCTCATCGAGGTGACGCCGGACAACATCCGCGTCCGCAAGCAGATCCTCAGCAACGTCCAGCGCCTCAAGATCGTCAACCGGAAAAACTGACAATAAAAAACAGGCTCGCGAGAGCCTGTTTTTTTGTTGTCGTTTTTATACTCTTACAAAATCCATAAAATCGTCTTCCGTAAGATCCAGCGCGTTTATGGCCTTTTCGGTGTCGAGGATCCGGGAAAAACCGGACGTGGCGTGCAGATCGCTGCCCAGCGTGAATTTGCAGCCGCACTCCTTGGCGATGGCGAAGAGACGGATCGCCTCCGGAGCGTGGGCGCAGTTGTTGATCTCAAGCCCTATGCCGCGCCCGGCCGCGATCGAGAACAGATCGCCGAAGGTGTTGTCGTCGATGAGAGAGAGCATATCCGGACGCAGTGAATAGGAACCGACCGGCTGGAAGGGGTGGGCGACGGAAACGGGCATCAGGTCGCTGTAAGATTTCAGCGTCTCGTTGTTCATCAGGGAACGGAAACTCTCCACCATAAAATCGGAGACGAACTTGACGTAATCAACGTTCTTTTCTTTCATAAACGGCTCCAGTTCCTCCTCCGACAGTTTGCGGGAGAGGGAGGCGGCGCGTTCCGGCGTGATGCCGTCGATCTTTTCAAAGATCTCCGCGAGGTTGGCGCGGGCGTTTATGACGTCGTCGGTGGAGGGCATCACGAAATCCCGCATATGGACGTGGGTGTGGGGGATGAGCAGAAAATCAAGCTGCAGCGCCGCTTCTTTGCCCATACCGAGCACGTCGTACATACCGCAGTACTCTGTCTCGGCGCCGACCAGGATCTTGAGCCCCGGCACGTTTTCGGGGATCTGAGACTTGATCTGCATCTCGAACGCCATGCTCTGCCGTTTGTAAAAACTGCTGGGGGCGGGCAGAGGGATGCTCTCGTCCCAGGTGTGGTTGGCAAAGCCCATCAGTTTGAGCCCGATATCCTTTGCCGCCTTGATGTAGTTATCTACCGTCGCCTGGTTGTCGCCGCAGCAGGTGGACAGGTAGTTGTGGATGTGAACGTCATGCCATGCGCGCATAAAAAAACCTCTTTTCTTGATTTTTGTTACTTTTATCATAGCAAAACGAGAAAAAAAATCAACCTGTTTTTCAAAAATAACTCTTTTTTCGGGAAATAAAGAAAAAGCGGGAACTTCTTGTGCAATTTA
>LVAN01000032.1 GCA_001604045.1 Clostridiales bacterium Firm_08 | reverse complement strand
GATAGCGTCGATCATGTTTGGATGGGGCGTTTCCAATTCCGGATCGGCATTAAGACATCGAGAAAAAATCACTTATATTTTCATTGTTTTATTTGCGATTTCAAAAGAGGTCATCTTAAGAACGGAGAGGCAAAATGACTCAGAAAAAAGTGTCGGTAATAGTTCCCGTTTACAACGTAGAAAGATATCTGTATAAATGCGTTGAATCGATAAAGAGTCAAACCTATCACAATTTGGAGATCATCCTTGTGGATGACGGGTCTACCGACACCAGCGGTCAACTTTGCGATGAGATAGCAAAGACAGATGAAAGAATAAGGGTCATTCATAAAGAAAACGGCGGTCTGTCCGACGCCCGCAACGCGGGAATGGATATTTCAACAGGTGATTATATTGGTTTTGTGGATTCGGATGACTATATCGATGATGATTTCTATGGGATCCTTGTGACTGTTCTTGAACAATATGACGCCGATGTTTCCTGCTGTCGCTATACCAATGTATGGGAAGATGGAAAAAGGGAGCCTGTCGGAAATGATGATTCGGTACATATCTACGGGGGAACAGAAGCGCTGAAAGAATACCTTTACGGAAAAATGCTGGATCCTTTCGCCTGGAATAAGTTATACAAAGCCGAACTATTAGGAAATCAACAATATCATAATGATCATTTTCGCTTTATCAAAGGCATCCTGAGTGAAGATAATCCGTTTTGCATCGAACTGTTCAAAAGGACAAGCAAGGTAGTGCTGGTTGGAAAATCTAAGTATAACTATTCGCAGGCACGCAAGGGAGCCATTACAAATTCAGCGGTTTCGCAAAAAAAGATCGATGCTGTGTATTATTGGGACAATGTAAGACAAGATTGCCGTGAAAATTATCCCGATTTAGAAAAGTATGCTTTGCGGCGTGAAGTCCTGTTTTACATAGGGTTGTATAACGAAATATACAAAAATAAAACATATCAGGCAGATGCCGATAAGATCAGAGCATTCATCAAAGAGCATCTGCGGGAAATCAGATCAAGCGATATTTGCGAAAAGACCATAAAGATCTCTGCGCAGATATTGTCTGTGAGCCCGTTCGTATATAGCGTCTTTATGAAGGGATATAAAAAAATTGTCGGAAGGGCAAAATTATGAACATATTGATCGTCACGCCATTTTACAAGCATGATAGAAATATCGCTTCTGTGCGCTGGACAAATATCGGTATCCGTCTGGCTAAAAATCATAATGTCATCGTTGTGACACAACCGCGTGATGACATGAATATGGATACGACGATCAATAGGGATGAAGATGGCATTCTGGTTGCCCGTATCAATCAAAAAACTTGGTATGAGAAGATAGCTGTGAAACGCTTCGGCGGAGCAACGGGCGACGACTGGCAAACCGCAGCCGGAACAGGTGAATCCAAACCAGCGAATGATAATTTCAAGAGAAAGCTGAAAAACAGACTGCTTTACACCTCAATGAAAAGTAAGGCAAAGCAATATGCGGGATTTATTGAGAAAAACGTCATTCCGAAAGATACGGCAATAGATATTGTGATCTCCTCTGCCTGTCCTTTTATTGAAATGCTGTTCGGTTATGAACTGAAAAAATGTCTTGGCTGTAAATGGATCAGTGATTTTAGGGATCTGCCGTTTCAGGAAGATGATTGTGATAGAACACATATCGAAAAGAGGATAATGAAAAAATCCTTAAAAGAGGCGGATGCGGTAATTACCATTGCAAATAAAGGCAAAGAAAAACTCGCGGATGGAATCGTTGATAATCCTGATAAGATATATGTGATCAGAAATGGGTTTTCATTGTCTGATGCCAGAGAAACAACGACGATCGATGATGATAAACTTCATATCGTTCATACCGGTTCGCTTTATGGCGGCACGAGAAAGGCAGATCTATTTTTTTCGGCAACCGCAAAAGCGAAAATTCAGAACCCTGATTTCAAATATGTTCTGGAGTGTGCAGGCGGCAATAATGAGTCCTTAGTTGAAACTGCGAAGCGATATGGTGAAGCTGATAATGTTGATAATAGGGGTTTTGTTTCTCGAGAAGAAGCGCTGGATATGCAAAGTAAAGCGGATATACTATTAGCGCTTATCTCAAAAACCCCCGGTTCCTTCTCGGCAAAGATTTTTGAATACATTTTGAATAAAAAACCAATTGTCTGTGTGTCATGCGGATCAGATTCTGTTGGAGAGGAAACGCTTTTTATCAACACCGTAAATCTGGGAATTGCGGTCGATGAGAGTAATAATGAAAAGGATTCACAATTGCTTTGTGATTATCTGTTGCATCAATTCTGCAACAAAAGAAACGGAATCCCGTTAGACTACAATCCCGATCATGAGATGATTGACAAAAACAATATAGATGTCATCTGTGATCAAATACAACAAGTGATAATGAAAATTTATTTTGGAAGGTGATCGTCTTGGTAAATGTTATTGGATTAGGGTATATTGGGTTACCCACTGCTCTTATGCTGGCCTCACATGGAATAGAAGTGGTCGGCACAGACTATAATGATGCGCTTGTAAAAACATTGCAATCAGGGAAAGTAACGTTCGAAGAAAAAGGTTTGGATGAATTGTTTTCAAACGCACTATCTAAGGGTATCAAATTTAGCACTGAATATCAAAAAACAAATACTTATATCGTTTCGGTTCCAACGCCGTATGACAAGTTCAGTAAGAAAATTGACCCCGTTTATGTTATCAATGCGGTTACTACAGTATTAGAATACTGTGAGGATGATTCAATTATAGTGATCGAATCAACGGTATCCCCCGGAACGATCAATAAATACATAAGACCGGTGATAGAAAGCAGATGCGCTTCTGACAAAAAAACGATTCATATAGTGCATGCTCCCGAAAGAATCATTCCCGGAAACATGATATATGAGTTATATAATAATAACCGTACAATAGGCGCCGATGATAAAAAAATCGGAGAAAAGATAAAGAAATTATATAGTTCCTTTTGCAAAGGTGAGATCGTTGTTACCGATATTCGAACCGCAGAAATGACAAAAGTTGTTGAAAACACATTTCGTGCCGTAAATATTGCTTTTGCTAATGAACTGGCGAAGATCTGTCGTTATGATGACATGGATGTTTATGAAATAATAAAGATTTGTAATATGCATCCCAGAGTGAGCATTTTGCAGCCGGGTCCGGGTGTCGGCGGTCACTGTATCAGCGTTGACCCGTGGTTTCTGGTAGGCGATTATCCCGGCCTTGCAAAAGTAATAGATGAATCAATGAAAACAAATGACGGCATGCCTGACTTTGTGCTGAATCGTATATATGAAATCGCTCATGAAAAAAACATCGAAATAGACCGAATAGGTTTGTATGGACTGACTTACAAGGAAAATGTAGATGATTGCCGGGAGTCACCGACGCTTCAGATGTTAGAAAGCCAGAAGCGCCATTTGGCTTATCCGTTAAAAGTGTATGATCCGTATGTTACAAAAGATATCACTGAAAATCAGTTTCATGATTTTGATTTGTTCTTAAAAAGCATCGACTTTGTTGTCGTTATGGTCAAACATGATCAAATCCGGAACAGCTATGATTTGATCAAGGACAAAGTAGTACTGGATTGTCACAATATTTTTGACAACGAGAATGTACATCATATATAAAACTGGGTTTGCATGTGAAAGAATGGCATCTTGGTAAATAAAAATATGAAAATTTATATTATCCCGGCATGGTATCCACAAAACGATAACGATATAACAGCCGGCTTTTTCAGAGAACAAGCGCATGCGCTGGCTGCCAGAGGACACGAAATAACTGTTATTCATATTGAACCGATTTCATTCACTTATTTATGCAGAAAACCATGGCATTATCAACGCATATGGCAAGATGGAAGTGTTCGAACAGTATTTCATAAAGTCATCGTGCCTATTCCTGCAAAGATGGGAATGGCACAAGATGATTATATATCAAAGTTGTTTTGCAGGATCATCAAAAAGCAAATCGAAAGTGATATCAGGGTCGAATCAGGCGCGCCTGATCTGATCCATGCCCACGTGTCTCATAGCTGCGCATATTATTGTTTGTATGCGAAGGAAAAACTTGGGATCCCGCTGGTGGTGACCGAGCATTATTCCGGCTTGTTGTTAGGCACTGCTTCCGAACGCGAATATGAACGCGTGCGGGAAACAATAGAGAAATCTGACGCATTTATCTTTGTCGGCAGTAATTTTCAAAAAACTCTTTGCGATAGACTGCACATAAAGAACAGTACATATGTGATCCCAAATATGGTGAATGTTTCTGAGTTTGAAATAAAGAAGAAGCAAAACAAAAACTTTACATTTTTAAGCGCCGGGAATTTAAAGGCAAATAAAAGCTTTGATTTGGTCATCAGAGCGTTTCATCAGGCGTTTGATCGATCTGAACCGGTCAAACTGGTCATTGCCGGTGACGGAGATGAAAAAAACAATCTTGAAAGGTTGATTTCCAAGTTAAACGAAGAAAACCGCATCACAATGTTTGGCAGATACTCCGGAGAACAAAAAAGTAAATTGTTTACTGGAGCCGACGCTTTTGTTTTAACAAGCAAGGTCGAAACATTTGGGATCGTATATATTGAAGCGCTTGCCAGCGGACTGCCTTGTATTGGAACGAGCGGACAAGGGGCAGATGATATTATTGACAGATCAAATGGATATTTGGTTGAATACGGAAATGCGGACGAACTTGCTCGGCGTATGAGGGAAATTTATTTTAATTACGCAGTTTTTGACGCACGTAAAATCAGACAGAGTTGTGTTGAAAGATTCAGCAATGAAAGTGTCTGTCAACAAATCGAGAAGGTATATCAAGAGCTGCTTTAGTACAAGGATAAGTATTTATGAAATCTCAGAAAAATCAAATAAAATCCGGAATAGTACTTTCGTATGTGTATTTGGCGATTTCGATGATCGCGGGATTGCTTTACACACCGAGAATGCTTTCTATGCTCGGGCAAAGTCAATATGGATTATATTCTTTGGCGAATTCCATTATCGGGTACTTATCCTTTTTAGGCTTGGGATTAGAGAGCGCGCTTGTAAAGTATACGGCAAAATATATTGCGCTTGAGGACAAGGAAGGAGAGCAAAAACTCGGCGGCGGATTCCTTCGTATTTACTTTGTGATCTCTGCCGTGGCATTGCTTGCGGGCGGCTTCATCGCTTTTTCGCTGAAGCCCGGCATGGCATTCGGCTTTATGACCGGTAAACTGGTCGAGTCTGAAATAACCGGACTGAGGATCATTGTCGCGATTCTGACGGTCAACCTGGCGATCGGCTTTCCGATGGGCGTTTTCGGCGGTGTCATCACCGCGCACGAAAGATTTACATTTCGAAAAGTAATATCGATTATCCGCGAAGTTTTAATGCCGGTCACAGTTTTGGTCATTCTTTCTTTCGGATATAAGGCAATCGCGTTGGTGGTAGTCCATACGACTTTCAATATTGCGGTACTGCTCTCGGATTTCATTTATGTAAGAAAAGTTCTTGGCTATAAACCTATTTTTGCCAGGTTTGAAAAGCCGCTGGTCAAGGAAATCGTCGATTACTCTGTTTTTATTTTTATCGGACTGATTGTTGACCGCATTGCTGATGCAACGAACAGTATGGTGTTGGGGGCGGTTTCCGGCACGGTAGCTGTGGCGGTGTATGGGATCGCGATTCAAATCAACACGTATTACTTGAACTTCTCGGCCTCTATCGGATCATTTTTCTTTCCCCGAATCGTTGGAATGACAGTTAAAAACTCTGATGACAAAGAAATCTCTGATCTATTTATCAAAGTCGGAAGAGTACAGCTGTATGTTTTGGCGCTGATATGCAGTGGGTTTATCGCGTTTGGTAAGGATTTTGTTCTCTTGTGGGCAGGAAAAGATTATATAAACGCCTATTATATCGTTGTGATCCTGATGATCCCCACATTGATAAACAGAAGTCAGTCGCTTGGAACACAGATATTGCTGGCAAAAAACAAACATAGATTCAGAGCGATTTTTTATTTGGGTGTCACAGTATTGGATATTGCTATCAGTATCCCTTTAGCAATGATATGGGAAGGAATAGGCGCCGCTGTCGGAACTTTCATTGCGGTACTTATAGGTCCTATCATTACGATGAATATCTACTATGCGAAAGTGATGCATCTCGATATCAAAGGGTATTTTAGAAATTTTATACCTCAAATATTTAAAATATCAATTGTCGCGGCGGCAGGATTTGCGATGAACTATTTCTGGAGTGCGTCAAGCTGGTTGATCCTTGCGTCTCAAATTATCGTTTATCTTGTCGTGTATCTGGCAGTGATCTATTGCTGGAGCTTCAATTCTTATGAAAAAAATTTAGTTAAAACAGTAGTTGAAAAGATAAAACGGTAGGCTTATTTTAGGAGTGTGTTATGAATAAGAAAATTTTGGTTAGTGTTTGTATCATAGTGTATAATCACGCAAAATATCTTACAAAAGCAATCAATAGCGTATTGGAACAAGAGGTCGATTTTGAATTTGAAATTTTAATCGGGGATGACGGTTCCACAGATGGATCACCGGAAATTATCACTGAATTTGCACGGAAAAATCCCAATATTATTCCTGTGTTACGAGAGAAAAATACAGGAGCACCTTATAATGAGTTTGACTTGGCATCTAGGGCAAAAGGAAAATATATTTCTTGGCTTGAGGGTGATGATTTTTGGATTGATAAAAACAAACTTCAAAAGCAAGTCGACTTTTTAGAGCATCATGAAGAATTTTATTCTGTGGCTTCAAGGAGCAAGGTCGTTGATGAAAACAATCGGATTATCCCATATAAGCATTATGCTTTAGATGAGATAATAACACCTTATAATTACAATAAAATTGAAATGCCCAATATTGGCTCGTTTACTTTTCGCAACTTATTTTTGAGTGAGTCAGATAAAAAAAAGCTTTCTGAGATTTATTTTAAACATAGTTTATTGACAGACTGGACTTTTTATTTGTTTTTCGTGGATAAGTCGGATATTAATGTGCTGACACCACCAATGCATTGTTACAGAAAAGTCATTAATAGAAATGCGGATAATTTTAATTCGATCTATAGACTCAAGAAAAATAAATATGATGTTATCGTCGAGAGAATGGAATATGAGCAGGCGCTTAATCAGTTCGATTGGAAAAGAATAGATATTCATTATAGAGTTTCAGTGAAAGCCGCTGAACTATGGCTTCAGATCCTTTTGGATCATAAGAAAGACAGCAAAGCATATGGAAAAGAGGTCTATAATAATAAATTCAAATCTCGGATGACAAAAAAAGAAAGATTTTGGCTTCCCTGTGGGGTTATAAAGTTAGCATGGCATCACTTGATGGTTAAGGCCAGGCAATTTTATCGTTGGATTTCGACTAAAAATGAAATGAAGCCAATATTTTAGGCATGGTGTTATGAGCATAAAAAGAAGTGAAACGAACGGAGAGTTGATCTGTTCAAATCATAGTCAAAAATCATCTGATGATATTACTGAGTTTCTTGCTTGGATACAGAGCAGTAATAAGCGTATCAATGTCAGAATCGAAAAAACCACATTGACTTTTAGTGCTCCATGGTATTATGACGAAGAAAAAGGTTGCATTCGCAATCCGCAGGGTTCCTTTTTTTCAATTTATGGAATAGAGGTTATCGATCGCTCCGGAAATAATATACAGCAACCAATTATCGTTCAAAATGAAATTGGATATCTTGGGATGCTAATGAAAGTTGTCGATGGTGTGGCATACTTTTTGATGCAAGCAAAAATTGAACCGGGAAATATCAATAAGGTTCAGCTTTCCCCGACGATCCAAGCGACGAAGAGCAATTTTACGCAAAAGCATGGTGGTAGAAAACCGGCGTTCCTGGATTACTTTATTAATGCTAAACCTGAGAATATTGTAGTGGATCAGATTCAGTCAGAACAGTCTTCCCGGTTTTTAGGCAAACGGAACCGGAATGTTATTGTACGGATTGAGGATGAAATTGAGGAAAATGAGAACTTTCGCTGGATGACGCTTGGACAGATCAAAGCTTTGATGAGATATGATAACCTTGTCAACATGGATACTCGTACGGTGATCTCTTGTATACCCTATTCAATGTTTTCGGAGGAAGTGCCTGGACTGAAAAGGAAAAATGAGGCACCTTCTATCAAGAGTTATGTGGAAATTTTTAACTATATTAACAATTACAAAATGCATAGCGATGGGCACACAAAATTGATCCCACTTTCCGAATTGAAGGATTGGGAGTTTAATGATTCCGGGGAATTTGTATGTAAGCATCCTTATCCGTTTAAGATGATCTTTTGTGATATCAGTATCGAGGGCAGAGAGGTAAAGCATTGGTGTCAGCCTTTGTTTGAAGCAGAGGGGATCGCGACCTTTGGATTGATATATAAAATGGTCGAAGGTATTGCGAGCTTTCTTGTTCAGGCCAAGCCGGAGATAGGTTGTTTTGACCAAATCGAGCTGGCGCCGAGTGTGCAACTGGAATACGGAGCTGAAGCTTCTGACAATACAGTCAACAAATTATTCTTTGAGCGACTGGATAAGAACATTGGTGTAAAACTGAACGTTCTATTGTCGGAAGAAGGCGGAAGATTTTATCATGAGCAGAATAGAAATATTCTGATGAGAATCGATGAGGATCAGCTTTGTGATCTTCCTGAGAGATACTTTTGGTGTTCGTTTACAACATTGAATATGTTATGCCAAGTGAATAATGTATTGAATATCCAGCTGAGGAATTTGTTGTCGTTACTAAATGAGGATATTATATGATTAGAATAGGTGTTTTAGCTCCTTCTGAAATCGCATTCAGAAGATTTGTGCCTGCAATCAAAAACAGTTCAGCAATCGAATATGTGGGAGTTGCCTGTGCGGCGGCGAATGAATGGGATGAAAAATCTGCAGATACAGGGATAATTTCTTCTGAGTTGAAAAAAGCAGAAAAGTTTCGGGATTCATTTGGCGGAAAAATTTTTCACGGTTATCGTGCAATGCTTACTTCTTCCGATGTTGACGCAATTTATGTTCCTTTGCCGCCCGGCCTTCACTATCACTGGGGGCTTAAGGTAATAAACTCGGGCAAACACCTTTTTTTGGAAAAGCCGTTTTCAGATTCATTAGAACATACCGCTGCGTTGATCAACGCGGCGATTGAAAAGAATGTTGCGGTCCATGAAAATTTTGCGTTTGTTTACCATAAACAAATAGAGGAAATTCGGCGTTTAATTAATGAAGGCGTTCTTGGTGAGCTGCGTTTGATCAGGACAGCGTTTGGTTTTCCATATCGGGGAGAGAGTGATTTCAGATACCATCGTTCTTTGGGCGGTGGCGCGTTATTAGACTGCGGCGGGTATCCTATCAGATTAGCACATCTTCTCTTGGGGGAAAAAGCTCGAGTTACAGCAGCCACATTATGTGCTGCAAAGGGACATGATGTGGATGTGTTTGGTAGCGCCACATTAGTTGGTGCCGATGGATTGACTGCTCAGATTTCATTCGGGATGGATAATTCATATAAGTGTGAGTTGGAAGTCTGGGGCAGTAAAGGTGTTTTACAGACCCCAAGAATTTTTACGCCGACTGCTGAAATGTCAACTTCAATTCACTTGTTTACGGATTCGAGTCAGGAAAGAATAATTCAGCCGGATGACCAGTTTCTGCATTCTGCTGAGTATTTTGCAGAGTGTATCCAAAATAAAGATGTATGTAAACTGAGAATGGACGAGATATTGCGCCAATCAGAGTTAATGGAAGATATACGGAGATTAGCAGAATGAAACCGATACAAGTGGTACAACCGTCAATGCCCCCTTACGAGGAATTTTGTGAAGAAATCAAAGATATGTGGGAGACCCGCTGGTTAACACATACAGGACCAAAGCATCAAAAATTAGAAAAAGAGCTGAGCGATTATCTTCGTGTGAAGCATATTTCGCTGTTTGCCAACGGTCATTTGGCGCTTGAACTCGCGTTAAATGCATTGAAGTTGTCAGGTGAAGTCATTACCACTCCATTTACTTTTGCGTCAACGACTCAGGCGATTGTCAGAAATGGATTAACACCAATTTTCTGTGATATCAATAAGGATGATTATACAATTGATGTTCATAAGATTGAATCTTTGATCACTGAAAAGACATCAGCCATTCTCCCCGTACACGTATATGGTTCGGTTTGTGATTATAAGGCAATTGAGGCAATAGCGAAAAAATATAATTTGAGAGTCATTTATGACGCGGCGCATGCTTTTGGCGTAGAAGTCGATGGAATAGGTGTTGGAAACTTCGGCGATATTTCTATGTTCAGTTTTCATTCTACTAAAGTATTTCACACCTTCGAGGGCGGCGGTTTGACGTTTGCAAATGACACACTTTATTCTTTGTTAGCAAAATTGCGCCAATTTGGTATGGAAGGAAAAGAGCGTGTGCCTATTGTGGGCACGAACGCAAAAATGACAGAGGCGCACGCCGCGATGGGTCTTTGCAATCTAAAACATATTGATGAGGAAATCATAAAAAGAAAAAAAGTATTTGAAAGGTACTTAAGAAATCTTCAAGGTATAAAAGGAATAAAGACCATCCATCTTAAGAAAAACATTAAACATAATTATGCATACTTTCCGGTTGTGTTTGACGGATATATGTATTCAAGAGACGAAATCGCAGATAGATTGGCCAAGGAAAATATATTTGCCAGAAAGTATTTCTATCCGTTGACAAGTGCATTTGAGGCTTATCAGGACCGATTTGCCATACAAGAAACACCTGTTGCAAAACAAATATCGGAGAGTGTATTGACACTTCCAATGTATGCAGATTTGCCCCTTGAAGATGTAGATAGGATTTGTAAAATTATTCTAAATTAGTATTGTAGGTGTGTGTATGAAAGGTATTATTCTTGCCGGAGGGCATGGAACAAGACTAAATCCTATGACAGTTGCGGTATCCAAGCAGTTGTTGCCGGTTTACGACAAGCCGATGATTTATTATCCATTATCAATGTTATTACTTGCTGGAATAAGCGAGATATTGATCATCTCCACACCGCAAGATACCCCGTTGTATAGACGGTTGCTTGGTGATGGCTCACAGATTGGGGTGTCTATTACATACAAGGTACAAGATACCCCGCGTGGGTTGGCTGATGCTTTTATTCTCGGTGCAGATTTTATTGGTAACGATAGCGTGTGCCTGATTTTAGGGGACAATATTTTCTATGGGTATGATATGTCAGGAGTTTTGCAGAACGCTATAAAAAACCTTGACGGCGCAACGGTGTTCGGCTATCCGGTGAAAAATCCGAAGGCGTTTGGAGTTGTGGAGTTTGATGAGAAACACAATGTCATCTCCATTGAGGAGAAGCCGACACATCCAAAGTCGAATTATGTAGTTCCCGGATTATATTTTTATGATAGTCAAGTTGTGGAGATCGCGAAAAATGTCAAGCCATCCAAACGCGGTGAGATTGAGATCACATCTGTCAACAATGCATATCTTTCGATGGGTAAATTGAAAGTCAGTCTGCTCGGACGCGGCATTGCGTGGCTGGATACCGGAACGCCGCACGGAATGCTGAAAGCCGCCGAGTTCGTAGAAGCGGTGCAATCCCGGCAGGGATACTACGTGTCCTGCATTGAAGAAATAGCTTGGCGCAGGGGCTTTATTTCAACAGAGCAGCTTTTGGAACTCGGTGAAAAACTGCAAGCCACGGAATATGGGAAATATATCATTTCACTGGCCGGGGAGGTTTTAAATCAATGACCGTACTTGTGACCGGCGGTGCCGGATTTATTGGTTCTAATTTTGTTTATTATATGTTGGAAGAGCATCCGGATGATAAAGTCGTATGCGTGGATGCGCTGACTTATGCCGGCAACCTCGCGACACTTTCCGGAGCGATGCGAAATCCTCGATTTACATTCTATAAGACCAACATCACTGATCGTGAGAGCGTTTTTGAGATCTTTGCTACAGAAAAACCGGACATTGTTATTAATTTTGCGGCGGAGAGCCATGTTGACCGTTCTATCGAGGATCCGGAAATCTTTTTAAAAACTAACATTCTCGGCACCCAGGTTTTGATGGATGCGTGCCGCAAGTATGGTGTTCGTCGTTTTCATCAGGTTTCCACTGACGAGGTTTATGGTGATTTGCCTCTCGATCGTCCCGACCTGTTTTTTACGGAAGAAACTCCTATCCATACCAGTAGTCCGTACAGTTCGTCAAAGGCGGCGGCGGATCTGCTTGTATTCGCCTATTACCGTACCTACGGACTGCCTGTTACGGTTTCACGATGTTCCAATAATTATGGACCGTATCACTTTCCGGAAAAGCTGATACCTCTGATGATCGTAAATGCCTTGGCGGATAAACATTTGCCTGTATACGGCAAAGGGGAAAACGTGCGTGACTGGCTGTATGTTGAGGATCACTGTAAAGCAATTGACTTGATTATCCGCAAGGGCAGAGTCGGAGAGGTTTATAATGTCGGCGGACATAATGAGATGCGTAATATTGATATCGTGAAGTTGATTTGCCGGGAGCTTGGTAAGCCAGAAAGTCTGATCACTTATGTGACCGATCGCAAGGGGCACGACCTGCGTTATGCGATCGATCCGACCAAGATACACAATGAGCTTGGATGGTTCCCAGAGACAAAGTTTGAGAACGGTATTAAAAAAACAATTCAATGGTATCTCGATAACCAAGACTGGTGGCAGGAGATCATCAGTGGTGAGTATCAGAAATATTATGAGAAGATGTACGAAAATAGATAGTTAATACGAGGACTTTATGGGCATAAAAAGACTGATCAAAAAAGCGGCAGAAGCGGTTTTTCAATCAAAATGGTACCCAAATAAAAAGATACTGTTGGAAAGCGTGCCGGATCTGAGCTGCCAGACATATCCGGTCTTTCAGGAAATGCTGAAACGCGGATTGAATGAAAAGTATAAGCTGATTTGGCTGGTGACAGATAAAAAAGATTATAAAGATGTACATATCAAAAATGTGCGATTTATGAATTACTCGCCGAAAAGTACGTTTGAAAAAATGCAGAGACTGTATACCCTTTGCTCGTCCAGAGCAATGTTGTATGCGAATCGATATATTGGTAAGATATTTGAAAAACAACAACAGGTGTATCTAAAACACGGAACGTGTATCAAGTCCAGATTAAAACACAGTGCTGACGATGAAAAAAACGAGAGCGATGCATGTATTTCGCTATCCTCTTTCTTTACACAATACGATGTTTTAGAATTGGGTGGAATATCGCAGGAAAAATTTATAATTACCGGTTTCCCAAGAAATGATTACCTGTTTGATAATAAAAATTACATATCTGAGGTATATCCTAACAGCCATTATAGAAAAGTGATCTTATGGATGCCGACCTTTAGAAAAACTGATAATGGGAACAGAGTAGATTCTTTTTTCGATTATCCGTTAGAAATACCTTGCTTGTATAATGAAAATGATTGTGTCAAGGTAAATGATGTTCTGCAAAAAGAAAATATTCTTTTGGTATTGAAGCCTCATCCGGGACAGAAACTGACTGCAATTAAAGATTTGCATTTATCAAATTTTGTGACACTTTATAACGATGAGTTAAGTAAAAAGAATATTCAGCTCTATCAGTTCGTTGGCTCGACTGACGCATTGATAACAGACTATTCATCTATATACTATGATTATTTACTTACCGGGAAAAATATCGGTTTAACTGTAGATGATTATGAGGAGTATGCAAAGACGACGGGTTTTGTATTTGATGATGTTTTTGAATATATAATCGGAGAGCATATCTTGACATGCGATGACTTTATAAAGTTTATTGAAAATGTTTCTCAAGAAAATGATGAAATGAGAGAAAAAAGAACTGAAAAGATGGATCTTTTTCATAAATATAGAGATAATCACTCTTCCCAAAGAGTATGCGATTATATCGTGAAACAAATAAACCAAAGATATAGTTGAGAGGTTATTATGAAAGTAGTCATTTTGGCCGGAGGATACGGCACTCGAATTTCTGAAGAATCACAGTTCAAACCGAAACCAATGGTTGAAATTGGTGGGATGCCGATATTATGGCACATTATGAAAGTTTATTCTCACTACGGATTTAATGAGTTTATTATTTGCGCCGGGTATAAACAGCATGTAATAAAAGAATGGTTTGCGAACTATTTCTTACATACATCTGATGTGACGTTTGATTTTACGCAGAATAATAAACTGATCATCCATAATAAAAAGGCCGAACCCTGGAAGGTCACGATCGTTGATACCGGACTTGACACGCAGACCGGCGGACGGATCAAACGCATCAAGGAATATGTCGGCGATGAAACTTTTATGCTGACGTATGGTGATGCGGTGGGAGATATTGATATTCCCGATTTGCTTAAATATCATAAATCAAAAGAGAAAATCGGAACCATTTCTATGTATAATTTCGGGCAGAACAAAGGTGTTGTTGAAATCCAGGAAAGCGGAGAAATATCCGCTTTCCGTGAAAAGTCCGATTTGGATGGAGATTTGATCAATATCGGGTTTATGGTGTTTGAGCCGCAGCTTTTTGATTTTATCGATGGAGACAAAACGGTTTTTGAAAAGGAGACGTTAACTTCTTTAGTAAACGAAAGACAGCTTACGGGGTATACACACCACGGATTCTGGCAATGTATGGATACGATTCGAGAAAAGAATCAATTAGAAAAGTTTTGGGAATCCGGACAAGCACCTTGGAAAGTGTGGGAAGACTGATGAGTTTTGATTTATCATTTTACAACGGGAAACGTGTATTTGTTACCGGACATACCGGGTTCAAAGGATCTTGGCTATGCAAGATCCTGACAGGTGCCGGTGCGATAGTGACTGGTTATGCGCTTGAACCACCTACAAATCCTTCACTATTTGAAATTGCTGAGATTGAGAAAGATATCACCAGCGTGATCGGCGATATTTTCGACTACAATAAATTGAAAACAACTTTTGACATGGCGCAGCCGGAAATCGTTTTTCATCTTGCCGCTCAACCGATCGTACGGGATAGTTACAAGGATCCTATGACTACATATAAGACAAATGTGATGGGAACGGTGAATATCCTTGAATGTATTCGCACGAGTAATTGTGTTCACTCATTTTTGAATGTGACAACTGATAAGGTGTATCTCAACCGAGAGTGGGAGTGGGGCTATCGCGAAGATGAGATGCTGGATGGTTACGATCCTTATTCCAATTCAAAATCCTGCTCTGAGCTTGTGACGCATAGTTACAGAAACAGCTTTTTCTGCGACGGCAGAGTTGCAATTTCAACTGCCAGAGCCGGTAATGTGATTGGTGGCGGCGATTTTGCAAAGGACAGGATCATACCTGATTGTGTGCGGGCTACACTGAGCGGCAATGAAATGATCATAAGGAATCCTGATTCCACACGCCCGTATCAGCATGTATTGGAGCCGCTGTATGCGTATCTGATGATAGCCGCAATGCAATACGATAATGGTGATTATGCGGGTTGGTATAATGTTGGACCGGATGATAACGATTGTTATCGTTCAGGTGATTTGGTAAAGACCTTTGCCAAATTCTGGGGAGATGGATTTCGGTGGAGAATTCAACCGGATGATGGTCCTCATGAAGCAAGCTATTTGAAGCTTGATTGTTCAAAGCTGAAATCTACTTTTGGTTGGAAACCGAGATGGGATTTGGATATGGCAATCGAAAAAACTGTTGAATGGACAAAATGCTGGTTATCCGAAGGAAATATCCGAGAATGTATGGATCGTAGTATTCAGGTGTTTTTTTGAATTGGAGAAGGAATAATGAAAAGTGCAATTGTAACAGGGGCCAACGGCTTTATTGGGAGTACATTAGTTAAAAAGCTCCTTGATAATCATATTCGAGTATTGGCAATCGATGTAAACTTTAACAAGATTGGTCATCTTAACAAAGAGAATTTGACTTTGTTGGAGAATAACCTATCTGATTTGGAATTGGTTAAGGCGAGTATTAAGGATAACCGTTTTGATACATTTTATCATTTTGCTTGGCGTGGCGTTAACGGAAAGGATAAGGCGGATCCTGATATCCAGATACAGAATATTCAAACTGCAGTTAATGCAGCAAGACTCGCAAAAAACCTAAACTGTGATAAATTTTTATGCTCCGGAACGATTGCTGAAAGAGGACTGTCCAGTTTGCCGAATTTGAAGAAAACAACCGGAGGAATGCTGTATTGTGCTGCTAAGCACGGCGCAAATATGGTTTTAGAAACATATTGTAAAAGCATTGATTTGAATTTCGTTTGGATGCAGTTTTCCAACATATATGGACCGCAGAATAAAACTGGTAACTTGATTAGTTATACTGTCAGTGAACTGCAAAAAGACAATGATGCAGAATTTGGGCCCGCCAATCAGCCATACGATTTTGTTTACATAGATGATCTAATCGAAGCGATTTACAGGCTTGGTACAATTAAAACGAAAAAGAGTTTTTATTATATCGGTTCAGGGGAACCACGAATTCTTAAAGATTATTTGCTTGAGATAGGCGAGATAATGAATAAAAAAGAAAACATCAAAATCGGAACAAGAAAAGATGACGGTATAGTGTATACTCAGGAAATGTTTGATAATTCTTCTTTAGTATGTGAGATTGGTCAGTATGTATCAACAAGTTTTTCAGACGGAATCAGAATTACCTTAAATTATTAGAATGATTGTCATACAAAGCTAAGGAGGAGAAAGATGACTAAGAGGTTTTCGAATTTTGAATTACTTAGACTTTTTTCCATCTTTTTGATTGTATCTTTTCACTGTGTATATCATAGCGGTTTGTCTTATGCTACTTTTTCATTTAACGTATTTATCGTAAAAACATTTTATCTTTTTGGAGAACTTGGTGTAAATCTATTTCTTTTGATTTCTGGATATTTTAATATTAATGGTAAGTTTAAACCTAAAAAACTCATATATTTAATTTTGGAGTTAATCTTTTATGTTTTGCTTTCTAAATGTATAGTAGGCATTTTGCTAAATAACCTCTCTTTAAGTATGTTTAATCCTCTTAATATATTGTTCAGTATTGTTGTGCCCGAGTATTGGTTTTTTTCTGCATATGTACTATTGTATATTTTTTCCCCATTCATTAATCTGTTTATAAAATCGATGAATAAGAAGTATTACTTTTGTTTTTTACTATTATCTTTGATCGTATATTGTTTCATTCCTACGTTATTAGGGGTGTTTAGAGCAGGTGATACTGAGGTCTTTAATTATTTTAATAGGTTTATTTGGGCGATTATTATCTACTGTACTGGAGCTTTTTTGTCACAATATTCTTTTCGTCATTTAACAAAACTTAAGAATAATATTTTAATTGCAGTATTTAGTTTTTTGACTATGCTTCTTTGTATTGTTTTCATTGGAGTTTTCCAACCTTTTGATAGTATCGGATTAACCGAACCGGCATACTTTTGGAGAATGAATACTATACCGATGGTATTATTAAGTATTTCCGTTTTTAACATTTTTGCTAAGTTGAGAATAAAACCAAATAAGATAATTAACTTAGTGGCGTCAACAACGCTAGGGATTTATTTGTTAACTGATGGAGAATTGCGGCCAATAATCTGGGGAAATGCTTTTGATACAGCAAATAATTTGGGGAAAACCGCTGGCTTTTCTTTGCTCTTTATTCTTGGAACAAGTATTATTAGTATTATTATTGGAGTCTTAATTGATTTGTTAAGACAAATAATAGAAAAGTATACTGTAAGAAAACTGTTAAACAACAGTAAGATTGATATGTTAGGCGAATACATAAAAACCTTTATAATGGGTTGGGGCGCTAAACTCTAAAACTTGATATACTGTTTTGGTATATAAATATTTAGGAGACGTATTCAACAAATGATTATAGGTGAGATAATGGTCAAAAAATTCGAATTTACTTCTCTTTCACTGGAGGGAGCTTATTTAATCAAGCCTTTCTACGCGCCTGATGAGCGCGGTGGATTTATCAAAGATTATAACGTTGATACTTTTAAATCCAACGGGATCGATCATGAGTTGAAAGAGGTTTTTTACACCATTTCCAAAAAAGGCGTCATTCGCGCGATCCATTTTCAGCTTGTCAAGCAGCAGCCGAAGCTGGTGCGTTGTATCAGCGGTCATGTATATGATGTGATCGTTGACCTGCGCCCGGATTCTGGGACCTATGGAAAATGGCTTGGCTTTGACTTGACCGGAGAGAATATGCTCAGCCTCTATATACCGCCGTATTTCGGTCACGGTTACCTTGTGTTGGAGGATTCCATCGTCAGCTACAAGTGCGGCGAGGTTTTCTACGGTGAGGGTGACTCAGGTATTATGTATAACGATCAGAAAATCGGGATCGACTGGCCGTTTGAAAAGATCGGCGGCATGGAAAACCTGATCATCAGCGATAAGGATAAGACGCTGATGTCTTTTGATGAGTATACCCGAAGGATGACTTCTGATCGGTAGGGTAGAGCAAAGATGCTACATAGTATACTGTCAAAATTGCACGAGATCCCGGTTTATGTCTATGCGGCAATAATCATTGTTTCGGTTTTGTCATGGGCAGCTCTTGCGTATCTGTTTCAAAAACAACCTTTTTGGAAATGGTTGAATGTCGCGCTTTTCTTTTTATCATTTCTATTGATCATATCCATTACGCTTGCTGTCAGACAAGCCGGGGAACAACACTATTCCCTGATCCCTTTCTCATCTTTTGAGACAGCAAAGATTTACCGTGACGTCTATCAGGAAATAACGCTGAACGTGGTATTATACCTGCCGATCGGAATGACATTGCCTTTTGTATTATTCGGACATATCAGATGTCCCGTCATTGCGGCTTTGATATTTTCAATTTTTCTTTCATCTGTAATCGAATTTTTGCAGTTTATTTTCATGCTGGGGTATGCTGAGATCGATGATGTGATCTTCAATACATTAGGATCTGTCTTTGGCGTCTTATCCTGTGTTTTTTACAAGTGGACAAAAAAGAGAATGGCGGTGTCATCTTATTCATGAAAAAAGGATTTCTTCAACTAAGTGATATCTTTAATTATAGGGTGGAAATATTTGGTTTCTCTGCTTTGATGATCGTTTTTCACCATCTTGGAAACCGGGGGATCCCCGGTTCATCCGTTATGCCTGAAGTGATGAAAGATATTTTTTCATTTGTGTTATTAAAGGCAAATATAGGTGTGGATATATTTGTTTTTTTATCAGCGATCGGGCTTTATTACTCTATGAGTAAAAATAGTGTGAAAGACTTTTATTTACATCGTTTTTCAAGGGTGTTCGTCACATGGCTTGTCATAATGGTACCGGTTTTTATCTATGAGGATCTCGTATTGTCCCGGGGCGGGATCATAGGCTTTTTATTAGATACGACCACTCTTAGATATTGGTTTGATCACGCGAACACAAATACCCCGTGGTTTGTTCCGTTTATTATTGTACTTTATCTTATATATCCTATATTGTACAAGGTTGACGAACGGACAAAACATACAGGAACGATCATACTGTTAATTTTTTCTGTTGGTTTTGTTGTTCTCGGTTCTCTGTTGCCAATTCAGCTATTCAGCGATTTTTCTTTTTGCTTTTCCAGAGTGCCGATATTCCTTTTTGGCATACTGATAGCGGGACCGATAAAAAACGGAAAAGGAATAAGCAAAATCACCTGGATCCTAATAATGTCAGGCGCGCTTGTTTTGTATATTATCTGGTTTTTCATTAAATTGCCGCAAGGCATAGATATGCTATACGGAAGTATTGTTTCTGTTGGATTGATCGCTTTTTATTCATTTGTCAAAAGGAATGACCGGTTGAAGGTTTCGGCAAAATTGTTTGTATTTTTTGGAGCGGTATCACTTGAAATGTACCTGATCCATACGGTGATCCTTCGAGTAGTTGACAAAAGCGATATTCCCGATTTGATATTTGCTTCGCTTTATATTTTACTTCCGCTGACGTCTGTATTGTTGTCGAGATTTTATGCATTTATCGTCAAGCGGATCCCGGGTTTAACTGCGGGGTGGAAAAAGTCGGCCGGATAGATTTTTGAGAGATAGTATGGCGGAGAAACCAAAAACATTATGTTTTGTTATGGTTAAAAGAATGATTGGTTTTTGTTCATCAATTAAGTAATAAGGAATGATTGTGAAAAATGCATGCTGCGGTCATAGCGTTTATTGTTGAATTCTTTTTATGTAATGTCATCATGAGTCCGACGGATGGTACGGAACATACGATGACAGGAATATTGTTATTGGGTATAAACACCGCCATTGTTTTCTTAGCAATAGGTAATGCGATCAAAAACGAAGAACACCCTGAAGAAGAATACGGAATAAAAATGATGGTTTTTTCTTCATTTTTCATTCGGATCGGGATTCTTTTATGGGATGTTTACGCGCGTCATATTTTCATACTGCCAAATAGTGAAGGTGACGCCGAGTGGTACTATATAAACGCTGTCAGGTATTCTTTCGGTTCATTGTCCGATCAGGTAAACACAAAGTATTATT
>LVAN01000031.1 GCA_001604045.1 Clostridiales bacterium Firm_08 | reverse complement strand
GACGGCGGGCAGCGGGCTCTTTATGAGGAAGAGGCGAACGCGATCAACGAGATCCAAAAAGGGATCCTCGCCATTTCACAGAAGGAAGAGCCCTTTGACGTTTTTATCTGCTATAAAGAAACGGACGCGAGCGGACGCCGTACGCCGGATAGCGTGCTGGCGAACGATCTGTATCATCAACTGACGCAGGAGGGCTTCAAGGTCTTTTTCGCACGTATCACGCTGGAGGATAAACTCGGCAGCGCGTACGAGCCGTACATATTTGCCGCGCTGAACAGTGCGAAGGTCATGGTCGTGCTCGGCACAAAGCCAGAGCACTTTAGCGCCGTGTGGGTCAAGAACGAATGGAGCCGGTATCTTGCTCTCGTCAAGAAAAGCGGTGGCAAGAAGATGCTGATCCCCGCTTACCGCGATATGGATCCTTACGACCTGCCGGAAGAATTCTCCCACCTGCAGGCGCAGGATATGTCCAAACTTGGCTTTATGCAGGATCTGATCCGCGGTATCAAAAAGATCGCGGGCGGGGACGAGCCGAANNGGGAGAACGCGGATACCTATCTTGAAAAAGTACTGGATCAGGAACCGGAAAACGCCGAGGCATATCTCGGCAAGCTGATGACAGAACTTCGAGTTTGCCGGCTGGAGGATCTTGCAAACTGTAAGAAAGATTATAAGGAATCCGGCAATTTTCAGAAAGCTGTTCGTTTTGGCGGTGAGAAAATTAAAAACATGCTTACCGAATTTGCTTTCATGGGAATATATAATGACGCCGTCGAAGCCATGAAAAATGCAACGACGCAAATCACCTATGAGTTAGCAGAAAAAAAGTTTCGATCAATTCCGGGTTTCAAAGATGCCGACGCACTTGCCGAAGAATGTGTGCAGAAGGCAACGGACTGCCAAAAAAATGCGATATACAATTCAGCCTTATCGGATATGGAGCACCAGTCTGTCTACAAGGTTGAGTTGGCAATAGAGAGATTTGAGTCTATTTCCGGATGGAAAGACGCCGATGAAAAGATCGGGATCTGTCGAAAAAAGATCGAAGAGATCAAGATGAAGGAGGAAGCCGACCGTCTTGAAAAAGAACGACAAGAAGCGGAAGCGCGTATCGCCGCGGCAAGAGCGGCAAAGAAGCGAAAGTTCACTATCGCGATCGCGGTACCCATCGTTGTGGCAGTTATCTTCTTTTTGATGGTTTTAACGGAAGTGATCATTCCCAATCAGCGAGCGAATCAAAAAGTTATCGAAGTAATAACGTTATTTAATTCTGATGATTATTATAGTGCGCATGCGCTTTTGGAGGAAATTGGAACTGACAAAAGAATTGCTTCAGCTAGATATAATAAGGCAATTTCGCTCATCAAGTCTGGCGATTATGACATTGCATATATATTATTAAATGGAATTAATTACAAAGACAGTGTCGAAAAACTGAATTCTATCGAAGCACAGTACAAAGCACCAATCGGTTGCTATGTTAAATTTGGCGCATATGAACAAGACAATAACACGTCAAACGGTAAAGAAGATATCGAATGGCTTGTACTTGCAAAAGAAGGCGATAAAGCCCTTGTAATCAGTAAATATGCGCTTGACTGCCAACAGTACGATACATCTTACACGGACGTAACGTGGGAGACCTGTTTGCTTCGCAAATGGCTAAACGGAACATTTGTGAAAGCCGCTTTCAGCACCGAAGAACAAAAGAAAATCATCAGTTCCACCGTCACTGCAGAAGAAAACCCAAAATACAGCTCATCTCCTGGCAATAATACAACGGACAAAATCTTTCTTCTCAGTAGTTCAGAAGCCAATAGATATTTTAATTCTAATGACGTCAGGAAGGCTAAAGCAACAACATATTGTGATGCCCAACAAACATATCACAGCGGACTTGGCTATGTCTCGTGGTGGCTGCGTTCGCCTGGTGAATATCATCGCATTTCAGTTGTTCAAGCTTTCGGCTCCGTTGATATTCACGGGCATTATGCTATTAGCAGCGCCGTCTCCGTCCGCCCCGCCATGTGGATAAATCTTGAATAAAGATTATTTATTGCAGGAAAGGAAAATACAAATGAAAGAATCAAAAGCTATAGTTCTGCGCGGAAAAGGAAGCAGAGGGAAGACCACTACCTTGAACATTCTGATCGAAAATCTTTTGCCATTATCTTCAAAAATTATAAGACAAAGCAAAAATGATGGTACGGATGATAGGTGGATCGTTTTGGAGTATATGGGAAAAACGATTGGAATCACGACAAAGGGAGACGATAAAAAATCTCTTGAAGAATTCTTTGCTTGTAATAAAGAATTGTGCGATATATGTGTTTGCGCTTCCCGTACGCGAGGCAGTTCATATCGATATATTATAGACACGTTTTACGATAGCATTATCATGTGGCAGGAAAAATGGGGCGTTACTGAATGGAGCGGAACAACTTTAGCACTGAAAGATTTGCAGGATAACGCAAATAAAAAACAGGCAGCTGCCCTGATCGATGCGATTGACGCGCTTTTATAAATCATAGATCCGGCTCTCCTTGTAATTTGTGGGGAGAGCCGGGCGTCGTTATTCGGAGGTTTCCGTTATATTGGTCAGGGGGATGTCGTACTCCCGTTCGTAGATCTCTTTCCACACGCGGGCGTTTTCCTCCATCATCCGGTCGATGTGGGCATGATCTTTCAGCGTCACGATCCCGAATAGCGTCGCGGACATTAAAAATGACGCATTTGTATGCTGCTATCGCTTCCCTTTAAGGGGGACATGGTTTTCTTACCGGTCGCAGACATAAAAACCCGGGATCCTGACGGATCTCGGGTTTAATATGATTTGTGATTCTGTGTTGATAGGGCGGGGGCGTTATTCCTCGGCGGGTGCGGCGGCGTCTTGCTCGTCGGCAAGGTCAAATTCCAGTGTCTCACCGCAGTTAGGGCAGTTGATCTTGCCCTCCTCGACGATGTCCTCATCCACGCAGAATTCCTCGTCGCAGTTGGGGCAGGTGATGGTGTAGTAATCATCGTCGTCGCAGCCGTCGCACTCGTCACAGTCAAGATCATCGCATTCATCGAGATAGTCCTCAACGTCCTGCAGATCCTCGTCAAGTTCTCCGACGTATTCGTCAAGATCGTTGACGGCGTCGTCGATCTCCTCGATCGCGGACGCCATATCGTCCAGGATCTCGGTGATGGATCTGATGATCTTTGTGGTGTCGTTGTCCTCGGGCGCCAGCCCGTCGATCAGACCTTTAAGGTAGGCGACTTTATCAGCAAGTTTCATAATATCCTCCTTTACGCGCGTTCCATATATTCTCCGGTGCGGGTGTCGATCTTGACCTTTTCACCGGCGTTGATGAAGATGGGCACTTTGATGACGGCGCCGGTCTCCAGGGTGGCGGGTTTGGTGACGTTGGTCGCGGTATCGCCTCTGACGCCCGGCTCGGTATCAGTGACCTCAAGAGTTACGAACAGCGGCGGCTCAACGCTGAAAACGTTGCCTTTGTAGGACATGAGCTTAACGGTGTCGTTCTCCTTGACGAACTTGAAGTTGTCGCCGAGTTTGGAAGCGTCCAGAGGGATCTGCTCGTAGGTCTCGGTATCCATAAAATAGTAAAGTTCGCCGTCGTTGTAAAGATATTCATACTCTTTACGCTCGATGTAGGCGTTTTCGAATTTATCGGTCGGGTTGAAGGATTTTTCGACCACGGCGCCGGTCACGACGTTTTTGAATTTGGTGCGCACGAACGCGGCGCCCTTGCCCGGCTTTACGTGTTGGAACTCGATGACCTGATAGACTTGTCCGTCCATATCAAAGGTAATCCCGTTTCTGAAATCTCCGGCAGTAAGCATAGTAAACTCTCCTTAAAAAATATTCTCTGTTTATTTTATAACATTTTCGCTCATATTGCAAGTGATTTTATAAGTTTATTGCAAAATAATCAGTGAAGTATCGGAGGACGTGAGATCCTCATATCCGTTTTCGGTCACAAGCGCGATATCCTCGATGCGCACGCCCATCCGCCCGGACAGGTAGATCCCCGGCTCTACGCTCAGCACCGCGCCCGCGGGAACGGTGCCGGTCGCGCGGGGGGAGTAATTCGGCGCCTCGTGGATCTCGATACCGACGCCGTGTCCCGTGCCGTGATCAAAACACCCCTCATATCCCGCGGCGTTGACAACTTTACGCGCCGCCGCGTCCACCTCTATGCCCGTAACGCCCGCGCGGATGGCGGAAAATGCGGCTTTCTGCGCCGCCAGCACGGTATCATACACTTTTTTCATTTCATCGGTCACGCGGCCGATCGCCACCGTGCGCGTCATATCCGAGCAGTATCCGTCCTTAACGACGCCGAAATCCATCGTGAGAAACTCTCCGTCCGCCAGTTTTTTCTCTGTCGCGACGCCATGGGGGAGCGCGCCGTTCGCGCCGGAAACGACGATCGGCTCAAAGGACAGTTTGTCGGCGCCGTTGTGATAAAGCAGGTAGATGAGTTTTGCCATCACTTCTTTTTCGGTCATCCCGCGGCGGATCTCGGGCAGGATGTCGGAAAATGTCTTGTCCGTGATCGCCTGCGCCGCGCGGATGGCGGCGATCTCCTCCTCGTCTTTGACCATCCGCATTTTTTCAAGGATCTTTTCATCGTCGTAGGCGACGGGAAGGTCTTTGAACGTTTCCGCCGTTTCCTGTGTGATGTAGTCTTTTTCGAGCAGTAACTTTTCAAGATGGTATTTGTCGGCGATCTCCCGCAGCGCGTCATGCAGGGATCCCTTCAGGCGAACTACCTCAACGCCCTGACGCGCCCGCTGTTCGGCAAGTTCCAGATAACGGAAATCGGTGTAAAATATACAATCGTTTTTGGTGACCTGCACCAGACCGTAACTCGTCGCGACGCCGGTGAGGTACTGCCGGCCGACGGGGGAGAGAAAGATATATCCTTCTGTCTCTTTTAGTTTGCTTTGCAGTTGTTTGATCCTGTTCATTATGCTTTCCCCTTCAAAGAAAGTATCGTTTGCTTCATTGTCAGCGCGTCGGCGCTCATCGTGCCGGCGGATTCACAGATCACGGTGGGGGAGTAGTCCCGTGCGATCAACTCTTCCGCCAGCGGGGCGAAATCAGGCCCGTAGGTATTGTCCGCGAAGGTCAGATGACGAACCTCTCCGCCTTTCTGCGTATATTCGATCTTGGAGAAATGGACGTGGAACCTCGAGGCGCGCTCCCGCCCCAATACATTTTCCATTTGATCCAGCAGGGCGGCGTAATCCTCTCGTGTTTTGAGGCTCCCGCCGGTGCGCGCGTTGATATGCCCGAAGTCGACGGCGGGCAGCAGCCGCTCGCTCATCCGGCAGAGTTCCAGCACTTCCTCCATTGTGCCGAGTTGATTGATCTTTCCCATCGTTTCCGGGCAGACCAGAATATCCGTAAGACCCTCATCACGCAGAGCGTCCAGCGTTTTTCGCATCGTGTCTTTGGCAAGTTCCAGCGCCTCCCCGCGGGAGATCTTGGAACAGGAGCCGGTATGCAAAACGACGCGCGTGGCGCCGGCAAGTCTTGCAAGCCTTGCCGATTGCAGCATATAGTCGATACTGTGCAGTCGTTTTTCCTCCTCCACGCCGGACATGGAAATGTAATACGGCGCGTGTACAGAGAGGGAAACGCCGTATTTTTTCGCTTCCGCGCCGAGCGTTATCGCCGCGTCCTCTTTCATCCGTACGCCTCTGCCGCACTGGATCTCGTAAGCGTCCAGCCCTATCTTGTGTAAAAAGGCGGGGATCTGCGTGGTGGACTTGTTGCCGTCCGCGTAAAACCATTCGCAGTTGCCGCCGGGACCGAATTTGATCATATTCCGTTCCTCCTTTGCATCATTTTAGCATAATTTGCCGTCGAATACAATTTTTTATTGTAATTTTATAAAAAAAACAGTATAATGTTTTTACTACAAAAGAAAAGGTGTGAAAAGAATGAAAAAAAGATCGACGCGCCGTTTTGCCGCGGCAATCGTTTTCCTGGTATTGTTTTTGTGTGTGACGGCGCTTGTTCTGTTTGTTGACCGCCGCCCCGTCGGACCGGAAAATTCCGTGGTGGGTCTTGCGGGGATCAACCGTGCCGTCGCTGACGCCGTCGGCGTCAATATGCTGTGGTATAAGATCACGAAATATATCGGGTATGCGGCTTTTTTGGCGGTCGGGTTTTTCGGTATTCTGGGGCTTGGACAATGGATCGCCCGCCGCAGTCTGAAGGCGGTCAATCCGGATCTTTTCGTCACGGCGGGTCTTTACGTCGTGGTGCTCGGCATTTACGCGTTTTTTGAGAAAGTCATCATCAACTATCGCCCCGTCATTCTGGATGAAGGTCTGGAAGCGTCTTTCCCGTCCTCCCACACCATGCTGGGGATGACGGTGTTCCTCGCCGCCGCGGTCTGGTTCTCGAAGAATATCATCCGCCCGGCGCTCCGGCGCACGCTCGTCATCGCTTTTTCGGCGGCGGCCGCTGTAACGGTTATCGGCAGAATGATCTCCGGTGTACACTGGCTGACGGATATCGCCGCATCTGTTTTTCTCGGAGCGTTTCTGGTTTTCCTGTATGACGGGATACTTCTTAAAATCAAAGAAAGGAAGTCGCGGTAGCGACTTCCTTTCTTTTAGAAATAAAACTCTGTTTTTGCCGGCCGGATGTCGGTCAGCGCGCCGGTATAGTGGCGCAGGGTGTGTGTGCTGTACGGATGCTCCAGGCATTTCTCTTCGTCGATCTCGATACCGAGACCCGGTTTGTCGGGAATGGTGATATAGCCGTTTTCATACACGAGCGCTTCATCGCAGACTTCTTTGCGCCACGGCACGTCGCTGTACATAATTTCAAGGATCGAGAAGTTGGGACAGCACGCGGCGACCTGCAGGGTAGCGGCGTTTGCTACGGGACCACTGGGATTGTGGGGCGCGAAGCCGGTGTAGCTCGCTTCCGCCATCGCGGCGATCTTTTTCAGTTCCATAATGCCGCCGGCGTGGGAGATGTCCGGCTGGATGAAATCCGCCCCCCGCATACCGAGCAGTCTGACAAAATCCCGCCTGCCATACAGGCGTTCGCCCGCGGAGATCGCGACGGGGGATTTGTCCCGCACCGCTTTGAGCGAGTCAAGGTCGTCGGGCGGAACCGGCTCCTCGAAAAACATAGGTTTGAACGGCTCCAGCTCTTTGGCGATGCGTATGCCGGTCGCCACGTTGAACCTGCCGTGTCCCTCGATCAAAAGATCGACCTCGTCTCCGACCGCCTCTCTGACGGCGGCGACACAACGCAGCGCCGTATCAAGATCTTTGTTGGTGATTTCCATATAGGATTTTCCGAAGGGATCCCATTTCATCGCGGTGACGCCGCGTTTGACAGCGATACGCGCTTTCTCTCCGAATTCCTCCGGCGTTTTCGCGCCCGCGAACCATCCGTTGACATAGATGCGGACCTTATCGTTGGCCCGGCCGCCGAGCAGCTGATAGACCGGTACGCCCAGCGACTTGCCGAGGATATCCCACAGCGCCGTTTCCACGGCGGACAGCGCGCTCATCAGCACCGGGCCGCCCCGCCAGTAGGCGTCACGGTAGATGTCGTGATAATGCTTCTCGATCTGCCGGGGGTCTTTGCCCACCAGATATTCCTTGATGTGCTCCACGGCGCCGAAAAGCGCCTTTTCTTTGTATTCCAGCGTCGCTTCGCCGACGCCATCGATGCCCTCGTCGGTATAGACTTTGACGAACACCCAGTTGGTGCGGAAACAGTCCACCGCGAAGGTTTTTACATCTGTGACTTTCATATTTCTCTCCCTTTCTTCTTTGTTCCTGTTCCAGTATAAATAGGAAAGAGGACGATTTTTTCAAAAAAACTATTGTTTTTTAAGAAAAATAATTTTAGTGTGCCCCGAAGGGCACACTAAAATATATCAGAGAGTTTTCGCGAGTTCCTTGATGTAGGCCTTGAAATCCTCGCCGACTTCCGGATGTTTGAGAGCAACCTCGCAGTTGGCCTGCAGGATGCCGAGTTTATTACCCATATCATAGCGGGTACCGAGATAGTCGACGCCCATCATCCCTTCCTTGTGCGCGAGTTCGTTCATCGCGTCGGTTAGCTGGATCTCGCCGCCCGCGCCCGGCGCGGTATGCTCCAGGATCTCAAAGATCTCAGGCGGCAAAACACATCTGCCGAGAATGGAGAAATAGGACAGGACCTGATCGGGCGCCGGTTTTTCGATCATATCGGAAACCTTATAAGTACGATCCGCCACCCGTTCGACCGCCAGCGAGCAGTACTTGCCGATGACGTCGGGGGAAACCGACTTGATGCCGACGACGCCTTTGCCGTATTTTTCGTAAGCGTCGGTCAGCTCTTTGGTGGTCGGGACGTCTCCGATGATGACGTCGTCGCCGTACAGGATGGCGAACGGTTCATTGCCGACGAAATCCTTTGCTTTCAGCACGGCGTGGCCAAGCCCTTTGGTCTCTTTCTGCCGGATGAAATAGATATTCGCCAGGTTCGCGGCGCGGACCGTTTCCTTTAACAGATCTGTCTTATTGCCCGCGATCAGCCGTTCCTCCAACTCCGGCGCGCGGTCAAAATGATCTTCAATGAGAGATTTTCCGCGGTTGGTGATGATGAGGATGTCCGTAATGCCGGAGGCGACCGCTTCCTCCACAATGTATTGGAGCGCCGGCTTGTCCACGATGGGCAAAAGTTCCTTGGGAACGGCTTTGGAGGCGGGCAGCACTCTGGTGCCGAGACCCGCGGCGGGGATGATGGCTTTTGTGATCTTCATACAAATTCTCCTTATTAAAAGTATCTTTGGATATTGATCTTTTTGCAGAGATAGAAAAACGGGATGCCGAGAACGACGGAAACAACGATCTCGCCAAGCGCGACACACGCGCCGAACGTCAGAAACTCGCTCCAACGGAACACTTCCTGATACAGCGCGATCTCAAGCCCGATGATGACACCGTTGCACAGGGCGGGGAACAACACGGATAAAAACGGGAAACCTTTGATGGTCGTTTTTCGTGTGGCGTAGATCAGAAGCCCCGCGAGCAGGGTCGCGAAAGCGCCGATCACGATATCCCAGGACATACCGCTGGAAAGATTGGCGATCGCGCACCCGATCGTAAATCCCGCGATGGCGGTGGGGGAAAACAGACAGAGCATCATCAGCGCCTCCGCGACGCGAAACTGGATGGCGGCGGAGGCGGAGCCGGGCAGCAGAAAATTCTGCAGCAGGGTAAGCGCGGCGTACAGCGCGGCGATCATGCCGGCGATCGCGACGCGGCGGGAGACGGAAGTCTTTCTCATGTTTTGGATTTCCTTTCGTAGTAAATATTTAGCGTCCGGATTTTGCGACGGACGTATTCAGTTATGAGAGTTTTTCGATGCCGACGCGGAGCCGTTTCAGCGTTTCCTCTTTGCCGAGCAGCCACGCGAGTTCCACGCCGCCGCCGGGGGTGAACTGCTTGCCGGAGAGCGCCGTGCGCACCGGCCAGAGCACAACGCCGTTTTTGACTTCGAGTTCCGCTATCACGTCAAACAGAGCGTCGTGGATGGCGTCCATCGACCAGTCGGAAAGCCCTTCCAGCACCGGCAGGACTTTTTGCAGAGAAATAAGGGAGTTTTCCGCGTTGGTCTTCATCTTTTTATGGGTGTACATTTCGATATCGTAATCGGGGAGCGTTTCAAAGAAGTCGATCTGCTCCGGGATCTCGCTGAGAAGCTGGACGCGCGTCTGCATCAGTTTCGCGACCTCCCGCTTGTCCACGGCGGCCGTTTTGATGACGCTGTCGATATACGGAGCGGCGATCTTATAAAACTCCTCCGGATCCATTTCCTTCAGATACTCTCCGTTGAGCCAGCCGAGTTTCTCCGGATCGAAAATGGCAGGAGATTTGGAAATGCCCGCTAGGTCGAACGCTTCGATAAGTTCAGGGAGTGTGTATTTCTCTCTGTCACCCTTCGGCGCCCAGCCGAGCAGCGCGATATAGTTAAGGACCGCCTCTTTGAGATATCCTTTTTTGATGAAATCCTCATAGGAGGCGTCGCCGTCCCGTTTGGAAAGTTTTTTGGTGGGGGTGCGCATGACGGGCGGACAGTGGATATAGGTGGGGATCTCCCATCCGAACGCCTCATACAGGAGGTTGTATTTCGGCGTGCTGGACAGATATTCATTGCCGCGCACGATATGTGTGATGCCCATCAGATGATCGTCCACGACGTTGGCGAAATTGTAGGTGGGCAGGCCGTCTGTTTTGATCAGGATCTGATCATCCAGTTCACTGTTGTCCACCGTGATCTCGCCGTACACCGCGTCCTTAAAAGTCGTTTTCCCTTCGGTCGGGCATTTCTGACGGATGACGAAAGGCAATCCTTTGGCGAGATTTTCTTTGACCTCATCGGGAGAAAGATCCCGGCATTTTCCGTCATACCGGTGCGGGACTTTGGAGATCTGATGGATGAGCCGCAACTCCTCCAGTCGTTCCTTATCGCAAAAGCAGTAATAAGCGTTGCCGCTTTCCACAAGTTTTTCGGCGTATTCCATATAGAGATGCTGCCGCTCGGACTGGATATAGGGACCGTAGTTTCCGCCAATGTCCGGACCCTCGTCCCAAATGAGACCGGTCTCCCTAAGCGTTCTGTAGATCAGATCGACGGCGCCTTCCACATAGCGTTCCTGGTCGGTGTCCTCGATGCGCAGGATGAATTTTCCGCCGTTCTGTTTGGCGATCAAATAGGTGTAAAGCGCCGTCCGCAGGTTGCCGACATGCATATATCCCGTGGGACTCGGCGCGAATCTTGTTCTGACCATTTGTTTGCTCCTTCGTTTGTTTTTACTTTTATATGATATATTTTTTGTTTAGTATTGTCAAGTCTATTCGATTGTGCTACAATAGAAAAAACTTGCAATCTTTTCCGTTTGCGGATAAAATAATAATTAACATCTCACGTCGAGGAGAGGATCGATATGGCCAAATCGGATATCATACTAACGCTGTGCGCCTTTGTTTTCGCGCTCGCGCTTTCTTTTATATTAACGCCGCTTGCGGAAAAACTCGCGTATCGCGTCGGCGCGATCGACGTGCCGAAGGACAGCCGGCGTATGCACAAAAAGCCGATCCCGAGACTCGGGGGCGTCGCGATCTTTACGGCGTTTTTTGTATCTGTTATCGCTTTCAGCGTGCAATTTATCAACAATGAACTGCGCGGCGTGCTGTTCGGCGGGATGATCATCGCGGTGCTTGGCGTCGCGGACGATGTGCTGGCGCTCAATCCTCTTATCAAGGGCATCCCGCAGATCTTTGCGGTGTTTTTGCCTGTCTTTTTCGGCGTTCGGATCGAACGGCTGCCGAATTTCGCGTCGGGGGAGGCGTTTTTTGAGCTTTCCACGGTGTGGCAGTATGTGATCTCCATGCTGTGGATCATGGCGATCCTCAATGCCGTCAACCTGATGGACGGTCTGGACGGGCTTGCCTGCGGCGTTTCCTCCATTATGAGTCTCAGCGTCGCGGTGGTGGCGTTCCTTTTGCAGGATTTCGTCGTTTTTATGGTGGCGGCGGTGCTTGCGGCATCCTGCCTCGGTTTTTTGCCCTACAATATCAATCCCGCGAAAATGTTTATGGGGGATACCGGCGCGATGTTTATCGGCTACATCCTCGGATGCCTGACCATTATGGATATGTTCCGCGCGTCGGATGTCATTACGTTCGCTGTGCCGTTTCTGGTGCTCGGGCTTCCGATCTTTGATATGTTTTTTGCCTCTGTCCGGCGTATTTTGAGCGGGCGGAGCCCTTTTAAGGGGGACAAGATGCACCTGCATCATAAACTTGTCGCGATCGGCTTGTCTCAGCGAAAAGCCGTCGCGATCCTGTACAGCATCAGCGCGGTGCTCAGCATCGTCGCCATTATGCTGACAGGGGAGGGCTTTCGCCGCGCCGTATTCATCATCGGGATGGTGTTCGTCATCATTGCCATCGGTTTCCTTCTGATGTGGCACAGCGGCAGTAAGCAGGAGGAAACGATCGAAAAAGAGGAACAGGGAGAATAAAACGGTGGAACACGAGAAAGTCATTGTGTTGAATTTCGGCGGACAGTATGATCAGCTCATCGCCCGCCGCGTCAGGGATCACGGCGTATATTGCGACGTCGTGCCGTATACCGTGCCGGTCGAGGAGCTCCGCAAGGCGCGCCCAAGCGGCATTATTTTTACCGGGGGACCCAATTCCGTTTTCGATCCTTCGTCGCCGCACTATACGGCGGATATCCTGTCATTGGGGATCCCTATTTTGGGGATCTGCTACGGTGCGCAGCTGATGGCGTGGATGGGCGGCGGCGTCGTAGAGACGGCGGAACGCTCTGAATACGGCAACATCCGTCTGCGGGTAACGTCGGCGGACAGCCTTCTCTTTAGGGATGTACCGCGGGAGAGCGTCGTCTGGATGAGCCATACCGATCGCATCAAAACACTGCCGGAAGGCTTTTCCGTTACGGCGGAAACGGAGGATTGCCCCGTCGCCGCGATGGAAAACAAACAAAAACGGCTTTATGCCGTGCAGTTCCATCCCGAAGTCACGCACAGCGCGTTCGGCGACAGGATGCTTTATAACTTTCTGTTTGGCGTATGCGGCTGTAAGGGCGACTGGCAGATGGAAAGTTTTATCGAGGATACTGTCGCGGCGTTGCGGAAGCAGATCGGGGACAAACCGGTCGTTCTGGGACTTTCCGGCGGGGTGGATTCCTCGGTGGCGGCGGCGCTGCTCAGCCGTGCCGTGGGCAGACAGCTTACCTGTGTGTTCGTCGATCACGGCTTGATGCGAAAGGATGAAGGGGATATCGTTGAAAACACTTTTACCTCTTTATTCGATATGAATTTTGTGCGCGTCAACTGCGCGGATGAGTTTCTTGCCGCGCTGCGGGGCGTTACCGATCCCGAACAGAAAAGAAAGATCATCGGGGAAGAATTTTACAGGGTGTTCTGGAGCGAGATCCGACGGCAAAAAGAGACGGGATTTTTCGCGCAGGGTACGATCTATCCCGATCGTGTAGAGTCGGGCAAAGGGGACGCCGACAAGATCAAAACACATCATAACCGTGTAAAAACACCGGAGGATATCGAGTTTCTCGGCATCATAGAGCCGCTGCGCGATCTTTTTAAAGATGAGGTGCGGCGCGTCGGGGAAAAACTCGGACTTCCGAAGGAACTCGTGTGGCGCCAGCCGTTCCCCGGTCCGGGGCTCGGCGTGCGGATCATCGGGGAGATCACGCGGGAGAAGATCGAGGTCCTGCAAAACGCCGACTGGGTACTGCGGGACGAAATGGCTAAGAACGGGTATGACAAACAACTTTCGCAGTTTTTCTGCGTGCTTCCGACGGTCAGCACTGTCGGCGTGATGGGAGATCATCGGACATACGATCATCTGATCGCCATCCGCGCGGTGACGACGGACGACTTTATGACGGCGGATTGGGCAAAGATCCCGTATGATATCCTCGCCCGCGTCAGCAGTCGGATCACCAACGAGGTGAAACACGTCAACCGCGTCGTTTACGACGTGACCACAAAGCCGCCTGCGACAGTGGAGTGGGAATAAAGAATAATTAGGAGGATATAACAATGGACACCAACAAAAGACCGGAAACCATGGAGCGGATCACGACACCCGCGCTTGCTGACGCTTTTATCAAAGAGCAGGTCGCGGCGCTTCGCGAGCAGATCGGAGACAAAAAAGTCTTGCTGGCGCTGTCGGGCGGCGTGGATTCGTCCGTCGTCGCGGCGCTTCTCATCAAGGCGGTGGGCAGACAACTCGTTTGCGTCCACGTTAATCACGGACTTCTCCGCAAGGGCGAACCGGAGCAGGTCGTCAAGGTTTTCCGAGACGAGATGAACGCCAATCTGATCTACGTCGACGCCGTTGATCGTTTTCTCGATAAACTCGCGGGCGTCGCCGATCCCGAGACCAAGAGAAAGATCATCGGCGCGGAGTTCATCCGCGTGTTTGAGGAGGAAGCCCGCAAACTGGACGACATCGACTTTTTGGCGCAGGGCACCATTTATCCCGACATCCTGGAAAGCGTCGGCGTCAAAGCGCACCACAACGTCGGCGGTCTGCCGGAAGACCTCAAATTCGAACTGGTCGAGCCGGTCAAACTTCTTTATAAAGACGAAGTACGCGTCGTCGGTAAGGCGCTCGGTCTGCCGGACAGCATGGTCTATCGTCAGCCCTTCCCGGGTCCCGGACTCGGCGTGCGCTGTGTCGGCGCGATCACCCGCGACCGTCTGGAAGCGCTGCGCGAGGCGGACGCCATCGTGCGGGAGGAGATCGGCAAACTGCCCGAAACGCCCTGGCAGTATTTCTGCGCCATCCCGGACGTTCAGTCGACGGGCATCCGCTACGTTGACGGAGAGGGCAAACGCTATATGGGCTGGGCGGTCATCATCCGCGCGGTCAATACGGTAGACGCCGTTACCGCCACGGTGCCGGAGATCCCGTTTGCCGTTCTCTGTAAAATGCGCGATCAGATCGTCAGGATCCCCGGCGTCAACCGCGTCCTCTGGGACATCAGCGAAAAGCCCGTTGCTACTATTGAGTGGGAGTAAATAGTGTTCAACGTCCGTATCACGGTAAAAAAGATCGCGCGGTATGACGATCTTATAAAGGAATACGAAAACCCGATCGAGCACGCCTGCGATATGCGGCTTGGGCAGGAGTTTATCTCTGTCGGCGGGAAAAAGCCGGACAGCTTTTGCGAGAGCGCGTGGAGCAGCGTCTCACCCTTTGTATGGGCGCTGGCGCACGGCGCGACGGACTTCTACGACGGCTGGATGAAAGATCCAAAATCCGCGATGATCTCCTGTAACGACGGCTTTCGCCCGGTGAGTTTTTTGTTGGAAACCATACAGGAAACGAGGGAAAACGATGTTTGACGCAGAAAGAGTTAAAAATGAATGTGTCCGCTGGATCCGCGGCTTTTTTGAGGAAAACGGCAAGGGATGTAACGCCGTGGTCGGCATCTCGGGCGGAAAAGACAGTTCGGTCGTCGCGGCGCTTTGCGCCGAGGCGCTGGGAGTCGACCGTGTGATCGGCGTGCTGATGCCCTGCGGGGAGCAGAGCGACATTGATATGGCGAAACTGCTTGTCTCGCATCTCGGCATCCGCCACCATATCGTCAATATCAAGGACGCCGTGGATGGCTTGACCGCCGCGCTGCCGTTCGAGATGTCCAGACAGAGCGCCGTCAATCTTCCGGCGCGGATCCGTATGTCGACACTGTACGCCGTCGCCCAGAGTCATAACGGAAGAGTGGCAAATACCTGTAATCTCTCGGAGGACTGGGTCGGATATTCGACCCGCTACGGCGACGCCGCGGGGGATTTCAGTCCTTGTTCGCACCTTACGGTACACGAGGTCAAGGAGATCGGCAGATGCCTTGGCCTGCCGGCGGCGCTGGTGGATAAAACGCCGATTGACGGGCTCAGCGGTAAGACAGACGAGGAAAACCTCGGCTTTACCTACGCGGAACTTGACCGGTATATCCGGGAAGGCGTTATAGACGATCCGGCGAAAAAAGAGCGTATTGATACGCTTCACAGGAACAACCTGTTCAAACTTCAGTTGATGCCGTCTTTTGAACCGGATTTTTGATCTAATATAACAACAGCTGCCTATATTGCATATAGTGTTTTGTAAGGAGCGTCATGCTCCTGCAAAATAAAAAAGGAGGAATGTGCAATATGGCAGCTTTTTATAATCAGGCTTCACTGACGTACAGAGGCGAGACCGTCGTTTCCAATGTCGCGGCGGGTGAACTTTTAGAGGTCCTTACGGTGACTAAAACGGCGCTGCCGGAGGAGTACACGCAGGGCGAAAACGTGACCTACGCGATCAACATCGTTAATTCCGGCGCAACGCCCTATACCGGTCTCACGGTCACGGATGATCTGGGCGCGTATACCTTCGGGGCGCAAACGCTGACGCCGCTGGATTATGTGGAAAATTCCATCAGATATTTTTCGGACGGTGTGTTGCAGCCGACGCCCGCGGTCACGTCCGGTCCGCCGCTGACGGTCACGGGTATTACCGTGCCGGCAAACGGTACAGCGACACTGCTTTATACGACGAGCGTAAATGTATACGCGCCTCCCGCGGAGGCAGGGACGATCACCAATACGGTAACTGTGAGCGGCGGCACGGATATCACCGCTACCGAAACGATCACTGCCGCCGCGGCGCCGGTGCTGGAAATCGTTAAGAGCGTATCACCGACGACAGTCATGGACAACGGTCAGTTGACCTACACCTTCGTCATCCAGAACACCGGGAATACGGCGGCCACCGTTACGGACGCTGTCGTTCTGAACGATCTGTTCGATCCCGTTCTGACCGGCCTTACCGTTACCTATAACGGTGTGGAGTGGACGGACGGCACGGAGTATTCTTACGATGAGGTAAGCGGCGAATTCTCCACGGTGTCCGGGGAGATCACGGTGCCCGCCGCGACTTTCTCGCAAAACGCCGATACCGGCGTGTGGACCGTTACGCCCGGCATGGCTACTGTCACTGTGACCGGCACGGTCTGATTTTCTAAATTTAAAAAGCGGTCCTCGGTGAGGACCGCTTTTTGCGTAAAAAACGTTATCTTTGCACTCTGCCGGAGGCGTCTCCGCCCGCCAGGGCTTTAACTTCTGCGACGCTGACCATATTAACGTCGCCTTCAATGGTGTGTTTGAGGCAGGACGCCGCCACGGCGAATTCAAGCGCGTCCTGCGCGGTGTAATTTTCGGTCAGACCGTAGATCAGACCGGCGCCGAAACTGTCGCCGCCGCCGACGCGGTCGACGATCTGAATGGTGTATTTTTTAGAATGACAGAATTCTTTTCCGTCATAGAGCAGCGCCGACCAGTTGTTGACGGAAGCGGAAATGGACTCCCGCAGCGTGATCGCCACTTTGGAGAAACCAAACTTTTCAACGAGCTGGCTCGCGACGGATTTATAACCGGCCAGCGAGATCTCGCCTTTGGTGATGTCGGTCGCTTCCGCGCTGATGCCGAACACGTCCTGCGCGTCCTCCTCGTTGGCGATGAGGACGTCGACATACTGCATAAGCTCGGTCATCACTTTGTTCGCTTTTTCTTTGCTCCAGAGTTTTTTGCGGTAGTTGAGGTCGCAGGAGACGGTAACGCCTGCTTTTTTTGCCGCCTTGCAGGCGGCGAGAGTGGCTTCCGCCGCCGCGTCAGAGATGGCGGGGGTAATGCCGGTGAAGTGGAACCAGCGCGCGCCGTCAAAGATCTTGTCCCAGTCAAAGTCCGCCGCCGTGCATTCGCTGATCGCGGAATGGGCGCGGTCGTAAATGACCTTGGAAGGACGTTGGGAAGCGCCTTTTTCGCAGAAATAAAGACCCAGGCGTTCGCCGCCCAGCGCGATATAATCGGTGTCGATGCCGAAGGAGCGAAGCTCAGCGCGGCAGGCAAGCCCGATATCGTTGTCGGGGAGCTTGGTGATAAAACGCGTCTTTTTACCGTAGTTGGCGAGGGAAGCGGCAACGTTTGCTTCACCGCCGCCGTAGATCGCCTCGAAGGTCCTTGCCTGACGGAACCTCTGGTATCCGGGAGGCGCCAGGCGCATCATGATTTCGCCGAATGTTACGATCATAGCATTACATTCCTTTCAGTTTTTGATGTTTTTATTATATCTTTTTTCCTTCCTGAATGCAAGCGCTCCGGGCTAAAAGGCGTAAATACGATATATAAAGCGTTCTTCGGTGTAAATTTATTTGCGAATTTGGCGCGGAAAGTTGACAAGCCTAAAAAAGAAAGTTATAATAAAATTTGACTTTTTTATAAGAGGGAGAGAGAAAAATGCCGAAGGAACTTGCCAAAGTGTATGCGCCGCAGCAAGTGGAGGACAAAATATACGATTTCTGGCTGAAGGGAAAGTATTTCCACGCGGAGCCGGATGAAAGCAAAGATCCTTTCACCATCGTGATCCCGCCCCCGAACGTGACGGGTCAGCTTCATATGGGACATGCGCTGGATGAGACGCTGCAGGACATCCTGGTGCGCTATAAGAGGATGCAGGGTTTCAACACCCTTTGGGTGCCGGGCACCGATCACGCGGGTATTGCCACGCAGATCAAAGTGGAGGCGGAACTCCGCAAAGAGGGAAAGACCCGCTACGATCTCGGCAGAGAGGAATTTCTCAAACGCGTATGGGCATGGAAAGAACAATACGGCAGCCGCATCATCAATCAGCTCAAAAAACTCGGCTCCAGCTGTGACTGGGACAGAGAACGCTTTACGATGGACGAGGGATGTTCCAAGGCTGTCAAAGAAGTGTTCGTCTCCCTTTACGATAAAGGGCTTATTTATCAGGGCAATCGCATCATCAACTGGTGCCCGCATTGCATCACCGCGCTTTCCGACGCCGAGGTGGAATATACAGAACAGCAGGGCTTTTTCTGGCATATCCGCTATCCCGTCAAGGACAGCGACGAATATGTGGAGATCGCGACGACCCGCCCCGAAACGCTTTTGGGCGATACCGCCGTTGCGGTGCATCCCGACGATGAAAGATATACGCATCTGGTCGGCAAGACGCTGATCCTGCCGCTCGTCGGACGTGAGATCCCCGTCGTCGCGGACGAATATGTTGAAAAAGATTTCGGGACCGGATGCGTCAAGATCACGCCGAGCCACGACCCCAACGACTTTGAGGTCGGCAAACGTCACGGACTTGCCGAGATCCTCGTGCTTGACGATAACGCCAGGGTCAACGCCAACGGCGGCAAATATCAGGGAATGGACCGCTATGAGGCGCGCGACGCGATCGTAAAGGATCTCGAGGAAGGCGGTTATCTTGTCAAGGTCGTTCCGCATGTCCATAACGTCGGTACCTGTTACCGCTGCGGCACCAACGTCGAGCCGATCTCGTCCAAGCAGTGGTTCGTCAAAATGCAGCCGCTCGCGAAAGAGGCTGTCCGCGTCGTCAGGGAGGGCGATATTAAATTCGTTCCCGGCCGTTTCAGCAAGACTTATCTCAACTGGATGGAAAACGTGCGCGACTGGTGCATTTCCCGCCAACTGTGGTGGGGTCACCGGATCCCGGCATACACCTGCGAGGATTGCGGCGAGATGACAGTCTCCCGCGATGACGTCGTCATTTGCCCGAAATGCGGCTCGAAACATATCAAACAGGATCCCGACGTGCTGGACACCTGGTTTTCCTCCGCGCTCTGGCCGTTCTCCACGCTCGGCTGGCCGGAAAAAACGAAAGAACTTGACTATTTCTACCCGACAAGCGTTTTGGTGACGGGATACGACATCATCTTTTTCTGGGTGGCGCGTATGATATTCTCCGGCATGGAGCATATGAGGGAAAAACCGTTTTCCACCGTTCTGATCCATGGTCTTGTGCGGGATTCGCAGGGACGGAAAATGTCCAAATCTCTCGGCAACGGCATCGACCCCCTGCAGGTGATCGAGCAGTACGGCGCCGACGCGCTCCGCTTCAGCCTCGCGACCGGCAACTCTCCCGGCAATGATATGCGTTACTATGACGAGCGTGTACAGTCCTCCCGCAACTTTGCCAACAAGGTGTGGAACGCCGCGCGGTTTATCCTGATGAACCTCACGGTGGAGGACGACAACGTCGATCTTGCCGCGCTTCGCACCGAGGACAAATGGATCCTCGACCGTTACAATGCGGTCGTGAAAGACGTTACGACAAGTCTCGATAAATTTGAGATCGGTCTGGCGCTGCAAAAGGTCTATGACTTCATCTGGGATGATTTCTGTGATTGGTATATCGAACTTGTCAAGCCCCGGCTCAACGACAAGGAGAACGCCGGGGAAAGCGAACGGGCGCAAAAAGTGCTACTGCACGTTTTCGGCGGCGCTCTGAAAATGCTGCATCCCTTTATGCCGTTTTTGACGGAGGAGATCTGGCAGAGCCTTCCCGGCGGGGAAGAGGCCATTATGATCGCGCCTTTCCCGAAATATGACAAAGCGCTGTGCTTCGCGCAAGAGGCGGAGGATATGGAGAAGGTCATGGACGCCATCAAGGCGATCCGCTTCCGCCGTAGTGAAATGAACGTGCCGCTCAGCAAAAAAGCGACGACTTATTTCGAGACGGAATACAAGGATACCGTGGCGGAGGGGACCGGGTTTTTCCAAAAACTCGCCGGTGTTTCCGATATTCGGTTCGACGCGTGTCCGGACGCGAACGCCGTGACCATCGTATGCACGCTCGGCAAAGTCTATATCCCGCTCGGACAACTTGTGGATATAGAGGCGGAGCTTATCAGACTGCGCAAGGAACTTGAAAATGCCGAAAGCGAACTGGCGCGCGTGCAGGGCAGGCTGAACAATCAGGGATTTGTCTCCAAGGCGCCCGCGCACCTCGTGGAACAGGAAAAGCAGAAACTTGAAAAGTACGGGCAGCTCATCGAGTCGCTCAAGGGCACCATCAAAGGCCTTGAAAAGAAGGACTGATCCGGGTGACAGAACAACAGGCTCTCTCTTATATCCACAGCCGCGCCCGTTTCGGATCCAAACTGGGGCTGGAACGGATGGGGGAACTTATGCGCCGTTTGGGCGATCCGCAGAAAACGCTGTCCTTCGTACACGTGGCGGGCACCAACGGTAAAGGCTCGACCGTCACGATGCTTTCCCGCGTCCTGTCCCGCGCAGGATACCGGACGGGACGCTATATCTCACCCTATGTTTTTGATTTTCACGAGCGCATCAGCGTGAACGATACGTACATTTCCGGAGAACTGCTCGCGGAACTTACGGAACGTGTCGCCGCGGCGGTGGAGGAAATGGAGCGTGACGGCTGGGACGCCGTGACGGAGTTTGAGATCGTGACCGCTGTCGCGTTTCTCTGCTTCGCCGCGGAAAAGTGCGATATCGTCGTATTGGAAGTGGGACTTGGCGGCCGGTTTGACGCCACCAATATCATCGAAGCGCCGCTTGTCTCCGTCATCACGGCGATCTCCAAAGATCATACGGCGATCCTCGGCGATACCCTGGAAAAGATCGCGTTTGAAAAATGCGGGATCATCAAATCCGGCGGTTCGGCCGTGTCGTATCCTTTACAGCCGATGGAGGCAATGCGGCAGATCGAAGCGTCCTGTCGGGAAAAGAACGTCCCGTTGCATCTGCCGGATGTTGCCGGGCTTTCCGTTTTATCCTCCGATCTTTCCGGAAATTCTTTCATATATAATGGAAAAGAATACCGTACTGAGGCGGTCGGAGCCTATCAGATCTATAACGCGCTGACTGTGCTGGAAACGGTGGACGCCCTCAGAAAAGCGGGTATGGATATCCCGGCGGAATGCGCGGAAAAGGGCATCGCCTCCGGGCATATGGACGCGCGGTTCGACAGAGTCTGCGTGTCGCCGGAGATCGTCTTTGACGTCGGGCATAACCCGCAGGGGATCGATGAACTTTGCGATATCCTTGATCGCTCGGTCCAAGGCGGTGTTATCGTGATCTTTGCCGCGATGCGGGATAAGGATTACTCCTACGCCGTGAGCCGCCTTGCCAAACGCGCGGATATCTTTTTCGCCGTCGCGCCGATCGGCAATGATCGCGCCGCGCCGTCGGCGGACATTGCCGCGCTCGCGGCGAAAAACTGCGGCGGCGTCGAGGACGCCGGCACTGTCAGCCGGGCGCTGGAAAAGGCGCTCGCCCTGCGGAAGGACGAGATGATCCTGGTCTGCGGATCATTCTATATTATGGAAGAAGCCGCGAAATATCTGAAAAATTGCGGTCTTCTCTGATTTTCGACAAAAAAATCAATAAAAGTATGATAACCTTTCGGGTAAGTAACGCCTGAAAGGTTATTTTTTGTTGAGGAGGAAAAAATGGAGGTAGCGTTTGAAAACCGCGGCGGGGAACTTCTGGTGGAATTGATCGGGGAACTCGACCATCATGCGGCAAAAGGAATAGGACAAAAGATAGATTTTGAGATCTGTATACGGCGGCCCGCGTCGGTCTGCCTGGATTTCGGCAAACTTGCTTTTATGGACAGCTCGGGGCTCGCGGTCATTATGGGCAGGCGGCGGACCTGTATGGAGATCGGCATCCCGATCTGTCTTACCGGCGTCAGCGGGTCCATCCGAAAAGTGCTGCTGATGAGCGGCATACAAAAATATATAAAAATGAAGGAGTATAACTATGAAAGCAGATAATGTGATCCGTATGCAGGTGGAGTCAAGATCCTGCAACGAGGGCTTTGCCAGGGTCGCCGTGGCGGCGGTCGCGGCGCAGCTCGACCCGACGCTGGAGGAGGTCAGTGAGATCAAGACGGCGGTATCCGAGGCGGTGACGAACAGTATCGTGCACGGATACGGCGATACGATCGGCATGATCTACATAACGGTCAAAAGGATCGGACGAAAGATCCAGGTCGTCATACGGGACAAAGGAAAAGGCATAGAGGATATCGAACGCGCGAGGGAACCGCTTTACACCACGTCGACCGGCGGGGAGAGAAGCGGTATGGGGTTTACCATAATGGAAACGTTTTCCGATCGCCTTCGCGTGTCGTCAAGACCCGGCAGAGGCACGCGCGTCACACTGGAAAAAACGATATACGGCAAGGATGATCCCCGTTGACGGTCACAAAGACCGACAGACTTGTCACGGAGAACATCAGGCTTGTCGGTATGGTGATCAAACGGTTCGGCGGACCGGGCGCGGATCCGGAGGATCTGTTTCAGATCGGATGCCTCGGGCTTGTGAAAGCGGCACGGGATTTCGACGAGGACAGGGGTGTGCGGTTTTCCACCTACGCTGTCAGCAAGATCATGGGGGAGATCCGTTCCTATCTGCGGGATACGGGCAGCGTTAAGATATCGAGGACGCTCAAACGCAATCGTTTGCTTGTAAAACGCGCGGCGGAACAGATCGGCGCCGCCCGCGGCAGGGCGGCGACAGTTTCCGAGATCGCTCAAAGCCTCGGGATGACGGCGGAGGAGATCACGGAGTGTATGGAGATCCCGGAGAACGTTTTGTCTTTGGACGGCGCTTTGGAGGAAGGGAGAGACAGATACGAAAGGATCGCCGGCGAGACGGGGGAAGCGGATCTCGAACGCATTATGCTCACGCAGGCGCTGGACAGGCTGGACGCGCCGGAACGGCGCGTCATTGTGATGCGGTACTATCTCGACCGGACGCAAAGCGAGGTGGCGGATCTGATCGGGTGTTCTCAGGTGACGGTCTCCCGCATGGAAAAAAATATTTTAAAAAAACTGAAAAAAATGATTTTATAACCATCCGTGATGTGATATAATGATATAAATTTACACTTCCGGAGGGAAATTATGCAGACACTCGGTATGGACAGGGAACAGATCGCGGCGCAGTTTGACAGACTCAATGAGCCGCAAAAACAGGCGGTGCGGTGTACCGAAGGACCGCTCTTGATCCTGGCGGGTGCCGGCAGCGGCAAGACGACGGTACTGATCCAGCGGATCGCGCATATTTTGGAGAGCGGTCTTTGCGAGCCTTATGAGATCCTGGCGATCACCTTCACCAACAAGGCGGCGGGTGAACTCAAGGATCGTATCGAGCGGATGATCGGGCCGCGGGGGAGCGACGTATGGGCGTCGACCTTCCATTCTTTCTGCGCGCGTATTTTACGGCGGGAGATCGAGCAGATCGGATACCGGCGGGACTTTTCCATTTACGCGACAGATGACAGCGTGCGCGTGATCAAAGACGCGATGCGCCGTATGGAGATCGACGAAAAGACCATATCGCCGAAAATGATCTTACATCTGATCTCCCGCTCAAAAGACGCCCGTATCTCTGCGGGGGAGTATCTGAAAGAAAACGGCGACAACTATTTCAACCGGTGCGTGCAGCGGGTGTTCGAGGCGTATGTCACGGAGCTGAAGGACGCCAACGCGCTGGATTTTGACGATATCATTCTGAAAACGGTAGAACTTTTGGAACAGTTTGACGAGGTGCGTCTCAAATACGGCGGACGTTTCAAATATATTATGGTAGATGAGTATCAGGACACCAACCCCCTGCAGTACAGGCTGATCTCTCTGCTTTCCTCCGTACGGCGCAATATATGCGTGGTGGGCGACGACGATCAAAGCATTTACAAATTCCGCGGCGCGACGATCGAGAACATCCTGTCTTTCGAGGACAATTTTCCCGGCGCGAAGACCATCCGGCTGGAGCAGAACTACCGCTCCACCGAAAACATTTTAGAGGCCGCCAACGCCGTGATACAGTATAATAAGGGGAGAAAAGGAAAGCGCCTATGGACAAGCGCGGGAAGCGGAGATAAGGTATACCTCAACAAACTTGCCAATGAATATGAGGAAAGCCTTTTCGTCGCCGATACCATTCTGGACGCCGTGGCGCGGGATAAGGCGTCCTATAAGGATTTCGCTGTCCTGTACCGCACCAACGCGCAGTCCAACTCCATTGAGCGCGCGTTTGTCAAATGCGGCATCGCCTATAAAGTCATCGGCGGGATGCGTTTTTACGACCGTAAGGAGATCCGGGATATCCTTTCCTATCTGCATCTCATTCAAAATCACAGCGACAACCTGCGCCTCAAACGTATCATCAATGAACCGAAACGTTCGATCGGCGCGCGTACCGTCAGCCGTATCGAGGATCTGGCGGCCGCGAACGGTGTCGGTATGTTCGATATCATCGATCACGCGGAGCATTTTCCGGATCTCAGCCGGAGCCTTTCGGCGCTCAAACAGTTCGCGGCGCTGATCCGCCATCTGGAAACCTTCCGCGACACGGCTCCGCTTTCGGCGCTGGTCAGTGAACTGTATACGGCGAGCGGATATGTGCAGATGCTGATCGCGGAGAATACCGAGGAGGCAAAGGACAGGCTTGCCAACCTGCAGGAATTTTTATCGACGGTGACCGCCTATGAACAGGATGGCGGCAGTATCTCCCTTTCCTCTTTTTTGGAGGAGATCTCGCTGATGACGGATATCGACCAGCTGGAGGACGGGGATGACCGGGTCGTCCTGATGACGCTGCACAGCGCCAAAGGGCTTGAATTCGATACCGTGTTTATGGTCGGCGTGGAGGAAGGAATATTCCCCGGACTTCAAAGTATGGGCGACGAGGCGGAGATCGAGGAGGAACGCCGCCTGATGTACGTCGGGATCACACGGGCAAAAAAACATCTGTATATCCTGCACTGCGCCCAGCGTATGATCTACGGGAAAACGGGATACTACCAACCCTCCCGCTTTATCCGGGAACTGCCCGCGGAAAACATTGAAAAACTCTATGAGGATCGTGCCGCCACGCGGGAGGCGTTCGCCAAAGCGCCCGCTTTTCGGGTGCCGGCGTACCGAAAAAGCGGGGCAAACGCCGCCGCCACCTCCACCGTCGGGACATTCCGGGCGGAAAAAACGGGGGATACCTATACCGTCGGGATGCGCGTTTCTCACAAAACGTTCGGTGAGGGCGTGATCATCGCGCTGCGGGAAATGGGTAACGATACGCTGCTTGAGATCGAATTTACCGATCATGAGACCGGAAAGAAAACCGTTAAAAAGGTGATGGCGAACTTCGCCCGGCTTACGATCCTGTGATTTGAGAATAAATATTCATTTTTTGCATACACAAACTTGAAAAATGCATAAGTTATGTATAAATATTGATTATCTTGAATTTTTATTAAAAATTTTGAATAAAACTCTTGACAAATCAAAAAAACGGCGTATAATATGAGCATAAATCCAAAAAACAGGGGGAAAACAAAATGAAAAAATTAGTTTCGATCGTACTGATCGCTCTTTTGGTGCTTACCGTGTTTGCGGGATGCTCCCAAAAGCAAATGACGGTACAAAAAGGCAAACTTCTGATGGCGACCAACGCGGAGTTTCCGCCGTATGAATATCACGAGGGCGACGCTATCGTCGGTATCGACGCGGAAGTCGCGGCGCTGATCGCTGAGAAGATCGGTCTTGAGCTTGAGATCGCGGATGTCGATTTTGACTCTATCATCCCCGGCGTGCAGTCCGGCAAGTATGATATGGGCATGGCGGGTATGACCGTGACGGACGAGCGTCTGCAGTCCATCAACTTCACCGATTCTTACGCGACGGCGGTTCAGGTCGTCATCGTCAAGGCGGACAGCGACATCAAGTCCATCGATGATCTTGAAGGCAAAAAGATCGGCGTCCAGCAGGGTACGACCGGTCACATCTACGCGGAAGATGATTACGGTTCCGACGCCGTGACGCTGTATCAGAACGGCGCCCTGGCGGTCGAGAGCCTGAAGTCCGGCAAAGTGGACTGCGTCATTATTGACAACGAGCCTGCCAAGAGCTATGTCAAGGAGAACGAGGGACTCGCGATCCTTGATACCGAGTACGCCAACGAAAACTACGCGATCTGCGTCTCCAAAGAGAATGACGCGCTTCTCAAAGCCGTCAACGACGCGCTGAAAGAACTGATCGCCGACGGTTCCGTTCAGAAGATCGTTGACAAATATATTCCTGCTGAGTAAAATTATGTATTTGTAAGGGCGGTGGATACCACCGCCCTTATTTCGCTTTACGGAAAGGAAAAAACAGTATGCCCGATTGGTTCATCGGCTTTTTAAAAAAGCTGGAATATGTCTTTTTGCAAAAAGACCGCTATAAGCAGATCCTCACCGGTCTCGGGAATACGGTGATCATCACGCTCGGCGCGCTGGTGATCGGCGTTATCATCGGTATCATCGTCGCCGCGATCCGTTCCTCTTATGACAAAAACAAGGAATCACTCAAACTGCGCGGCGGGCCGGGGTATTATATCCTGAAAGTCCTGAACGGCATCTGTAAGTTTTATCTGACCGTCATCCGCGGGACGCCTGTCGTCGTTCAGCTGATGATCGCCTATTTCGTTATTTTCATTTCCATCAAGGACGGTGTTCCCATCGGTATTTTCGCTTTTGGTATCAACTCCGGCGCGTATGTTGCCGAGATCTTCCGCGGCGGTATCATGTCGGTGGACAACGGACAGTTCGAGGCGGGTCGAAGCATGGGGTTCAGCTACATACAGACGATGCGTCATATCATCATCCCTCAAATGTTCAAGGCGGTCCTGCCCACGCTCTGTAATGAATTCATCGCCCTTTTGAAAGAAACTTCCGTCGCCGGTTACGTCGGCGTAATGGACCTTACCAAAGCGGGCAACTCTATCGGGGGACGCACCTACCAGTATTTCATCCCGCTGTTCACCGTCGCGCTGATCTATCTCGCGATCGTGATGCTGTTGTCGTGGCTGGTCGGCAAACTGGAAAGGAGGCTGCGCAAGAGTGAACACTGATGAGATCCTTATCAAGGTCAGCGGACTTAAAAAATCCTTTGGTGAGATCGAGGTGCTGAAAGGCATCGACGTCGAGATCCGCAGGGGAGAGGTCGTCGTCGTGATCGGGCCTTCCGGTTCGGGAAAATCAACTTTTCTGAGATGTCTTAACCGCTTGGAGGAACCGACTGACGGTAATATCTTCTTTGAGGAGACCGATATCACGAGTCGGGACGTCAACATTGATCAGCACCGTCAGAAAATGGGAATGGTGTTCCAGCAGTTCAATCTGTTCCCGCATATGATGGTAATGAAAAACCTGACGCTGGCGCCTGTCAAACTTCGCCATAAAACCAAAGAGGAAGCGGAACAAAAAGCGATGGAGCTTCTGAACGCCGTCGGTCTTGCCGATCGCGCGGACGCCTATCCCTCTCAGCTTTCCGGCGGACAGAAACAGCGTATCGCCATTGTGCGCGCCCTTTGTATGGAACCGGATGTGATGCTGTTCGACGAGCCGACCTCCGCGCTGGATCCGGAAATGGTGGGCGAGGTGCTGGAAGTGATGAAAGACCTTGCGCGGCACCATATGACGATGGTCGTCGTCACACACGAAATGGGATTTGCCAAAGAGGTTGGCGACAGGATCCTCTTTATGGATGAGGGCGTCATTATGGAATCCGGCACGCCGGAGGACTTCTTTGGAAATACTAAAACCGAACGCGCGCGTTCTTTCCTCGATAAAGTCCTCTAAAACCATAAATAATTCTTGACTTTTTCCGCAAAATCGGATATACTGATTTAGCGCCTTGAAAAAGTCACACGGAGAGATGGCTGAGCTGGCCGAAGGCGCACGATTGGAAATCGTGTAGGCGTTAATAGCGTCTCGAGGGTTCGAATCCCTCTCTCTCCGCCAGAAAAATCCACGCGAAAGCGTGGATTTTTCAGTTATATTCGCCTGCGGCGAGTTATATTGCTTCGCAGTTATATTCGGCTGACGCCGAGTGATATTGCGCTTCGCGCGGCTTAGGGCGAATATAATATAACTTTGCGGCTTCGCCGCAAAATATAACTATGCCGCAAGGCATAATATAACTGCCNNGCAATATAACTCTGGGCTGTTTTGTCTGCTGATCACAAATAAAAACCGCTTAACATTAAGTGTTAGGCGGTTTTTCTTATGTGCCGCAAGGGATCGCGCCGTTTATTGCTTTGAACGGTAGTTTGGTGATATGACAGAATATCCAACGATTTTAACAAAAAGTGAACACGAAATTGAACACGAAATCAGGATAAAAAACACTATGCGTTTTTACTGCCCTTCATCATAGCGTCGAAGTATGCGTTCACGATTTTGTTTGTCTCCGCGGTGAAGGCGTCAGATGTTGCGCTTCGCGCAGTTTTTGAGGTAAATATAACTATCATCCTTTAAAAAATACAATCTTAGAACTATTGCAAAACATCACATATCCAGTTTGAGGCACACACGCAATCACAGAATCCTACCCCGATCGTTCGACCTTGATTGAGATCTGATCGAAAAGGAAACATGCCGTCATTGTAATGAGAAAAACTGGCCAATATTCATTTTCTTAGTCTGTCGGATACTTTTTTTGAAATAGACGTTTTGATTTTGCAATCAATAAACATTGAAACTTTATTTATTACCCGCAATGCACTTTTTTCGATTAACACAATTCGTATCAATTCTATCATAGAACAGCCAAGGAATACAACAGCAATTATGATCAACGAATATGGTATTAACAGCTTACTATCAGAATAGGAGGCGTTTTGAAAAACAGTTTTCCACAAGAATGGACGAACATATCCATTATCATGAATCAGATATACTCCAAATGTTGCCGATGAAATTGTGTTGATTAGTTTGCTATAACCCATGTCTAATTGAGAGAAACCTGAAAATAATAAAACAGATATAACAAAAACAGGCAATCTTTGCATATTATAAAAAAAGGTGGCATGTGTACCAAAAAAAGAAATTTTTGTACCCATAAAATCAAATAAAACGACCGATAAATATGTTAATATGGTGAAAACCAATGAAAGCATAATTAGTTTAACACTTGTTACTTTTGTGCTTAGACCATATATTTTTATGTACCCTGCAACGGAGTATAATACCATAAACCAAAGTAGATAATTGCTCTGAAAAGTTTGTCCCGTAAAAGTAGGGATAACACTCCATAATAACAACAGAAGCGCAAGAAAATAAATGTATTGTTTTTTATCAAATGATCTCAATAATCGGTTTAAAAATGGCGCCAATAAGTAAAGGACAAAATAGGCACTTGCAAACCACCATTGAGAAAAAGTGACAGGTGCAATGTGTTTTATGAGCTCTCTTGTACTAAATGGCTCCAATCCGAAAAAAACAAAAAATAAAAAAATAGTTATTGAATAAAAGAAAATTTCCCCCCATAGTTTAATTATTTTGTCTGTTTTGATCGACTGTTTGGAAATAAGAAAATATCCTGAAATAAGAACGAATAAATTAAGACCTATCTTCCCACCGATATGGATAAACTGAATCCACAGCCGATTAACAGAAATTATATTTGTGGAAAATTCAAATTCGCTATGACCGGCAAAATGATGCGCAATGATAATAAGCATTGCAATAATTCGTAGAAGCTCAATATTTGATTGGCGAAAGAACCTGTCTGTCTGTTTGTCTGACATTGATGTGTGATTCACAATATACAATATTATCTCCTTACGTTTTTATTGTTGGCAAACTATGCTTTGGGTCAGAAAAACCTTTACGCATAAAATACTATATTATATTACCATAATTGCTCTTTTTTTTCAACAATTATTTAGGATATCAGGTACAATTCTACAAAAATGATTATGGGAGTTAAGATAGTAAAATAATATATAGTAATACTGACTTCATAAAAGCCTCAACCAAAACCTGTTTCTAACGACATAATCTTTGATAAAAACGTCGTTTGGAAAGCAACAACGAAGGTGATTGTTATTTTTTTGCTCTTTGTGTGCTAAACTGAAATTGAAAATCATAAAGAGGGACACTGAAAAATGGACACGATATGCGGCGAGCGGGCGGACAGCGCGGAATTTGACGAGATCTATTCCGCCGGCTTTTCAATCGGAGAACCGTCCCCTGATTGACCAAAGTAGGTGTCATGGCTAAAAAGGCCAGAAATGATCTGTATATCACCAAGATCCGAACGGTACACGGAGAAAGCAATCTGCGAAATATCAACGATGGTTCCATTTTGTACTTAAATGAGGATGAAAAAAGGACCAAACAATGGTTCAAAGCCCAAGAGCAACATGTGCCAATGGGGGAATCAAAGTTTGGTCTTATCCGTAGTATATCTTATGTGGCCGAAAATGTCAAGAGTAAAAGTGACACAAATTCTGACAAGTACAATTCCATCAACGTCGAACTGAAAGAAGCGCGGACGGCGAGTCAATCAGAGAACCGTCCCCTGATTGACGGGGTATACTACTGGGACAAAAAAAGAACCATCAGCACTTTGAGCCGGTCTGGGGTACAATTCCCCAGGGAGAGCCACGGTTTGCCTGATGGTCTTATCAAGAGTATATCAGACCAAAAATCTAATGTCAAGAGAAAAATTGCAAGCATTTTAGACACCCAGCAGTTTAAGAGATGGTTCGGCAAAAGTAAAGCGGTCCACGCGGACGGTACGCCGATGATCGTATATCACGGGACAGACGCCGACTTCTCGGGATTCGATCCCGCCAAAGGCAGAAGCGCAATGGATATCCAGGGCATGTTTTTCAGCCCGTGGGAACTTGATGCCGGTGGGCATGGCGAGAATGCAGGCGCGTACTATTTAAGCATTCAAAACCCGGCGCCGGAGGGAGTCGCCTACAAAGCGCTGAACCGTTTTAAGGGGCAAAATGATGTTGGATATGCAATGCGATTTATCAGTAACAATAATATTGTTCGGGTCCCTCTCTCCTCCAGAAAATCCTCGCTTCGGCGAGGATTTTTTAGTGATATCCGTTCCTTGCCGGAAGGAAATGATTTTATGAGCAATAAAACTTGATTTTTGACAACAAGTATGATTTAATAATATACAGATCGTTATATTCCGAAACAAGGAGCCGCGCGTTTTGCTCCGCTGATCTAAAAATTTATATTTTGGAGGTATTTTATGTT
>LVAN01000030.1 GCA_001604045.1 Clostridiales bacterium Firm_08 | reverse complement strand
CGCTCTTCCGATCTGACCGATGATGACGTTCTCTTTCAGTCCGACCAGCGGATCGACCTTGCCGTGGATAGCGGCGTCGGTCAGCACGCGGGTTGTCTCCTGGAAGGACGCCGCGGACAGGAAGGAGTCAGTGGCAAGCGCCGCCTTGGTGATGCCGAGCAGCGTCACCTCGTACGCCGCTTTGGAAAGTCCCTCTTCCCCCGCGTCGATCCGCCGCTGGATCTCGTCGTTGATGACGTCGACCTCGTGACGGTCAGTCAGCGTTCCGACCAGCAGATTGGAGGATCCCGCGTCGGTGATGCGGATCTTTTTGATCATCTGACGGACGATGACCTCAATGTGCTTGTCATTGATGTCAACACCCTGCATACGGTACACCTTCTGGACCTCTTTGATCAGATAATCCTGTACCGCGATCTCCCCGCAAAGGCGAAGGATATCGTGAGGATTGGGAACGCCGTCGGTGATGATCTGCCCCTTGGTGACCTCGGTATTTTCAAGTTCCTGTCTGTACTTGATGCCAAACGGGATCATAAAGGATTTTTCCTCGCCCGTCTTGGTATTGCGGATGGTGGCGCGCTTGATGTTGCCCTCGTCCACCGTCGTCAGCAGACCGTCATCCTCGGCAAGGATCGCCGTCTTTTTGGGCTTTCTGCCCTCAAACAGTTCCTCGACTCTCGGAAGACCCTGCGTGATATCCTCCGCGGTCGCGACGCCGCCGGTATGGAAGGTACGCATGGTAAGCTGCGTACCCGGCTCGCCGATGGACTGCGCCGCGATGATGCCGACCGCCTCGCCGACATTGACGGGATTGCCGTTCGCCATATTCGCGCCGTAGCATTTGGCGCAAACGCCGTGCCGCAGACGGCAGGTCAGCGCGGAGCGGATCTCAACCTCCTTGACGCCGGTGCCGATGATGGTCTCAACATCTTTTTCGTCCATCATCTTATCATTGGAAACAAGGACTTCCCCGGTCTTCTCGTCCACGAAATCGCGCACGAGATATCTGCCGAGCAGTCTATCCTTCAGACCTTCGATGACGCCGCCGCCCTCTTCGATATCACAAACCATGATACCCTGCTGGCTGCCGCAGTCAAGATCCCGGATAATGACCTCCTGCGAAACGTCGACCAGACGGCGGGTCAGATACCCGGAGTCCGCCGTACGCAGCGCGGTATCCGCCATACCTTTCCGCGCGCCTCTGGAGGAAATGAAATATTCAAGAACATTCAGTCCCTCGCGGAAATTGGCGCGGATGGGGATCTCAATGGTCTTACCGGACGTGTTCGCCATCAGGCCGCGCATACCGGCGAGCTGACGGATCTGATTCATGGAACCGCGGGCGCCGGAATCCGCCATCATGTAGATGGGGTTGAATTTACTGAGGTTTTGCTGCAGCGCGTCGGAAACCTGTTTGGAGGTATCGTTCCACGTATCGATGACGTTTTTATAACGTCCCTCGTCTGTCAGAAGTCCGCGGCGATACGCCGTGGTAATGGATTTGATCTTTTTCTCCGCCTCGGCGATGAGTTCTTTCTTTTGCGGCGGCACCGTCATATCCGAGCAGGAAACGGTCAGCGCGCTGCGGGTGGAGAATTTATAGCCCTGCGCCTTGATCTCATCCAGGATCACCGCCGTCTCGGTGCATCCGTGTACGTGGATACAGCGGTCAACGATCTTATTGAGCCCGCTCTTGGTGACGAGGAAGTCGATCTCCAGCGCCAAAGCGTTGGCGGGATCGCTTCTGTCCACAAAACCGAGATCCTGCGGGATGGGATGGTTGAAGATCAGTTTGCCGATGGTGGTGTCGATGATGCCGGAATGCTTTTTACCGTTCACCTCACGCTCCATGCGGACCTTGATGGGGGCGTGCAGTCCGATCTCGTTGATATCATAGGCGAGTTTCGCCTCGTCGACGCTCTTAAAGATCTTGCCGGCGCCCGGTTCATCCTCTTTTATAATAGTAAGATAGTAGGAACCGAGGACCATATCCTGCGTCGGCACCGTGACCGGCCGGCCGTCCTGCGGTTTGAGCAGGTTGTTGGCGGACAGCATCAAAAATCTCGCTTCCGCCTGTGCTTCCGCGGAGAGCGGCACATGGACCGCCATCTGGTCGCCGTCAAAGTCGGCGTTGAACGCGGTACACGCCAACGGGTGAAGTTTGAGCGCCCTGCCCTCGACCAGCACCGGCTCAAACGCCTGGATACCAAGTCTGTGCAGCGTCGGCGCGCGGTTGAGCATCACGGGATGCTCCTTGATGACCGCGTCCAGCGCGTCCCAGATCTCCGGACGGAGACGTTCCACCATTTTCTTGGCGGATTTGATATTGGTCGCCATGCCGTCCGCGACGAGTTTTTTCATTACAAAGGGTTTGAACAGTTCGATCGCCATTTCCTTCGGCAGACCGCACTGATAAATTTTCAGTTCCGGCCCGACGACGATAACGGAACGCCCCGAATAGTCGACGCGTTTGCCGAGCAGGTTCTGACGGAACCGTCCCTGCTTGCCCTTGAGCATATCGGAAAGGGATTTGAGCGGGCGGTTGTTCTGCCCCGTAACGGGTCTGCCGCGGCGGCCGTTGTCGATCAGCGCGTCCACCGCCTGCTGAAGGATCCTCTTTTCATTTCTCACGATGACGTTCGGCGCGCCGAGTTCCAACAGCCGTTTCAGACGGTTGTTGCGGTTGATGACGCGACGATAGAGATCGTTGAGGTCAGAGGTGGCAAATCTGCCGCCGTCCAGCTGCACCATCGGGCGCAGATCGGGCGGGATGACCGGGATGACGTCCAGGATCATCCATTCGGGACGATTGCCGGACTTGCGGAACGCGTCCACGACCTCGATGCGTTTGACGAGCCGCGCGCGTTTCTGCCCCGTTGCCGTCTCGAATTCCTCCTGGAGTTCAACGGCAAGTTTTTCAAGATCGATCTCAGCGAGCAGTTCCTTGATCGCTTCCGCTCCCATACCGGCGCGGAAATCGTCCTCATAACGCTCGGTGAGTTCCTCGAACTCTCTGTCCGAGATGATCTGTTTTTTCATCAGCGGCGTGTCGCCGGGATCCACGACGATATAGGAATCGAAGTAGAGGACTTTTTCAAGATCCTTGGGCGACATATCCAGCATCAGCCCCATACGGGCGGGAATGCCTTTAAAATACCAGATGTGCGAGACCGGCGTGGCGAGCTCGATATGTCCCATACGCTCCCGCCGCACCTTGGCGCGAGTGACCTCTACGCCGCACTTGTCGCAGATCTTGCCCTTATAGCGGATCCGTTTATATTTGCCGCAGTGACACTCCCAGTCCTTGGTCGGCCCAAAGATGCGTTCGCAGAACAGACCGTCCTTTTCCGGTTTGAGCGTCCTGTAATTGATCGTTTCGGGTTTGCTGACCTCTCCGTAAGACCACTCGCGGATCTTATCCGGAGAAGAAAGACCGATTTTAATGGCTTCAAAAGCATTAAATTCCATTTATATTTTCGGCTCCTTTCCAAAACTTAATCATCAAACTCGGCGTCGCCCGCGTCGGCGGACACGTCATCCGCGTCCTCCTCGGCGTCCTCAACGCTGAATCCGCTCTCGATCTCGGAATCAAGAGCCACCTCGCTGCCCATCGCCTTGCGGTACTGATCGTTGTACAGATCGTCATCATCGTCCGCGAAGGTCTCCTTGAGGTCGATCTCCTCCATATCCTTGGACAGGACCTTGAAGTCAAGGCCGAGCGCCTGCAACTCTTTGACCAGCACCTTGAAGGACTCGGGGATGCCGGGCTTGGGCACGTTCTGTCCCTTGACGATCGCCTCGTAGGTCTTGACGCGGCCGACAACGTCGTCCGATTTGACGGTCAGGATCTCCTGCAGGGTGTAAGCGGCGCCGTAGGCTTCCAGCGCCCAGACCTCCATCTCACCGAACCTCTGACCGCCGAACTGCGCCTTACCGCCGAGCGGCTGCTGCGTGACAAGAGAATACGGTCCCGTGGAACGGGCGTGGATCTTGTCATCGACCAGGTGGTGGAGTTTCAGATAGTACATAATACCGATGGTGACGAGATTATCAAAAGGCTGTCCGGTACGGCCGTCATATACGACGCTCTTGCCGTCCTCCCGCAGACCCGCTTTGCGCAGGCACTCGCGGATGTCCTCCTCTTTGGCGCTGTCGAACACCGGCGTCATGATCTTCCAGCCGAGCGCTCTGGCGGCGTAGCCGAGGTGGACTTCCAGAACCTGTCCGATATTCATACGGGACGGAACGCCCAAAGGATTGAGCACGATGTCAAGCGGCGTGCCGTCGGGCAGGAACGGCATATCCTCCTGCGGCAGGATGCGGGAGATAACGCCTTTGTTACCGTGACGACCCGCCATCTTGTCGCCGACCTGGATCTTACGCTTCTGCGCGATATAAACACGCACGACTTTATTGACGCCCGGAGAAAGCTCATCGGAGTTCTCCTGCGTGAACACCTTGACGTCCACGATGATGCCGTACTCGCCGTGCGGCACTTTCAGAGAGGTGTCTCTGACCTCTCTCGCCTTTTCACCGAAAATGGCGCGCAGCAGTTTTTCCTCCGCGGTAAGCTCCGTCTCGCCCTTCGGCGTGACGCGGCCGACGAGGATATCGCCGCTGCGGACCTCGGCGCCGATGCGGATGATGCCGCGCTCGTCAAGATCTTTGAGGGAATCATCACCGACATTGGGGATGTCCCGCGTGATCTCTTCCGGTCCGAGTTTGGTGCTTCTCGCCTCGATCTCATACTCTTCAATATGAATAGAGGTATAAACGTCGTCTTTTACGAGATTTTCATTGAGCAGGACAGCGTCCTCGTAGTTATAGCCTTCCCACGTCATAAAGCCGATCAGGGCGTTCTTGCCCAGTGCGATCTCGCCGCCCGCCGTGGACGGACCGTCCGCGATGATCTGGCTCGCCTTGACCTTTTCGCCGACTTCGACGATGGGACGCTGATTGATGCAGGTGCCCTGATTGGAGCGCAGGAACTTGACAAGTTCATACGTCTCCTTCTCACCCTTGCCGTAATTCAAAACGATCTTGTCGGCGCTGACGTATTCCACGACGCCGTCGCGTTTCGCCAGCACGCAGACGCCGCTGTCGTGCGCCGTCTTATATTCCATACCGGTGCCGATGATCGGCGCCTCGGTCTTGAGCAGGGGGACCGCCTGACGCTGCATGTTCGCGCCCATCAGAGCGCGGTTGGCGTCGTCGTTCTCCAGAAACGGGATCATCGCGGTCGCGACAGATACCATCATCTTGGGAGAAACGTCGATAAAGTCGACCTGATCCCGCTCGATCTCAATGATCTCCTCGCGGTGGCGCGCCGTGACGTGCTCTCTGACAAAGCAGTTGTTTTTGTCCAGCGGTTCGTTCGCCTGCGCGACGATATATTCGTCCTCGGTGTCCGCCGTCATATATTCCACTTCGTCGGTGACCCTGCCGGTCTCTTTATCCACTTTGAGGTACGGCGCCTCGATAAAGCCGTACTCGTTGATCCGCGCGAAAGACGCGAGATAGGAGATCAGACCGATGTTCGGACCTTCCGGCGTCTCGATCGGGCACATTCTGCCGTAATGGGTGTAGTGAACGTCGCGCACCTCAAATCCCGCGCGATCACGGGAAAGACCGCCGGGACCCAGTGCGGAAAGTCTGCGCTTATGCGTCAGTTCCGCCAGCGGATTGGTCTGATCCATAAACTGCGAAAGCGGCGAGGATCCGAAAAATTCCTTGATGGCGGCGACGACCGGACGGACGTTGATGAGCGCCTGCGGCGTCACGACGTCAAGATCCTGCAGCGACATCCTCTCTTTGATGGTACGCTCCATACGCGCGAAGCCGATGCGGAACTGATTTTGCAGCAGTTCCCCGACGCAGCGGATACGGCGGTTGCCGAGATGGTCGATATCGTCATTGACGCCGATCCCGTAGGAAAGGCAGATAAGATAGTTGACGGAAGCAAAGATATCGTCGTAAATGATGGTCTTGGGGACCAGCTCGCTGATGCGTTCCTCCGCCATCTTTTTGATATCTTTAGGCTTTTTGGCGGTATCCAGGATCTCCCGCAGAACGGAAAAGCGCACCTTCTCACGGATGCCGATCTCCGCCGGGTCAAAGGAAACGAACCGGCGCATATCCACCATACCGTTAGAAAAGACGGTGACCTTTTCCTCCCCTACCGCGACAAGCACCGAATCGATACCTGCCGCCTCGATGGCGTTCGCTTTTTGCTTGTTGAGCTTCTCGCCCGCCTCGGCAATGATCTCGCCCGTCATCGGATCGACGGCGTTGTCCGCCAGGACGCATCCGAAAATGCGCGCGCCAAGCGCGAGTTTCTTATTATATTTGAAGCGGCCGACCTTGGAGAGATCGTATCTTTTCTCATCGAAAAACAGATTATGAAGGTGGGTGATCGCGCCGTCCACCGTCGCGGGCTCGCCGGGACGGAGTTTTTTGTAGACCTCGATCAGACCCTCGTCGCGATCGTGCGCGACGTCTTTTTCCAGCGTTTTGATGATCAGCTCGCTCCCGCCGAATTTAGCGAGGATATCCTCATCCTTCGGGAAGCCGATGCCGCGCAGGAAAGTCGTGACCGGCAATTTGCGGTTTTTGTCGATCCGGATATAGAACACGCCGGCGGAATCCGTCTCGAATTCCAGCCACGCGCCGCGGTTGGGAATGACTGTCGTTTTGAACAGCGGGTTGCCCGCCTTGTCCATCTCGGTGGTATAGTAAATGCCGGGAGAGCGGACAAGCTGAGACACCACGACGCGTTCCGCACCGTTTATGATAAAGGTGCCCGCGTCAGTCATAATGGGGAAATCCCCCATAAAGATCTCCTGTTCTTTGAGTTCTCCCGTTTCCATATTGGTGAGTCTGACCTTCGCTTTGATCGGGGCAGCATACGTTGTATCCCGTATTTTACACTCCGTTACGGAATACTTCGGACTTTCGTCCATGGTGTAATCCAGAAAGTCCAGCACCAAATTGCCGGAATAATCCGTGATGGACGAAACGTCCCTGAATACCTCTTTAAGACCCTCATTCAAAAACCACTCGTAGGATTTTTTCTGGATCTCAATGAGGTTCGGCATTTCGAGTGCCTCGCGGATCTTTTGAAAGCTCATTCTGGTCGTCTTGCCCAGGATCTGTTCTTTCACCATAAAAAACGCTCACTCCATTCCTTTTTTTAAACGCTCCGACAGAGTTTTCTCCCCGTCGAAACCAGTTGAAACAACGCCTCATAACAGAGATAAAACCTCAAAAACCGTATTTTATAGGCATTATAATCCATTATGATACAGTATATAATTCTAACACATCGTTTTTTTGAAGTCAAGAATTTTTTATAATATTTTTTTAAAGTTGACAAACACCGCTTCTCCCTATAAAATAAAAAGGTAGAAAACAGAAAAACGGAGGATCTCAGATGTCATCCACATACGGAAAAAAATTCACACTTTCTCTGTTCGGGCAAAGCGATAAGGCGCAGTACGGCGTTCTCATCGACGGCGTTGCGCCGGGCACCGCGATCGACGAGCGGGACATTATCCGCCGTATCGACAGTTTTTCGGACGGGGGCGTTCAGACGCGCGTCGTCAGCGGCATAAAGGACGGCAAGACGACGGGCGCACCCGTTTGCGCTCTGTTTACCGATGATGCGCCGCTTCAGGACGTGCGCAACACCTCAGTCGCCCGCCCCGGCACACCCGACTTCGGTTATTTTGCCCGTTTCCGCGGCGCCAATGCGGACGAGCCGGGCGAAAAGCACCTTCCCGGTCTGGTTTTCGCGGGCGCGCTTGCCAAGGCGATCCTTGCCCGCCGGGACATCGAGGTCCACGCGCACCTGCGCAGCATCGGCGAGATAGAGGACACGCCCTTCACCGATCTGCCGCTCAGCCGGGAGACGTTCGATGTCATCGGACGCGGCGCCCTGCCCGTCTATGACAAGCGAAAAGAAGTATTGATGAAACTCAAACTTGAAAAAACCAAAGGAATGGGAGATACTATCGGCGGCAGTGTGGAATGCGCCGTAACAGGTCTGCCCGCCGGCGCGGGAAGCCCCGTTCTGAACGGTATCGACGCGCATATCGCCGGTCTGCTGTTCGCGCTGCCCGGTATCTGCGGCGTTTCCTTCGGCGATCCCGCAGCTCCAAAAGCCTATGGCAGTGAGCAAAACGACGAATTGTTCATCGACACCCTCAAAGGCTGTCCCGCCACACGCACCAACCACTGCGGCGGCGTGCTGGGCGGCATCACCACGGGGATGCCGCTGCTCTGCACCGCTTCCTTCCGTCCCTCCCCGCTCATCGGCATCGAACAGAATACCGTCGATCTGAACCTCAAACACTCGGTCGTTCTCCCGCCTCTGACGCCGAACACCGACGCGGTCGTCCGCATGGTGCCCGCGGTGGAAGGCGCCCTGGCCGCCGCGGTACTGGACGCCCTGCTCACTAAATAAGAAAATGAAAGATCAGGTCAGTTTTTTCACAAACGATATCCCCCGCCCGCTCCCCGACCGGATGCGCCCGCAGACCATCGACGAAGTCGTGGGACAGCAGCACTTGCTCGGAGAGGGCAAAGTACTGCGCCGCATCATTGAGAAGGATCTTGTATCCTCGATGATCTTCTGGGGGCCGCCGGGCGTCGGCAAGACGACGCTTGCCGGCGTCATCGCCCATCAGACCAAGGCGAAATTCATCAACTTTTCCGCTGTCACCAGCGGTATCAAAGAGATCCGCACCGTGATGCAGCAGGCGGATGACAACCGGATGTTCGGAGAAAAGACCATCGTGTTCGTCGATGAGATCCACCGCTTCAACAAAGCCCAGCAGGACGCGTTCCTGCCTTTTGTGGAAAAAGGGAGCATCATCCTGATCGGCGCGACAACGGAAAATCCCTCCTTTGAAGTCAACGGGGCGTTGCTGTCCCGCTGCAAAGTGTTCGTGCTGAAAGCGCTGACTGAGGAGGATATCACGATCCTTCTGCGGCGGGCGCTGAACGATCCGAACGGGCTGGGCGACCAAAAGGTCGAGGCGGATGACGATGTGCTTCGGCTCATCGCCGCGTTCGCCAACGGTGACGCGCGCACCGCGCTCTCCACGCTGGAAATGGCGGTGCTGAACGGCGAGACGGAAGACGATATCACAAAAGTCACCGTCGAAACGGTGGAACAATGCACCTCCCGCAAATCCCTGCTCTATGACAAGACCGGCGAGGAACACTACAATCTCATCTCGGCGCTGCACAAGTCGATGCGCAACTCCGATCCCGACGCGGCGGTCTACTGGCTGGCGCGGATGCTGGAAGCCGGAGAGGATCCCATCTATATCGCCAGACGCGTCACGCGGTTCGCGAGCGAGGATGTAGGCCTTGCCGATCCGAAGGCGCTGGAACTCGCCGTCGCCGCCTATCAGGCGTGCCACCTCATCGGGATGCCGGAATGCAGCGTCCACCTGACGCAGGCGGTCATATATCTCTCCCTCGCGCCGAAATCCAACGCGATGGAAAAAGCGTATCTCACCGCGAGAAGCGACGCGATCAATATGCTCGCCGAGCCGGTACCGCTCAACATTCGCAACGGTGTGACCAAACTGATGCGGGACGAGGGGTACGGCAAGGGATATATCTACGCCCATGATACCGAGGAAAAGATCGCGGACATGCAGTGTCTGCCCGAAACTCTTGCCGGCAGAGAGTACTATCAGCCGACAACGCAAGGTCTTGAATATAAATTCAAAGACCGCCTGGAAAAGATCAAGGCGTGGAGAGAGGAACACAAGAAAAAATAAAAAAGAGAGCCACAGCTCTCTTTTTTTACGGGATCCGGAAAACGGCGCTCCGATCTTTCGATCGGAGCGCCGTTTTGGTTGCTCGTATTCTTATCTGTTTCCGAAAGTCTTATCGAACTGCGTAATGATCTGCGCGACGGCGGGGACGGTGGATGTCAGCGTGATCTTTTTGTATTTCGCATAGGTCACGAAAATGGCGCAGATCTGTTCTCTTGTAATAGGATCGTTCGGCATGAATTTGCCATTCGCACCGGAAACGATGTCGTTATCGCTCGCCCATTTGACAGCGCCGGAATACCATTTCCCGGCGGGAACGTCGGAAAACCCGGTTTTGACGTCGTTTTTGGCGATGACCCCGGCAAGCCGCGCCAGCACCGAAACGAACATGGCGCGGGTCATTTCGCCGTTCGGATCGAATTTGCCGTTTGAGCCGGAAAAGATCCCCCTGTCGACCACGTAATTCACGGCTTCACCATACCAGGCGTTCTTTTTGATGTCTTTGAAGAACACGGAGGCGTCATCCGTCCCTAAAATCCTGTTATAATGCATCGTTCCCTTCGGCAGGCACTCATATTGCTTGTCAACGGCGATCTTTTTCCATTGAAACTTACTCCCCGCGTAATACACATCCTTCACGGCACTTTGCCAGAACGCGTATCTTTCCATACTTGTGACGCTGAGCGGGATCATAATGATTTCAAGTCGTCTACAGTAGCCAAACGCCGTTTCGCCTATTTTCGTGACGCTGTCCGGGATCCGGAAGGAACGTTCTGTTTTTCCGGCAGGATAACAAAGAAGGGTCGTTTGTTTTTTATTATAGAGGACGCCGTCTTTCGCGCTGAACGCGGTATTGCCGCTTTTGACCGTGATCCGGGTGAGTCCGTAACAATCAACAAACGCACTAGCACCTATGCTCGTAACACCGGCGGGGATCTCGATAGACGTTAACAGACCGCAACTGTGAAACGCGTATCCCCGTATGATCTTTACGTTGTCCGGGATGGTAACACTTTTCAGGGCGATGCAGTTACAAAACGCGTGATCCCCTATCGCGGTGACGCTGTCCGGGATCGCGACGCTTGTCAGCGCCGTACAATTCTCAAACGAGGAATTCCCTATACTCGTGACGCCCTTTTCGATCGTAACGGTCCTGATGTCCGAAATGTGATCGCGCCAGGGAACTGCGGAAGAATCCAGATAATTATCCATCTCGCCGCTACCGGTGACGGAAAAATCGCCGGTCTCAACGTTCAACGTCCATGTCACGTTTTCGCCGCAGGAGCCGAAGGAGATCCCGTTGCCAGACTCGGGCAAGGATACCACAACGTAAAAGATACGGCTACTGCCGTAAAACTCACCGATCTTGCCCTCGCTTCCCTCGACGGTCGCGTTGAGGTGCTGCGCCAGCGTGTTGCCCCAAACGGGCGTGAAGCACACGCCGACGACGTAGCTCTCTCCCGCCTCAAAAACGTTGGTATCGTTCATTTTGTTGGCAAGGCACTGTAAAAAGACATTATCAGTATGGAACCATTCGTGGATGGAAACGGTGTAGCCGTCATCCGTCGTGACGGCGCCCGTCGTGGAAACGGCGTTGCCCGCCGCGAAACCGGTCACCGAGGCGGTGACGTCTGTGATCTCCGTCTCCGCCGCGGCGAAAAAGCAAAGCGCCGAAAGCAACACCGCGGTGCAACACAGCGCCGACAAAGCGCGTTTGACCGTTTTTTTCATAGTGATCGCTCCGTTTAATCTCTTAAATACAGATCGCGGGTATAGACCTTGTCCGCCGCGTCCTCGATCTCAGCATTAAAGCGGTTGGCGATGATGATATCGCTGATCGCCTTGAATTCCGTGAGATCGCGCACCACGCGATTGCCGAAAAAAGTCTCCTTTTTCAGCGCCGGCTCGTAGATCACGACTTCCACGCCGTTGGCGCGGATCCGTTTCATGATGCCCTGAATGGAACTGTGACGGAAGTTATCGCTCCCCGCCTTCATCGTCAGCCGGTATACGCCGACGACGCGCGGCTTACGGGCCAGCACCTGCTCCGCGATGAAATCCTTGCGGGTGCGGTTCGCCTCGACGACCGCGGAAATGAGGTTCTGCGGCACGTCGTTGTAATTGGCGAGCAGTTGCTTGGTATCCTTCGGCAGGCAGTAGCCGCCGTAGCCGAAAGAGGGATTGTTGTAATCACTGCCGATACGCGGATCAAGGCATACGCCCTCGATGATCGCCTTGGTATCCAGTCCCCGGATAGACGCGTACGTGTCAAGTTCGTTGAAATAGGACACGCGCAGCGCGAGATAGGTATTGGCGAACAGTTTGACAGCCTCCGCCTCCGTCGGGCTCATATAGAGGACAGGCGCGTCCTTTTTCTCTGCGCCCTCGATCAGAAGTCCCGCGAAGGTCCGCGCGGCGGCGGCCAGGCGGTCATCGTCCCGCGGAACACCGATGATGATCCGCGAAGGATGAAGGTTGTCCTCCAGCGCCTTGCCCTCCCGCAAAAACTCCGGGCTGAACAATATGGCGTCAAAACCATATGTTTTTCTGACCTCCTCGGTAAAGCCGACGGGGATCGTTGATTTGATGATGATGACAGCGCCGGGATTGACCCGCTTCACCTGGCGGATGACCGATTCCACCGATCCGGTATCGAAAAAGTTTTTATCCTCATCGTAATTCGTAGGCGTGGAGATGATAACGAGCTCCGCCGCCTTATACGCCGCGTCTCCGTCCGTCGTGGCGGAAAGAGAGAGGTCGCGCGTCGCGAAAAACTCCTCGATCTTTTTGTCCGCGATGGGAGAGATACGGCGGTTGATGCTTTCCACTTTCTCCGGTACGATATCCACCGCCGTCACGTCGTTATGGACAGACAACAACGTTGCCAGGGAAAGGCCGACATATCCGGTGCCCGCTACTGCGATCTTCATTGTTTCATCCCCTTATCTTCTCTTGCCAGCATATAAGACGCGCCGTCCCGCTTGCGGATCTCCGAGGCGGGCACGCCGGTCTCCCGCGCGAGGATATCGATGACCAGCGGCGTGCAAAAACCGCCCTGGCAGCGGCCCATACCGGCTCTCACCCGCCGTTTGACGGCGTCCACAGTGCGCGCGCCGACGGGACGGCGGATCGCCTGCACGATCTCCGCTTCCGTCACCTGCTCACAACGGCAGACGATATGTCCGTACAGCGGATCGGCGGCGACCAGCTTTTCGCGCTCGGCGTTCGTCGCTTCGGAAAAGCGGACGATACCGCGCCGTTTGCCGATAAAGCCTTTTTTGCGGACGGTTTCCAGCCCGAGCTTCTCCCGCATCATCTGTATGGTGTATTTGGCGATGCCGAGACTGCCGGTCAGTCCCGACGAACGGATGCCGGAAATACCGACATATCCCGGCACTTTTTCCGAGATCAGAATGTTATACCCTTCCGGCGTTCTCGCCGGGCGAAGCCCGACAAACTGGGTGATGGTGTCGCCAAGGCGGATATCCGGCACCAGCGTTTTTGCCTGGCTCGCGATGAGATCCAATCCTTCCCGCGTCGTGCGTTTATCGGTCTTGTCCTCATAATCCTCCGCCGTGGGGCCCACCAGGATATTGCCGTCTACTGTCGGAATGATAAGTGTGCCGCGGGATTTGGCGGTCGCGATGGGCATTATGATATGATTGACCTTGACCGGCGTTTCCTTATCGAGCAAATAGAACTGCCCGCGGCGGGGATTGACCTTGAAGTCGCACTCCCCCACCATTTTCGCGATATCATCGCAGTAAAGGCCGGCGCAGTTGATGACGTATTTTGCCTCGATCTCCCCTTTTGGCGTCAGCACCTTGCCGATGCGGCCGTCGGCGGCGAGTTCCATACCGGTCACCGGGCAGTCAAACAGAAAGCGCACCCCGTTTTCCGCGGCGTTCTCCGCCTGCGCGATGACGAATTCAAAGGGATTGATCTGCGTATCTCTCGGACTGTACACCGCGCCGCGGTTGGTCGGCGTGATGTTCGGCTCCATTTCCATAACTTCCTCGGGACGACGGTATTCCACGTCGTATACCCCGTTGTCAAACGCCTTTTTGAGGATAGCGGGGATCTTTTTCTCCTGCTCCTCGTCCAGCGCCACCGTCAAACTGCCGCGATAAACCAGCGGGATGTCAAGATCCCTGCACAGCAGATCGTACATCGGTCTTGACGCCTGGCAGATCTTGCTTTCCAAGGTAAAGGGCGCGACGGAAAATTCCGTACTGATCATCGCGGAACAGGATTTCGTGGCGTCGCCGCCGACGTCATCCTTTTTCTCCACGACCAAAACATCCGTTTCAAACTTTGAGAGTTCCCTGGCGATCCCGACGCCGACCGCGCCGGCGCCGATGATCAAAATATCACATTTCGCGAGCATTCCCATATCTATTTATCGTTCCTTTCAACGGTAGCATATACTTTTTCTATTATAATATTTTACACATAGTCTGTCAATAAGCAAACGGCTCTTTTGATATAAAGGTTGACAATATCGCGGAAAGAAGTTATAATACTCACGGATCGACAAAAGCGCCCGAACGGCGCTCTTTGCATAAGGAGGCACAATATGGATAAAGTACCCGAACTGTTCGGAAGTCAGGTCTTTAACGACCGCGTGATGCGGGACAAACTGCCCAAGGACGTTTACAAAACGCTCAAGCATACCATCAAAAACGGTCAGCCGCTGGAACTTGACATCGCCAACGTCGTTGCCCACGCGATGAAAGAGTGGGCGATCGAGATGGGCGCGACCCACTATACCCACTGGTTCCAGCCGATGACCGGCGTCACCGCGGAGAAGCACGACAGTTTCATCAACCCGGACGGCAACGGCAACGTTATCATGACCTTTTCCGGCAAAGAACTTGTCAAAGGAGAGAGCGACGCGTCCTCCTTCCCCTCCGGCGGCATCCGCGCCACCTTTGAGGCGAGAGGATACACCGCGTGGGATCCGACTTCTTACGCCTTTGTAAAGGATGGGACGTTCTGCATCCCCACCGTCTTTTGCTCGTACACCGGCGAGGCGCTGGACAAAAAAACGCCGCTTCTGCGTTCTATGGAGTCTCTCAATCACGAGGTGATGAGGATCTTAAAACTGTTCGGCAGTGACGAAGGCGTCAAAAACGTCGTGACCACCGTCGGACCGGAGCAGGAATATTTCCTGATCGACCGGGACGTTTATCTCAAACGGCCCGATCTCATCTATACCGGCAGAACACTGTTCGGCTCCCGCCCGCCCAAAGGGCAGGAGATGGCCGATCACTATTTCGGGCAGATCAAAACACGTGTGTCCGAATATATGAAGGACCTCGACCGCGAACTCTGGAAGCTCGGCATCAACGCCAAGACCAAACACAATGAGGCCGCCCCCGCTCAGCACGAGCTGGCGCCGGTCTACGATACCACCAACGTCGCGACCGACCACAATCAGCTCACCATGGAGCTGATGCGCAAAGTGGCGGAGAAACACAATATGGCGTGTCTACTCCACGAAAAGCCTTTCGCCGGGGTCAACGGCAGCGGCAAACACAACAACTGGTCCCTGTCCACCAACACCGGCAAAAACCTGCTGGAGCCGGGCGCCACGCCTTATGAAAACGCGCAGTTCCTCATATTCCTTATCGCCGTCATCAAGGCGGTGGACGAACATCAGGATATGATGCGCATCAGCGTTGCCTCCGCGGGCAACGACCACCGCCTCGGCTCGCACGAGGCGCCGCCCGCCATCATCTCTATGTTTGTGGGCGACGAACTCGCCGCCATCCTTGAGGCGCTGGAAAAAGGCGTCGTATATAAGGGAATGGACCCGGCGGAGATGGACGTCGGTTCCATCGTCCTGCCCCACTTCCCCAAGGATACCACCGACCGCAACCGCACCTCGCCCTTTGCCTTTACCGGCAATAAATTCGAGTTCCGCAGTCTCGGATCCGCTCAATCCATTTCCGGTCCCAACATCGTGCTCAACACCATCGTTGCGGACGCGCTGCGCCAATTCGCGGATACGCTGGAAAAAGCAACGGATTTCCACGCCGCCGTCAAAGAGCTGATCGTGGAAAATATCAAGGCGCACGGGCGCATCATTTTCAACGGCGACGGATACAGCGCCGAATGGAGAAAGGAGGCCGCGCGGCGCGGGCTTCTCAACTATGCCACCACGCCCGAAGCCATCCCCCATTTCACCGACCGCAAAAATATCGATCTCTTTACAAGACACCGCGTCTTTACCGAGACCGAGATCATTTCCCGTACCGAAATCCTTTTGGAGGAATACAGCAAGACCATCCATATCGAGGCGTTGACCTTCCTCGAGATGATCCGCAAGCACATTATGCCGAATTCTTTCGCGTATCAAACCGCGCTCGCAAAACTTGTGAGGAGCAAAAAGGATATCGACGTATCCTCCAAAATAGAGAGCGGGCTGCTGCAGCGGATCACGGTGCTGACGGAAGCGCTCGCGGAAAAGACCGAAGCCCTTGAGCAAGCCGTACGGCAGAGCGAACAGCCGATGGACGGCAAAGCGCTTGCCGAGTTCTGCCGGAAGGCGATCGTGCCGGCGATGCAGGATGTGCGAAGCGTCGTCGATCCGCTGGAGACACTTGTTTCCGATGAATACTGGGATCTGCCCACCTACGGCGAGATGCTGTACAGTATTATATAACTACCGGGCGCGTTCGCAAAGACGCGCCCATTTTTTATAAAGGAGAAAACAATGAGAGCCGTTGTCACAAGAGTAAAAAACGCCTCCGTCGTCATTGACGGAGCAACCGTCGCAAGCATCGAAAAAGGATTTCTTGTCCTGCTGGGCGTGGCGCCCGGGGATACGGCGGCGGACGCCGAAAAACTCGCGGATCGCGTTTGCGGATGCCGCGTCTTTGAGGATGAGGCGGGCAAAATGAATTTGAACCTCGCGCAGGCGGGCGGATCGCTGCTGGTCGTCTCACAGTTCACGCTGTACGCCGACCTCAAAAGCAGACGTCCCGGCTTCACCACAGCGGCGCGCCCCGAGGTCGCGGAGCCTCTGTACGAGCAGTTCAAGGCGTTCTGCCGGGCGCGAGGTTTTACCGTGGCGTGCGGGGAGTTCGGCGCGGATATGCAGGTCATCTCCCAAAATGACGGGCCTGTCACCCTGCTGTTTCAAACAGAAAAAGCATAGGATTAGCACTCTCTTTTTGAGAGTGCTAATTTTTACAGTTTGTTCATAATATCTCCGATCATTTTTCATAATTTTGGGATATGATATAGACAAGAAAGATGAAAGAAGATGGTTCCGATGGGACAGAAAAACGTCAAACGCTATTTCAAATGAAAAGGAGAGATCATTATGTTTGAACTGACACCTTTCGCAAGAAGGACCTTCAACCCCTTCAAGGAAATGGAAGCAATGGAAAACGCCCTGTTCGGCGGCAGAACGGCGATGCCGGATTTCAAGACCGACATTAAAGACAAGGGCGACGCGCTGGAACTCAAAGCGGATCTGCCGGGGCTCAAAAAAGAGGATATCAGCGTCAACATCGAGGACGGATACCTCACCATCACCGCCGAACGCAAAGAGGAAAAAGAGGAGAAAAACGATACCTATGTGCGCCGTGAGCGTTTCAGCGGTACGTTTACGAGAAGTTTTGATATTTCCTCCATCAAGGCGGATGAGATCAAAGGCAGTTACACCGACGGTGTTCTGACGCTGACACTGCCGAAAAAAACAAAAGAAGTCCCCACCGCAAGACGGTTGGAACTTGACTAAAAGCAAAAAAGCGGGCGCGCGGCGCCCGCTTTTTTTATTCTTCATAAGGTCCGTCCGGCAGAAAGTTTTCAAAAATGTACGTTACGAACATACCGCCGTACAGTTCCAGCTCCGCGGGGGATCGAAAGGTCCATCCCACCGGCAGGGCGCCGAGTGCCGAACAGACGGAGCGCTGGAAGGAGGCGGCGTAGCGCGCCTCGAAACTGACAAAATCCGGACGGATCATAAAGTTGAACAGCAGCCACCCGGCAAGAATATGATGGAAGGGCGCGCCTTTTTTGATATAATCGCTGGAAAGTATCCCGCGGCAAAGCGAACGATGATGCAGGCGGAACCACAGCAGAGCGGGCGGATAAAAGGACTGGATGATAAAGGTGCCGTTGTACTCCCGCAGGATATCGTCCAGGGCCGCGCAAAGCGCCTTGTTGTTTTTATGGCTCGATTTGATCTCGATCAGCAGAGGCACCTCCACCGCGCGCACGACCTCCTCAAACGTCGGGATCCTCTGATCGGTGGACAGAATAGTATACGCCTGAAGCTGCTCATATGTATGATCCTCTATCGTTCCTTTGACTCCGCAAAGACGTTCCAGGTCGTCGTCGTGAAATACGACGACTTTGCCGTCTTTTGTCAGACGCACGTCCAGCTCGATCGCGAAACCGAGTTTGTCGGCGGCGATAAAGGCGGGCATGGTGTTTTCCGCCAGTCCCTTATCGTCGGCGTGGATGCCGCGGTGCGCGATGAACGCGCCTTTCAGGATCTGACGGTCAGGGTGGCGGCGCAAAGCGGGAAAGATAAGATACAGATATAAAACAAAGAGTATGCCGAAAATAATGGGGATCATGTTTTTCTTCCTTTATTTTATTTGTAGGCCGCGTAGGTCATAACGGCGGAATGGTCAGACACATCGATATTGCCCGACGGCGTGTCATATGACTTCTCGAGTTTCTGATACTTTGTGACCGTCATGCAGTCGGTATTCGTATAGCAAAAGTCTATGGTCGCCGCGCCGGCCTCATCTGGCTGGTTATAGGACGGCTGATAGGGCCCCTGCTGAAGGATGACATGCGGATCGGTGAAATCATAGCAGTTATAATCTCCGGTGCCGAACAACGCTTCCTTTCCTACCGTTTCCGTCCAGAATTCATAGAGTTCCTTCGCCTCACCGACACGGGCGGCGTTGCCCCCGCTCGCCTCGATGGAAAGATGGGTGTTGGTGACGAACAGCGTCCTTCCGCCCGCCTGTTCGTCCCGCAGTTTGACCCATTGGAAGTAACGGTTCGCGTCGTCGTAGTATTCATAGCAGTCGCTGTCTTCCATCGTGAAGCGGCCTTTGCGGTAAAAAATGATCAGCCCCGCGCTGATGGGCGTATCCCAGAAAGAGGGCGAATCCTCTAAAATGACGCGGGCGTCATATGTATCGGCCAGCTCTTCGGTCAGCGTTTTTACCCAGTCGAAGGGCTCGCGGCCGTTATGTTGCGCCGCTTCCTGCACGCCGACGATGTCGGCGTTCTGCTCCCTGATAAGGCTGATAATGCCGGGGGCGCGTTCCTCCGGCAAAGCGTATGAGGAATTGCCGGTGTTATAGGCGAGGATGTTGAAGCTCATACAGCTGACTTCCACACCCGCGCCGGGGCGGGCGGCGTCTGCCGGTTTCGTCTCCGCCGGCACGGCGGCAGGCGCGTCATTCGGCGCGGCGCATCCGCCGAGCAGCAATACCGCGCAAAGAAATAAAAAGATCCGTTTCATTTTTCTCCAATAAAAGGGCGTCCCGGGGGGACGCCCTTTCGGTTTATTATTGAGACTTACATATCGTTGTAGCAATACGCCACGATCGCGTTGTGGTCGCTGGCTTTATACTTTGCCAGACCCGTCGCGGGTACACCCGCCGGCTCAAAGGTATCCACAACTTCATAATAGCGGTAGCAACCCTGCACACTGTTATTGATATAAATGAAGTCGATGGAAGAGTCACCGGAGTTAGTCTGCGCCACGTCACGGGAGGAAACGAAATTCGAGGAGGACAGCGTAGCGTATGCCGCTTCAGTTTTTCTATGGTTGTAGTCTCCCGTCGCGTAAAGCGGGAACTTTTCTCCGCAGTTGTTTTTCCAGAAGTTGAGCAGCTCGCCCGCCTGCTGATTACGGATCTTCTGCCCCGCCGTGCTGTCTCCGCTCGGGTTGATGGAAAAGTGGGTGTTGGTCATAAAGATGGTGACGTTTTCCTGCTTATCGAAAAACTTGACCCACTGGTAATGGCGGTTCGCGTCATTGGAGTATACTTTACATCCTCTGTCCTTGACCTCGAAACGATCCAGTCTGTAAAAAATCACGAGTCCCGATCCAATGGTAAGTGCGGACAGCGTAAATCCTTTATCATCCAGCGCGCTGCAAAACCCGTATTTGGAGGACAGCCGCTTGGTCAGTTCCTTGACGCTGTCATAGCCGGCGTTGTTGGTATGGGGTCCCATCAGTTCCTGCGTGCCGATCAGATCGGCGTCGTATTTATTGATCGTGCTCTCAATGTAGTTGAGGCGGACCTCCGGGGTGTCGTATCCGACGTTGTGCGTGTCGTATGCCAAAACGTTGAAACTCATACAGGTCGTACTGTAATCCCGGTCATCCGTACTGCCGCCGTTGTATTCGTCATCGGTATTGTCGTCGCCGTTATCGGTATTGCCGGTATCAGTGTTGTCAGTATTGCCGTTATCGGTGTTGCCGGTATCGTCGTTGCCGGTATCGGTATTGCCGGTATCGGTGTTGTCAGTATTGCCGGAGTTGTCATTACCGCTGTCGGTATTGCCGGAATTGTCAGCTTCCGCCTGCCGGTGCTCCGTTTGTTTGATGACCGTCTCATTCACTTCCTGAGAATTTTGTGAGCTGCGGTCACTGATGGTGTACAGTTGCCCGAGCGCTTTGGTGTCATCATATGTCCTGCCGCTGCACGAGGCGAACAGGACCAGCGTCAACGCCAGGATCACACCGACGGCGACCGTCCGCATCTTTTTCATAGCGATCACTCCTTATCGTTTCAAACGTCAGATGAGACTTTCCCAATTTCTTTCACTCTAATTATATAGCATATAGTAAGAAAAAGCAACCGATAATTCCAATATTTACGGTTTTCCGGAAAATTTGTGGATATTGACAAAAAAACGGCGAGGGTATATAGTGAATATGACTAACGAAAGGAGGTACAAAAATGCTCAGTATTCAAAACCTCACCAAGCGGTACGGAAAATATACCGCCGTCGATCATATCAGCCTGGGCGTGCCGGACGGCAGTATCTGCGTCCTGCTGGGACCCAACGGCGCCGGCAAGTCCACCCTGCTCAAATCCGTCATCGGCTTTCTGCGCTATGAGGGTACGATCACGGTGGACGGATATGATAACAAATCATCGGACGCCAAGCGTTTGCTCGGATATGTGCCGGAAATGCCAAGCCTCTATCCCAACCTCACGGTGGCAGAGCATCTTGAGTTCATCGCGCGCGCCTATCGGCTCAAAGGATATGAGGACTACGCGCAGGAGCTGCTGGACAGACTGGAACTTTCCGACAAAAAGAAGAAGTTCGGCGACGAGCTGTCCAAAGGAATGCAGCAAAAACTCAGCATCTGCTGCGCGCTGCTGCCCCGTCCGCGCGTCGTACTGCTGGACGAGCCGATGATCGGGCTGGATCCCCACGCCATCAAGGAACTCAAGGAAATGATCCACGAGATGAAAGAGCAGGGACGGTCCGTCCTGCTCAGTACGCATATCATCGACAGCGTGGATATGCTGTGGGACCGCACCATCATCCTGCAGAACGGACTTGTCAAAGCCAACGTGGACCGTCGGGAGATCGAAGCCGCGGGCAAAACGCTTGAGGAAGTTTTCTTTGAAGTGACGGAACCGGAGGAGGAGTAACGATGCGGCTGCTTCCCTACTACATTTTCCACACTTTTGTCAACGCCGTCAAAAAGTTGTTGCGCACCTGGGTATCCATCCTTCTGATCTTTATGCTGGTCTGCGCGCTGATGGGCGGGCTGATCGGCATCGTCATCGGCACGGCGGTCGAGAAAAACACGCCGGGAACAAGCGAAACGGATAACGCCTCCCGCTCTATGACGCCGGAGCAGCGCGAGGTCGCCATGGACATCGTCGAGGTCGTATCCGGCGGCATCATCCTTTTGATGCTGGTGTGGAACGTTTACAGCGCGGATAAAGCGGCGGCCGCCCGCTCCAACGGTAAAAAGACCACAGCGTTGTTCACGATGCCGGACGTCAATTTTCTCTTTCCCTCCCCCGAACCGCCGCAGACCATTTTGCTGTTCCGCACCATTCTGCAAATGGGACTTTTGCTGGTCGGATCGCTATATCTTGTCTTTCAGCTTCCCAATCTGATCTTTAATCTCGGCATGTCCTGGCAGTCGGCGCTCTGTCTGCTCGCCGCGTGGGGCCTGCTCCTGATGACCGGCAAACTGATCAATCTGTTCTTTTACAGCGTTACCGCGACAAGACCCTCGCTCAAAAAGATCCTGCTGCCGATCAGTCTCGGCATCCTAACAGCGGCCGTCGCCGTATATATCGCTCACTACCTCGCGACGGGCGATCCCTGGCAAAGCGCCCGCGCGTTGTTCGCGTCGGAGGCAAGCCGGTATATCCCCGTCTGGGGCTGGCTCAAAGGGATCATCGCGTTTGCCGCGGAAGGGCGGTGGATCGCCGTCGCGCTCTGCGCTCTCGGTTGTCTTATTGTCATCCTGCTGATGATCCGCCTGATATGGAGCATAAAGGTCGATTTTTACGAGGACGCCCTGCAAGGCGCCAGCGAGCATTTTAAACGGCAGGAGGAGATCAAGGCGGGCAAGGCCGCCGCCAAGAGACACAAAGAGTCCGAAAAGGATCGCGCGGCCCGGCAGATCGGGCGCGGCGAAGGCGCCTCGGTCCTGTTTTTCAAGGGCTGGGCCGTCCGCCGTCACAGCGCTGCTTTCGGTCTTCTTACAGGAATGACATGGATCTATCTTGCCGCCGCCATCCTGCCCGGCACCCTGCAAAGCATCGTGCTTCAATCCCGTACGCCCGCGCTGATCGGCGGCATTTTCGCAATGATCTTGTTTTTCGCAGGCTTCGGCGATCCCATTGCCGTGGAGACGAGCCGTGATGTGATCTATCTGATGCCGGAAGCGCCTTGGAAAAAGTTATTTTGGTCTCTGCTTTACTCCCTCACCGACGCGGCGCTCGCATTTCTGCCCGCGTTTTGGATCGGCTGCGCCATACTGCGCGCGCCCGTTTGGGAAGCCGCCGTTTGGTCCTTACTGCTCGCGGCGCTGGCGCTGTACAACAGCGCGGGCGGGTTGCTTGTATCCCAGCTCCTGCCCTCCTCGCTGACGCCCGTTATCAGTTCTCTGATCCAGGTGATGGTGCGCATGCTGCTGATCTTTCCGCCGGTCATCCTGATCCTTTTTGGTATTATTTTCGACTTTTTCACACTTTCCCTTTTCTTTGCCGCCCTGCTGCTCACGGCGGGCGGCGTGATCTTTTTCCTTCCCTGCCCCGTCCTGCTGAAAAGCGGAAAGCGATAACGTCAGAACACATACAAAAAACACCGGTTCAATGCGAACCGGTGTTTTTATATTTGTTGTCACTCGTTGGACGTCTGACTTTCGATATAGTTTTTTACCCTCATAATGAGCGATACGCTTTCCGCGCGGGTGATCGTTGCCTGCGGACGAACTTTTCCGTCCGTTCCCTGCACAAGCCCGATGCATTGCGCGCGTTCCATACTCGCGCGCGCGAAGGGAGACACGCTTTTCGCGTCGCTGTACGGCAGAGACGCGCGCCCGATCTTCATTTTCTTATATCCCGTCAGATAGCGCATAAGGATCGTAATAAACTGTTCTCTCGTCGCGACGGCGGCGGGGGCGAATTCCGTCTTGCTGACACCTGCCACGATATTGTTTTTATACGCCCAGGCGACGGCGCCGGTGTACCAGGATTTCTGCGGGACGTCTTTAAAAACAGTCGTCGCCTTTCCGCTTGCCTCCACGCCCTCCAGTCTCGCCAGCAGCGTCACCATTTCGGCGCGCGTCAGTGTTTTTTCGGCGGAGAAAGTGATCAGGTTGGTCCCCGAAACAAGCCCCTGCTCATACGCTTCCATCGCGCTTTGCAGATACCACGCCTTTTTGGGGATATCGTAAAACACGTCGCCCTCAAACATGGCAATGAACGTCCGCGCTTTTTTCGTTTCAAATGAATATGGATTTTTCTTGGTGATCAGTTTCCCGTCAGGATCGTACCACCCTAAAAACGCCTTCTTTGAAGTCGCTTCCAGCGTAGCGGTCGTTCCGAGGTCATAAACCTTGCCGCCCGCGGCGGTACCGGAGCGTGAGGAATACACGTCGATTTTACAAGGAATGAACGCATGAACATTTATATTCAATGACATCCACTGCCAGCGCGTGCCGTAAAACGTGACGTTTTCAAGAGCGGAGTTTTCAAAAGCACCGCTTCCCGCTTTTTTCACACTTGCCGGGACGGTCAGCGTCGTAAGGCTCGCGGTCCATTCAAACGCTCTTTCCCCGATTGTCGTCAGATCATCGGAAAGCGCCAACTTGCTCAGACTGACGCAGTATGCGAAAGCCCCGTCTCCGATGGTTTTGATTCCCTTGCGGAGCGTTACTTTTTTGAGCGCCGTACAGCCGTAAAACATTTCTTCCGGTATATCCTTGATACTGCCGGGGATCGTAATCTCCGTCAAAGCGGTGCACCCCGCGAAGCATGCTGCCTTTGCGCCGCTCACGCCATCGGCGATCACCACGGTCTTCAGCGCTGTGCAGTCATAAAACGCGAGTTTCCCTATTTTACGGATGCTTGACGGCAGAGAAACCGCTGTCAGTTTTTTACAGGACTGGAAGGCGCCGTCCTCGATACTCACAACGCCGTTGCCGAGTGTGATTGTAGTGATGGGACATCCGTAAAAAGCTTTGTTCCCAATATTCTTCACAGTGCCGGGAATTGTGATCTTTGTCACACCCGCACAATTAGAAAACGCTTCCTTACCGATGGTCTGCACCGATGCGGGGATCGTATATCCCGTCCCGGATTTCGCGCGGGGAAACCGGACGATCGTTGTCTTAGCCTTATTCATCAGAACGCCGTCCTGCGTCGAATAGGCGGAACTTGGCGTCGACATGGAAAACGCCGAGATCTTTGGGCATCCCGCATACTGGTTGTTGGTGTTGATCGCGCCTAAAAACGCTTTGGCGCCAAGACTTGTGAGGCTGGACGGAAGCGTAACGGTACCGCTCTTACCGCCGGGACAGAACAGCATTTTCGTCTTTTCTTTATTATATAGCACTCCGTCGTACGAAGCGTAATTACTATTGCCCGCATCCACGGTAATAGAGGTCAGATTTTTAAAAAGGGCGAGGGTGTCTATATTGATCTCATAAACACTGGCGGGAATGGAAATGGTGGTCGCCTTGGTATTTTGCTTTACGGTATTCACCGGCCCCAGCCATTGTACCTGTGTAACGGTTTTGCCGTCGATAGACGCCGGAACGGCGATCGTTGTCAGATTTTGGTCCGCTGAAACGATTACCACAGTAGAAGCCGCAGTGATTGTACCCGGCTCATAGAGCTTGCCCAAGAAGTACAGCTTGTATCCGAAACCATTCCACGATACTGCGGAAGCGGAAAAGATCCCCATAAACGAAATTAACAGAACCGCACACAGCAGGACACTCAAAATTCCTTTGTTTTTCATATGATTTTCCTCCTTTTCAGTTTGTCTCTTAGACCATCTTTTCAGGATGAAAAATCTCGTCAAAGCGTTCGGATGTCAGAAAACCGAGGGAAACGCACGCCTCTTTGAGTGTGATGTTTTCCCTAAACGCTTTTTGCACGGTTTTGGCGGCGTTCTCGTATCCGATGACCGGATTGAGCGCCGTGGCAAGCATCAGAGAATTGTCAAGATTTGCCTTCATTTTTTCACGGTCCGCCCTGATGCCGACCGCGCAGTGATCGTTGAAGGACAGCATCGCGTCCGCCAGCAGCCGCGCTGATTGCAGAAAATTATACGCGCAGACCGGCAAAAACACATTGAGTTCAAAATTGCCCTGGGACGCCGCCATGCCGACGGCAACGTCGTTGCCCATCACCTGCACGGCGACCATCGTCACCGCCTCGCACTGTGTGGGATTGACCTTGCCGGGCATAATAGATGATCCCGGTTCATTTTCGGGGATGCGGATCTCCCCCAAGCCGTTTCTGGGGCCCGAGGCGAGCCAGCGGATGTCATTGGCGATCTTCATCAGATCGGCGGCGAGCGCTTTGAGCGCGCCGTGCGCGAACACCATCTCATCCTTTGAAGTCAGAGCATGAAATTTATTGTCCGCCGTGACAAACGTCTTGCCGGTCAGCCGGCTGACGGTCTGCGCCACCTTTTTATCAAAACCCTTCGGCGCGTTGAGCCCCGTGCCGACAGCGGTGCCGCCCAGCGCGAGTTCCTTTAAAGGACGAAGGGCAAGCGTGATAAGTTCTCCGTCCCGTTCCAGCGAACTCCGCCAGCCGGAGATCTCCTGGGAAAATTTAACAGGCGTCGCGTCCTGCAAATGCGTTCTGCCGCTTTTGACGATATCGTCGTTTTCCGCTTCCAAACGCCGGAATGTCGAGATGAGTTTTTCCACGGCGGGAAGTACTCTGTCCTCCAGCGCCGTGACCGCCGCGATATGCATCGCGGTCGGAAACGTATCATTGGAGGATTGACTCATATTGACGTCATCGTTGGGATGTAACAGATTTTTGCCCGCGATCTCGTTGCCGCGGTTGGCGACGACCTCATTGACGTTCATATTGGATTGAGTGCCGCTGCCCGTCTGCCAGACGACCAGCGGAAAATGCCCGTCAAGTTTCCCCTCTCCGATCTCGTCACACACCGCGCTGACGGCGGCGACCTTTTCCGCCGTCATTTTGTCGGGACGGAGTTCTCCGTTGGCGATCGCCGCGGCTTTTTTCAGAACGCCGAAGGCGCGCAGGATCTCCGTCGGCATCCGTTCGGTGCCGATCCTGAAATTCTCAAAACTCCGCTGTGTCTGCGCCGCCCAATACTTGTCGGCGGGGACTTTCATATCGCCCATAGAGTCGTGTTCCGTGCGGTATTCCATTCGATCTCTCCTTAAAATAATCCTGTGATCCTACCGTTTTCATCAACGTCGATGTTCTCCGCCGACGGCTTTTTCGGAAGTCCCGGCATCGTCATGATATCACCGGTCAGCACTACGACAAATCCGGCGCCTGCCGAAACTCTGACGCTCTTTACAGTGACCGCAAACCCTTCCGGCGCGCCGAGCAGCGCCGGATCGTCGGAAAAGGAATACTGCGTCTTGGCGACGCACACCGGCAAATTGCCAAACCCGAGCGCCGTCAGCGCCGCGATCTCTTTTTTGGCTTTCGGCATAACGGCGACATGTTTCCCGCCGTATACTTTGCGGGTAATGGCGCGCACTTTATCCTCAATGCCGCCCTTCAATTCGTAAGAATAACGGAAATCAGGCGTTTCCGTTTCGCAGAGGCGCACGACCTGCCGCGCGAGCTCCGCGCCGCCGTCGCCGCCTTTCGCCCATACGTCACTGATGACCGCCTGCACGCCAAGCGCCTCACATTTTTCCATCACCATAGCGATCTCCGCGTCGGTATCCGTCGGGAAACGGTTGAGCGCCACCACGGCGGGCAGTCCGTAGACCTCTTTGATGCAGCGGATATGCCGCAGCAGGTTGGGAAGCCCTTTTTCCAGCGCCACGAGGTTTTCGCCGACCAGTTCCGTTTTCGGCACGCCGCCGTGCATTTTGAGCGCCCGCACCGTCGCGACGATCACGACGGCGGAGGGCGTCAGCCCCGCCATGCGGCACTTGATATCCAAAAACTTCTCCGCGCCGAGATCCGCGCCGAATCCCGCCTCGGTGACAGCGAAATCGCCCAGCCGCATCGCGAGTTTCGTCGCCATTACAGAGTTGCAGCCATGCGCGATATTGGCAAACGGTCCGCCGTGTACAAAGGCGGGCGTTCCCTCCAGAGTCTGTACCAGGTTGGGTTTCAGCGCGTCTTTGAGCAGCGCCGTCATCGCGCCTACGGCCTTCAGGTCACCGGCAGTGACCGGTTTTTCGTCGTACGTATAGCCGACGATGATTCGTGACAGGCGTTCTTTAAGATCCGTGACGGAACTTGCTAGGCAAAACACCGCCATGACCTCACTGGCGACGGTGATATCATATCCATCCTCCCGCGGCACACCGTTGACTCTGCCGCCCAGTCCGTCGGTGACGAACCGGAGTTGACGGTCGTTCATATCCACACAGCGTTTCCAGGTGATCCGCCGCGGGTCGATCCCCAAAGCGTTCCCTTGATAAATATGGTTGTCCAGCATCGCCGCGAGCAAATTGTTCGCCGCGCCGATCGCGTGGAAATCTCCGGTAAAGTGCAGGTTGATATCCTCCATCGGAACGACCTGCGCATAGCCGCCGCCGGCGGCGCCGCCCTTGATGCCGAACACCGGACCGAGCGAAGGTTCCCGAAGTGCCAGCACCGCTTTTTTCCCGATCTTACAAAGTCCGTCGGCAAGCCCGATAGACGTCGTTGTCTTGCCCTCTCCGGCGGGGGTCGGCGTCATTGCCGTCACCAGGATGAGTTTTCCTTCTCTGCCCTCCGTTTCTGTCAGCAGGCGGGGATCCACCTTCGCTTTGTACCGCCCGTAACTTTCCAAATACTTTTCCGGTATGGCGGCGATGCGCGCCGACTGCGCGATCTCAATATCCGTTTTCATCTTTCTTACTCCCTATCCTCACTTATGGTGCCGTCATCGGACACCTCATTTTCAAATTCATCGACCGACGCGAAAGCGCCGAGAATGTCGCTTTTATTGCCTTCCGGCAGTTTGATCTCTTTTTCCAGCAGTTTCCCGTCACCGTCCGTAAGGATGTTTTCGATGACCGCCGCGAAGTACATCGTCTGCGGCGCGCCGCCGTCCAAAAGGATCATATCATCGCCGATCTGCGCGGAATAGACCAGATACAGCTTGTTGCTTTTTTCTCCGCAGACCAGCAGTTTTTCGACCAGGTTGATGTTTTCCATCGTCGCGGTGCCCGTAGGCGCGGTATTGCCGGCGTGGATAAATGCCGCCCAATTATCCAGCACTGTTTTCCGCACCTGCGCGGAAACCGACGTGTTCCACGCGCTGATCTTTGTCTTTTCGATCGTTGATATCTTATCGACGATCGCGTTCAACCCGCTTGCCGTAAAGGTTTTCTGATAATTGTTCATCGAAAGACCGAAATCCATCAGTTCCTTTTTGGCGGAGGTGTCGAGCGTTAGTGTCACGGTGTCCTTATTTTGGATCTTTTCCGTCTTGTCCAGCATATAGCCGATCCTGACTTCTTTTTCCGTACCGTCCTCACCGGTGAACAGGAACCGCAGAGCCTCTCCCGACACACTGACTTTCAACACATATTTTTTGCCGTCGTACGTCGTGAATGAGTAATTTTCCTTGCGTTCCTTCGCAACGACTTCCGCCGTCGCGCTGCCGCTCAACCCTTCAAACTTCACATCGACAAACTCCGCGATCGGATCGAACGCGCTGCTGCCGTTGAGATCTTTTTCCCGCACGATATATTCTTTGGTACGCGCTTTGCTGAAATTGATATGCAGTGTTTCCGCCGCCGTCTCATCCACGGTGACCGTCGCTTTGAGCGTATCCCCCACCGACAGATTTTCTCTCTTTTCAAACTCCAGCGTCACAGCGGATTTCAAGATCGCGATCTGTTCGCGGTATTCCGCCTGTTTTTTCTTGCTCTTGCTGTCAGTACCCGTCGGATAGTCGCCGAGCGCCGCCGTTTCCAGTCCTGACCAATCGATCTCGCAGGTCGCCGTGCCGTATCCGTTATATCCGGATACCTTGAACTTTATAAATTGCGTAACATCGACGTCGCGTATCGTCGGGCGCGAGGCAAGCACCGCGATCAGAACGATCAGACCAATAAGCGCCAACGATCCGGCAACGATGCCCGCGATCGCTCCGCCGCTGAGTTTTTTCTTTTTTTTCGGCGCCGGGGGCGTGATCGGATTCGCGGGCGTTTCCGCCTTCGGCTGCGGACGGAATACCACCGTTTCCTCCAGTGCGGACAACGCTTCGTCCGCGGGTCCCTCGTCCGGCAGATCCAAACGGATCGGCTCTCCGAGATCCCCTTCCGGCCGTTCCGCGGTCATCCGCTGATTTTGCACGAGATTGCCGCAAAATTCGCAAAACTTGGAATCATCCGCGATCTGCCTTCCGCAAAACTTACAGTACATAGTCGATTTCCTTTCCTAAAAGTTCAAAACAATTATTATATACCAAGTATATACTACCACATCCTCTTTTAGAATTCAAGCCACATTTGGCGGATTTTGACGGATCTTTTCCCGCAAAAAAAGAAATGTTTTTCTTGACAAATCCCTTTTTATGCCGTATAATACATTCACGATCATATATCGCGGGGTAGAGCAGTTGGTAGCTCGTCGGGCTCATAACCCGAAGGTCGTTGGTTCAAGTCCTTCCCCCGCAACCATTTAGAGAGTTCATAACGGATTTGAGTTATGGACTCTCTTTTTTTTATCTTCATACTATGTATCGGAGCAGGTTCGCCTGCTCCTTTTTGTTCCGGGGTCCCCGTCAAGCCGCGAGGCTTGATGGGGTGGGTTTATCCTCCTTCCTCGATTTCTTCTCCGTCGTCGCCGTAGTGAACTTTGATCGGCGCGCAGGAGATATACGAAACCGTTACGCCCTGGCGCGTGTCCTCCGAAAAGCGGGTCGCCTCCTCCGGAATCTCGAGATACCCGACGAAGCGGTAGTAGATCACCACGCGCTGCGTGCGGTTCTTGCCCACGCCCTCGGTTTCGTGTACCTCGATCTTATCGATCAGCTCGGTCAGCAGGTTCTTGGTTAAAACCTTCATTTCCATAAACCTGCGGATCGCGCGGACGAACTTGTCCCGCTCATAGCGACGGTCGTCAAGGTCTTTGAGCTTCTCCTGCAAAACAATGATACGGTCTTTGGTACGCGCCCGCTCCTCGTTGTATTCGCGGGACAGCACCATATAATCCTCATCGCTGACCTTGCCGCCCGCGTTGTCCTCATAGAGCTTTTTGAGTAGCTTCGGGATCATCTCCAGCCGCTTGGTGGCTTTTGTCAGTTCGCCCGTCGTCTGCTTGTGCGCCGTCTGATAGTCCTTATCGCTTTTTCTCGCAAGAATTTCGGCAAAGCGGTCCTCATCGTCCCGCAGATAGTCCGCAAGTCTGCGCAGTTCCATCGTCACGATGGTGTAGAGCGCGTCGGCGCGGATATAGTGCCGGGTCTTGCAGGTGCCGCGATAGTCCTTTTCGTAGTTTGAACAGGAGAAAAAGTGGATATCCTTATTGGTGGTGCTGGTGTGATACCACAACTTTTTCCCGCAGTCCGCGCAGTAGACGAAATCGCAGAAGATGCTCTTCGGGCCATTTTCCTCCTTCGGCGGGCGGCGTTTGGTCTTGCCGATCATTTTCTGCACCTTTTCAAAGGTGGATCGGTCAATAATTGGCTCGTGCACGTCCTTGAATACCATCTGTTGCTCTTTCGGCGTTTCAAGACGCTTCTTGTTTTTGAAGGACTTGGAATAGGTCTTGAAATTGATGACGTCTCCGCAGTATTCCTGCCGCGAGAGGATGCCCGATACGGTGGAGCACTTCCACTTGCAGGGGTTGGGCTGAGTCTTCTTGCCGCCTCTGCCAACGCCTTTTTCATGCCAGTAGGCGGTGCAGTTGAGATGCCCCTCCTCCTGCATGATGCGGGCGATGGTGTCGATGCCGTTGCCCTCAAGATAGAGCTTAAAGATCTCCCGCACCACCGGCGCCGCCTCCGGGTCGATGATCCATCGTTTCTTGTTCTCCGGATCTTTCATATACCCGTAGGGCGGCTGACCGAGCGGAACGCCCGATTTGCCGCGGGTCTTGTGCGCCGAGCGGCATTTGCGGCTGATATCCTTGGCGTACAGTTCATTGAAGACGTTGCGGATCGGCACGAAATCGTCGTTTTCGTTGATACTGTCCACGTTGTCGTTGACGGCGATAAACCGCACATCGTGCTCGGGAAAAAACTGCTCGGTGTAGTAGCCGACCTGCAGATATTCGCGCCCGAGTCGGGACATATCCTTGACGATCAGGGTCGAAACAAAACCGTCCTCAATATCCTGCATCAGCCGCTGGACGTCGGGACGGTTGAAGTTCGTGCCGGTGTAGCCGTCGTCCACATAGATGCGGATGTTCTCAAAGCCGTGATCCTTGGCGTAGGCGGTGAGAAGTTTCTTCTGGTTTTCGATGGAGTTGCTCTCCTTATCCGTCCCGTCGTCACGGGACAGTCGGCAATAGAGAGCGGTGATGCCGACAGGGTTGTTTTTGGGCTGCATTAACGCTCCTTTCCGGCAGCCCTGTGCGCATTTTTCTTATTAATATTAGGCTCATCATCAATGTCTGTCAATTCTGCGAATTCACTGCCTATAAAGTCTTCAATACGGTCTGTGAAGGTCTTGTCCGTGCCGTCTTTCTTTTCCTCGGTGTACTGTCCCGATACAACGTAGGTGACGCCGTTAATTTTGTATTCGCGGTGCCCGCCCTTAAGCCCCAGCAGTTCCCGCACCGAGCGGCGCTCATTATCAGGTTTCTTCTCCGCCATCATTTTACCTCCCCGCTTTTTATTCCCGCAATAATTCTGCAACAGTGTTGCAGAATTTCTTTGTGCCTGATTCCGACCGATTTAATTCTGCACCAGTGGTGCAGAATTTTTGTACGCCGTATCATGACCGTTCAACCTCTGCAACAGTGTTGCAGAGGTTGCCTCTTATAACGTCGCCGCGAAAATCGTTTTCCGCGATACGCCGCAGGTTTTCCCGAACGTGTTCGCTTCGCTCGATCACTTCGTCGCAGGTCGTGACCTCACGGCGCAGTTTGGCAAGCCGCCTTGTCAGCACATCGACGTTGTACTTTGCGTGAGAATAAAGGGTTGTATCGCCTGAACGTTTAGCGCGTTTGATAGCGTTTCGCGCCTCCTGCCGTTCTTTTGTGAAACGGTCGATTTCGCCCATGGCGTGTTGTTTATAGGCGAGTACATCCTCTTTGCTGTGAAGCTGATGCTCCGTTACAAGCCGCGCCGAGTCCACATACAACCGCATGGCGCTTGTGTCCTGCCGAACAAGGAAATAGATACGGCGGTTGGTTCGCGGTCGCTCTGTCGCAAGATTTAACGCCCGGTTGTAACAGCGGAACATCGGAACGAAAGTCATCAAAGCAATCGGCTCGTCTTCGCCCTCGAAAACTTGCTTCGGGTCTTCCTGATCGGGAATACGCGGGAACATCTGACGCTCGTTTTCCGCGATGCGAGCCAAAATGTCCGGCACGTCATATCCGTCCCCAAGCGACTTAAACCGAACGAAGCGTTCGGTTCCGACCTGTTTGATTTTCGGATATTTGCCGCTTTGGTCGATCAAAAACCCCATCTGCTTCATAGCATCGACAAACTGCGCTTTGGTCTTTGAACCGATTATAGCGGTGTCGATCGCCGCCCGTATCGCTCCGCGCACCGTCCACTGACCGTCCTGCTCCGCTTTCCACTCGCCGTACGGCTTGGCTTTTCCCTGCGAATGCTCGATCACCGACAGTCCGTATTCCCGACACAGGCGGTCGGAGACTTCGCGGATCTTAGCGTAAGTCGCCGGGCAGTCGTTGTACTTCAGCCCGTCCCTCCACGACACGGCGTTTATGACGATGTGATTGTGAAAGTGATCCGTGTTCAGGTGGGTGCCGACAAGCGCCTCAAAGCGGTCTCCGAATACTTCCTCGGCCAGTTTCATGCCGATCTTGTGCGCGGTATCCGCGTCCACTTCGCCCTCTGCGAAGGACTGGTACATGTGGTAGGCAACCTTGCCTGTCGTCTTGCCGTATCGCTTTTGCGTGGCGGCAAAGGTCTCCTTGGCGTTTTCGGGCAGACAGTTTACTCCGCTGACATAAAAACACTTCTCGGTTTTGTCGCCGTCCACCGCGTAATCAATCACGCTGTCGAACGCGTGGTATTTCTCGATATCCGCGTCGGTCTTCTTTGCGTTGGCGGCGTAGTCGAGCACCTTGTCGAATCGGTCGCGCACCGGCCAAATTTTCGTTACAGCCATTTAAGACCACCTCCCGACAGGGTTTTGTAAAGCTTTTTGTCGATAGCAACAATCTCGCTGAGTACGCTTTTGATCTCCGAAATATTGACCTCGCCCGCGTTTGCCGCGCGGGTGAGCTGGTTGAGATTGTTGCCGATACGGCGAAGCTGCACGACCGTTTCCGCAAAGTCGGCGGGCGGCAGTTCGATAATTTTCAGCTTCTTCCACGCGGAACGAATGATGTCACTCTGCGTTCTGCCGGTGCGTGCCGACTGCTCTTTGAGGAGATCTTTTTCTTCTGCGGTCAGCCGCACTTTAATAGCGACGCCACGGTTGATTTTAGTCATGAGCGTCACCTCCCAGGGTTTCAGGGTACGCCCTGACAAGCGGATTTGTGGGAACAAATCCAGTGCTTGCTAAACCGTGGACGCGGGAGATCGCAGGGTCGCCGCCGCAGGCATAGTTTCTTGCTCTCCCGCACGTTGCAAATAGTCCGTTCATCTGCCGCCCTCCTTGTTGTCCTGATTGAAAATGCACTCGAGCAGCGCGTCGAGCGGGATGATGAGCTTGTTGCCCTCCCGATAGGACGGGACCGATCCGATGTGTCTCACGCCTTTTGCAAGCGCCCGATGAAGGCGGGATCGCGCCTTCATCCTCTCTTCAGCCGACGTTTCCGGGATGTTGAAGACGATGTTGTCGTGGGGCTTATTCAGCCCGTTTTTGGAAATCCTTTTCATAAAGATTTCCTCCTTTCGTAAATTTACGGATTGCTCCGAATGTAAAAGGGCGCCCTAAATATGTTTCGTCTTCCCGAAAGGTCGGCGCAGGGTTCAATACGGCTATTCAGTTGTCAAGGATCACGGAGGGCGTTTTATGTGCCCTCACTTATATACAGATTTCAGGCAAGTTTTCAACCCGCTTTCAGGGGGTGTTGAATTATGCCCTCACCTATATACAGTTATTAGAGGTTTTTGGGGGGGTGCTTTTGAGCTTATCGAGCAAAATGTTCGCAAATTATTTACACTTAAACCCTCTCGCTCTGTATCTCACTCTTTTTTCGGAAATAGTAAGTGGAGTTTTGAAATTTATCTCTCTAATATTCTATTGGCACGATTTTTCCAAATTTGGTCTACGTTTTTTGAAAAAAGTTTTCTCACTTATCAAGTAGTAACGAAAAATCGAATTTGAGCCAAAAAATTTTACCTCTCACTATCCTATTGGTAGGAAATCTCTTCAAACTGGCGAAACATTTTGTCCTCCACTATACTTACTCGTACAGAAAAAACATTTTGGTCTATTATTTTGAAACCCCTTCACGTATCAAGTAGTAACGGATTTGTGTTTTTGTATGAAGTTTTTGTGGAAAAAGAAAAGTCCTCTCCATGCAAAAGCCGGAAAGGACTCTTAGTTATCGTTTATTTGTTTTTCTCTCCATTTTCTCCTCATTCTGCAAAAATCTCTGCCAAATCAAAAAACGCCAAAAACCCTTGTAAACAGTACATTTTCGGGTTCTCGGCGCTTTCAACGGACGAATTTGCACAAACGAAAAAGTTCCACCAGGTTCCGTAGAAAGTATACCAACTTCCACTATATTCCAAATTGAGCACCGGACTCGAAATCTGCGCACTTTTAGCACTTCATCGGCTCGAATACGAAGAAAAAACTTCGGCAGATTTTAGAGTTTTCCATAAATCTGCCGAAAAAAAGAAGCCGCCATATCAAAGCAAAACACTTCAATACAGCGGTAACTATAT
>LVAN01000048.1 GCA_001604045.1 Clostridiales bacterium Firm_08 | reverse complement strand
GGCAAGATCAGCCTGTTATCCCCGGAGTACCTTTTATCCGTTAAGTGACGGCGCTTCCACACGCTACCGCCAGATCACTAAGACCTACTTTCGTACCTGCTCGGCATGTACGCCTCGCAGTCAGGCCACCTTATGCCTTTGCACTTGACGGACGATTCCCAACCGTCCTAAGGTGACCATCGCGCGCCTCCGTTACACTTTGGGAGGCGACCGCCCCAGTCAAACTTCCCGCCTGACACTGTCCACATACCAGTTCATGGCACGTGTTAGAAACCTGGTTCCTCAAGGGTGGTATTTCACCATCGGCTCCGCACAGTCTGACGACCATGCCTCCCTGCCTCCCACCTATCCTACACATGGGGAACCAGGTTTCCATATCAAGTTGAAGTAAAGGTTCACGGGGTCTTTCCGTCTAACCACAAGTATCGGGCATCTTCACCCGAACTTCAATTTCACCGGACTTCACGTAGAGACAGTGCCCATATCGTTACACCATTCGTGCGGGTCGGAACTTACCCGACAAGGAATTTCGCTGTTACGGCCGCCGTTTACTGGGGCTTGAGTTCGATGCCTCGGATTTCTCCTAACATCTCCCCTTGACCTTCCAGCACCGGGCAGGTGTCAGTCCATATACTTCCCATTGCTGGTTCGCATGGACCTGTGTTTTTGGTAAACAGTCGCATGGGCCATTTCTCTGCAACCCGCTCGCGCGGGCCATATTTTTCCCTAGGTTACATATGCATTTTGCCGAGTTCCTTTACGTGAATTCTTCCGTGCGCCTTCGCATTCTCAGCTCGCCCACCTGTGTCGGTTTCTAGTACGGTCCCATGCATCATGTCCTTAGGAGGTGTTTCCAGTCACGACGACTCGGCACACTTCGCCTTCCCGTGGGTCGGCTCGCTCCCGGCTCGGCTCGGGACCGGCATTTGACTCGATCCCTCAGCGCCTCGCCGCTTCGACAGGGACGACCGTCGCCCTGCTGTGCTCCGCCCTATGCTTCCCTCCATCGGTCATGCATGAGGTGCAGGAATGTTGACCTGCTTCCCATCGGCTACGCCTTTCGGCCTCGCCTTAGGGGCCGACTGACCCCTGGGTAGATTGCCTTTACCCTGGAAACCTTAGGCTTCCGGCGGACGGGGATCCCACCCGTCTTTTCGTTACTCATGCCTGCATTCTCTCTTCCATCCCGTCCACCGGGGCTCCCGCCCCGACTTCTTCCGTACATGGAATGCTCCCCTACCCACAGCGTCTCGCACTGTGCCGGAGTTTCGGTTGTATGCTTAGCCCCGTTGAATTGTCGGCGCACGACTACTCGACCAGTGAGCTGTTACGCACTCTTTGAAGGTGTGGCTGCTTCTGAGCCAACCTCCTGGCTGTCTGTGCAATCGCACTTCCTTTCCCACTTGGCATACATTTGGGACCTTGACTGCCGGTCTGGGCTGTTTCCCTTTCGACGACGGCCCTTATCAGTCGCCGTCTGACTGCCGGATATTGTACCACGGCATTCGGAGTTTGGTTAAGCTTGGTACCCGGTGAAGGGCCCGCACCTATCCAGTGCTCTACCTCCGTGGCAGTCCGTCCGACGCTAGCCCTAAAGCTATTTCGGGGAGTACCAGCTATCTCCAAGTTTGTTTAGTCTTTCGCTCCGATCCACACCTCATCCCAACCCTTTTCAGCGGATTTAGGTTCGGCCCTCCACCCGGTTTTACCCGGGCTTCAGCCTGGACATGGATAGATCACTTGGCTTCGGGTCTACCACATGCAACTATTCGCCCTATTCAGACTCGGTTTCCCTTCGGCTCCGGGACTCCTATCCCTTAACCTCGCTGCATACGGTAACTCGCAGGCTCATTCTACAAAAGGCACGCCATCACCCTTGCGGGCTCTGACCGCTTGCAGGTCCACGGTTTCAGGTTCTCTTTCACTCCCCTCCCGGGGTGCTTTTCACCTTTCCCTCACGGTACTATGCGCTATCGGTAGCTGCCGAGTATTCAGCCTTGGAGGGTGGTCCCCCCAGATTCCGACAGGATTCCTCGTGTCCCGCCGTACTCAGGTACGCCCTGCATGGTGCTCGGATTTCGCGTACGGGGCCTTCACCCTCTCTGGCCGGCCTTCCCAGACCGTTCCGCTGTCCTCGCA
>LVAN01000009.1 GCA_001604045.1 Clostridiales bacterium Firm_08 | reverse complement strand
ATGTTACATCGCGGAAAAAGCGGACGAAACTTTTTTCGCTTCCGCGGTTCTCCCGCAGTCCCGCCGTAAAACGCGCGCATAACATAAAAAAAAGGAAAAGCCGGCGAAACAAAAGTTTCGCCGGCCGGATCTTTTCACTCCCTCTGTAAAAAGATCGTTTTTTTTAATATAGGAAAGGAAGTATCATCACTTGCCCGAAAGGGCAAACATCACTACCGGAATTTGCGGCGCCAGTCCCCCTCTCGCACTGATACACGACAAAAATACCGGCTGAAATAAGGGTTTTTCCCCTACTTCAGCCGGTAGCGTCTTTAAGAGTACCTCGCCTGTGCCGACCGTTCTAAAGAACAGTCGGCATAAAGAGCGCTTTTAATGCTTCAGCATCAGTCCATGTTGGCAAAGGTCTGTACGATCTCCGCTCTCGTGATATTGTTTTTCGGCATAAACTTGTTGTTGCTGCCGGTCATATAGCCGAGTTTGGAGATGATCTTGACATAAGTTTTCGCCCAGGAGGAGATGGAGGACGCGTCGGTATATTTGAGACTATACCCGCTGACGTTCATCTTATCCTTCTTAATGGCTCTGACCAACACCACGGCGAACTGCTCGCGCGTAATGTTGTTTTGGGCATACACATAGTTCTTGCCGCCGGAGGCCGCGCCGGAGAGGATGCCGAGCGCCGTCGCCGCCTTGACCGCGTTGACCGCCCAATCGCTGATCTCCTCATAGTCATCATAATACGCCGCGAGATCCATACCGGAATACTGCGTCTCGTCGATGCCGAGCATACGGATGACAAAGCACGCCATCATCTCCCGCGTGGTTTTGCCGTTCGCGTCGAACGCGATCCCCTTGCTTGTCTTGACACCGGTCACAACGCCGGAATTTTTCATCTTCTCGACCGCTTTCTTCGCCCAGCCCGGGATCTCGTCCACAAAGGTGACGGAGGCGGCGGGTTTGGTCAGCGCGATGGTATACTCTCTCGTCTTCACTCCGTCCGGAGAGGTGACGACGGCGTTGAAACGCGCCGTGGTGGCAGAGAAGAATACCGTGCTGTTTTTGATGACATAGTCGTGAGAAGCCTCGGTATACAGCCGGACAGTACATCCGGGATTGGTCTCACAGTGGACGGCAAATCCTTCTTTCGAATTGTAAGAGGAGATCTTTGCCGTAATGCTGTTGCCTTTAACGGTAAAACCGGTCGTGCCCGCGATGGAAAGGATCACGGGATCCACAACGGTGATCCTGATGATCGTCACCGTGAACACCTTATAGGAGGCGTCCGCCGCGACAACGTTGTAATACAGCGTGTCAACAGTGTCATCCACCGCCGTGACAGCGGTAAACTCGTTCATAAGTCCCGCGTCGCTGTACACCTGATAGGTCGCGCCGGCGCTGACCGTCGCCGTCAGATCCACTGTGGTTTTGCGGTCATCCAGCTTGACGGTGATGGTGTTGCTGCCGGTATATTCCATAGAATACGCGTCCTTAAAGGAGAGGATCGCCTTTTCCGAGGACAACTTCTTATAGATCTCGAACGTGACCGGCTCATATCCCTTCACAACGCCGTACACCCTGGTAAGGTCGCCGGCAAGCGTCACGTCGCCGGTGATCTTTTTGGTGCGGGCGGCGTCACTGTAAAGCGTGATCGCGAGATCGTCGACGATCTCGAGTGACGGCGTCCACTTGGTCGCTTTGTTATCCACCGTGATCTTGACCGTCATATCGTCGATCGTGCAGGATGCCACATTATAGACATCCAATACGGGATTGGCGGAGATGGGATAAAGCGTTACGGTTTGTACCTCTTTCTCCGTGCCGTCCAGCGAAAAGATGGTGATATACGCCACTTTCTTTTCATCCATCGCAAACGACGCGGTGTCGCCGGCGTAGAAATTCTCTCTGTCCGCTGTGAACACGCTGCCGATCGCCGCTTGCTCCACGATATTCTGCTCCGCGAAGGCCGCCTTGACGATCGCCACGGTGCCGGCGGGGCTGGCATACATATTGTGTCCGTTATCAACGACAGGCTGTCCGTCGACGGTGATGTCCACATCATAGATCTGATTGGAAAGCGCCGTTTTCGCCGCGTTGACATAATAGGGTTTGTAAGAATAGTTGGAATCGAAGTAGTCGTTGCCCGGCGTCGCCGTGCCGTAATAGTTTTCCGTGATATCCACCGGCGAGATGCCTGTGGTATCGATATTACCGTACTCCACCGAGACAGATCTGTCGATCGAGGCAAAACTGTTCTGATTGGCGGTAAAGTTATCCGCCAGCGACCGCTGCGCCTGCGTCACATCCACGGCCCAGGAGGTCGTCTCGGCGGTATTGGAGTAGAAGTTGAATATAAAACCACCGTTGGCGTTTTCACCGTTCAACCGTACGCCCTTGCCGCCTTTGAAGGTATTCTCGCTGACCAGCAGATATCCGCTCATAGACGCGCCCGTCGCGTCGACGGCAAGCGCCGTATCAAAGGCGTTTTCGGAGATCTCCAGCTGACTGCCGGCGATCATCGCGCCGATCGAAACGATCGCGGCGCTCTGCGCGTTGGCGCCCTCGTTCTCGCGGATCGTGACGCCCTTTACGTTCGACAGCGCGATCGCGGGAACGGAAGCGTTCATATCGAACACGTTGCCGCGGATCAGCATATTGTCATACGTGACGGCGACCTTGCTTATCTGGATCGCCTGAACGATACGCGCCGCTTCGTCTTTAAAGATATTATTGGTGATCTGCACACCGCTTTCAGCCGTAACACTGATCACGGCGGTCTCGGCAAAGGTGAAACCGCTGACCACCGCGCCGTCGCCGGTGACGGTGATCGTTCCTTTCATAACGGATTCCTGATAACGATTGGCTTTTCTCGGATCGATGCGATAGTTCGCGCCGTACAGATTGATCGAGCCGATAGAGGCGTTTTCGCTCAACGTGGAACCGGGCATCACAAAGATCGTATTATTATAGGAAGAAACGTGCGGCTTCGCGTCGGCGATCGTCGCAAACGCGTTTTCTCCCATATACGCCTTATAGACTGTTCCGTTGATCTCGGCGTACACTGCGGTCCCCGCGCCGACATCCGCCCAGAGCGAACTGACGGCGACGCCGTTTCTCAACTCATCAAAACCTTCGCCGATGCAGGTGATGGTCCAGGCGTAGGTATTGGAGGTCGTACCATCCTCCGCCGTGACGACGATCTTATAATTTGACGCGCCGGGGCGAAGCGTCACAGGCAGTGTGACCGCGATGCCTTCCTGCGTAAAGACCGCCACGCTCGCGCCGACGGACGCCGTAAAGGTCGGGGTGAAATTGCCCTCATCCTGTACCGTCGTCGTCGCCGTATAATCGAACCGGTCGATATAATAGTCGACGCCGCCGCCGATGGAAGTCAGTTTGCAATCGGCAGACGCTTTGCGGGTGATGTTGAGGGTATAAACTCTTGAAGATCCGTCCAGCGCCACGACTTGCACGTAATACACGCTCAGCCCCGCGGCAAGAGGATCGATCACATTACCGGCAACGGGATCGGAGAGAGCGCCGCCCTCATACGTCCCGTAGAGTTTCCAATAACTTCCGTCATATTCGAAGGCAGGTGTATAAGAAGTCACCGTCTTGCCAAGCGAAATGCTGATGGTATCCGTCGTAACGGAGGAAGTGAGCGCGCTGCTCGTCACGGAATAGATCTCCTTGGACGCCTGCGGGGTCTCACTGCGGAAAATAAATTTATAAACTGAGACTTTCGCGCCCGCCTCGGAAGTGACTTCTACATAATAGATGTTGTCGATGCCGTTCGTCAGTACGATCTCGGCGGGATCCGCTTCCGTCGTGCAGGCGGCGTCTTTAAAGAGTTTCCAGGTCGCCTTTTCGGAGACCGTCAGATCGAGCGTCAGCGAAGTGTAGGCGCTGCTGTATACCCCGACGTACGCATCCTCGGCATCCGAGAAGGCAATGCTGTTCGGACTGTTGACAGAGATGATCTCCGTCGCGGAGGACGGCGCTCTGGTGAGAAGCAGTCTGTAAATTTCGGTCGTCGTACCGTCTTCCGCCGTCACGAGCGCATAGAACGTAGAACTGCCCGCGGGGAGATCTCTCAGGATCGTACCGTTGATCTTCTGCGTGCAGGCGGCGTCCGTATAAAGCGCGTAAGTGGCGCCGGACGCTGTATCGAGCTGGATGTTGGGGCTGTAATCCGTCGACGGGATGGTGATAGAGATATCGTTGCCGTCGATCACGTGGCTGTACGTTTGCACGCCGGTCACGTCGGTTTTATGAGAAGAGGAGCGATTGAATGTCAGCGAATAAACTTTATAAGAGTAATTGTCAATAGAGGTCGTGAGTTTGATGTAAGCCGTGTTGACGCCTTTTTTCAGGTAGTCCATCACGTTGCCGCCCGTAAGTTCGGAAGTACAGGTGGAATCACTGTACATCCTGATGCTGACGGGATCGCCGAGGTTCTTTGCGATCGCGGCGAGTTCGACAGTCTCATATGTGGAGTCGACCGTGTTCTTGATGGTAACGGTCTTTTCCTCGTTGTCGATCGTCACGCCGCTGATCAGTTCCTTTGTGCCGTCGCCCAGCACGCCGGTGACCGTCACACTTTCAAGCTGCATATCACCGGTCGTTTCCGTCATTTTCGGATCGGTATACCGGGGATAGAGGATCGGACCCGGGGACATCGCAAGCGTCGGTCCCTTGGCGAAATAGTTGTAGGACAGATCCAGTGCCGACGAGGAGGTCCATTCGTTTTTCACCGTACCGTTGTTCAGCTTGTTGTTTTTGATGGTCACAAGTTCCGGCAGATACGGGAACGCGCCGACCAGATAAATGTCCTGCGTGTTTCCCGTAAAATCATTGCCGGTGATCGTCAGGTTCCGGTTTTCCGTACAGCCTTCCAGACAGGAAATATAGACTCCGTAATTGGCGTTCACCGTGTTGCCGGTGACCGTGACGTCCACGCTGTACGCGCGGGAAAGAATCGCATACAACGCCGCGGAACCGCCGGTGAAATAGTTATCGGTGATCTTTGTTTTCATCGCGCCGGGCGTTACATTTCCGTCCGCGATCTCGGCGGTCAGCCAAAGCGCGTTGTTACTGTTTATATTGAAATAGTTGCCGATAAAATTGAAATCATCGGCGTTACGGAACGTGATCGGCTTCGCCGCGCCGGTGCCGTCCACGCGGTTATAGGCGATCCGTCCGGAACGTACGGATGTACCGGTGAAGTACATCGCGCCCTGCGCGGAACTGATATCCTGCATATTGAGGAAACAGTTGTAGGAAATGTCAATGCCCTTCTGCGTCGTACCGCTCGTCGCCTCACGGATCGAGCTGGCGCCGGTAAACGTAAAGCCGTTGATGACCAGCTTCGTATGCGCGCCGGTGACGGTAAATACGCCGACGATCAGGGACTCCTTCGCGATGTTCGCGCGCTTCGGGTTGATGGACCAGTCAGCGTTGTTCGGGTTGATGTTCATCCCCGCGCCGTACAACGCGATGTTCGCGGAAAGCGAAAACGTGCCTTCATAGCGCCCCGCGCCCACATATACCGCGTTGTTCGATTTGGAGATACCTTCTCCGAGCGTGGCAAAGGCATTGACGCCCTTGACCGCCTGATACACGACGCCGCCCACTTCCGTCTGGACGGTCTCGCGATTGCCTGCCGATTCAAAATCGTCGTCGACCAGTACGTCATCATCTGACAGCACAACGACGTCCGCCGCCGACACGAACATACTCATCGGGATCATCCCGACAAGCAATGTGAGCGCCGTCAGCAGGCAAAGCACTTTTCTGAACGCATGCTTCATTGTAAATCCTCCTCATATTGCATGATTGCACTTTCATACACCGTAATTATAATATAAAAAAATAAAAAGGTCAATAAATAAGGACGACATAAAAGGCGGAAAATCAATATTTGTTGAAATTTCACAAAATGAAGTTGCGATTTTCATTCAAAACAACGAAACCCCGTCAGCAGGATAAAAATCAGAAAAGACGCCGCGATCACAAAGATCCACCGCAGCGGACCGCGGGAGAGTTTTTTGTCTCCCGTCACGATCACCCGCGCGCTGCCGATATTGTTTTTGCCGTCCCGCACATAAAGAACGGTTTTGCCCGGTCTCTCGCCGTGCAGCCGTCCCAGCCGGTCCACCCACGCGACGGCGGTATTTTCCACGGTATAATGCAGATCGCGGTATTTCGGCAGTTTCCAGAGCGCGCCGCGTACCGGGATCGTCACTCTGCCGCCGCAGGCGACCTTTATCTCCCCGCTTCCCCCGCCGATCTCCAGACCGCCGCTCGAGAACAGCCGCGCGGACGCGCCGACTGACAGACAAGCCAGCAGCATCAGACAGTCAAGCGTCACAACCAATCTTTTCAGGATCCCACCTCCTTTTCCAAAAGATATGAAAAAAGTTGACAGAAAAGACTTGCAACACGCCATAGGCGGTGCTATAATCAATGCGGAAAAGAGGGACGGATATGCGAGACAAAATCGAGATCTACCGACAGGACGACCCTGGCTACAAAACACAGTTCTGTTTCGGCGCGTGGCGCGTCGGACTGCTGCGGGAGGATGACAGGTTCGTGCACGTGACCTATCTTGAACGCCATCTGCTGACGGATGAGGCGTTCGCGCTGTTGGAAGGGCGGGCGGCGCTCATCACCCGTTCAGACGGCAAAGAAACCTTTACGGAAATGCTTCCCGGCAGCGTCTACAACATACCGCAGGGACTTCTCCACAACATCGTGGTGAGCCCGGACGCCACCGTCATCATCGCGGAAAACGCGGAGACAGGCAGGGAGAATACCGAATACGAACCGTTCGACATGGCGGCCTTCCCCGCCGATCTGTTCAAAAAAATCAGGGGATAAAAGGAGAAAAAATGTATAAGGATATGTTCGGCGTTTCACGCCTTAAGATCAACACGCATACACACACCTCCATCTCGGACGGCAGAAAAACGCCGGAGGAGACCGCCGAGATCTATAAAAAAGCGGGATACGATCTGATCGCCCTCACCGATCACCGCATCCACAATCCCGGCGGCGTTATCAACGGTCTGCGCATCATGGCGGGGGCGGAATACAACGTCGGAAGTCTGCGGGACGGCGCCGAAGGCGTATATCACATCGTCGCGCTCGGCTGTAAAGAGGATCCGCAGCTCACCACCGAGATGACGCCGCAACAGACCATCGACGGTATCCACCGCTGCGGCGGGCTGGCGGTGCTGGCGCACCCCTACTGGTCGCTCAACCGTCCCGAACACGCGATCGCGCTGCATGGCGTGGACGCCACCGAGATCTACAACTCCGTTTCCGACGCGGGTCAGTCGTCACGTCCTTATTCCGGTTATTTCGTCGATACCGTCGCCGCCCTCGGCCACTGCTATCCCCTGCTGGCGGCGGACGATACCCATTTTTACCAGGGGGAAGACGAAACCAAATCCTTTATTATGGTAGAGGGAAACGAGACCTCCACCGACGACGATATCCTGAACGCCATCCGCGAAAAGCGGTTTTACGCCTCGCAGGGCCCTGAGATCCACATCCGCCGCGAAGGAAACAGGATCGTGGTGAATTGCAGTCCCGCGAAGCGCGTCAATATCTTTTCCAATACGGTATTCGGTTTCAATCACTGCTTCCGGAACGGCAACTACACGGAAGTGAGCTGTGAGATCACGCCGTACGAAACGTTTTTCCGCGCCGAGGTCTTTGACGAGGACGGCAAGGCGGCGTGGAGCAATATCATTGAGATCAAATGACAAAAAAGGAGCAGACCCCGGGTCTGCCCCTTTTCTCTATAACGGCATATGATCGGTGCGCAGGTATTCCCCCGGCGTCATACCGATCCGCTTTTTGAAGGCTTTGTTGAAATTCGCTGTATTGTTGTAGCCGCAGCGGGCGGCGATCTCCAAAACCGTTTCGCTCCGGTCCGGCGCGGTCAGCAGCCGGATCGCCCTGTCGATGCGCTTTGAGGTGATGTATTCCCACAGTCCGATCCGGCTGACTTTGCGGAAAACGGTGGAAAAATACGCCGGGCTGATCCCCGCCTCGGCGGCGATATCCTCTAAAGAAAGTTTGTCCGCAAGGTGGCGGTCGATATAGACCAGCGCCCGCCGGACGCACCGGATATGATCCGACGCCACGGGGGAGGTCTCGTCCGCGTAGCGGAAATCTCTCAGCAGTGTGACGATCATCTGCGTCAAAAAAGTTTTCGCGGCGAGCGCGTATTCCATACGCTTGCCTTCCAGTTCCTCTTTTATCTTTAGAAAAAGCGCCGAAAGTTCTTCCGCACGATCCGCCGGGATGCGGTTCTCAAAATTTTCGGAATGCGCGAAGCAAAAATTGGCGTGCTCCGCCCGCATCGTTTCCGAGGTGCTTTCCCAAACGTACTCCGGCGCGAACTGTAAATTGAGGATCTCCAGTCCGTCCGCGCCGACGTCTGTGATACAGTGCATTTCCTCCGATCCGAAAAAGAACATATCCCCTTCCCGCATCGGGTAGCTTTTCTTTTCCGTGGTGTACACGCCCTCGCCGCGGCGCACCCGCATCATTTCGAACTGCACGTGAGAATGGTGCTGCAGCGGGCGCTTTCCCGGCGGGACATCCACCGTCCACATCCTGAGCATCATCTGCCCGTGATGGGAGTGGATCGTTCCGGTCTCCTTGATCATTTGATCTCTCCTTCAAAATAAAGTTTGCAAATCCGAAAATATAGTTGATGATTTTCCGGATCTTCTGTGCTACAATGGATACATGATCCGATCCGATTATAAACCCGGATCGCGAAAATGTCAAATAGTTACAATCGGAGGAATAAAGTATGCAAGTCAACACCTGCTCAAATCCGAGCGACCTGAAGATCACCGATATGAGGTTCGTCGACATCGACGGCGCCCCGAAAAGATGCACCATCCTGAAAATTATGACCAATCAGGGCATCTGCGGCTACGGCGAAGTGCGCGACGCGTCCAGCAAGACCTACGCGCTGATGCTCAAAAGCCGCATCCTCGGTGAAAATCCATGCAACGTCGACAAGATCTTCCGCAAGATCAAACAATTCGGCGGCCCCTCCCGCCAGGGCGGCGGCGTGTCCGGCATCGAGATCGCGCTGTGGGATCTCGCCGGCAAGGCGTACGGCGTTCCCGTTTACCAGCTGCTCGGCGGCAAGTTCCGGGACGAGGTCCGCGTCTACTGCGACACCGACGTTGACGGTAAACACACCGGTCACGATATGGGTCTGGCGCTCAAAAAGCGGATGGATATGGGCTTTACCTTCCTCAAAATGGATCTCGGCATCGGTCTGCTTTTGGACGAGCCGGGCACGATGAACGCCCCGCTCGGCTTCATCGACGATATGAAAAAGTACGCCTCCCACATCCTCAACGTGCAGGGCGGCAGCGTAACGTCGGATATGCTGGCGCATCAAAAGAGTTATTCCATCGTAACGACGGCGCACCCCTTCACCGGCATCCATCTGACCGAAAAAGGCCTTGACTTCCTTGAGAATTACGTCAAGGAAGTGCGGGACGTCATCGGCTACGAAGTGCCGCTCGCCATCGACCATTTCGGCCACGTCTGCGTGGAGGACTGCATCCGGTTCGCGAAGCGGATGGAACCGTATAACCTCGCCTGGCTGGAGGATATGGTGCCCTGGATCTACACCGACCAGTACGTCCGTCTGAAAAACGCCACCACGCTTCCCATCTGCACCGGCGAGGATATATATCTGAAAGAAGGCTTTGAAAAACTGATCAAAGCCGGCGGTGTATCGGTCATCCACCCCGACATCCTGACCTGCGGCGGCGCGCTGGAACTCAAAAAGATCGCGGACATCGCGGACGAGAACGGCGTGGCGGTCGCCATCCACATGGCGGAAAGCCCCGTCGCCTGCCTCGCGGCGGTCCACGCGGCGGCGGCGATGCACAACGTCCTGGCGCTGGAGTTCCACTCGGTGGACGTTCCCTGGTGGGCGGATCTCGTCACCGGCATCCCCAATCCCATATTTAAGGACGGCTTCATCAAAGTGCCGGACAAGCCCGGCCTCGGATTTGACGATCTCAACGAGGCGCTTATCCGCGAGCATATCAATCCGAACATCCCCGGCTACTTCGAGCCGACCGACGAATGGAACACGGAATTCTCCAACGACCGTATCTGGAGCTGACAAACTATGAGTTATATCAGAAAATTCTTAGAGCAAGGAAAAGATTTTTACCAAAATGACATCGACCGTCTGATCGAGGAAAACCGCAAAGGGGATCTTGCCGTCACCGTGACGCGGGACGGAAAACCCGTGGAAGCGGACGTCGAGGCGTCGCTGAAACGGATCGACTTTGATTTCGGCTGTAATCTCTTTATGGTGGACCAGTACGACGATCCCGAACAGCAAAAGACCTATTATGAGCAATGGCTGAAACTGTTCAACACGGCGGTCGTGCCGCTGTACTGGGAAGGCACCGAGCCGACGCGAGGCGAGCTTCGCTACGACGCGGACACGCCCAACGACATCTATCGCCGCCCGCCGGTGGACAGGGTCGTGGCGTTCTGTCGGCAAAACGGCGTCACAATGAAAGGTCATCCCCTGTTCTGGCAGGAATTCACCGCCCGCTGGCTTCCCGAGGACTGGGACAGTCTGCTGCCGCTTTTGGAGAAAAGAATGAAAGAGATCTCGTCGCGGTACGCCGGTCTCATGCCCGTCTTTGACGCGGTCAACGAGCCCTCCCGTCTGTGGGATCAGAGGTTCGAGCACGCCCACGACGATTACAAATGTCTCCAGCCGCCCGAGGGGTATATCGAACAGGTGTTCGCGATGGCGAGAAAATATTTCCCGGACAACACGCTGATCCTCAACGAGGCGGTGGGCGCCTCCTTCGGGGAGTTCCGCGGCATTTACGGCGGGTATTACCTGCTGCTGGAAAAACTGCTGAACAAAGGCGTTTCCATCGACCGGATCGGTCTGCAGTGCCACGTTTCCGACGATAAATATTATAAGAACGTTTTTAACGCCGAACGTCTGTACGGCGTGATGGACGGCTACGGAAAGCTCGGCAAGCCGCTGGTGCTGTCCGAGATCGGGCTTTCCTGCGAGGACGAGCAGCTGCAAGCCGAAGCGGCGGAACAGCTCTATAAAGTCTGTTTCGCTCACCCCGCGATGTCCGGCATTTTCTGGTGGAATTTGGACGACAACAGCATCCTGTGCACCAAAAACCGCGAGGCGATGGGAGAAAACCTGCCCTACGGCGGGCTGGTACGTAATGGCCGTCCCAAAGCCGCCTATAAAGTGCTGGATCGGCTGATCAATACCGAATGGACGACAAAAGCGCGGCAAAAGACCGACGGCGGCAAAATGACTTTCCGAGGTTTTTACGGCAAGTATGATATCACCGTCCGCGCGGACGGCGCGGAAAAAACGATGACCGTCGACTTTTCCAAAAACGCGCCGGGAAATATCAAAATCGAACTGTAGAGGTGAAAACCATGCATTTTAACGATCGTGAAAAGATCATCGCGCTGACCCCGCTTTGGAAGGGCGAACGCCTGCCGGACGGCAGACCCAAAGTCGCGGACAAATATCTTGACGCGCTGTATGGTATGACGCTGGAGGAAGTCTGGAAACCCATTTACGTTTTGGGATATGAAAACCAGTTCGTCGGCGGCGGGCTCGCCCCGCTGCAGACGCTCCACGACGACGGCAGAAAACTGGTCGGCAGAGCGGTGACCTGCAACTTCTGCCCCACCCGCCCCGACCTTCACGAGCTGCAGTTTTCGCGCGGCGCCGAGGACGGCAGGAACGGCAACTACAACCAGTGGGTCATCGACAACCTGATGGAGCGGGACGTCGTGGTCTGCGATATGTACGATAAGATCTACAAAGGCACTTTCCTCGGCGGCAATCTGACCACCGCCCTGCAAAAGCGCACCAAAAACGGCGGCGCCGTCGTATGGGGCGGCATCCGGGACGTCGAGCAGATGAAGCAGGTGCCGGACGTTCAGGTCTATTACAGAGGCATCGACCCCACCCCCATCCGTGAGTTCGTGATGAAAGACTGGAACGATATCACCAACTTCGGCGGCGCGGTCTGCCTGCCCGGCGACATCGTGTTCGGCGCGGGCGGCGGCGTGCTGTTCATCCCCAGCCACCTGGTGGCGGACGTCGTGGAAGGCGCCGCCAAGACCCACGTCAAGGACGATTTCGGCTTTGAGATGATCGGTCAGGGCAGGTTCACCACCGCGCAGATCGACCGTAATACCTGGACGGAGGAGATGCTCGATCTTCTGGTCGAGTGGATCCGCACCGATCCAAGAGGCGCGGAATATCGCGACCTTGACTGGAGCAAAGAATACGATCTCGCCCGCAACGGCGACCCCAACGACACCCAGACCGCTCTGTGATATAAGAGATTTTACGCTGCTTGAATAAAAAGGAGTGATCATTATGAAAAAAGCGGTCGTGACCGGCTCGTCCCGCAGCATCGGCCGCGCCGTCGCCCTGCGGCTCGCCAAAGAAGGTTATTTCGTCGTCGTCCACTGCGCCGGCAATATCGCCAAAGCGGAGGAAACAAAAGCGATGATCGAGCAGGCCGGTGGCAAGGCGGAGGTGATGTCCGCGAACCTCTGCGACATCGAGCAGACAAAAAAATTCGCGAACTCCGTCAAAGACGCTGACGTTCTGGTGCTCAACGCCTCCCTGCAGTACCGCACCCCCTGGGAGGAGATCACCACCGAGGCGTGTTATGAACAGCTCAACTGCAATCTCGTTTCCTCGCTGATCCTGATGCAGGCCGTCGCGCCGCATATGAAGGAGCAAGGCTGGGGACGGATCATCACCGTCGGCAGTGTGCAGGAGGCGAAGCCTCACCCCGATATGCTGGTCTACTCCGCCTCCAAGGCGGCGCAGACGCTGATGGCGCGCTCGCTGTCGCTGCAGCTTGCCCCCTTCGGCATTACCGTCAACAACGTCGCGCCCGGCGTCATCGACACCGACCGCAACGCCGACGCGCTGTCCGATCCCGATTACGCGGCGAAGGTCCGCGCCTCCATCCCCGTAGGTTTTTACGGCGTCCCGGAGGACTGCGTCGGTATCATCAGTCTGCTCTGCTCCGATAAGGGACGCTATATCACCGGGCAGAACATCTTTGTCGACGGCGGCAAAAGCGTGCAGTAAACAAGCGAAAAATAACGGCCTCTTCGGAAGCCGCTATTTTTTTCTTTCTTTTTTATGACTCTTATGGTATAATGAACGGAAAGAAACGAGGGAAACGGAATGGAAAAACGTTACAAAGCCATCATTTTTGATTTCAACGGCACGATCTTTCTCGACTCGCCCTTTCATGAGCGGTCGTGGATCGAGTTCGCGCGCGGAGAACTCGGCAGAGAAGTGACGCCGGAGGAATACTACCGCCATATCCACGGCGCGTCAAACGGAATGATCTGTAAATATCTGTACGGCAGAGAACTGCCGCCCGCCGAAAGCACCCGCATCGGGGAGATGAAAGAGAGCGTTTACCGGGAGCTTTGTCTTGAAAACAAAGATACGCTGGAGATCGCGAAGGGCGGGCCGGAACTGTTCGATTTTCTGAACGTTTGCGGCATCCCCCATGCCATCGCCACCTCCGCCGAGATCAAAAATGTGGAGTTTTTCAAAGGACTGTTCCCGCTTACCGAATGGTTCGGGGACAACATCGTTTACGACGACGGCACGACGCGGGGCAAGCCCGCGCCGGATATTTACCTGAAAGCCGGCGCCCGCCTCGGCGTGCCGATGAAAGATATCATCGTCATTGAGGACGCCGTCAACGGGCTGATCGCCGCCCGGGACGCGGGCGCGGGGCTGGTCGTCGGCATCGCGCCGTACGGCGTGGAAAAATTCGCCGGCGCCGGGTTTTGCGACCTTATTATAAAAGACTTTACCGAGTTGCCGAGATCATTATTCAGATAAAAAAGAGTGCGTTACACGCACTCTTTTTTGTTTTTCTTTTTTACTCTTGCGTCTTCAGCGCGGCATGATGCTCACGGATGGTGCCGACGATCTTTTTCTCATTATAGAGAAAGAACAGACAGGCGCCGATCAAGCAGCAGACCGTGGCGATGACCGCCGTCAGGCGGTAGCTCATTTGGGTCTTGGAGACGGTGACAGAGGTAAAGACCACCATCGCCAGCGCCTGCCCCATCTTGAAAGCGAAGGTGCGGGCGGCGAAAAACATACCGCTTCTCTGCTCCCCTGTCTCGAGAGCGTCCACTTCCGCGATGTCCGCCACACACGCCTGCGGCAGGATGCCGAGGATCGCCATCGGGAAGCCCGCGACAACGGCGATCATAATGCCCCAGATAATGCCTTTACCGCAAAGCGCCGCCAGCAGGAACACGATGGAATAGAGGAAAAATCCCGTGATGATCATCTTTTTCTTTCCCAGCACCGGCGCGAGTTTATTGACCGCCGGATAGAGGCAGAGACTGACCACCGTCATGATGACGGTCAGCATAAAGGTCTTGTCCTCGTCCTCCATCATCAGGTTGGTGATATAAAACGCCAGCCCCGTCTGAAACAGCGTCACCGCAAAGAAATAGATGATATCCGCATAGACGAAGCGGCGGAACTGAGCGTTCGCGAAGGATTTGAAAAGCGATTTGAACGCCTTTGTCTTGACGGGCGAGGATTTGATATATTTCCTCTCGTTGATGCAGAGCGCCGGCACCAGCATCGCGATCCCGGCGATCGCCGCCATGATGCCGATGGCAAGCCGTACTGAAACGGCTTTGCCCATCGACGCCTCAAATATCCCCGCGAGATTGGGGACAAGATACGCCACCGACAGACCGAGGATATAGGTCAGCGAGATATAGGTGGAGACGTTGATGCGGTTTTTCTCGGTATCGCCCAGCTCCGCGATCAGAGCGTTATAGGGCGTGCAGTAGATCGTCATAAAGAGATAGAACAGCATCAGCGAGACGAATAACAGCGTGTTGTTGAGCCTGATATTCGCCGTTTGCGGCAACAGGAACACCAGCACGGTGATCGCCGCGAAAGGGACAGCGACGGCGCGCATAAACGGGATCCGCCGGCCGCCTTTGAAACTGCTTCGATCCGACCAGCTGGCGATCAGCGGGTCGGTGATCGCGTCAAACACCCTGCCGACGGCGGTGATCAGCCCGAACAGCGTCAACCCCAGGAAAATGGCGGTCGTCGTGACATGCCCGCCGAATATACCGTTTGTCTCATCGGTGTAGTAGTAGACCATCCAGTTGCTGATGATACCCGCGAGCAGGCTCCAGCCGAACTGCCCGACGGCGAACAGCCACAGGACTTTGTTTGTGATCTTTTTCACGCTATCCCTCCTGATATTTTTTAGATCATCGAATAGCCCGCGTCGCGCAGGACTTTCTCCGCCGCGGCGTTGTCCTCGACGCGCAGCGCGACCACGGCGCTGTCATCCACATTGGTAAAAAACGCGTAAAGATATTCCAAATTGATCTCCGCCTGATCCAATACGGTAAGCGCGCCCGAAAGACCGCCGGGCCGATCGGGGACCTTCAGTCCCACGATATCGGTGATCTGCACCAGCATATCCTTTTCCCGCAGGACGCGCATCGCCTTTTCGGTATCGTTTACGATCAGGCGCAGGATGCCGTAGTCTTGTGTGTCCGCGATGGAAAGCGCGCGCATATTGATATCATGCGCCGCCAGGAGTCCGGTGATCTCCGCCAGCCTGCCCCGGCTGTTCTCCACAAATACCGTCAGTTGTTTGATCGCCATAGGTCATCCTCCTTTTCAGTCGTGCAGTTTACGCTTGTCAATGACGCGTACCGCCTTTCCTTCGCTTCTCTTGATGCTTTTGGGCGCCACGAGATGGACGATCGGGCCGATGCCGAGCATCGTCCGGATCGCGCCGGCAAGCTTCTTTTCCATCGCTGTGATGCCGCCGACGGTGTCGGTGAACTGCTCGGGCAGCAGTTCAACGTAAACGTCCAGCGTATCGCTGTTGTTCACCCGGTCGACTTCGATCAGATAGTTGGGCGCGTAACCCTCTTTCAGCAGTACCGCCTCGATCTGCGACGGGAACACGTTGACGCCGCGAATGATCATCATATCGTCGCTGCGGCCCATCGGCTTGGACATACGGACGTGAGTGCGTCCGCAGGAACATTTCTCCCGGGTCAGCACGCAGATATCCCGCGTGCGGTACCGCAGCAGCGGGAACGCCTCTTTGTCAAGAGAGGTGAACACCAGCTCACCCTTTTCCCCGTCCGGCAGAGGCTCCCCGGTGGCGGGATCGATGATCTCCGCGTAAAAGTGATCCTCGTTGATGTGCATCCCGTTTTGCGCGGCGCATTCGAACGCCACGCCCGGGCCGGACGTCTCGGTAAGCCCATAGATGTCATACGCTTTGATGCCGAGCAGACGCTCGATATCTCGGCGCATTTCCTCTGTCCACGGCTCCGCGCCGAAAATGCCCGCTTTCAGGAAATTGTCCTCCGGTTTATAACCGCTCTCTTTGAGCGACTCCCCGATATATGAGGCGTAAGACGGCGTACAGCAAAGGATCGTCGCCTTCAGATCCATCATAAACTGTATCTGCCGGTCGGTATTGCCGCTGGACATCGGAAGCGTGAGAGAGCCGACCTTATGCGAACCGCCGTTCAGCCCCGGGCCGCCGGTAAAAAGTCCGTATCCGTAGCAGACCTGCACGACGTCCTCCCTGGATCCGCCCGCGGCGACGATGGCGCGCGCGCAGCATTCCTCCCACAGATCGACGTCATGCTGTGTGTAATACGCGATGACCCGCTTTCCCGTCGTGCCGGACGTCGACTGGATCCGCACGCAGTCGGAAAGCGGTACGGCAAGCATCCCGTAGGGATACGTCTCCCGCAGATCCTCCTTGGAAAGAAACGGCAGTTTGCCGATATCCTTGATGCCCCTGATATCCTCCGGGCGCACACCCTTTTGATCCATCAGGGAACGATAGTAAGGGACATGATCGTATACATGCCGGACCTGGCTGGTGAGTTTTTCCGATTGCAGATCCCGGATCCGCTCCGCCGGCATCGTCTCGATCTCTTTTTGATAATATTGTTGCAATGCTTTCACTTCTCCCGTGTTTTTCGGTTTTATGAATTTATTATACCCCGTCCGCCGCGAAAAGGCAATAGTTTGTTTTTGGCGCGCCTGTCTTGCAATTCCAAAACAAACGTGCTACAATATTCTCACAGCGGCCCGCCTGACAAGGCGGCGCGGGAAAACGTTTACGGAGGATCGAAAAATGGATCAAATCGTCAGAAAAATTGTCGCCGTGGGAGGCGGAGGTTACGGCAGGATCGACAGCGAGGGAAAGCGGCATACCTATGAACTCGCCGGGATCGACCGGGAGATCGTTCGCCTTTCCGGCAAGGAAAAGCCTCACTTTTTATTGCTTACGCACGCGCTGGCGTCCTACGGACCGGACAGGGAGGCCGGGTACTATGAAGCCGCCCGCGTTACCTGGGCCGATACGCTCGGCTGTGAATTACGATGGCTGAAAGCGTCCGACCTGACCGAACATCCCGAAATGGTAAAAGAATACATAGAATGGGCGGATATCGTCTATGAATGCGGCGGCAACACCGTCGCCATGATCGCCCATTGGCGCGAAACGGGATTTGACGCCTGTCTCAAAAAGGCGTGGGAAGCGGGCAAAGTGATGTGCGGCGCTTCCGCGGGCGGCATCTGCTGGTTCGCCCTCGGCAACAGCGGCACGCCGGAGCTGCGCGAGGCGGAAGTGAACAAGATCGAGGGGCTTGGCTTCATCGACGCCTATTTCTCCCCCCACTGTCATCTCGACTGGAAGCGAACAAACGAGATCAGATCCCTGAAACACATTGACAAAGTCGGGCTTTCCGTCACCAACTGCGCCGCTGTCGAGATCGTCGGCGACGGCTACCGCGCCCTGCATGCCGTTCCCGCCGACAACACGTTCAAACCTTATGTTTTGAGAACGTATTGGAAAAACGGCGAAATGTTCGAGGAGGAGATCCCCGCGACGGAGTCTTTCCGCCCGCTTCGGGAGATCCTCAACAAGGAATGAAAACCAGATCAATATTTTTGCTCCGATTTCTTCGGGGAAAACATACACCGCGCTTTGCGCGGTGACGCCATGCACGGCTTCGCCGTGATTACATCCACGCCTGACGGCGTGATGACATGCCGATCCTTCGGATCGGATAAAAAAATCCGTCGACTGCGTCGGCGGATTTTTTTGGTGCGGACGATGGGACTTGAACCCATACGCGCGAGGCATTGGCTCCTAAGACCAACGTGTCTGCCATTCCACCACGTCCGCAGGCTGTTTACTATTATAATGACAGAGCGCGTGATTGTCAAGTAAACACTGCCGCGCTTGTCACGGGAAAGGCGCAGATAATTCGGGAAAACGGTTGACAAAAATAAGCGATTTGTTGTAAGATGTAGTATAGATTTTTTAGGCGAAAAGAGGGTATCCATGAAAATTTACGAGGAGCTTGTCGCGAGAGGTCTGATCGCGCAGGTCACAAACGAGGATGAGATCCGCAAAATGGTAAACGACGGCAAAGCCGTCTTTTATATCGGATTTGACCCGACGGCGGACAGCCTGCACGTGGGTCATTTTATGGCGCTCTGTCTGATGAAACGTCTGCAGATGGCGGGCAACAAACCCATCGCCCTCATCGGCGGCGGTACCGGGATGATCGGAGATCCGTCCGGACGCACCGATATGCGGCAGGTGATGACCAAAGAGACCATCGAGCATAACTGCGAATGCTTCAAAAAACAGATGAGCCGTTTTATCGACTTTTCCGAAGGCAAGGCGCTGATGGTCAACAACGCCGACTGGCTGCTCGACCTCAACTATATCGAGCTTTTAAGAGAAGTCGGCAGTTGCTTCAGCGTCAACAACATGCTGCGGGCGGAATGTTACAAGCAGCGTATGGAGCGGGGGCTGAGCTTCCTCGAGTTCAACTATATGATCATGCAGAGTTATGATTTCTACGCGCTGTTCCAACGCTACGGCTGCAATATGCAATTCGGCGGCGACGACCAGTGGAGCAATATGCTGGGCGGCACCGAACTCATCCGCCGCAAACTGGGCAAGGACGCCCACGCGATGACCATCACGCTGCTGCTCAATTCAGAGGGCAAAAAGATGGGCAAAACGCAGAAAGGCGCGGTGTGGCTGGATCCCGAAAAGACAAGCCCCTATGAGTTTTATCAATACTGGAGAAACGTCGCGGACGCGGACGTTCTGAAATGCTTGAAAATGCTGACGTTCCTGCCGCTCGACGAGATCGAGAAAATGGCGGGCTGGGAAGGCAGTCAGCTCAACAAAGCCAAGGAGATCCTCGCCTACGAGCTGACTTCGCTCGTCCACGGCGACGAGGAGGCGCGCAAGGCGCAGACCGCGGCGCGGGGTGTTTTCGGCGCCGGCAGCGCCGCCGATATGCCGACCACCGAGCTTACGGCGGACGACTTCACCGACGGGAAGATCGACCTGCTCGCCGTGATGGTGAAAAGCGGTCTGGTCCCCACCCGATCCGAGGGAAAACGCGCCGTGGAACAGGGCGGCGTCGCCATCGACGGAGAAAAAGTCAGCGAGATCCTGATGACCTTCACGCCGGAGGATCTGAAAGACGGCAAAGTGTTCCGCAGAGGCAAAAAGACCTTCCGCAAAGTCATCGCGAAATAATTTGAGCCCGCTACACGGTAGCGGGCTTTTGTTATAGTTTTTTCTTGTGAGCGCGGATATAGGCGAACGTCTCCTTTTCCCCTTTTTCCGCCAGCATTTCCAAAAGATATTCAAGTTTTCGCGCGCTATCGGGATGAATGATGCGGGTATCCTTTCCCCGCTGATAGTAGGCGAGCGGATGCTTATCGGAAAACGCCCTGCCGGCGTAGATCTTGCCCGCCGCGACGCGATCGCAGAACATCTCGATGATATATCTGTCCGGCATCTCGACCGGCTCCATCTTTTTCGTTTTGAAATTATAATCCGTCCAGTATTCGAAATGGTGGCGGTTGCGCCCCTTGTGGTGCATCCACGCGGCGCTGTGTCCGCGATCCTCCCGCTCCGCCTCATTGGGAGAGCGGTTTCCCTGATAGTATCGCGCGCCGGGGATGAATTCGGTCGGAGAATACTTGGACAGATCGTGCCGCAGCCCCTGCCAGAGGATCCCCGCTCTCCCGCAATGCCGGATGACGGCGTGGCGGTGGCGGGTGATCGTTTTAAAATGCTTCCATGGATGTGCCATATTTGCTCCCCTTTTTTCGTACTGAAAGTATTATACTCCTTCTGCCCTCCGTTCGTCAATCCGAAAATCAGGGGATATGATCAAAAACTGTTTGCATTTTCCGACAAAAGATTTTATAATAAAAACAAGGAGGAGATAAAAATGAATGATACACTGCAAAAACTGTCCGATATCGGTATCGTACCGGTCGTCGTCATCAACGACGCGAAAGACGCGCTGCCGCTCGCCAAGGCGCTGATCGACGGCGGGCTTCCCTGCGCCGAGGTCACCTTCCGCACTGACGCGGCGGAGGAAGCAATCAAAATGATGGCGAGCGCCTATCCAGAAATGCTGATCGGCGCGGGCACGGTGCTGACCGCCGGGCAGGCGGACAAAGCCGTGAAAGCCGGCGCGAAGTTTTTGGTCAGTCCGGGGCTCAATCCCAACGTTGTTAAACACTGCCTGAAAAAAGGCTACACCATCACGCCGGGAACATCCAATCCAAGCGACGTCGAAGCGGCGCTGGAACTCGGTCTTGACGTCGTCAAGTTTTTCCCCGCCGAGGCGGCGGGCGGCGTGGCGATGATCCGCGCGATGAGCGCCCCCTATACCGGCGTAAAGTTTATGCCGACAGGCGGCATCAACGCCGGAAACGTCAACGAATACCTCTCGTTTGACAAGATCTTTGCCTGCGGCGGCAGCTGGATGGTCAAGACGGACAAGATCGCCGCCGGAGACTTCGATACCATCCGCCGGGAGACCGAACAAGCCGTGCGCGTAATGCTCGGTTTCGAACTCGGACACATCGGCATCAACGCGGCGAACGCCGATGAGGCGCAGAGCGTCGCCGACATATTCACCGGGCTGTTCGGTTTTGAGCAGGACAAACGCCCCGCCAGCGTTTTCGCGGGAGACGTGGAAGTGATGAACGAGAACGGCAGAGGCGAGCGCGGACATATCGCCATCAAAACCAACAGCGTCCGCCGCGCGATGCGGTATCTGGCAAGCAAAGGCGTCGCGTTCGATGAGAGCAGTTTCCTGTATGACGCGAAGGGCGAGATCAAATTCGCGTATCTTGCGAAAGAGATCGGCGGTTTTGCCGTGCATCTGATCAAAAAATAATATTTATTCATAAAAAGCCGTCCGTAAAGCGATTATGCTTTACGGACGGTCTCTTTATTTTGTTATACAAATTCCGCGTCGGTAAGCTGGCAGTAAACGATCTCGTTTTCCTTATAGGTATTGAAAGAACCGATCACCGTGATCTCGGAGCCGACCTTTGGATAATCCTTCGGATAGGAGTGTTCCCCCTTCAACACGAACTCGATGCCCTGCGAACAGCAGGCGGTCGCGTCCGCGATCAGACAGGCGAAATAGTATTTATCCGCTTTCTCATCGTGATAAATGGAAAACGTGCCTGCCATCTTAACGGTTTTCCCGAGATAGTTTTCCGGCGTCGTCACCATATTGTACACCTCGGTGTACACCATCGTGCTGGAAAGCACGGTCAGGTCGACATCCGTCGCCGTGTTCCCACCGCCCGCGCCGCACGACGTCAAAGACAGCGCCGTGACAAGAGCGAGCAAAGCCGCGATCCATCTTTTTTTCATTTTCCGACACCCTTTCTGACAGTTCCGATGATCCAAAATATGAAAAACGCCGTGATGTCCGCCGCCACGATGGTGGAGCCGACGGGCGTACCCGCCAGAATGGAAATGAGGATCCCCAGCGCCGCGCAGCATACCGAGAGAACGGCGGAACAAATGGTCACGCTTTTGAAGTTTTTGAAAACACGCATCGCGGACAGCGCCGGAAAGATCACCAGCGCCGAGATCAGAAGCGAACCCACAAGGTTCATCGCCAGCACGATGATGACCGCGATGATGACGGAGATCAGCAGATTGTACGCCCCGACCGGCGTGCCGGCGGTACGGGCGAAATCCTCGTCAAAAGTCACGGCAAAGATCTTGTTGTAAAACAGAATGAAAAAGATCACGACCAGCACCGACAGTATGACCGAGGCCCACACCTCGATCTTGTTGAGGGTCAGGATAGAGGTCGATCCGAACAGTGTGCCGCACACGTCCCCCGCGAGATTGGAGGAGGTGGAAAAAATGTTCATCAAAAGGTATCCGACGGCCAGCGCTCCGACCGAGATCATCGCGACGGCGGCGTCTCCTTTGATCTTCGCGCGGGTACTGCTTTTCAAAAGCAGGATGGCGCATATCACGGTGACCGGCAGGACCACGAGCATATCGTTGGTAACGCCGACGACCGCCGCCACCGCCATCCCGCCGAACGCGACGTGGGACAGGCCGTCCCCGATGAAGGAAAACCGTTTCAGGACCAGAGTGACGCCGAACAGCGAGGAACAGAGCGCGATCAGCACGCCGACGATCAGCGCGTACCGCACAAAGGGATAGGTGAAATACAGCGCGAGCTTTTCAAAGATCTGCGTCATTTTTCTCCCTCCCCCGCGAATTTTTTGGCAAGGTCGGTGCGGATGTATTCCTCTTTGGCACCGAAAAACGGGCACGCTCCGACATGCAGGATGTGGTCGGCGTATTTAAGCGCCGCCGTCATATCGTGAGAGATCATCATGATCGTCATCCCGTCCTCACGGTTGAGAGAGCGCACCAGCGCGTACATTTCCTCTGTCACATAAGGATCCAGCCCCGCCGTCGGCTCGTCCAGCAGCAATACTTTTTTCGCGGCGCACAGAGCGCGCGCCAATAACACCCGCTGCTGCTGCCCGCCGGAAAGTTCCCGGTAACAGCGCCCGGCAAGGTCCGTGATCTCCATCCGTTCCATCGCGCGGGCGGCTCTTTGCCTGTCCTGCGCGGTATAAAACGGCGAAAATCCCCGCCGTCCCTGACAGCCGGACAGCACGATCTCCCGCACCGAGGCGGGAAAATCCTGCTGAACGATGGTCTGCTGCGGCAGATAGCCGATCTCCCCGGCACGCAGTCCGTCCCCGAATGTGATCCGCCCGTCCAGCGGCGGCAGAAGCCCCAATACCGTTTTGACCAGCGTGCTTTTGCCGGAACCGTTTTCCCCGACGATACAAAGGTAATCCCCCGCCTCTACGGCAAAGGTGATACCCGTCTGCACGGCTTTGCCGTCATATCCGAGCGTTACGTCTTCACAAATGATCTGCGCCATGCTCACGCCCTCCTGCATCTGGCGCAGACGCCGTACAAAACGGTGTCCGCGGGATCCACGCTGAACGCTTCCGACGCCTTGATGCTTTCAATGAGCAGTTTGGACTTTTCATCGTTCAGGTGATAGAGATGTCCGCACCGGCGGCAGGACAGGTGCATATGTCCCCGGCACGCCTCGCCGGGAACGAACCGGTAACTTGTCTCCCGTCCGTCGGCATTGGTACAGCGGCTGATCTTTCCCTCCCGCTCCAAAAGCGCGAGGTTGCGGTAAACGGCGCTCAGGCTGACATGCGGCAGGTCCCGCGCGATACGGCGCGCTGAGATCTGTTCGTCCGAATGAAAGGCCAGATAGTCAAGCAATTCTTTTCGTTGTTTGGTCTGATACTGCGGCATATGACATTCTCCCGAATTTGATAATCATTCGCAAATTAGTATATCACGTCCCGACAAAAAAAACAAGTGTTTTTTTATAAATAAAGAGGCGTTTTCACGCCTCTCTATTTCTTTTTGTTGAAAAAGCCTGTTTTTCCCTTTAGCATGACTTTTTGGAGCGGGATGAAAAGCAACGCCGTCGTCGCCACGTTGCCGATACAATGCATGACGTCCAGCCCCAACCCGCTGACGATCCAGCCGACGGCGGCGCCGGGACCTCCGATCACGAGATAGATCGGCGCGAACAGCGTACCGAACGAAAGCCCGAACGCCCCCGCCACAACCGTCCAAAGAGCGACGTGGGAGTACTTTCTCAAAAGCATCACGATCCCGAACAGGATCGTCCAGACGTAAAGATAGCCGATCCACCATGTGCCAAAGCCCCAGTACAGGCCTTCCAGCATCACGAAAAGATATATGGAGATCAGCGTTTTTACGCCGTACACCGTTGTCAGCAGTATTACAAACAGTGTCACAAGTTCGATATTGGGGAGCCCCACCAGCGCCAGTTGTAAAGCGAACATAATAGCGCCGTACAGGGATAAAAGGATCAGAGTTCGACTATCCGATCGTGTAAGTGATCTCATATTTGTCGCCATCCGCGATGGCAAGATCGTTGAGTCCCTTGTCGGTCATCTGTCCGTCCTTGGTGATCATCCACCAGCTTTGGTCTTTGCTGTAATCGGCCGTAACGCCGTTGAAGGTCGTGTAAAAGCCGTCCGCGGCTTTCTCGGTGATCACGCCTTTTTCCAGCAGCGCGTCCGCCAGATACTCCGCGTCGGTCTTAAGAACGACCTCTGTGCTTTTCTTTTCATTGTCGATGATCGTCACCGTGACGGTCTTGCTTCCCTCCTGCGCCTGCTCTTTCCAGGGCTGCCAGATCAGAAGTCCGACGACCAGCGCCGCCAAAACGACAGCGGCGACGATGATCCAAATCTTTTGCTGTTTCGTCATAATACATTTCCCCTTTACGATTTTTTAAATCCGCCGCCGCAAAGGAGAATTTTACAACCTCAAAAAGAGGTGTACTGCCTCACCTCTTCCGATCTGCAAAACCATCAAGAACTCGTGACGCTTTGCGGGCGACCTTTTCCTGTCAAGTATTTCGACTTTACACTCAGGCAACGTCCCTTGCCTTCCCATCCTGTTCGGACAGTGACATAATAAAGGACGTCTCATGTTTCACGGCGACGAGTTCGTGGGAGAATTTCACTCCGCTTCCATGGCAGGAAAAGTGATTTTTTTGTGATCCCGGTTGACGGAACAACCGAAATATAGTATTATTATATAGGATATTCCCCCCGATTGCAAGCATAAGTCGAAAAAAGACGAAAAGGAGATCCTCTCTTGAAACGTATAGCCTGTATCGTAGGCGCCGTGGAACAGCCGGAATACCGGTTCCCCGAAAACGCCTTCGTCATCGCCGCCGACCGCGGCTATGAGTATCTGAAAAAGCACGGCATCTATCCCGATCTCGCGATCGGGGATTTTGACAGCCTCGGTTTCGCGCCGACCGACGTGCCGGTCATCCGTATGCCCGTCGAGAAGGACGATACCGACAGCATGCTTGCCGCCAAAGAAGCGCTGGCGCGCGGATATAAAGTGTTTTTGCTTTATGGATGTGCGGGCGGTGACCGTCTGTCTCATACCATCGCCAATATCCAGACGCTTCATTATCTCGCCTCTCACGGCGCCGTCGGCTTTCTGCTGGACAACGGCACCGTCGTGACCGTCATCCGCAACAGCAAGTTGATGTTCGACGCGCGGGAAAGCGGCGAGATATCGGTCTTCTGCCTCGGCGCCGACGCCGAGGGCGTGGACATCAGCGGGCTGAAGTACCCGCTGCTCAACGGTACGCTGACCGCCGATACGCCGCTCGGCGCCGGCAACAGTTTTACCGGCAAGACCAGTTTTATTTCCGTCAAAAACGGAACGCTTTGCATCATCTGGCACAAAGATCTGTCCGACTTCCTTTACGATCTGACGCACTGAAAAAATACTTGCGCTTGCAGGTGATCGCATACAACGCCTTCGCCGTTGATGAGTTTAACTGTACCGCAAGGCATAACGTGACTCTCGGACTATTTCATCTGTTAGAAAAAACGAGCAACCGCAGGTCGCTCGTTTTTTTTATTCACCGAAAAAGAAGATGCCCGATCATCACGGCGCAAGCCGCGCGTTACAGGTATGAGATCTCTCTTTTTAAGCCTTCTTTTACCGGGAGGAAATCATCTTTTTTCAAGCCGGTCGCTTTCAGGATCTTGCTGTTATCGATCTTCCGGTCGAAAAGGCGGTCATACAGCAGCGCAAAGTATTTTGACTGAGAGGTTTCCACCGCTTTGAGGTATTCCTCGAGAGGTACCCACTTGATCACGGCGCCCAGCAGTTCAGCATACAGATCCGCCACCTCGCCCCACGTCAAATTCTGAGCAGACGAAACGGTGTACGCCTCGCCGTATGTTTTTTCATTGAAGAGCAGCGCGGCGATGAGTTTTCCGGAATTGCCCGCCCAATCAAGTCCCGCCGTCTGATCTTTTGCTTCTGCCGGCAGCAGGATCGTTTCTCCGTTTTTGATCCTGTCGAGCAATTTGTGACCGGAATACATCACCAGATCAAATCGAAGCTTCGAAAAAGAGATCACGGGACGGACGATGGTCCATTGTTGTCCCTTGCGCTCACCGGTCAGAAACTTTTCAAGCTTTGCTTTAGACAAAGCATATTTTTCGGCCGCCAGGAAATCCTGATCCTTCGACACGTCCAGCAGCATAGGCGCCCCCTCGGTGACCGGATGCTGCTCATCGGCGTAGACGCGGTAGGAAGAAAGCACGATCAGATGCCGGGTATGCGCCATCAGCAGATCGTGGATCCTCGGATATTCCTCGACCTCCCGGTAGTGGATCAGATTTACGATCCCGTCGTACATTTTATCCTTTAAAAATTCCGACAGGAAGTCAAAAGACGCCTCGCCTTTATAGAATACGAGATTTTTATTGTCCGAGGTCTTATCCTCCAGACAGATGATGTCAACAGAATGTCCCTTGTCCAGCAATTCCCCGGCGGTATAGCTCCCGAGCGTCCCGCCGCCGCCGATCAATAAAACCTTTTTCATACAGTTCCCCTCCGTTTTGTTTAATGTTGTTAGGATCATTATATCTCTTGACGAGTGAAGGCGCAATGCTGTATACTGTTAAAAAAGAGGTAATATCCTCTACGGTTTTAAGGAGATATCCAATGTATGAAACAAATTTCTTGAAAAGTTTTCATTTCCGGGTCATCCAATTCGAAAAATACCATTTGACCAATAATATGAAAAAACCGGTCCCCCTGCATTTTTTCGCCTGTCTGATCAGGGGCACCGCTATGATCAAAACGCAAAAAAATGAATTACGGGTCAGGCCGGGCGAGATATTTTATATCCCGAAAGGACTTACCTACCAATCGCACTGGTACGGCGAAAACGGAAAGCAGGTGGAATTCTATTCCTTTGGTTTTGCGAACCTTCCTTCAGACAAATCCTTTACTTTGCAAAAAATCAACTGTGACACGGCAGCGAGAAAGATATTTGATAGGTTATGCGGGTGCTGGGCGGATATGGAAAAGAGCGTCGGCGCTTTGTATTCTTTTTTCGGTGAAGTGGCGGGCGGGATGGAACGATCCAAAGCGCCGCGCCAGAACTTTATGTTTGAAAAAGCGATCTCATATCTGACGAAGGATCCGCAGATTAAAATATCGGACGTCGCGCAAAAATGCTTTATCAGCGAGTCCGCTGTTTACCTGCTTTTCAAAAGACATACGGGAAAAACGCCGAACGCCGTCAGGCTGGAGATCCTGTGTGACAAAGCCGTGACCCTGCTGTCGACCACGGACAGATCCGTCCAGGAGATCAGCGACACGTTAGGCTTCAGCTCAACGTCATATTTCAGAAAGATATTGAGAAAGCACACCGGAAAGACGCCGCTGGAAATACGCCGCGAGGCATACTATTAAATAAAAACGGGTTCCCTCACGCCCGGATGAAATTTCCCCCGCCGGCAAAGCCGGTTTCCCTTTTGTCAAAAACAAAACGCTTCGCGTCATCCGGCACAAAGATCTGTCCGACTTGCTTTACGATCCGACGCACTGAAAAAAACACTTGCGCACGCCTTGATAATGTGCTATAATAGCCATTAGTCAATTTCATAAAGTTGCAACAGGACATAACGGGCCTGCCCGATAGTTCCTACCAAACATAGCACGGGTAAACCAATATAAAATACATTCGGAAGCGTATCGAAGTGGGGACGAGCCCGACCGCCGCCGGTGGCGGAAACAGGGAGGGCGAGGAGTGGCCGCAACACGGTGAGTGGCAAGCAAGCCGCGCTTGCGCCGACAGAACCGATGTTGCAACAGGACATAACGGGCCTGACTCGAAATCTTTGATACACTTCGGAAGCATACACCCCGCAAAGCCTTGATTTATAAGGGTTTTTGCGGATTCGATTACAACTGAATACTCGTTTTCTCTCCATCTTTTCTCCTCATTATTCAAGGTTTGATTTGAGGATTTAGATGGTCGAAATACACACGGAGGGTTATCGAAGTGGTCATAACGGGGCTGATTCGAAATCAGTTTGAGAGCAATCTCACGTGGGTTCGAATCCCACACCCTCCGCCAAAAGATGAGTCTGCATGCGGTTCACTACCGTTTGCAGACTCTTTTTTGTGCGTCTGCAACTATCAGGGAGTTTTGGTTCAACTTGCGAAAATTGCCTTTATTCTTGTTCCAGTTATTCATCATCACGCTCCTTTGCTTTTTCTCTGCTGCTGACTTAACCTATTATATTTCAATCGTTGAATATTCTCAAATCTGCGATTCTGTTTATTGCCCTATAAGAAAAGCCGGCGGTCAGACGTCGGCTTTCTTTGTGATAGTATTCTTTTTGTTAAACCGTTTCAGCAGTTCTTTCAGCCAGTACCCGATCCACGCGAACAAGACGATCATTGAAAGGTGTTCGCCGAACGTTAGGATCAGCGGTTTGTCGAAATCGAAGAAGACGAACTGCGTTTGAAGGAACATGTACTCGTACAAGCGGTTTGAAATAAACGCATACGCGCCGAACGCGGCGATCAGCGTGAGTATGACGGAGAAAGTAATAAACGCCGCCTTTTTCTTTTTCAGCAGGTTCAGCCATATATCTGCGTGAAATCCGAGGTGCAGGCTCATCAGCGCAAAGCCCCAATAGGAAAGGAGAAGATGCGCCGTGCGCGCGATCGCGGAAAGTCCGTCCGTCGGAAGGAATGTATAAAGGTGTTTCGACATCACGATCCCGCTGACGGGAAGCGCAATCATCACAACGAACAAAATGATATTCAGCGCCGTGTTGACGATCCTCGCGGGCGTTTGTTTCCCCCTGAACATCGCCGCCGTCGCTTTTATGTTTAGGATGTGGTGCGTGATGAACAGTGCGAGCATAGCCGTGCCGACAATCTCGTGCAGCGTCTCGCCGACGAGAGAATACGCCATCAGCACGGGAAGTGCGGCGGTCATCAGGATATCGATTATCGTTTTTACCGTTTTCTTTTTCATATTAATAACTGAGTCCGTCGATCCAGTTGTTCACGGTTGTTCTGACGTCCGACTGCTTATTCTGGCAGTCGCCTCCTCGAAACGCCTGACCGGTCAGCACTGTCGCTCCGGGAACGGCTGACGCGAGCTTTCTGTCAAAACCTGACAAACCGCTGCCCTCGTGTGTGGAGAACGGCACGAGATTCTTACCGGAAAGATCGACACTCTCAAAGAACGTATAGCAGATCATCGGCCAGTCTCCCCACCATACCGGTGCGCCGATAAATACCGTATCGTATTTTGAAACGTCGGGCAATTCGCCCTTGATCTTCGGACGTGCGTTGTCATTTTGTTCTTTCTTCGCAACGTCGGTTAGTTCTTTATAGGTATATGGGTAATAATCGGTTTCCGGCAGGATCTCGTACAGATCCGCGCCGGTTTTTTCGGCGATCATCTCCGCGACGATCGCGGTGTTGCCCTTGTCTATCGTTCCGACCGTATACTGCTCTCCGGTGCGGGAGAAGTACACGACGAGTATCTTTGTTTCAGCGCCCGGTTCGGTTGTTTGTTCCGTTTCAGACGCAGCGTTTGAATTTGACGTTTCGCTTTTCGCCGCCGTGCTTTCAGGCGTGCTTTGCGTACTGCCCGAAGTCGCCGGCTCATTCGTTGTTCCGCACGCCGCGAGCGCAAACAGCGTTACCGCGGCGAGAATTATCGCAATAATCTTTTTCATTTACTCTTCCTCATAAGTCGGCTGCCACGCGGCAAACTGCTCAAGCTGCGCGTCGGTGCGGTTGTAATAACGGACTCCTTTGTCCAGCTTTGCGATTCCCGCCATTTCATCGTCTGTCAAAGAAAAATCGAGAATATCGAGATTGTCTTTTATATGATCGACGTTTTTGCTGCCGGGGATCACGACGAAGCCCATCTGTGTATGCCAGCGCAGAATGATCTGAGCACTTGATTTGCCGTATTTCTTACCGAGTTCGCTGAAAACAGGCTCGTTTATGAGCGACTTGTCGCCGTGTCCGAGCGGATACCACGACATCAGCTTGATACCGTACTTATCGAGAGTCTTGCGTAATTCACCCTGTGCGAAATAGGGATGCGCCTCGACCTGAATGAATTGCGGAACGATCTCCCATTTGGTTTCAAGCTCGGCGATGTACTTACCCTCGAAATTGGATATGCCGATAGTTTTCGCTTTGCCCTCACAGTACGCCTTTTCAAGCTGACGGTAACCGGCGAGCCAGTTTCCTGCAGGCTGATGGATATAGAGCAGATCGACGTGATCGACGCCGAGGCGTTCAAGCGTTGCATCTACCGCGTTTTCATTTTCATATTCGCTCGGCCAGAGTTTTGTGGACAGGAAAACCTCTTCACGAGGCACTCCGCTTTCACGCATGCCGCGACCGACCGCGCGCTCGTTGACGTAGGCGTTTGCCGTGTCGATCAGGCGATAGCCCATATTCAGCGCTTCTCTGACGCTGTTTTCCGCGTCTTCGGGCGAGAGCATAAACGTTCCAATCCCCACGACCGGGCATTTGATTTTGTTGTTAAGTGTGACGTATTCCATATTGACCTCCGATTTATTAAATCATATCTTTTATATTAGTTTATATTAATTCACTCTTTCGGCTGTAAGCGAGCCGTTCAGATCGCGCATGTTGGTAAAACGGTAGTTCATCTGTGTTCTGAAACCTCCGGGAATTATTACAATTTTCCTCCGAACACCGGGAAGAAGCTATGTGCGCCGTAATCTTTGATCGTTTCAACGTGTTTGAGAATTTCCATATCTTCGGACGATATCTCGAAATCCACTTCGGCGTTCGATCTCATGTGATCCGGATTGGCGGTCTTGGGCAGAACTATCATACCGAGCTGAATGTCGTAACGAATGCATAGCTGCGGCACGGACACGCCGTATTTCTTTGCCATCTCCGCGATAGCTTGGATCTTCATCGCCTCTCCGTGCGCTACGGGCGAATACGCTTCCATAACGATCCCCTTGCTCTGACAATACCCGATCAGATCGAGCGGTGTGTTTGAAATGTGGCAAAGCACCTGATTGACCATCGGCTTGATCTCTGCGACTTCCCACAAGCTGTCGACGTCCTCTTTCAGAAAATTGGATACGCCGATGGCGCGAAGTTTGCCCGCTTTATACGCATCCTCAAGCGCACGCCAGGCTTCGCGGTTTCCCTCAACGTAGCGATTGTCCGATTGATTGACCTCCACCCACGGCTGCGGGCTGTGTATGATCATCATATCGAGATAGTCGAATCCCGTTTTGCGAAGGGTTTCGTCAATACCGTCTGCGGCGGATTCATAGTCCTTGTTCTCCGCCGCGACCTTTGACGTGACGAAGATCTGATCCCTCGGTATCCCGCAGGTGCGGACGCCTTCTCCGACGCCTCTTTCGTTGCCGTATGCCTGCGCGGTGTCAATATGACGGTATCCTATTTCTATTGCCGACCTTACTGCATCAGCGACGATGCCGTCATCGATCAGCCACGTGCCGAGCGCGAGCTGCGGCACCGTCACTCCGTTTGAAAGTTTCAATGATTCGTTAAACATAAAAACCTCCGTTTTTCAGAATTGTTCAGCCCATTTTTTCAGTTCGTCCTCCGAGGCGGAAGACGAAAAGCGTTTTCCGTCAAGCACATTTGCGCCGGGTGCGAGCGACTGCATATTCTTTGCGCTATCGCCAAGACCCGAGCCGCCCGACGTACAGAAGGGCACGACGGTCTTTCCGGTGAAGTCAGCGCTTTCCATAAAGGTATCGATGATCGACGGCTCACGGTACCACCATACCGGGAAGCCGACGAGGATAACGTCGTAACCGCTCACGTCCGGCTTTGCCGCCATAGCGGGACGACAGTCTCTGTCCTTCATTTCGACCGTACTGCGACTTTGTTTGTCCATCCAGTTAAGGTCTGCGCGGGTGTACAGCTGTTCCGGCGTTATTTCAAACAGATCGCCTCCGACGGCTTTCGCCATTTTCTCCGCGACCTTTTTTGTAACGCCGCTTGCGCTGAAATATGCCACTAAAATCTTTTTCATAACTTTGTTCTCCTTTACATACTTGCGCTCAGAATGCGAATAAGCGCGTTTTTATCAAGCGGTGCGTACATCCAGGGTTCGTTTGTGCTGTCGTTTTCAAGGATGTGATCCGCCATTTCTTCTATTGATTCCGCCTTTACGCCGAGCTCGCCGAGGTGCATCGGGATACCGATAGATTCAAAGAACCGATAAAACTCTTCGATGACCTTTTCCGCCATATCCGTATCGGGCAGAGCCTTGTCAAATCCGAAAAGTTCGACGCCGAGCGTCACAAATCTTTCGATTGTTTTATCCGATAAGATCTCTCTCATCCAGCGCGGCGTGATGATTGCAAGCCCGGCACCGTGCGTGATATCGAAATAGGCGGAAAGCGCGTGCTCTATCGAGTGCATCGGCCAGCCGGAATAACCCGCGCCGTTTGAGAGGATGCCGTTGCATCCCCAGGAGCAGACATACATTAGCTCCGAGCGAGCGGCGTAGTCGTCCGGCGTCTCAAGCGCAATCTTAACGTTTGTCATAAGCGAGCGAAGCGCGGAGATCATGACGCCGTCGTTGAAAGTCGAGTGCGGGTCTGCGAAGAACTGCTCCAGTACGTGGTTGATCGCGTCGGCGGTTCCGCAGGCGGTTTGCCATTTATTGACGCTGAATGTATATTCGGGATCAAGGAAGGACGCGACGGGGTAAAGATGATCGTCCATATAGCCGCGTTTGTCGTTTATCGCGGTATTGGAGATAACACAGCCGGCGTCGTATTCGCTGCCGGTCGCCGCGAGCGTGATGATGTCCACCACGGGAAGCGCTTCTTTCGCCTTGACCTTGCTGGAGATCAGGTCCCAGCCCTCGCCGTCGTATTTGGCGCAGGCGGAGATCGCTTTGGAGCAGTCGAGTACCGAGCCGCCTCCTACCGAGAGGATGACGTCGATATTGTTTTCTTTACAAAGTCTCGCGCCGGTAATGACCGACGGATCGTATTTGGGGTTCGGCTCGATTCCCGAAAGCTCGACGATATTGAAATCTTTAAGCAGCTCTTTTACTCTGTCGTAAAGCCCCATTTTTTTGATGGAACCTCCGCCGTAGGTTAGCAGTACGTTTCTGCCGTACCGTCCGATAACGCCGGGAAGGTCTTTTATGCAATCCTTGCCGAAACAGAGCTTTGTGGGTGTGTAATAGGTGAAATTTCCGATCATTTTGTTTGTCCTCCGATTATTTTAATATCTTTGTAAGCCCCGCGAGCGAAAGCTCGTATATGCTTTTCCTGTCGTACCGGCAGCCGGCTTCTTTCATCGCCTCGATCTGCTTCGGCGTGGCGTGAGCGTGGGGATACACGCCGTGAAGGAACTGAAACGCAGTTACAAGTGTTTGTCTGCGCTCCGTATCTGATTTTTCCGGAAACACCTTCGCCAGTATTCCGTCAAACAACGCAACGCTTTTTCCATAAGCCTTCTTAAATGAGACGAGACGTTCGATTCGGCTGTTTTCCTCCATATCGTATAGATTGACGGCAAGGAGTTTAAGCATAAGCGCGCGCTTCTCCAGACTCCTTGCAATCTTTTCCGGGAGATCGGAGGCGGATGTTTCTTCGCCTCCTATCCCTTCAAGATCGTCGCACCAGAGAAGGTATTCGCGCTCGAACAGTTTCAGGAATATTTCCTCCTTCGTCTGAAAATAGTTGTAAATGGACGGACGTGAGAATGACGTCTCAGCTCCTATATCCTTTATGGTGACGTCCCTGAAGTTCTTTTTTTCGTAAAGCTTTTCGCAGGCGTTAAGGATCTCTTCCTCCCGGACTTCCGCCGGTTCCCTTGTTGACATTGCAGCTCTCCTTTTTCATTCAGCGTTCTGACTCCGTGTCAGTAACAGTATTATAGCACTTTGCTGACACGGTGTCAATAGTTTTAGCCCGGAAAAATCTTTTTTTACAAATCGTTCAATATTTATCAGGTCCGGAGAATGCCGAAAAGTGAGGAACCTCATCACTTTCTTGCAACCGCTCTCGCGAGATTGACTGCCATGGTATCCTCACAAGAGCAGGAAAAATAACAAAGGATATAAAGAAAATAATAAGAACGACGGCGGACAGAGCGCAATTCCACCGACTGTCGTAAGAGAAGAATAAACCGCAAAGATTTTGAAAAGGCTCAAATTCATGCTTGACCGCCACGGCGCCGTTTTCATCGCCGCAATAGAAACGGTATTACGTGGGATGTGATTTTCGGTCGAGTCAACAACAGAAATCCATTTTTCTCTCTTTTTTCTCCCCAAACGTCTTTTTCGTCCGCTATTTAGCCAATAATGCACTGAATTTTCGCCTATTCGCACTCACAGAATACAAGTGTATCAAAAAAGGCGTTCTCTCTTGTAATTACGAGCAATTCGACAACTTTTCGACATCAAAAAACACACTGTAACAGCAGGTAGGTTCTTACACAGAGTGTAACTCGAAATCAGGTAGTCCTCACGGGCTCGTGGGTTCGAATCCCACCGCTTCCGCCAAAAAATCAAGCAGCCGATGGCTGCTTGATTTTTTATCCAAGCCGCCGAAGGAGGCTTGGTATGCAACCGCGGCGTCAACTGATCGCAAAAAAGCAGCAGATGATATCTGCTGCTTTTTATCGCCTTAACAAGTCTATTCTTTTTCGCGAAGGCTTTTCGGACAAAGGACGACGCAGGTCCTTGCCGGCATATACAGTTTCACGAAATTGCCGTCCATCCCCGGCGTGAACGCGCTGTGCGCGCCGCGCGCGATCCTGCCAAAGCCGCCGTAAATGCCGTCGTCGCTGGTGAAAAGCACCTCATAGTCCTCGCCGCGGCTGACGGGGATCGCGTAGTCGGCGTGATCCCTGTCCGGCGAGAAATTGAACGCGAACAAAAGCCCGCCCCGCTCGAAAGCGATCACCTTGTCGTCCTCATGGATCCATTTGATATCCGGCCAGCACTGATCGAATATCCTGTAATATGACGCCGTATGCACCATATCCCGGTCAAAATAACCCAGATCCTGATATTTGAGCGAGGGATCGAACAAAAGGCTCCACTGTCTGCGGCAGTACATAAAGCTGTTGCCGTTGCCCTCGCGCGGAAAATCGATCCATTCGGGGTGCCCGAATTCGTTTCCCATAAAATCAAGGTATCCGTTGCCGCCGGCGGCAAGCGTCAGCAGACGGATCATTTTGTGCAGCGCCATCGCGCGGTCGATGACCGGTGTATGACAGTCTTTTTTCATTTGATCATACATGGCGGCGCCCGCCAGCCGGAACATAATGGTCTGATCGCCCACAAGCGCCTGGTCGTGGCTTTCGGCGTAAGATACGGTCATGGCGTTTCTGTTGGTGAGTTCATGCCAGATCGCCCCAAGGTTCCAATGCTCGTCAGGACACTCCTTGATCAGTTTGATCCACATATCCGGGAGCCCCATACCCAGTCTGTAATCAAAGCCTATGCCGCCGTCGCCGATCGGATCGCACATACCGGGCATACCGCTCATATCCTCGGCAATGGTCAGGCAATGCGGCTTTATACTGTGCACCAGTTCGTTCGCGAGCTGGAGATAATTCAGCGCCTGGATGTCGGTGTTCATCGTAAAATACATGGAAAGATCGCTGAAATTCGTGCCGAGGGCGTGATCGTGATAAAGCATGGAGGTCACGCCGTCAAAACGAAATCCGTCAAAATGATATTCCTCCATCCAGAATTGCAGATTGCTGAGCAGAAAATGAAGCACTTCGGGCTTGTCGTAATCAAACAGTTTGGTCCCCCACGCCGGATGATCGCCCCTGGCGCCGCTGTGGAAGAACTGGTATTCGGTCCCGTCGAACATATTGATGCCTTCCAGCGTGTTGCCGACCGCGTGAGAATGCACCACGTCGAGCAAAACGCGGATCCCCATACTGTGCGCTTTGTTGATGAGATATTTGAGCTCATCCGGATATCCGAACCGGCTGGAAGCCGCGTAAAAACTGCTGACCTGATAGCCGAACGAACCGTAATAGGGATGTTCCATGATCGCCATAAGCTGGATGGTGTTGTATCCCAGATACTGCACGTGAGGCAGGACCTTATCCGCAAAGGTGCGGTAGGTCTCGATGCGGAAGTCCTCGCCGCACATACCGATATGCGCCTCATAGATCAGCGGCGCGTCGTTGCGGCAAAAGCCGTCGTCGGTCCACGGATACTTTTCGGTATCGTCCCACACTTCACAACACCAGCTCATCGTGGCGGGGTCCTGCGTCACACGGCGGGCATACAGCGGGATATGCTGGGTAAGTCTGTCGCCGTTTCTGACGATCGTCAGCACCCTGCTTCCCTGCCGCAGCGTGTCGCCGGGCAAAAACAACTCCCAGCTTCCGCCGTCCGTTTTTGTCAGGGGCGTGTCCGTCCAGTGCCAATCGTTGAAATCCCCGGTAAGATACACCATATCCGCGGCGGGCGCCCACTCACGATACACCCAACCGTCCTCTGTTTTGTGAAAACCGTACCAGTTGTGAGCGTTGGCGAAGTCGACCAGCGATCCGCCCGCTCCCACCAGCTGCTCACGTTTTTGTTTATAACGCTCCATGCGCAGATCGATGTCGCCGCTGAAAGGCGTGAGTTCCGGAAATCTGTCTATGATCTGATACATTTTTCCCTCCCGCAAAACTTTCTTATATAATAACTATATACCATACCGGCACGTTTTGTCAATCTCTGTGAAAGCGTATGTATTGACGCGTTTTCAATTCCGGCAAAAAATCTTTGCATTTGACGGGTTTGCGCGCTATAATGGATAAAACAGGGCACAAAGTAAAAAGTCAGGATCTGACAAAAAAGGGCGCCGCCTTTTGTATATTATGATATCAGGGGGATCATATGGAAAAGAACAGACTGGAAGCGTTCAGCGACGGTGTGCTGGCGATCATTATCACCATTATGGTACTGGAACTCAAGCAGCCGGTCGGCGACAGGTTCGGCGATCTGCTGGCGCTCGGGCCAACACTGCTTGCCTATCTTCTAAGTTTCTTATTCATCGCTATTTATTGGGTCAACCATCATCTGATCTTTCAAATGGGAGAAAGGATCAACGTCGGTATCCTGTGGTGCAACATTGCCTGGATGTTCGTGATGTCCTTCATTCCCTTTGCCACGGCATGGGTCGGGACCTATCCGACCTCATGGATCCCGCTTTGTCTTTACTTCGCGGATATGTCGCTGGCGAGCGTCGCCTTCCACCTGATGTATTACCTCATTCTGAAAGAGGCCGGTCAAAAATTCAAATGGACCGCGCGAAGCGTCATCAGCCTGATCACCTATTTCGGGGCGGCGGGACTGGGCGGTTTCTGTCCCATCGCCGCGTTTATCATCGTCGCCGTCGTATCCTGCTGGTGGATATTCCCCGCGAAAAAATGAGACTGAGATAAAGGCGGTCATCGTTCGGCATTTTGCACAAATTCGCCTTGACAAAAGTAACAGGATACTGTAAAATAAGTTAAGATAGGAAATTGTGTGCGTGTGCGACACGACGTGTGCGCGGATGATTTTCAAAAAAAATCGGAGGCGCATGGAATGTTAAAATACGCAGTCAAGAGAGTGGCGATGGGGCTTCTCAGCATTTTCATCGTCGCGACACTGACGTTCTTTCTGATGAATATGGTGCCGGGCGGCCCGTTCGTCGCGGAAAAATCCATCAGTCAGGAGGCGCAGGCGGCGCTTGCCGCGAAATACGGCCTGGACAAGCCCATCATGCAGCGGTACGCCACCTATATGACCGACTTTCTGAAAGGCGATATGGGCGTCAGCCTGCGGCAGAGAGGGCGGACGGTCTCCGGCATTATTTTCTCGAAATTCCCCGTTTCCGCTAGACTTGCCGGCATCGCGGTGCTTATCGCGCTGCTGCTCGGCATACCGCTCGGATGCCTGTCGGCGTACAACCGCGGAAAGCTCGCGGACAATACCATCATAGTCTTTACAACGTGCGGCATCGCGATACCGAGTTTTATCAGCAGTGTGCTGCTGCTGTACTTTTTCGGCAGTAAGCTCAATATCCTGCCGACCGTCGGGCTCAACTCCCTTGCTTCCTACATAATGCCCGTCACGGCGCTCGCCATCTACCCCACCGCGTATATCACGCGTCTGATGCGTTCCAGTCTGCTGGACGTGATGGGGCAGGATTACATCCGTACGGCAAAAGCCAAAGGACTTGCCAATTTCAAGATCATTTTCAAGCACGCTCTCCGCAACGCGGTCCTGCCCGTCATTACCTACGTCGGACCGATGCTCGCGGGACTGATGACCGGATCCTTCGTCGTGGAAAAGATCTTTACGATCCCGGGGCTGGGCAGAGAATTCGTCTCCTCCATCGTCAACCGTGACTACACGATGGTGATGGGCACGACCATCATCCTTGCCACGCTCATCATCACGGCAAACGTGATCGTCGACATTCTCTACAAGGTCATCGATCCGCGTATCAATCTGAAGTAAGGGGAGCCGAAACATGAAGAAAAATCCGATCAGCCTTCACATAGATCCGGACGAGTTCGCGCCCGCGACGTCGGAGGAAAAAGAAAGCCTCGTCATCATGCGGGAAAGCGTCAGTTTCTGGAAAGACGGCTTCCGCCGCCTGTTCCGCAACAAGATCGCCGTCGTAAGTCTCGCCGTGATCATTCTCATCGTTATATTCGCGTATTTCCTGCCCGCCTTCTGGCCGTACAGTTACGAACAGCAGATCCAGGGCAGCGAGAACCTCGCTCCTTTCAAATACAGCACGGCGGAGCAGGCGCGCATCGACGCGGGAGAAAAAGTATTCCCGCACGTCTGCGGCACCGACAAACTCGGCCGTGATTTCGCGGTCCGCCTGATGATGGGCACCCGCATCAGTCTGACGGTCGGTCTCGTCTGCGCGGCGCTGGTACTTCTCGTCGGTTCCCTGTTCGGCGCCATCGCCGGATTTGCCGGCGGGTGGATCGACAACATCATGATGCGGTTCACCGACATCCTTTACACCATCCCGGATATCCTGCTCATCATCATCCTCGCGATGGTGCTGCGCGATCCGCTGAAAACACTGGCGACCGTCAAGGGCTTCCAGTGGATGCAGACCGTAGGTCCGAACCTCATCGCGATCTTTATCGTTTTCGTTCTGTTGTACTGGGTCGGCATGGCGCGGATCACACGTTCACAGGTCCTCGTGCTGAAAGAATCGGAGTATGTGACCGCCGCCCGCGCGATGGGCGCCGGCAACGGCAGGATCATCCGCAAGCATCTTTTGACCAACTGTATCGGAACGCTGATCGTTACGACAACGCTGCAGATCCCCTCTGCGATCTTTACCGAGAGTTATCTGTCCTTCCTGGGGCTCGGCGTCGCCGCCCCGATGCCGTCGCTCGGATCGCTCGCGACCGACGCGGTCAAGGGTATGAACACCTTCCCCCACCTGTTGTTGTTCCCCGCGATCTTTATCAGCGTGACCATCCTCGTATTCAACCTGTTCGGGGACGGACTGCGCGACGCGTTCGACCCCAAGCTGAAAAACTGAGGAGACGGATACAGTGAAAGAAAAACTTTTGGAAATCAAAGACGAAAGACTTTCCTTTTTCACCCCCGCGGGTGAAGTCAAGGCACTCAACGGCGTATCCTTCTCTCTGGAGGAGGGCGAAGTGCTGGGCATCGTCGGAGAGTCGGGATCCGGCAAATCGGTCACCGCGTATTCCATTATGGGGTTGACCGCCTTCCCCGGCAAACTGATCGGCGGCACCATCCGCTTCAACGGACACCAGGTCGATCAGATGACGGAAAAGGACTTCCGTAAAATGCGCGGCAATGAGGTCTCCATCATCTTTCAGGATCCGATGACCAGCCTCAACCCCGTATATACCATCGGCAATCAGATCGAGGAAGTCATCAAACTCCACACCAACAAGACCGCCGCTGAAGCGCACGACCGCGCGAGAGAACTGCTGGAACTAGTCGGCATCAACGAGCCGGAAAAACGGCTCAGGCAATATCCGCATGAACTTTCCGGCGGTATGCGGCAGCGTGTGATGATCGCCATCGCCCTCGCCTGTGAGCCGAAACTGCTGATCGCCGACGAGCCGACGACCGCGCTGGACGTGACGATCCAGGCGCAGATCCTGGAACTTATGCAGGAACTGCGCGAGAAACTCGGTATGAGCATCATTATGATCACCCATGATCTCGGCGTCGTCGCGAGTATGTGCGAAAGGATCGCCGTCATGTACGCCGGACACATCGTGGAATACGGCACGACGGATGAGATCTTTTATCATCCGAGCCATGAATATACCAAGGGACTCATCAAATCCATCCCGCAGCTCAACGCGCAGGAGATCGAACGGCTCGTCCCCATCGAAGGACAGCCCGTCGATCTGATGAACCCGCCCGCGGGTTGCCCCTTCGCGCCGCGTTGCGACAGCTGTATGAAGATCTGTCTCAGCAAAATGCCGCCTGAAACGGTGCTGAGCGATACCCACTACACCCGCTGCTGGCTGCGCCAGAAAGAAGCCATGGAGAAAGGAGCGGGCACCGATGAGTGACAAACATAAGCTCGTAGAAGTCGAGCATTTACAGCAATATTTCCCCGCAGGCGGTTCCGGCAAACGCAAAAAATACGTTCAAGCGGTGGACAACGTCTCGTTTTTTATCTACAAAGGGGAAACCCTGGGACTGGTCGGCGAGTCCGGCTGCGGCAAAACGACGGTCGGCCGCACGATGCTCCGCCTGTATGAGCCGACGGACGGGCGCATCATCTATGACGGCAAGGTGCTTTTTGACAAGCAAAAGAATATCGCCGTCAATATGATGCCCTACCGCCGCAAGATGCAGATCGTTTTCCAGGATCCTTACGCCAGTCTCGATCCCCGTATGACCATCGCAGACATCGTGGGAGAGCCCATCGACATCCACAAACTGGCGGACAGCAAACAGCAGCGCCGGGACAGGATCATTTCCCTTCTGGAACGCGTCGGACTGAACAGTGAGCACGCCAACCGCTACCCGCACGAGTTTTCCGGCGGTCAGCGGCAGCGCGTCGGCATCGCGAGAGCCCTTGCCGTCGATCCGGAATTCATCGTCTGCGACGAACCTGTCTCCGCGCTGGACGTTTCCATCCAGGCGCAGGTCGTCAATATGTTCGAGGATCTGCAGAAAGAGTTGGGACTCACCTATCTTTTCATCGCGCACGATCTCAGCGTCGTGCGGCATATCTCCGACCGGATCGGCGTTATGTATCTCGGCAAACTTGTTGAACTTGCCGATAGTTACGAGCTGATCACGCACAGCGTGCATCCTTACACGCGCAGTTTGATCTCCGCCATTCCCGTCGCGGATCCTGTGACCGCGCGCGCCAACAAGCGCATTCCCCTGCAGGGCGACGTGCCCAGCCCCGTCAACCCGCCCAGCGGCTGCCGCTTCCGCACCCGCTGTCCCTACGCGGACGAGTGCTGCGCCGCGGAGGAGCCCGCCCTGAACGAAGTGTCCCCCGGGCACTGGGCGGCGTGTCATCACCTGGACAAGGTACAATAAGGTATTCAAGCGCCAAGGCGCTGAATAAATAAATGCGGTGACACCGCAAATTAAAAAAAGGAGTGGACCCAAAATGAAGGCAAGAAGACTCATTGCCATCCTTCTGGTCGTTTGTGTGATGCTGACGCTGGCATCCTGCGGCAAGAAGGACAAAGCCGCGAGCGAGATGACCGTGCAGATCGGGCCGAACCCCGAGACGCTGGATCCCGCTCTGAACAGCGCTGTTGACGGCGGCAACATGCTGATCACGCTGTTCGAGACCCTTCTCATCATCGATGAGAACAATGAAGTCCAACCCGGTCAGGCCGAGAGCTACACCGTCAGTGAAGACGGTCTCACCTGGACCTTCACCATGCGTGACGGTCTGAAGTGGAGCGACGGCAGCGAACTGAACGCGAAAGACTTCGAGTACACCATGAAGCGTATCTGCGATCCCGACACTGCCGCCCCCTACGGCGAGACTGTTGTCGGTATGATCAAGGGCTATCCCGACGCCGATAAACTCGACGTCAAGGCGAGCGAAGACGGCAAGACGCTGACCATCGTTCTGTCCTATCCCTGCGCGTACTTCGACAAGATCGTCGCGTTCGGTACGATGAGCCCCGTTCAGAAGGCCACCATCGAGACCAACGGCGACACCTGGGCGACCAAACCCGAGACCTATGTCTGCAACGGCCCCTACATGATCTCGTCCTGGACTCCCGGCGAGCGCATCGTCTGCACCAAGAACCCCAACTACAAAGGCGGCTGGGATTCCGAAAAGATCGTCACTGACACCATCAACTTCCTGCTTCTGGAAGACTCCAGCGCCGCTTACGCCGCTTACACCAGCGGTGAGGCTCAGATGATCAAAGACGTTCCCACCGAAGAGATCCCCAGTCTCAAGAAATCCACCGACGGCGGCGACTTCTATGTCGACACCATCCTCGGCACCTACTATCTCAACCTCAACTGCAAAAAAGAGCCCTTCAACAACGTCAACGTCCGTAAAGCTCTGAACCTGGCGATCGATCGCGACTACATCGCGAACACCATCATGCAGGGCACCTACACCCCGGCTTACAACTTCGTAGGCCCCGGCGTTGCCGACGCGGAAGGCTCCTTCTTTGACAACGCTGTCAAAGCCAACGGCGGCGAGACCTACATCAGCAAAGATTACGAAGCCAACAAGAAAGCCGCGAAAGAAGCGCTTGCCGAAGCGGGCTATCCCGACGGTAAAGGCTTCCCGACCATCACCTACTCCACCAACGATTCCGGCTATCACGTCGCGGTCGCGGAGTATCTGCAGCAGTGCTACAAAGAAGTCCTCGGCATCACGATGAACATCGACAAAGTCGAGTGGGCTTCCTTCACGCCGCAGCGCCGCGAAGGTAACTACGAGATGGCGAGAAACGGCTGGGTCATGGACTACAACGACGCTTCCAACATGATCGAGCTGCTGTACTCCACCAACGGCAACAACGACGGTAAGTACAACAACCCCGCGTTCGACAAGGCGATCGACGACTCCAAAGTCGCTGACATCCCGGCGCACTTCAGCGCGCTGCACGAAGCGGAGAAGATCATGATGGCTGACTACGCCAACGTTCCTGTCGCTTACTACAACGACTTCTGGCTCCAGAGCTCCTCTCTCAAGGGTGTCTGGCACAGCCCGTACGGCTACTGGTACTTCCAGTACGGTTACGTCGAGGAAGCTCCCGCGAAATAAGCGAACCGCATAAAAAAAGAAAGACGCCCAAAGGGCGTCTTTCTTTTTTGTCTTTTTTATTTTTTCCGTGTGCTTTGGAATTTGTAGATGATGGAGGAGACAAGCGGCGCGGGCGCGATTTTCAAAAAGAAGCGGGACAGACGCACGGCGAACACAGGCACGATGTAAAACCGGTCGCGGCGGGACAGCGCGTACTTCGCGATCTTTTTCACGTCGTTGCCGTAAAACGAAAAGCCGATGTTCGCGTTCTTGGCGAAGTTCGTTTTGACAGGCCCCGGACAAAGAATGCTGATCCGCACGGCGGAACGTTTCTGTTTAAGTTCCTTGCGCACCGCCTCGCTCAGGCGTACGACATACGCTTTGGTCGCGTAATAAGTCGCCATCAGCGGTCCCGGCATAAAGCCGGCGATGGAGGCGACGTTGAGGATCCGTCCGCTGTTCCGTTTCACCATATCGGCAAGGTACAGTTTCATCAAAACGTGCAGCGCTGTAACGTTGGTGGCGATCATTTTTCGATCCTTGTCAGGAGAGGTCTCCTCCCAGGCGCCGAAATCACCGAAACCGGCGTTATTGATAAGAAAATCGATATCGGGATAGTCGCTGTGCAGTTTGACGCAGTTTTCAGTATCGGCAAGATCCATAGAAACCGTCCGAACGGTCAGTTTGTCCGACGTCAGTTCCTGTTTCAGCGCCGCAAGGCGCTCCTCGTTTCTGCCCACGAGGATCATCTCGTCGCTCTCCGCGGCGAGAAGGCGCGCCAGTTCCCGTCCGATGCCGGAGGACGCGCCGGTGATCAAAACTCTCATATTATATAAACCTTTCTGTTCAATTATTGATGCCGTGATGGGCGCCGGGACTGCTTGCCGTCAGCGGCGCGAAGGTGTAACCGTTTGCCTTCCCCCACTGAATGATCCGCTCGACGGCGTCTACGCTGAACCCTTTGATGTCATGCTGCAGCACGACGGACTGCGCCCTGCCGCTCGCGCCGTTTATCACGTTGCGGTAAACGGCATCGGCGCTTGCCGCGCCGCCCGCGTCGTTACTGTCCACGTTCCAGTCAAAATAGTGATAGCCCTTTTCCTGCACCGACCTTGCAAGTTTTGTCATAATGCCGGGGCAATAGCGGCGGCTGACGGTGTTGGAACTGCCGCCGGGGAAACGGAGCAGATAGGAATAGGAGCCGGTCTGTTGTTTGATGATCTCATTGATCGCGTTCAGATCCTTAAAATACGCCTCCTCACTCGCGTAAAGGCGGGCGTAATCGTGTGTCATGGTGTGGATGGCAACAGTGTGCCCTTCGGCGGCCTCTCTCGCGATGAGATCGGTCTGTCCGTTGCCGGTCACGAAAAAGGTCGCCTTGACGCCGTATTTTTTCAGTACGTCCAGAAGTTTGGGTGTATAAGGGCCCGGTCCGTCGTCAAAGGTAAGAAAGATCACCTTGCCCGCGCCGGAAGCCGGGTCGGCGGGCGCTTCCTGTTCCCCGGCGCGCACGATGACCGTGCGTTTGGCGGTGGCGATATTGCGGTGGGCGTCCTCCACGGTATAGATCAGCGTGTAAACGCCCGCGACGTTTTTATTGAAGTCGCCGGTCACGACGACCTTATCCGTCAGGTCGCCGTCAAGGTTGTCGGTTGCGGTGTAACCCGCCTCTTTATAGCCCTTGCCAACCTCCACCGTAACGGTCTTGTCCCCTTTGAGGGTGATGACCGGCGGCTCTGGATCTTTGTACGGGATGACGCGGGTCACGCTCGCGACGTTGCCGGCGCGATCCGCCACCGTATAGATCATTTTATCGCCGTCCGGCGTTTTGAGTACCTTGTCCGTCAGATCGCCGTCCACCGCGTCTTTGGCGGTAAACCCCGGATCGTCATATTCTCCGTCCGGCAGGACGTATTCCCGTGTTTCCTCCACCAGCGCGATGACAGGCGGCGTGGTATCCACCACGTTGACGGTGCGGGTGCAGACACCTTCGATCCAAAGCCAGCGCGCCGCCCATGTCAACTCATAACTGCCGGTTTTGCCGCCGTCCGCCGCGCCGTCAAAGGACGTGGATAGCGAAACCCCCTTGCGGAAAAACAGCCTGCCGCGCAGACGCGCGGTGACGTCCGGCGCCTGATACAGCGACGGCGCCTCAACGGTGTCCGTCTGTCCCGACGCCGGGTCGAACACGATCTCCCACCGGTTGGCGAAAAAAAGCGCGATGGCGGCGAGCAGTACGACAATGCCGCAAATGATAGCAATGACGCGCGGCGAACGCAGACTGATCAAAAATACACGGATCTTTCCCTGTTTTTTCTCCTCGTTCATTTTTCCCTCTCCTTCGCTGGCTGACCCGCGATGATCTTTATCACGGGTCAGCCTTGTTTTATCATATCACAGCGCCGCGTAAATTGCAAGTTTTCAAAAAACGCCTTGCCTTACCGGTCCGGTATGCGTTATAATATAAAAAAATGACGGAGGCGATATGGTATGAAATTTGCGGTTTTGTATATCGTTTTTCTGCTTGTCATTCTTTTGACAGGGCTTTTGCTCCGCCGCGCGAGCAAAAAAAGCGGCAAAAAAAGAAAGGGGATACGTGTGCTCTACATCATATTTTTGTGTCTTGTCGCCGCCGCGCCGGTCTTTATACTGTCCGTGGACGCCTATGTCAAGGGCAGTACCAAAAAGGATATCATCACGATAGAACAGGCGGCGGATCTGACGGGGATCGACTGCATCCTCGTGCCGGGCTGTCAGGTGCGGGACGACGGCAGTCCCAGCCATATGCTGCAAGACCGCGTGGAACGTGGAATTGAACTCTATCAGGCGGGTATCGCGCCAAAACTCCTGATGAGCGGCGACCACGGTCGCACCGATTACAACGAGGTGGCGGTGATGAAACAGCTTGCCGAGCAAGCGGGCGTACCGTCAAGCGACGTATTTATGGATCACGCGGGATTTTCCACCTACGAAAGCCTGTACCGCGCCAGAGACGTTTTCGGGGCGAAAAAAATTGTCATCGTCACGCAGACATATCACCTCTACCGCGCTCTGTATATCGCGAAACATCTGGGACTTGACGCCGTGGGCGTTGCCGCCGACCAACGCACCTACGTGGGACAAAGCATGCGGGACCGGCGGGAAGTACTTGCGAGAAATAAAGATTTTTGGACTGCCATTTTTAAACCCAAACCCACCTATCTCGGCGACGCCATCCCCATTTCCGGCGACGGCAACGCCACAAATGACTGAAAAAAGACGGTTGCGGAAAGACGCTCCCGGTGGCTGTAGATCCACCGGGAGCGTCTTTTATTGACTTGTTTCTCCGAAAGAGACAGTTTTTCGATCCCTTGTTCAGTCCTGTAAAAAATCGTTTAGCTCCATCAGCGAGCCGATGCCGTTGATGTATCCCTCGGCCATTGTTGTAACAGCGCTGATAGCGCTGTGGTCTTCATACGTTTCACCGCCCACGGTATACCGGATATACGCCGCAGCGCACCTTGCTTTTCCGGGAGATACGTTGGTGACCAAAAAGCTATAGCGGCTGTACACTCTTAACAGTCCTGTTTCACTTGACGCATATACGAGCGACGCCACTCTGCCGTCGTAACCGCCCTCATAGGTCCCCTCATCGACTTCCTTGATATACTGTGTCAGAGTATCGATGGAAGGCGACAAATGGATGCCGTATTCCAGCACCCGAACGTCGGGGTCATTCGTCCACGAGGCAGAGTTAATCGCCTGCTCCATCCGCCAGAGGATCTTGTACTTAGACAGATCGCTGCTCATGCGTTCCACGGTACCGTCGTCTATCCCGATCGTAAAGAAGCGCGCTCGATCGGTGAAAGTGTAGGCGCCGCTTCCCAGCGTCAGATACAGTTTTCCGTCCCGCGACACCGCTCCCTCGAACAGTTCCGGCTCATCACGGCGCACGTTTTCGGGCAAACAGATCGTCGCCGTCGTGTTGGGCGGCAGGCAGACCTTCCAGATAAAACAGCCGTTTTCGTCTAGCGACCAACGGCTGGAAACGGTGCCGTACGGCGTTTCTGTCGCGACGCTTGCCCAGCCGATCCGCGCGTCCATTTCCGCATTCAGAAGGATATGATGGTATCCGGGATCGCTTTCATCGGCGGAGATGCCGCCGATACTTTCGTACATCCATTCGACGACCGAGCCGTAGGAATAGTGATTGAAAGAAGCGGACGCGGGATTTCTCACCACACCGTTCACACAGGCGTCCCACGCCTCCCAGATCGTCGTCGCGCCGTTCGCGATGCTGTATCCCCAGGACGGATAAGAGGTTTGCAACGCCAACGTATGGGCGAGCTCACTATATCCGTATTTGCTGAGCATCGGGCAAAGATAACTGAGCCCCATAAAGCCGCAGGTCAGATGGTTTCCGTTCGCGACGATCTTTTCCGCGAGTCTCGCGGCAAACGCCGCGGCGTTGGACGGATCAATGTCAAATTTGAGCGCCAGCACATAGATCGTCTGCGTATCGCCGGTGATCCTGCCGGCGGAGACGTATTCTGCAATGAAATCCGCTTTCGCCGCCGCAAGCAGGGACGAATACGTTGCCGCATCCGACGTCTCTCCCAGCACCGTCGCTGTCTTTTCCATCAAAGAGAGCGTGTAGATCAAAAACTGCGTCGCCACGACGTCCTTCGGAGAGGTTTCTCCGATGGACAGCCAATCCCCGTAGGTACAGGTGGGCAGGATATATTTCCCGTCCGTCTCAAAGGTCGTCTGTGAAATTTGATAGGATGTCCAGCCCTTCATCATATCGTAGTATTCCGAAAGCACCGACACATCGCCGTATTCGGTGTAAAGCACCCAGGGCAGGATGACCGCCGCATCGCCCCAACCCGCGGAAGCGGCGTTGCCGTAGAGCGTTGAGAAATTGGGCGCGAAGGTCGCGACACATCCGTTTGGACGCTGTGTCAGTCGCAGCTGATCGAGGTAGTCCTTCATAAAGATGTATATATCCGAATTGTAGGCGGCGGTGCGGGCGAAGATGTGCGCGTCGCCCGTCCATCCGCGCCGCTCGTCCCGTTGCGGGCAGTCGGTCGGGATAGAGAAGAAATTGGAGCGCTGACTCCAAAGCGTATTACTAAAGATCTGATTGAGAAGCTCGCTGCCGGTCCGCACGCTGCCGCCGTAAGACATCTTTTGCGTCTGCACGATGCCGGTGATCTCGCTCGCGGTCAGCGAGGACAGCCCTGCCACCTCGACGTACCGAAAGCCGTGATAGGTAAAGCGCGGCATATAGGAGACCGGAGAGCTGTCCTTAAAGGTATAGTAGTCCGTCGCGAAAGCGGTGCGCAGGTTGTCGGTATAGAGATCACCTTCGTTGTCAAGGATCTCGCCGTAGCGCAGGCGCACGGTCTGTCCCGCGGTGCCGGTGACGTCCAAACGGACCACGCCCGCGAAGTTCTGCCCCATATCCACGATGAACACGTCGCCTTTGCGTGTGATCGCAACAGGGGTGATCTCCCGCTCGCAGATCACCTTTCCGCTTGCCGGCTCCAAAGAAACAGTATGGGGATCCACCTTGGTATTGCTGTTGCCTGCGGTCAGCAGTTTGACGTCTTTCCAGTCGCTGTCGTCAAAGCCCGTCAACATCCAGCCATCCTGTTCCAAACGCGCATCATAGGTTTCGCCGTTTTGGTTGTCGGTGATGATGAAAGGCGACTGATCCGTTGTTTTCCAAGTATCATCAGTGACGATCGTTTGCATCGTGCCATCAGTATAAGTGATGACGAGCTGGGCAAGAAACGCTTTTTCCACGCCCCAGGTCTGATCACAGTTATTTCCCCAGCCGAAATGGCTCAGATACCAGCCGTCTCCGACGGCGGCGCACAGCGCGTGACTGCCGGCGGTCAGCGCGGAGGTGACGTCGATACACTGATATTTCAGGATCTCGCTGTATGAAGAGGAACCGGGTGCCATCACCTCGTCCCCCGCTTTTACGCCGTCCAGCCACGCCTCATACACGCCGAGCGCCGTCGCGTACAGGCGCGCGGAGGCGACGGTCTTGCCCTCGATGGTGGAGAATTCTTTACGGAACAGCGGCGCGCCGCCGATGATCGGGCGGTAAAAAATGCCGACTCCATCCAATACCAGTTTTCCATCTTTGGTTCTCCCCGTCGAAAACGGATCGGTATGATCGTTGAAATCTCCGCTGATCAGCGTCGTCCCCGACGAAAGGTCGGTCAGAACGTAATTGTCGACGCGTGCCTTCTCATCGTTGTAATTCTGCCGGAAACCGACGCCGCTGAACGACGCCTGCGCCACGGTGCGCGTATCGACAAGCGTCGAATTGATATATGTTTTGATGACGCGGAAGGGAGAGATCTCCACCCGGATATGATGCGTATCATTTCGCTCCGTCCAGGGGAGAACGCTCGTGATATCCACGTTGGCAAGCCGTGAATTGGTCCCCGCGATACAGGTATGGGGATTGAGATAGATCTTTTCATTTGCCGCGCCGCGGGTAATGTTGACCTGCCAGAACAAAAAGTTCTTGCTGTCCTCGACCGAAAAGGAAAGTCCGAAGGCGCCTGCCTCCACCGCAAAATCGGTATCAATGACATAAGGACGGATGACATCGGGAGAAAAGACGCCGGTAAAGTTCTGCACCGTCAGCTTTCCGTCTGTCACCGTGCCAATGTCAAAGGGATCGTATCCTCCGGAAAAATCAAAGTCCACAAGAGTTTTCCCGTCCGCCGTGATGATGGTGAGATTATCATACTGCGCGATCTCGTTGTCGCTGGCGGAATACCATTGGCGGAAACCGAAACGATCCATCACGCAAAGCTCACTTTGGTAAGAGCAGATATAGGTATTGTTAATGTAGATCTTTGCCGTCCCGTCCGTTGTGACAACAGCTTTGAAGTGAAACGTGTCAAACCGGTTCGCGTACGGGATCGCCGCGGCGCAGGATGTTTTCTGCTTATTTTTAGCGGTGCCGTTTGTTGCTACGATGAAATCGACGCGCACGGGATCCGACTTGATATTGATCTGCGCACAAACGTAATTGCTCGCATCCAGGGCGCCGATGATAACGCCCGCGCCGTGATTTTGAATCGTGATATCCGTTTCCATCGAATAGGACCGGACGCGCAGCAGGTCCTCCAAATCATAGAATTCCAGCAGATCCACAACGTACAACTCGCCGTCCGTCACGGTGCCTCCCGTCGGCGTGCCGTCGGCAAAGTCCAGCAGGAGGATCTGCTGTCCGGTGCCGCTTTTTACGCAAATGTTGTCAAACCACACCCGCTCGTCATCCGTCGCGCTTGCCATCTGCCGCAGACCGATGCCGTTCAGCACCGCCAGGGCATGCGTCGCCGTGCCGGCATAAACGCCGTCGATGTAGTACGACATTACGCCGCCCTCGGTGACGTCCACTTTGATATGGAAGCCCGCCTGCGCCTGCGCACGGGAGAGCTGAGAGGTCACATCGATATCTTTGAGTTTCGTCGTCGATCCGCTCACCACATAGATACAACGCAAAATGGTGCGGCTGGTCTTGATGTTGACCTGCACCGCCACAAAATTATCCACGTCGGTGCCGCCGATGATCAGTCCGAAAGTGGCGTTTTCGATCCGTACGTCCGCCTCCACGCTGTAATTGTCACGGTCGAGGATCTCATCGCCGCAGGCGACCATCCGCCCCGTGATGTCCGACGGGAACAGCGCGGTCTCAAAGGTCGATGACGCGCTCTCAAACCCGTCGTTTCCATCCCACACCGTCACGCTCCAGTAATACTTTGTCGCGGATGCCAGCGCCGCGCCGCCGTAAGAGACGCTTTGATGATAGTCGTCGATCTTACCGCTGTCCCACAGGTCGGAACCGCCCGGGGCGCTTCCCACGCGAACGCGGTAAGCGGTCTGCACGACGTTGCGGAGCGTGCTGTCCAGCTTCCAGGAAAAGACGCACTCCTCCCCTACGTTGATCGGAGAGATCTCTCCGTTGACGCGCAGATCTTTCAACGGCGTTCCCCCCTCCGCGACCGCAGAAAACGGCAGTTGCGCCGCTATCAGGCACAGCAAAAGAACAATGAGAAAGCCGGAGCGAATGATTTTTGCCATACTGATCGTTCCCTTCTTTTTTTCTTGACATCAGTATACCAAACGTGATACCATTATTATATCCTTCATTTATTGCCAAAAAAGTGTGGTGATGATAATATGCAGTATCAGGTCGCCGATCATTGGCGGGATTACGTAGATCGCCACGGCATTGTCGTGATGGAAGCGGATCAGCCCAACAACGGTAACCATTCCCACGTTTACTTTGAGCTCGGCTATATGCTGCGCGGCACGGCGAAGCACTATATGAACGGAGATCTGTCGATCATTCGTCCCGGCGATTTTTTCATCATGGATCTCAATTCCATCCACGCCTACTACGGGGACAGCGAATGCCAAATGGTGAACCTCTTGTTTTTTCCCCGCGTCATCGACCCGGCGCTGGACGGATGCCGTGATCTTTCACGGCTTGTCAGCCACTTTCTCATCAACTATTTGCCCCGCAACATCGGGAAATTTTCCTATTACATTTTTCATGACAGCGACGGCAGCGTGCTGCGGCTGATCGGCAGTATCTCACGAGAGCTCAGGCAGAACCGCTCCGGCAAAGAGGCGATGGTGAGGGCACAACTCATTGAATTGCTCGTCACCATAATGCGGCAGTCAGGCGAAACGCGGCAGAGCGGTTATTCCACGCTGACGCAGGACATCCTGACCATCATCCATCAAAAATATGCCGAGCCTCTCACGTTGAAAACCATCGGCGACCGGCTGGGGTATACCGTTCCCTATCTCTCCCGTATATTTTCTGAAAACGTCGGGATCTCCTTTACAGAATACCTGCAGTTTTACCGTCTGGAAATGGCGTGCCATCTTTTGCTGACGGAAAATCAGCCGGTCGCGCAGATCGCCGAGGCGATCGGATATAGGGACGTCAGATTTTTTTACAAGCTGTTCAAAAAAACATACGGCGTCTCGCCTTCAACCTTCCGCCGACAGGCAGATAAGGAGAAAAAATCATGAGAATATTGATCGTAGAAGATGAATACAAACTCGCGGACGTTGTCGCGAGCAGGCTTCGGCAGGAAAAATACGAGGCTGATATCGCCACCGACGGCGAGAACGGGCTTTATATGGCGCAAAGCGGCAGTTACGATCTCATCGTACTGGACGTCATGCTGCCGGGAATGAACGGTTTTGAAATTTTAAAGGAGATCCGCGCCGGCGGCGTCGACGCCAAAGTCATCATGCTGACCGCCAAAACCCTGCTGGAGGATAAAATGCAGGGATTTGAGGGCGGCGCCAACGACTACCTGACCAAACCTTTCCATATGGATGAACTTGTCGCACGGATCAACGTGCAGCTGCGCGGCACGGGAAGCGCGGAGAAAAAAGACTACCTCGAATACGGCGACATCCGCCTGCACCTTAAAACCTCCCGCCTTTCCTGCGCCTCGACCGGCGAGGAGATCGGCATCGTCAAAAAGGAATTTCAGCTCATGGAATATTTTCTGCGCAATCCCGCGCAGATCCTGTCCAAAGAGCAGATCTACGACAAGGTATGGGGCTATGATAACGAGATCGAGAGCAATAACCTTGAAGCCTATCTCTCGTTCATCCGCCGCAAACTGAAAGCCATCGGCGCCGCCGTCAACATCAAATCGGTGCGCGGGATGGGATACAGATTGGAGAAGACCGATGAAAAAGCTTAAAACAAAGATCTTTCTCGTGTTGTTCCTGCTGCTCACGGCGTTCGCCGTCACCGTAGCGGTCACATACAACGCGCAAAACTATACTGAGGAGCGCCGCCGGGTGGAGGACAGTCTGAACCGGATCGCGATGGACAAACGGGACGATATGGAGGATATCGCGCCGCCCGATGAAAGACGGGAACTTGGCGACCTCAAGGGCGTTATGTTTATGGACAGCACCGTCTATACCGTGATGCTGGAGGACGACGACAGTATCGAGGAGATCCTCAACCTCTCCCCCGACAGTATGGACGAAGCCGCCGTGCGGGCGCTGGCGCGGGAGTATCTCGCGTCGGGTCCGAAAAGCAGATCCGTCGGCAACCTCTATTTCACGAAATATTCCTATTCCTATAAAAAAGGAGACCGGCTCGTCATCGTGGACGACCGCAGGACGGGCGCGCGGCTTCGCGGCAAACTGCTGATCTCGCTCGCCGCGTTCGCCGCGTTCGATCTGATCGCCTTTTTCCTCACAAAAGCCATTACCCGCAGGATCATCCGCCCGGTGCAGGAGTCATTTGATAAACAGCGCCGCTTCATCGCCGACGCGAGCCACGAACTCAAAACGCCGCTTGCCGTCATCATGGCGAGCGCCGACGCGCTGGAACGTCAGCCGGAGGAGACAAAATGGCTTTCAAACATCAAAAGCGAGAGCGAGAGGATGAACAAACTGATCCACGACCTGCTCACGCTCGCGAAAACCGAAAGCGATACGCCTGAAAGTCTTACGACCGCCTCACTTTCCAAAACGGTACAGATCGCGGCTCTCAACTTCGAGGCGGTGCTGTTCGAAAAAGGGCTGACGCTGCGGGATGACATCGAGGACGGCATTGAGATGCCGATGGCGCAGGACCGGATCCGTCAGCTTGTCTCCATCCTGCTGGACAACGCCGTAAAGCACAGCGCGCCGAACGGCGAGATCAAAGTTCGGCTCAAGCGGGACCGTGATATCATTCTTACCGTCACCAATGAGGGCGAAGGCATCCCGAAAGGCGAGGAGGAAAAGATCTTTGAGCGGTTTTACCGCGTCGACGCTTCCCGCAACCGTAATGACGACCGCTACGGTCTGGGGCTCGCCATCGCGAAAAATATCGTCTCCCTGCACGGCGGCGCCATCCGCGCCGCCTCGGAAAACGGCAAAACGACCTTTACCGTGACGTTTAAAAAATAAAAATGTATTTCGTCCCCCGAAGAATTTTTTCGGGGGACGAATTTTTTTTGTTTCTTTAACTTTCGTTTAACAAACGACGGGTATAATAATGCCAACAAGCAAAGAGCCGCGGCTCTCGTGAAAGGAGAAATCATTATGAAAAATACACACAGAACGCTGAAAAACGTCATCATGATCCTGGTGATCGCGGCGATGTTCCTGTCCGCCGCCTTCACGGCGTATTTCGCGAAGGACGCCTTCGCGGCAAATTCCGCCGCCGCTTCCATCTCACAGACGCGCGGCGGTCCGGACGGCGGTATGACCCGTCCCGACCGAAACGCGCGGGACGGTTCCTCCTCACAGGATAGTTCTTCCGACAGCACGCAAAACACGCCGCCCGAAATGCCGAACGGCGGGAACAGCGACGATCAGAACGGCATGCCGCCTACCCCGCCGGATATGCAAAACGGCAACGGTAACGGCCAAAACGGGATGCCTTCTATGCCGAACGGCAACGGGCAAAGCAGTTCGACCGACGCGGGGATCACGCAGACTTCGACGGATGACAGCGGGAGCTTGATCGAAGTTGAGACAAGCGCGACACCGGATAACGGAACGCAAACCGGAATGCCCACCCCGCCCGATATGCAAAACGGCAGCGGTGACAGCCAAAACGGCATGCCCTCCATGCCGGGTATGCCGACGCAAAACAGCGGTGAAAGCGAAAGATCCTCGACCCCTGTATTTCCCTACTATATCCTCTTTGTCACCGAAGGACTGATCGCGGGACTGACCTTCATCTATCTGCTGATGTCCCGGTTCAACAAAAAGACCCTTAAAGAGACCCTCCATAGCATGGACAAAGTCGTCATTTTACTGCTGGCGACCGTCATCTTTGTCACCGCGTTCGCCTTCGCGGGCGGTAAGATCAGTAAAGCCGTTGCCGGGACCGGCAGTTCGTCCTCCGAAACGGCGAAAGCGCCGAGCGGCGCTTCCGATCAGGCGGCGGCGGAAGTGAGCGGCGCGACAAAAGTGACTGACGAACAGACTCTGAACGGACAGTACACTTCTTCCGCAAGCGATGAAAGCGCTTTGCTCGTCACCGACGGCGGCAACGCCACGGTAGAGGGCGCTACCATCACCAAGTCCGCGGGTGACGCGACAGATACTGAGGCCTCGGAATTCAACGGTGTCAACTCCGGCGTGCTGGTACAAAGCGGTTCCACCGCCTCCATCAGCAACACCACCATTACCACCAACGCCAAGGGAAGCAACGCCGTCTTCGCCACCGGCGAAAACGCGAAGATCACTCTGACGGATGTCACCATCAAGACGACCGGATCCTCCGGCTCACGGGGGCTGGACGCCACCTACGGCGGCACCATTGAGGCGACCAAAGTCAACATCACCACCAAAGGCGCGTCCTCGGCGGCGCTTGCCACCGACCGGGGCGAAGGTACCGTAACAGTCACCGATTCCACGCTGGAAACGAACGGCGCCGGCTCTCCCGTCATCTACTCCACCGGCGATATCAGCGTCAAAAACACCACCGGCACGGCGAACGGCGCGCAGATGGCGGTCATCGAAGGAAAAAACAGCGCAACCGTCACAAATTCCACCCTCACCGCTTCCGCTACCGGCAACCGAGGCGACGTCGATCAGGCGGGCGTGATGATCTACCAGTCCATGTCGGGCGACGCCGGCGAGGGTACCGGCACCTTCACCGCCAAAGACTCTTCCCTGTCCATCCAAAAGACATCGGACTATTATAAGACCGCGCCGATGTTCTTCATCACCAACACCAACGCCGTCATCAATCTGGAAAACACAAAACTTGATTTTGGCAGCGGTATCCTCATCAGCGCGAAGGGCACCGATGAGTGGGGCAAGAGCGGTTCAAACGGCGGCAACGTCACACTGAACGCAACGAAACAGACGCTGACCGGCAATATCGAAGCGGACGCGCTGTCAAGCGTCACCCTTACGCTGACCGCCTCCACCTACGAGGGCGCAATCAACACCGCGAACGCCGCCGCTTCCGTCACGCTGACGCTGGATAAAGACTCCCATATCAAACTGACGGGCGACACCTACGTCACCACCCTCAACGATGCCGACACAACGTATGCGAACATCGACTTTAACGGTTTTACGCTGTACGTCGGCGGCACGGCGATCAACAAATAATGACCGCTTGCTTCATTTTATCCCTCTTAACGACAAGTTCCCGGGGTCAATGACCTCGGGAACTTGTCGTTGATTTGAGGAGTCACGATCGATCGCCAATATCTGTCAAAACACCGCAAAAGAGCGGCAGGTCGTTGTGCGCGTCGATCAAAAAATACACAAACGGGCGATCCAGCGTGATACTAATGATGTTATCCGGAGAGGCGGCCCCTGTATCCATTGACACCGCCGTCGCGGCGCCCGCTTTAGTGCCGAGTTCGTCCACTTGGATCTTTGCCTTGTGCAAAACAGTTTCTATGTAAAGCCTTCCATCTTTACAGACCCCCATGCCGGAGAAATCCGCTTTGTTCGCGTTCGTCGCCGTAACCATCCCCATGTCTCCAAGCGTCGGGACAAGATCGTCGCCGTATTCGACGGTAAACTTCGGCAGCGCCGCATGCACCGTCCCGTATTTTTTGTTGGAAAGCAGCAGATCCAGCGTATCGGCATCCAGAGACTCCAGCAGATCATAAACGTCGACGCCTTCTTTCGGCAACAGCGCGACAAAAGCGTACTGATGACCCTCGTAGTCTTTGACCATTCCCAGCGCCTTGTCGTTTTCAAGATAAGTCCCTTCCGAGGAACGCATCAATTTGACGGTTCGTTTCGTACCGTTATACGCCGTGAAAACACCCTTCTCAACATCGTTTTTTTCGTACGGACGCGCCCACTTCGCGTCAAATCCGAGCGCGTTGACAAGATACATTACCGCCTCTGCGTTCATTCTGTCCAGGATCTCAGGGATCATCCCGTCGGTGTTCTTTTTGACGAAGGCGTTGATCTCTCTGAAGGCGGCGGGACCGAACGGCTTCTCTTTCAACTCGGCGCGGTAGTAGGTCTTGAGATCCGCGGCAAACGAAGCGGAAACCTTGAAATCTTTTTTTGCGTTGATCCAAATGCCGTTCGCGGCGCGCAGTCTGGCGGCGTCGGTAGCCGGCAGGTCGCCGGCATAGGCGGAAAGATCCTTATTGAGCGTCCCGATCTCCCGCCCGAGAACACGCTCCATTTCTTTTTTCGTCTCCCCCGCCGCACCGTTTGCCGTCATCGCCAGCGCTGGCAAAACAGAGTAGGGAGCAATGAGGATATTCCTTCCCTTTTCCTCCCGCTTTGCCTGCGCGCGAAGCAGGGCGGAGGCGAAAGAAGTCATCGCGCCCCGGAAGTTTTCGCTCTGATCCTGCCGCACAACAGGCGTCTGCGGCTCATCCTTCGGTTTTTTTACGCTCATTCCCGGCGTATCCTCTCCGCGGCAGGCGGTAAACGCCGCCATCAGGCAAACCATCAAAAAGATCGAAATGTATTTTTTCATTGTTACACACCCCCATTTATTAGACGAATGAAACGGCGAAAACTCTCACACTTTTTTTATTTGTCCCGTTCATAACGCGCTGACTGCCGGGAAAACGAAAATTTCCCGCAGGCTTGCCTGCGGGAAATTTTATGTTCGCGGGAAAACGCGATGTTTTCAGATGACAAAATTCCGCATATAGCGGTAGGACAGCACGACGGAGTCAAGGATCTTTTCCCGGCTTCCCTCGAACGCCTTGTCCTCGACCTCCACACAGGTCGGACCGTCATAACCGATATCGGTCAGCGCGGAAACGTATTTGCCCCAGTCGACGTCGCCGAGACCCGGCAGTTTCGGGCTCATATACTCCAGCGGATACGCCATGATACCGACGTCGTCCATTCTGTCTTTATAAAGTTTGATGTCTTTGTAATGGACGTGAAAGATTTTGTCTTTGAACTCGTAGATCGGCTTGACATAGTCGATCTGCTGCCAGATAAAGTGGCTGGGATCGTAGTTGATGCCGAAATTGTCGCTCGGGCAGATCTCAAACATTTTCCGCCACAGTTTGGGGGTGGTGAACAGGTTCTGCCCGCCCGGCCACTGATCCGCGCCGAACAGCATCGGGCAGTTCTCGATGCCGATCTTTACGTTCTCGCTCTCGGCGAACTTGATGATGGGCGGCCAGACTTCCTTAAAGATCTCAAGGTTGTCCTCAACGGTCTTGGTCTGATCTCTGCCGATGAACGTCGTGACAAGTCCGACGCCAAGCAGGTTGCTCATATGGATGACCTTTTTAAGATGGTCGATGCTCGCCTGCCGTTTGGCAAGGTCTCCGTCCATCGTGTTGGGATAGAACGCGAGGGACGAAATGGTGATCTTGTGATCGGCGCAGTATTTTTTCACATAGTCGATATACTCTTTCGACGTGTTGCCCACGTCGATGTGGCTGACGCCGGCGTAACGGCGCTCCGCCTTGCCCTGCGGCCAGCAGGCGACCTCCACGCACTCATAACCGGTGGCGGCGGCGTGATCGATCATTTCCTCAAAGGTAAATCCGTCATAAATTGCGCTAACGATACCGAGTTTCATAACACTGTCTCCTTTTCTTTTTTATGGGGACCTCTTAAAAAGAGGCGTCCTTATATAGATACGGTCACGGTCTGCCCGCTCTCCGCGGAGGCGAACGCCGCTTCCATGACCTGCATCACACGCCGCACCTCGGCATGGGTGATAAGCTGCGGCTCCCTGCCGTCAACGGCGGCGCAGAAGTTGCGGTAGAAATCGTGTACGTCGCTGACCGGACGGTCGACTTCGTATTCTTTCAGCGTGATCTCGTCGCGGGGCGCCATCGTCTTGGTGATGCCCGCGGCGGTCTGTACCGGCAAAACGTCTCTCTCGTGCCACGCGGTCATTTTGGCGACCTTCGCTTTCTGCGTCCAGTCGGCGATGATCGCGCTGCCCTTTTTGCACTGCATATAGAAGCGCGGCATGGCGATAAAGTTGTACGTGCCGACCTCGATATACACGGTCTTGCCGTCCTCAAAGAAAAGTTCGAGCCGGAAACCGTCGTCCACCTCATCGTTGGTGATATGGGTAACGGTGCAGTACACGCGTACGATCTTTTGCCCAAACAACTGAAGCATCTGATCGATCAGATGAACGCCCCAGTCAAGGATCATACCGCCGCCGTGTTTTTTCTGACATCTCCAGTCGCTCGGGATGCCGCGGGAGCCGTGGATGCGGCTTTCCACCCGCAGGGGCTCGCCGATGTCGCCGTCCTCGATGATCTTTTTGACGCCGAGGAAATCAACGTCCCACCGGCGGTTCTGATGAACGGTAAAGATCTTGCCGCTTTTCCGGGCGGCGTCTATCATCTCGTCCAGCGCCGCGACGCTCATTTCGACGGGTTTCTCGCAGATGACGTGTTTGCCGGCGGCAAGAGCGTCCACGACCAGCCGTTTATGGTCGTCGTTGGGCGTGGCGATGACGACGGCGTCGACCGCCGGGTCCTCAAAGATCGCCTTGCTCGACGGGTACGTCCTGACGCCGTCCGCCTTCGCGGCTTCCATCCGCGCTTCCTTGATATCATACGTGCCGGCAAGCGTCACGACATCGCTTTTTTCGATCTGACGGCAATGCCACGCGCCCTGCCCGCCGTACCCGATGACGGCAATGTGCTTTTTCATATATGTATTACTCCTCGATCTTTTTGATATGCGGGCATTCCAGAACGCCCCGATAGTCCGATACCGCCCAGCGGATCGCGTTTTTCAGCACGCGGATCACGTCGGGATGGTAAAACGTCGGGAAAGTCTCGTGCCCGGGTTGGAAATAGAAGATCTTTCCATACCCTCTGCGATAACAACAGCCGGAACGGAACGCCTCTCCGCCCTCATAGTTGCCGATAAAGATCAGTTTGTCGGGTTCGGGGATCATAAAAGGCTCGCCGTACGTTTCCTCATGTTCCAGTTTGATATAGTTTCCGATGCCCTGCACGATGGGATGAGAGGGATCGCAGACCCACAGATATTCTCTGTCGCCGTCCTCCCGCCAGGAGAGGTTGCAGGGCGTGCCCATCAGCAGTTTGAAAGGCTTGGAATGGTGGCCGGAATGCAGAAAGATCATACCCATGCCGGCAAGACATGCCTGCTGTACCCGCACGGCGATCTCATCGGGCACCTTTTCGTGCGCCTTGTGGCCCCACCACATAAAGACGTCGGTATCGGCAAGAAGCTCGTCGGTGATATCCTCGACGTTGTCGAGGGTTACGGTCTTGACGGAAATATCCTCATCCGTGAGGTTTTCCTTCAGCGCCTCGTGAATACCGTGGGGGTAGACCTTCGCGACCCGTTCGCTGGCGCGCTCATGCAGATATTCATTGTAGATCGTTACTTTGATCACTGTGTGACCCTCCTTTTTTTAACTCTATATCCTATTATAAGATCCCGCGCACCGTTTGACAAGCAATTTATGATTAAAAAACAGACAATTATTGCTATTTTACGTGCCGTGTTGTTTTTCTCTTTTTTTCTCGGAGAGGTTGACTTTACTTTTCTCGTATTTTATAATCAAAGTAACATATTCTTGAAAAGGAGCGGAGAGTTATGAGTGATCTGTCTTGTATGAGTTTCAACGTGTTGGCCTACGACACGCACCACAGCGGCTATGAACCCGCGGCGGACCGTTTCCCCTACGTTGTCAAAACCATCGACAAGTACGCGCCGGATCTGATCGGCGTGCAGGAAGCCTGCGAAAAGGGCAGCAGCGGAGACAAGGTCTCCGCGGACTTCGACTGGCCGGGCGAGCTGACCGCCGCGATGAAGGAGCGGGGCTATGGAGCCTCCGTCCTGCGGGATCAGCCGGGCTTCAAACGTGAGATGCAGAGCATTGCCTGCGGGCTGATCATCTTCTATAAAGCGGATCGTTTTGAGTTGACGGAAAGCGGCGCCTTTGAGTACCCCCACGACACGGTGCGCTACTTCCAGTGGGTCAAACTCACCGATAAAAAATTCGACCGCAGGATCGTCTTTACCAACACCCATTTTTCCATCCACCAGAAAGTGGCGGGCAAATTCAGCGGCGAGGCGGGTCACGCTGCCTGCGCCGTCGAAGCGATCAAACTCTGTAATTTCTGGTATAACAACTGCGACGCGAACACCGCGCTGTTCGCCACCGGCGACTACAACTCCGATCCTACGACGCTGGCGCAGAAACTGCTGGCGAGCAGCGTTTTCAAGCCCTCCCGCAATGTCGCGAAAATTTTTGACGAGTCCAACTCCGTCAACTTCGCCCGCCGTGAGCACACCATCGACTTCTGCTATGTCAACCCCGACGCCACTACCGTCGACGAGTACCTTGTGGCGCGGGATCATTTCCCCTCCGCATCCGACTGCAGACTCGCGGGTTATGCCAGCGACCATCGCGCCATCATGACCTACGTTTCCTATAATGAATTAAAAGAGGTAGAAAACAATGAGTGATATTTCCTGTATGAGTTTCAACCTGCTGTCCTACGATACTCACAAAAGCGGTTTTGAGCCGCCGGCGGATCGTTTTCCTTACGTTCTCGCCACCATCGACAAATACGCGCCGGATCTTCTGGGCGTGCAGGAAGCCTGCGAAAAGGACAGCGGCGGCGACTCGGTCTTTGACTGGTACGGTGAAATGATAGCGGCGATGGACGAGCGCGGCTACGCCTTTTCCTCCCTCAAATCCCACGGTGAGGCGTTCGAGCGGGAAAAACAAAACATCGGCTGCGGGCTGATCATCTTTTATAAAAAGGATCGCTTCACTCTCAACGACAGCGGACTGTACCAGTTCCCGCACGACAAAGTGCGCTTTTACCACTGGGTCAAACTGACCGATGAGAAATACGGCCGGTCGGTGCTGTTCACCAACACCCACTTCTCCATCAACCAAAAGGTAGTGGACGCGCGCGTCAGCGTTGCCGGCAACGCCTTCCGCACCGTGGAGGCGGTCCGTCTTATCAATTTCTGGGCGGAAAACTGCCCGCCGGACACCGCGCTGTTCGCCACCGGCGACTACAATTCCATCCCGTCGGCGGATCCGCAGGTAGTACTGCGCAGCAAACAGTTCCAACCCTCCAACCTCGTCGCGAAAGAATGGGACGACTGCGGCAGCATGTATTCCAGCCGGCAGTTCTACACCCTTGATTTCTGCTATGTCAATCCCGAGGCGACAGACATTGACGCCTATCGCGTCATTCGCGATACCTTCCCCTCCGACGCGGACTGCAAACTCGCGGGCTACCCCAGCGACCACCGCGCCATTATGACCTACGCGACCTATAAGACGGAACTTCCGGAGATCGAAGTGTAAGCGGATCAAGTAAAAAGCCGTTGTAAAGGTGCTTGCCTTTACAACGGCTTTTTCTTTTTACGGGCGGCAGGTTGCCGCCCCTACGCTCCCAATTCGATGGACGACCCGTTGGTTTCATTCACAATCCCTTAGTCAAAGCTTACGGTTTTAACAGCTCCCCTTACACAGGGGAGCCGCGGGTTTCGGTTTACAGTTCGCAGTTGCCGACGGTGCGGGGGAAGGGCAGGACGTCGCGGATGTTGGAAACGCCCGTCAAGTACATCACGCACCGCTCGAAGCCCAGCCCGAAGCCGGCGTGGCGGGTAGAACCGTATTTACGCAGGTCGAGGTAGAAACCGTATTCCTCCTCGGGAAGCCCCAACTCCCGGATGCGGGAAAGCAGTTTTTCGTAGTCGTCCTCCCTCTGCGAGCCGCCGATGATCTCCCCGATGCCCGGCACCAGGCAGTCCATCGCCGCGACGGTCTTGCCGTCGTCGTTGAGTTTCATATAGAACGCCTTGATCTCTTTCGGATAATCGGTAACGAACACCGGGCGGCCGAACACCTGCTCGGTGAGATAGCGTTCGTGCTCGGTCTGCAGGTCGCAGCCCCAACTGACTTTATAATCGAACGCGTCGTTGTTCTTTTCGAGGATCTCGATCGCCTCGGTGTAGGTGACGTGACCGAAATCGGAACTTGCGACGTGCTCCAGCCGCTCCAAAAGGCCTTTGTCCACAAAGTTGTTGAAAAACGCGATCTCCTCGGGGGCGTTCGCGAGAACGTAGCGGATGACGTATTTGAGCATATCCTCCGCGACTTTCATATCCCCCTTAAGGTCGCAGAACGCCATTTCCGGTTCGATCATCCAGAACTCGGCGGCGTGGCGGGTGGTGTTGGAATTCTCGGCGCGGAAGGTCGGACCGAAGGTATAGATGTTTTTAAACGCCTGCGCAAAAGTCTCACCATTGAGCTGACCGCTCACCGTCAGATGCGCCTGTTTGCCGAAAAAGTCCTGCGTAAAGTCGATCCCGCCGTCCTCGGTTTTGGGCGGTTCCGCCGGATCCAGCGTGGTGACGCGGAACATTTCCCCCGCGCCCTCACAGTCAGCGCCGGTGATCAGCGGGGTGTGGACGTAGACAAATCCCTGTTTCTGGAAAAACTCGTGGATCGCGAACGCCGCGAGCGACCGTACCCGGAACACCGCCTGGAACAGGTTGGTACGGGGTCTTAGATGCGTGATGGTGCGCAGATACTCGGGAGAGTGTCTCTTTTTCTGCAAGGGATAATCGGGCGTTGACGCGCCCTCGATCACGACGCTTTCCGCCTGCATCTCAAAAGGCTGTTTCGCCTCCGGCGTTTCCACGATGACGCCGGTCGCGATGACGGCGGCGCCGACGTTGAGGCGGGAAAGTTCCGCGAAATTGCCCGCCGCATCATGATAGACGATCTGCAGCGGCTCGAAAAAGGTGCCGTCGCTCATCACGAGAAAACCGAACGCTTTAGACGCGCGATTGCTGCGGATCCAGCCGCCGACAGTGACGGTCTGTCCGATATATTTTTCTCTGTTTCGGAAAAGATCTTTAACGTTAACAAGTTCCATTTTTTCACCCTCTGTAGTTTTTATAAAGAAAAGTTTATCATATTTTTTTCGCCGTTGCAAGTCCCCGCTTGCGTTTTTTTATAAAATAGTATATAATAAGAAAAACGAAAAGGGAGGATCCCGTATGGAATATATGAAACTTGCCGATCCGCGCGCGGCGCGGCGTCATCTGTCTCTGGTGGGCGGAACGCTTGCGCTGCTGATGCTGCTCACCGTCCTGATACAGGCGGTCTCGTCCTATATCGTTTCCTTGTGGGCGCCCGCTCTCCTTCAAAACTCCTTCGGGCGGTACGCGGTGCAACTGCTTCCCTGGTATCTCGCGGTGGTGCCGCTGACGATGCTTCTCCTGCGGGCAAACACCTTCGGCCGCCCGCCGGCGCGAAAACTCGGCGCGGCGCGTTATCTCTCCTTTTTCCCGATGTCGTACGCGCTGCTGTTCGCCGGCTCGATGCTCGGCAATCTCGTCACCTCCGTCATCGGCGTCCTTACGGGTCACAGCGTGCAGAATGCGACGGCGCAGCTCATCTCCGGCACCGATCCGCTCGCGACGATCCTGTTCGTCGTTCTGCTCGCGCCGCTTATCGAGGAACTTCTGTTCCGAAAATTTCTCATTGACGCCCTTTATCCCTATGGAGAGGCGCCCGCTATTTTCATCAGCGCGCTCGTGTTCGGGCTGTTCCACGGCAATTTCTTTCAATTCTTTTACGCCGCGGCGATCGGCGGGCTGTTTGGTTACCTTTACTGCAAGACCGGCAGGATCCGCTATTCCCTGGGGCTTCATATATTTATCAATTTTCTCGGTTCTGTCGTCAGCGTCAGAGTGCTGGAGCATGTCGATCTGCGCGCCCTTCAGCAGGGCGATATCGAGGGGCTTCTGAACGATCCGCGCGGCTTTTTACTCCTGATCGGTTATTTCGGTTTTATCATGGCGATGGCGACAGGCGGCGTCCTGCTGTTCATCCTGCAGGGCGGCAAAGTCCGGCTTCTCAAAGGCGCGGTGCCTTTCCGGGCGCGTTTTGCCGCGAACGCCGGGATGATCACCTACCTTCTGATGTGTGTCGTTTTCTTCACGCGCAGCGTTTTTCTGTAATTTTTTCAAAAAAGTGTTGACAAACGAAAAAGGTTGTGCTATCATCATTTCAAATTCCATAATATAATGGCTGTGACGAAGACGGCAGAAGATCCAAACTTTCAGAGAGTCGGTGGCCGGTGCGAACCGACAGTAAAGATCCTCAACGCCCATCCCTTCCGAGCCGGAAGGCTGAACACCGTAAAACCGGTCAGTAGGCGCTTCCCGTGATTGCTGCGTCAAGGCATAGGGATTGCAGGATCCCGAAGAGGGGCGACCGTTCCGGTCGCAATTTGAGTGGTACCGCGGATATACTGATCCGTCTCAAAGCAAAGGCTTTGAGACGGATTTTATTTTTTTAACAAAGGAGGACATTTACAATGGCAACAGTCGCGTCAAAAACACTGAAAGAGGTCGCCGGACGAATTCGTGAAATGCGCGAGATCTCCGGTTTCACCGAGGCGGAGATGGCGGAAAAGACGGAGGTCTCCCCCGCCGAATACGCCGCGTTCGAGGCGGGTGAAAAGGACTTCCCCTTTACCTTTATCCATAAGTGTGCGCTCGCGTTCGGCATCGGCATTACCGACCTTCTGGAGGGACAAAGCGCTCACCTGTCCTCCTACACCGTGACCCGCAAGGGACAGGGACAGTCTACCGCCAGGGAGGACGGCATCGACATCAAAAACCTCGCGCCTCATTTCCGCGATAAGATCGCGGAGCCGTACTGGGTGCGCTATGCGTTCAGTCCCGAACTTCAGGACAAACCCATCCACCTCACCAAGCACTCCGGTCAGGAGTTCGACTTTGTGATGAGCGGCCGCCTCAAGGTACAGGTCGGCGACAACATCGAATACCTCAGCGAGGGCGACAGCATCTATTATAACAGTTCCACCCCGCACGGCATGATCGCCGTGGACGGTCAGGACTGCCTGTTCGTCGCGGTGGTGCTGCCCGGCGAGGAGGAGGCGGAGACCGTGCTGCGGGAAAGCGTCATCTCGGCGCGTTCCGGCGACCGGGGACTGGTCAGCGACGAGTTCGTCGAACCGACGGTGAACGAGACCGGCGAGTTGATCGATATCCGTTTCAAAAACGAGGAACGCTTCAACTTCGCCTTTGACATCGTGGACGGGATCGCCAAAAAAGATCCCGACAAACTGGCGATGATCCATGTTTCAAACGACAAGACCGAGCGCCGCTTCACGTTCAACGATATGAAACGCGCGTCCAACCAGTGCGCCAACTATTTCAAATCTCTCGGCATCAAAAAGGGAGACCGCGTCATGCTGGTGCTCAAACGCCACTATCAGTTCTGGTTCGCCATCCTGGGTCTGCACAAACTCGGCGCCATCGCCATCCCGGCGACCAACCAGCTGCAGCAGCACGACTTTGAGTACCGTTTCAACTCGGCGGGCGTTTCCGCCATCCTCTGCACCGCCGACGGCGGCGTCGCCGGGCAGGCGGACCTCGCGGCGGCAAACTGCCCCACCGTGCGCACTAAGATCATCGTGAACGGCACCCGTGAGGGCTGGCGGTCCTTCGATGAGGAATTCCCGCTTTTCTCCGCCCACTTCTACCGCAGTGAGGAAACACCCTGCGGCAGTGACATCGCGCTGATGTTCTTTACCTCCGGCACGACCGGCTATCCCAAGATCGCCGCCCACCCCTGCACCTACGCGCTGGGGCATTACGTCACCGCCCGGTACTGGCACGGCGTTTCCAAAGACGGTCTGCATTTCACCATTTCCGACACCGGCTGGGGCAAAGCCCTGTGGGGCAAACTCTACGGCCAATGGCTGTGCGAAGGCGCGGTGTTCGTCTATGACTTCGAGCGCTTCCACGCCGACGATATCCTGCCGATGTTCGCCAAATATCAGATCACGACCTTCTGCGCGCCGCCCACTATGCTTCGCATGATGATCAAGGAGGATCTCTCCCGTTTCGATCTTTCCTCCGTCAAGCATATGACGACGGCGGGCGAGGCGCTCAACCCCGAGGTCTACCGCCAGTTTGAGAAAGCGACGGGACTTCAGATCATGGAGGGCTTCGGACAGACCGAAACGACGATGGTCATCGGCAACCTGCTGGGCGCGCCGCACAAACTCGGCTCGATGGGCCGTCCCAACCCGCAGTACGACGTCGACATCGTCGATCCCGACGGCAATCCCGTGCCGGACGGCGAGACGGGCGAGATCATCGTGCGGGTGGGCGACAAGCCGCCCTGCGGTCTGTTTGCCGGATATTATCAACAGGAAGATAAAACAAAAGAGGTCTGGCACGACGGCTGTTATCACACCTGCGACACCGCGTGGCGGGATGAGGACGGTTTCTACTGGTACGTCGGCAGAGTGGACGATGTCATCAAATCCTCCGGCTACCGCATCGGGCCTTTCGAGATCGAAAGCGTCATCATGGAACTGCCCTACGTTCTGGAGTGCGGCGTGTCCGCCGCGCCCGACGAGGTGAGAGGACAGGTCGTCAAGGCAAGCGTCGTGCTGGTCAAGGGCGCCGAACCGACCGAGGAGCTCAAAAAAGAGATCCAGAACTACGTAAAACAACACACCGCGCCTTACAAGTACCCGCGCATCGTGGTGTTCCGCGACAGTCTGCCCAAAACCATCAGCGGAAAGATCCAGCGTAATAAATTATAATAAAACACTTGACAATTCACCGAACTTGAAATATAATGGCTACAATGGCGATGAAGGAGAGGACGCGAACAGGAGCCTCGCAGAGAGTCGGCGGTCGGTGTGAGCCGGCAGGTGATCGTTCGTGGTTTGTAGCTCCCGAGCCGGAGGGAAGAACGCGGCGGAAACGCTGTTAGTAGAACCCTCCCGTGATTGCTGCGTAAAGGCATAGGGACTGTCAGGTCCCAAGGAGCGGCGTGATCCTCACGCAATTTGAGTGGTACCGCGGGTGAAGTTTTATGACACACTCGTCTCAAAGTATTTCAGGCTTTGGGACGGGTGTTTTTTTACAAACTGTCCCGGAAAGGACAAGAGGTACAAAGCAATGAACAAGATGACAGGGCTGGATTTCAGGATCCGGGATATGGCGGCGCGCATCCGCGAGCTGCGGCAGATCGAAGGACTTACCGTCGGCGAAATGGCGCAGAAAACAGACGTCACCGAGCAGGAATATCTGCGCTGCGAGGCGGGAGAGAGCGATCTCAACTTCGCGTTCATCTATCGCTGCGCGCTGGCGCTTGGCGTGGACGTTACCGACATCATCGAGGGTCACAGCCCGACGCTGAAATCCTATACCGTCACCCGCGCGGGCGGCGGACAGGAGATCGCCAACGCCCACGGGATGACCTACTACAACCTTGCCTACGCCTTCCGCAACAAGATCGCCGAGCCGCTGTACGTGCGCAGTTGCTACGATCCTGGCGCGGAACAGAAAGACATCGAGCTTACCACCCACGCCGGTCAGGAACTTGACATCGTCGTGGAGGGCAATCTAATGGTACAGGTCGGCGGCCACCGCGAGGTGCTCGGCCCCGGCGACAGTATCTATTTCGACAGCGACACGCCGCACGGCATGATCGCGGTCAACGGAAAAGACTGCGTGTTTTACGCCATCGTCCTCAACCCGACGGGAGAACCCATCCCGGAACTCGCGCCCACCATGGCGATCACGGGACAGGCGCCCGCACCCCGCAACGATGAAAAGCGCATCTGGCACGATTTCATCGACGTGGAGGAGGACGAAAACGGCACGCCTCTCTCCGTCAAATTCAAAAACACCGAACATTTCAATTTCGCGTTCGATCTGGTAGACGCGCTGGCGGAACGGGATCCCGGCAAGCTCGCGATGCTGTATATCGGCAGGGATCTGTCTGAAAAGCGTTTTACCTTTACAGATATGAAAAAGGCATCCGCCCGCTGCGCCAACTATTTCAAATCCCTCGGCATCAAAAGGGGCGACCGCGTGATGCTGGTGCTCAAACGCCACTATCAGTTCTGGTTCGCCATTTTGGGACTGAACAAACTCGGCGCCATCGCCATCCCGGCAACCAATCAGCTGCAGGAGCACGACTTTGAATACCGCTTCAAAGCGGCGGGCGTCTCCGCCATCCTCTGCACCGCGGACGACGACACCGCCCATCAGGTGGATCTCGCGGCGGCCAACTGCCCGGGGCTCAAACACAAACTCATCGTCAACGGCGCCCGTGAAGGCTGGCGGTCCTTTGACGAGGAATACGTTTTATACAGCACCCATTTCAAACGCGGCGCGGACGCGCCGGGCGGCGACGACCTGATGATGATGTACTTCACCTCCGGCACCTCCGGCTATCCCAAGATCGCCGCGCACAACTACAAATATCCCTTAGGGCACTTCCACACCGCCCGGTATTGGCACAACGTCGACCCCGAAGGTCTGCACTTCACCATTTCGGACACCGGCTGGGCCAAGGCGATGTGGGGCAAACTGTACGGTCAGTGGCTGTGCGAGGCGGCGACCTTCGTGTTCGATTTCGACCGTTTCCACGCGGATGAGATCATGCCGATGTTCGCCAAATATCATATCACAACCTTCTGCGCGCCGCCGACCATGCTTCGCATGATGATCAAACAGGATATCTCCCATTACGATTTTTCCTCCGTCAAACATATGACGACGGCGGGCGAAGCGCTCAACCCCGAGGTCTACCGTCAGTTTGAGAAACTGACGGGACTGCAGATCCTTGAGGGCTTCGGACAGACCGAAACGACGATGATCATCGGTAACATGGTAGGCGCGCCCCACAAGATCGGCTCGATGGGCAAGCCCGCGCCGATCTATGACGTCGCGCTGATCGACGCGGACGGCAAACCCGTCCCGGACGGCGAAACGGGCGAGATCGTCATCGATCTCAAAAACGGTTCCCCCTGCGGACTGGCGGTCGGCTACTACGGCGACGAGGAAAAGACCAAAGAGACCTGGCACGACGGCTACTACCACACCGGCGACTCGGCGTGGCGGGACGAGGACGGTTTCTACTGGTACGTCGGCCGGGTGGATGACGTCATCAAGTCCTCCGGCTACCGCATCGGTCCCTTTGAGATCGAAAGCGTTATCATGGAACTCCCCTATGTTTTGGAATGCGGCGTTTCCGCCGCGCCCGACGAGGTAAGAGGTCAGGTCGTCAAGGCAAGCGTTGTATTGGTGCCGGGCACCGAGCCGACCGAGGAACTCAAAAAAGAGATCCAGCTTTATGTCAAGGAAAAAACAGCGCCCTATAAATATCCGCGGATCGTCGTGTTCCGCGACAGCCTGCCCAAGACGGTCAGCGGCAAGATCCGCCGCAATCAGTTATGATGGACAAAAGAGTATATCTGCTCTGCGGTCATTACGGCAGCGGCAAGACCAACGTGGCGGTCAACCTCGCGCTCGCGCTGAAAAAGGAGCGGAAAAAAGTCGCCATCGCGGATCTTGACATCGTAAATCCCTATTTCCGCACCAAAGACAGCGCCGCGGAACTCTCCGCGGCAGGCATAACGCTGATCGCATCGGAATACGCCGGTTCCAACGTCGATATCCCGGCGCTTCCTCAGCAGCTTTACCAACTAACGGACGACAAAGATCTTACCGCCGTCATCGACGTCGGCGGCGACGACCGCGGCGCGCTGGCGCTCGGCCGGATCGCTCCGGCGCTCAAAGAGGAGCAAAACTATGAAATGTGGGCGGTCATCAACCGCTACCGTCCCCTTACTCCCGATGTTCCCTCAACGCTTGAGGTCCTGCGGGAAGTGGAGGCGGCGGGCGGTCTGCCGCTGACAGGTATTGTCAACAATTCCAACCTCGGCGCGGTCACGACGCCGGAGGATATCCTCGCCTCGGTGGAATACGCCGAAGCGGTCGCGAAGGCCGCCGGTCTGCCGCTGGCGATGACGACGGCGGAAGCGAGGCTCGAGCCCGCGCTTTCGGGAAAGATCGAAAATCTTTTCCCGCTTACGTTACAGAAAAGGCCTGTATAATAAAGGAGGTTTATATATGGTTTCTTTCAAGAAAGACAACTGCAAGGGGTGCGGTCTGTGCGTGGACGCCTGCCCCAAGCAGATCCTGCGCGTCGCGCCGGATCAGATCAATAAGAAGGGGCATCACCCCGCGGAATGCGTCGATCAGGAGAAATGTATCGCCTGCGCGTTCTGCGCCATGATGTGCCCCGACTGCGTCATCACGGTGGAAAGGAAGTGAGCGATATGGCAGACAAAGTTTTGATGAAAGGCAACGAAGCCATCGCGGAAGCCGCGATCATCGCGGGCTGTCGCCACTATTTCGGCTACCCCATCACGCCGCAGACGGAGATCGCCGCCTATATGGCGAAAAAGATGCCCAAGATCGGCGGGGTGTTCCTGCAGGCGGAAAGTGAGATCGCCGCGATCAATATGGTCTACGGCGTCGCCAGCGCCGGTAAGCGCGTTATGACGTCGTCCTCCAGCCCCGGCGTATCGCTGAAAGGCGAGGGACTTTCCTACCTCGCAGGCGCGGATCTCCCGTCGCTGATCGTTAACGTTCAGCGCGGCGGTCCGGGACTGGGCGGCATTCAGCCCAGCCAGTCCGACTATTTCCAGGCGACCCGCGGCGGCGGTCACGGCGACTATCACATGATCGTGCTGGCGCCCGCCTCGGTACAGGAAATGGCGGAACTCACCATCAAAGGATTTGAGCTTGCGGATACCTACCGCATGACCTCGATGATCCTGGCGGACGGCACGATGGGACAGATGATGGAGCCGGTCGCGCTGGATCTCAAAGTAAACCCCGCGCCGGAGAAGCCCTGGGCGACCACCGGCACCAAACTGCAAAGAGAGCATAACATCATCAATTCCCTTTCGCTGATCCCGGAGGAGCTGGAGAAATTCAACTTCGACCGCTACGAGCGCTATAAGATCGTCGAAGAAAAAGAGACGATGTACGAGGAATATATGATGGAGGACGCGGACATCTGCGTCACCGCGTTCGGCATTGCCGCCCGCGTTTCCAAAAACGCGGTGGACGAAGCGAGAAAACGCGGCATCAAGGCGGGTATGATCCGCCCCATCACGCTGTGGCCTTTCCCCGTCGCGCCCTTCGCGAAGGCGGCGGATAAGGTCAAAGAATTCATCTCGGTGGAACTTTCCATGGGTCAGATGATCGAGGACGTCAAACTCGCGACAAGCTGCAAGCGTCCCGTTACGCTCTGCAACCGCGCCGGCGGTATGATCCCCGATCCCGAACAGGTACTGCGCGCCATTGAAGCGGCGGCGAAAAACGGAGGTGTGAGATAATGGTCGTATTTGAGAAACCCCACGCGCTGACCGACGTCCCGATGCATTACTGCCCCGGCTGTCTGCACGGTATCGTGCACCGGCTGGTGGCGGAAGTCATCGACGAGCTCGGCATCGAGGGCAAGACCATCGGCATCGCGCCGGTCGGCTGCTCGGTCATGGCGTACAATTATTTCAACTGTGATATGATCGAGGCGGCGCACGGCAGAGCCCCCGCCGTCGCGACCGGCGTCAAGCGCGCCGATCCCGAAAACCACATCGTTTTCACCTATCAGGGTGACGGCGACCTCGCCTCCATCGGTATGGCAGAGACGGTGCACGCCGCGGCGCGCAATGAGAATATCACCGTCATTTTCATCAACAACGCGATCTACGGTATGACGGGCGGTCAGATGGCGCCCACTTCCCTGCCCGGTCAGGTCACGCAGACCTCGCCTTACGGCAGAGATCCCAAACTCTGCGGCTATCCCGTGCGGGTGTGCGAAATGCTGTCCGAGCTGGAAGGTCCGGAATATCTTGAGCGGGTCACCGTCGCCGACGTTAAAAACGTCCGCAACGCCAAAAAGGCGATCAAAAAGGCGTTCCAAAATCAGATCGACGGCAAGGGCTTTTCGCTGATCGAGGTCGTTTCCACCTGCCCCACCAACTGGGGCATGACGCCGCAGAAGGCGATCGACTGGCTGAAAGAGAATATGCTGGCGTACTATCCGCTCGGCGTATACAAAGACCGCAGCGCGGCGAAGGAGGAAGCGAAATGAGCACGACGAAATTCCTATTCTCCGGATTTGGCGGACAGGGCATCCTGTTTGCCGGCAAATTCATCGCCTACAAAGGGCTGACGGACGGAAAGCAGGTCAGCTGGCTTCCCTCCTACGGCCCTGAGATGCGGGGCGGCACCGCGAGCTGCAGCGTCATCGTCAGCGACAGCGCGGTCGGTTCCCCCATCGTCTCCAAACCCGACGTTCTGGTCGCGATGAACCTGCCCTCCCTTGACCGCTTCGAAGACGCGGTGGAACCGGGCGGCATCATTTTCGCGGACAGCACCCTTATCGAGCGCAAAGTCAAGCGCACCGACGTCACCGTATACTACGTTCCCGCGACAAGACTCGCGAGCGAGAACGGGCTCGGCAACCTCGCCAATATGATCATCATCGGCAAGGTGCTGAAAGTGCTGGACGATTTCGGTGATGACAGCGTGGCGGCGGCGCTCAAAAAGGTCATTTCCGCAAAACACGCCGATATGATGGACATCAACGCCAAAGCGATGCGCCTTGGCGCGGAATATCAAGAGTAAGGAGTTTTCAGTATGGATATCAAGATCACAAAGACCGCGGCCCCCGCGGCAAAGCCGGATCCCTCCACCCTCGGTTTCGGCAGGATCTTTACCGATCATATGTTCGTGATGGACTTCAACCGTGAGCAGGGCTGGCACGACGCCCGCATCGTTCCCTTTGAAAGACTGAGCATCCACCCCGCCAGCACGGTACTGCATTACGGCTCGGAGATCTTTGAGGGACTCAAAGCCTACCGCCGCGACGACGGCAAAGTGCAACTGTTCCGCCCGATGGAGAACATCCGCCGGATGAACAACTCCGCGGAGCGCCTCTGCCTGCCGCAGATCCCGGAGGAGGACGCCTTCGAGATCCTCAAAACCTTCGTCTCCGTCGAGCAGGACTGGACGCCCTCCGCGCCCGGCACCTCGCTCTACCTGCGTCCCTTTATGTTCGGCAACGATGAGACACTGGGCGTGCACGCCGTGCATAACGCGACGTTCCTCATCATCGCCTCCCCGGTGGGAAGCTACTACAAGGAAGGCATCAACCCGGTGCGCATCATGATCGAGGACGAGGACGTCCGCGCCGTCAGAGGCGGCACGGGCTACGCCAAATGCGGCGGCAACTACGCCGCGAGCAACCGTGCCGGCGAACGCGCCGAGCAGAAGGGTTATTCCCAGGTGCTCTGGCTGGACGGCGTTGAGCGTAAATACATCGAGGAAGTCGGCGCGATGAACGTCATGTTCAAAATCAGCGGCGAGATCGTCACTCCGAAACTCACCGGCTCCATCCTGCCCGGCATCACCCGCAAGTCCTGCATCGAGATCCTCAAAAAAGAAGGCTACACCGTCTCCGAGCGCCTGCTGAGCGTTGATGAACTTGAAAAAGCGATGGAAAACGGCACGCTGGAGGAAGCGTGGGGCTGCGGCACCGCCGCCGTCGTCTCCCCCATCGGCGAGCTGTGCTATAAGGATCAGGTCTTTACCGTCTGCGGCGGTAAGATCGGGCCTGTCACCCAGCACCTGTACGACACACTGACCGGTATCCAGTGGGGCAAGACCCCCGACCCGTTCGGCTGGACCGTCGAGATCTGACCGAAAACTGATCACCAGGAACGGACAAAACCCGCAAGCGTCGCTTGCGGGTTTTCGTTTGTTCAAACGCGAAATACGCGGACGATGTCGGGAAAAAATACTTGACAAGCGGCAACGGTGGTGCTATAATACTTTCAAATCGTTTGAAAATGCGTTGATGGAACTATTTTCCGTTTCCGAAACCGTTACAGAGAGCTACCGGATGGTGTGAGGCAGCACGGTTAAGCGGAGAAGTCTCATTCCGGAGCAGGATCTCTGAACCAAGTAGGACATCCCGGTTTGCCCCGTTATCATGGCAAAAGGCTTGCTGGAGCCTTACAGAGCAGACCGCTTATAATAGCGGTAAGCAGGGTGGTACCGCGGAATTTTTCGTCCCTGAAAATGACAATGTCATTTTCAGGGTTTTTTATTTTCAAAGGAGGACACGATTATGAAACAGATCAACATTGCCGATCGAACGCTCTGCCGTGAGAGCGGCGCCTACAATTTCAAGGAAAAGCTGGAGATCGCGAGACGTCTTGAACAACTCCGCGTCGACGTCATTGAACTGCCGGAGATCAAAGACGAGCGCGCCGACACATTGCTTGTCAAGACGACGGCGTCTTTTGTCAAGGAAAGCGCGCTGTCCGTCGCGGCGAACAGCGAAGCGGGCGTGAAACTCGCGGCGGAAGCTCTGCAAAACGCGGCGAAAGCGCGGCTTCGGGTCGAGTTGCCCGTCTCCCCCGCCTGTATGGAATACCAGTGCCACAAAAAACCGCCCAAAATGCTCGAATACATCGCGAAAACCGTTGCCGCGGCCGCGGCGACGGGTATCGACGTTGAGTTTTGCGCCGTTGACGCCGGCAGCGCCGAGCCGGACTTTCTGAAAGAGGCGATCAAAGCCGCCGTTACGGCAGGCGCGAAGTTTGTCACCGTATGCGACGACAAGGCGATCCTGCCGCCCGATGAGTTCGCCGCGTTTACCAAAGAGCTCGCTGAGAGCTGCGGCGCGCCGCTGGGAGTCCTTTGCGGCGACCGCTACGGATGCGCCTGCGCCGCGGCGGTCCTCGCCGCCAAAAACGGCGCGGCGGCGGTCAAGACCGCCGTGGACGGCGATATCACACCGTTGGAGACTTTCGCGGGACTGCTGCAGGCCAGGGGCGAGCATCTTGCCGTAACCACTTTACTGCGGTATACCGAACTCCACCGCACCGCGCGGCAGATCCGCTGGATCTCCGACACGTCCCGCGGGGAAAAAGAGGCCTCTCCCATCGAAAGAAACGGCGAGGACGACCTGAAACTCGATCGCAACGACGACCGCGCCGCCGTGGAAGCGGCGGCGGCGAAGCTCGGCTATGACCTCTCGGAGGAGGACAGCGCGAGAGTCTACGAGGAGTTCCAGCGCGTCGCCGTCAAAAAGACGGTGGGCGCCAAGGAACTGGACGCCATCGTCGCGAGTTCCGCCCTGCAGGTACCCGCCACCTATAAACTCATCAGTTACGTCATCAACAGCGGCAACGTCGTTACCGCCAGCGCGCAGATCACGCTGGAAAAAGCCGGCAAGACCTTACAGGGCGTAGCCCTGGGCGACGGTCCGGTGGACGCGGCGTTCCTCGCCATCGAGCAGATCATCGGACATCATTTCGAGCTGGACGATTTTCAGATCCAGGCGGTCACTGAGGGCAAGGATTCCGTCGGCAACGCCGTCGTCAAACTCCGTTCCGACGGCAAGCTTTATTCGGGAAGCGGTATCTCCACCGATATCCTCGGCGCGTCCATCCGCGCGTATCTCAATGCTGTCAACAAAATCGTTTACGAGGAGGAATAACAAGTGAAACTCTCCTTTTCCACCAAAGGCTGGCACGGCCGGACCTTTGAGCAGTTCTGCGCCGCGGCGCGGGATCTCAAAATGCAGGGCATTGAACTGCACAACATCAAAAACCCGCTTTTCACCGCCAAGGACGGCGCGTTCCATGACTACGCCGCCGCGGCGACGCTGCGCAAGCTCTATGAGCAGAAACTCTCTCTGCCCTGTATCGACGTCGTAGCGGACGCCGCGGGTGACGAAAATGAGGCGAGGGAGGAGACGCTCCGCTGTCTGGAGATCGCCTCCAACCTCCACATCCCCAATATCCGTCTGCGGGCATTTGCCGCGGATGGCGCCGCTGATCGGACGGCGGCGCTGATCGAGAGCGTTTTGCCCGACGCCGAGGAAAAAGGCGTCGTTCTGCTGATCGAAACGTCCGGCGCGTTCGCCGACACAGCGGTGCTTCGGACGATGTTGGAGCGTTTCGCCTGCGATAACGTCGGCGCGCTGTGGCAGACCACCGCCGCCTATTTCGAGCGGGGCGAGGAGCCGGAGGAGGTCATCAAAAACCTCGGCGCCTATGTCCGTCACGTTCAGCTGAACGACGGCGTCAAAACGGAGGACGGCATTTCTTTTCGCCTGCTCGGCGAGGGCGACCTGCCGGTCGGCGATATCATGCTGGCGCTTCGTTCCGTCAACTACGACGGGTTCCTGTCGCTGGTGTGGGATCCCTCCTGGTGTCCCGAACTTGACGACATGGAGCTGATCCTCGCGCAGTTTACGGGCTTTATGAAGCAGTTCGGCGATACCTCCCGCCACAAAAAGACCCTCTATTACAACAACCGTCACACTGGGCAGTACGTCTGGAAAAAAGACCTGCTCATCGACGAGACCTTCCCGCAGGTGCTGGATCGTATGGTGGAGGAATTTCCTGACCAATACGCGTTCAAATACACCTCGCTGGACTACACCCGCACGTACAGCGAGTTTCGGGATGACGTGGACACCTTCGCCCGTTCCCTGCTCGCGCTGGGCGTGCGGCCGGGGCATCACGTCGCGGTGTGGGCGTCCAACGTTCCGCAGTGGTATATCGCCTTCTGGGCGACCACCAAGATCGGCGCGGTGCTGGTGACCGTCAACACCGCCTACAAGATCCACGAGGCGGAGTATCTGCTCAAACAGTCGGACACCCATACCCTGGTGCTGACCGAGGGCGCCAAAGACAACCATTACGGCAAGATCGTCGCTGAACTCTGCCCCGAACTTGAAAACACCAAACCGGGCCGGCCGCTTCACAGCCGACGTCTGCCTTTCCTGCGCAACGTCATTACCGTCGGCTTCCGTCAGAAAGGGTGCCTGACCTGGGAGGAGGCCATCGAGCGTTCGTCGCAGGTGCCGGTGGAGGAAGTCCGCCGTATCGCGGCGACCGTCGATAAAGACGACGTCTGCAATATGCAGTACACCTCCGGCACGACGGGATTTCCCAAAGGCGTTATGCTCACCCACTACAACATCGTCAATAACGGCAAGTGCATCGGCGACCGGATGGATCTGTCCACCGCCGACCGTATGATGATCCAGGTGCCGATGTTCCACTGTTTCGGTATGGTGCTGGCGATGACCGCCTCTATGACGCACGGCGCCACCCTGCTCCCCCTGCCCTATTTCTCCCCCAAACCGGCGCTGTCCTGCATCCATAACGAGCATATCACGGCGTTCCACGGCGTGCCGACCATGTTTATCGCGCTGCTGGAACATCCGGATTTCCCCAAGACCGATTTCTCCTATATGCGGACCGGCATCATGGCGGGCAGCCCCTGCCCCATCTCCGCGATGCGGGACGTCGTGGACAAGATGAATATGAAAGAGATCGTCATCGTCTACGGCCAGACCGAGGCGTCGCCGGGATGCACCATGAGTTCCACCGACGATCCGCTGGAAGTGCGGGTCGCCACCGTCGGCCGGGCGATGCCGGAGATCGAATGTAAGATCGTCGATCCCGAGACCGGCAAAGACTGCCCGGACGAAGTGACGGGAGAGTTCGTCGCGCGCGGGTATAATATTATGAAAGGGTACTACAAAATGCCCAAAGCCACCGCCGCCGCCATCGACGCGGACGGCTGGCTGCACACCGGCGACCTCGCCTGCCGCACCAAAGAGGGCAACTACCGGATCACCGGGCGGCTCAAGGATATGATCATCCGCGGCGGCGAGAATATTTACCCCAAGGAGATCGAGGAGTTCATCTACACCCACCCCAAAGTCAGCGACGTGCAGGTCATCGGCGTGCCGGACGAACAGTACGGCGAGGAAATTATGGCGTGCATCATCCTCAAAGAAGGCGAGACGATGACCGAGGATGAGATGAAACAGTATATCGGCGACCATATGGCACGGCACAAGGTCCCCCGCTACGTCGATTTCGTAAAGAGTTTCCCGATGAACGCGGCGGGCAAGATCCTCAAATATCAAATGCGGAAAGACGCCGTCGAAAAACTCGGCCTGCACAAAGCGGATAAGGTGGTAACGGCATGAGAAACGGACTTGAGGTCATCGACGCGCATTGTCATATCTATCCCGAAAAGATCGTCACCCGCGCGGTGGCGGGCACGGATCACTTTTACGGCACCGTCGCGGCGTGCGTCGGCACGGCGGCGGATCTGCTGAAGCAGAGCGACGAGGCGGGCGTTGACCGCTGCGTTGTGCAAAGCGTCGCCACCACGCCCAAACAGGTGGCGAGCATCAACCGCTTCATCGCGCAGAGCGTCGAGCAAAGCGGCGGACGTTTTATAGGACTCGGCACGCTCCATCCCGACAGTGAGGATCAGGCGGCGGACGTCAAAGACCTGATCGCGCTGGGACTGAAAGGCGTGAAACTCCACCCCGACATTCAGGATTTCAAAGTGGACGACCCGCGCTGTCAGCGCATTTATGAGTTGTGCGCGGAAAACGGCCTGCCCCTTTTGATGCACACCGGCGACAAGCGGTACGACAATTCCAATCCCGACCGCCTGCTCCCCATGCTCCGCAAGTACCGGGACGTTACCTTTGTCGGCGCCCACTTCGGCGGCTGGTCGCTGTGGGAAACGGCATGGGAACAACTCGCGGGCGAACCCAATCTTTATGTGGACTGTTCGTCAAGTTTTTATATGATCTCGACGGACGTCGCGACAGAGCTTATCAAAGCGTACGGCGCGGAGCGGGTACTGTTCGGCACCGATTTCCCGATGTGGAAGCCGAACACTGAACTGGACACCTTTTGGCGGATCCCGCTGACCGACGATGAACGCCGGATCATCCTGTCGGAAAACGCGAAAAAGGTATTCGGATTTAAATAAAAAACGCCGTGATCGGGGGAGACGGAATGAAACGGGAAAAGGCGTGGGTCATTTTCATCCTATGCTATCTTTCACATACTTCTTTATATATCGCGAGACTGAATTTGACGATGGCGAACAAGTCCTTTCAGGACGCGGGTATCGCGGACGCCGTACAGCTCGGCTGGCTTGCCGGTATTTTTTCGGTGGTCTACGCGCTGGGGCGGCTGCTGGCCGGCCCTGTCAGTGACAAACGTCCGCCCTGGCAGATGGTAGTGACAGGACTTGTGACGGTGGGCATTTCCAACATCGCGTTCAGTTTTTTCCCGCCCTTTGCCGCGATGGCTGTGCTGTGGGGCACGGGAGCGTTTGGCCAGTCGATGCTGTGGGGATCCCTTTTGCGGATGTTTTCCGCCGTCTATGACGGTGAGACCGCCAAAAAACGCGCCTCTCTGCTGTCCTCCGCCGTGGCGGCGGGCAGTGTTATCGGCATTCTTATCAACGGATGGCTGATCTCCGCGGCGGGACTTACATACGCCTTCATCGTTCCGGGATGTATCACGTTCTTTTTCGCGCTGCTCGTACTGTGGAAAACGCGCGGTGCCTGCCCCGCGCCAAAGGAGACCAAACAAAACGGACAAATACGGGAACTGTTCCGCGACGCGCAGATCCGCCGGGTACTGCTGCCCGCGCTGCTGCACGGCGTAATGAAAGACAACGTCAGTTTCTGGATGGCGGCGTTCGTCGTCGATCGTTTCGGGCTGGATCTCAGAAGTTCGACGTATTACGTTCTGCTCGTGCCGCTGGTGGGGCTGGGCGGACGGCTGGTCTACCCGCTGCTCTATAAGATCTCGGGATACCGTGAATACGTGATCACCGCCGCCGCGTTCGGCGGGTGCGCGCTTGCCTGTCTGCCGCTGGTGTTCGGCGCAGGCGTGCCCATCATCGCCGTGGCGTGCATGAGTCTTGTATACGCGTTCACCAGTATGATCAACGCCACCTTCCTCAGCATCCTGCCGATGAGTTACGCCGCGACAGACCGCGTCGCGTCGGTCAGCGGTGTGATGGATTTCGTGTCCTATATGGGCGCGGGCATCGGCTCGGCGGTATACGGTTATACCGTTTCCGTGGCGGGATATACGCCGATGTTCCTGTCCTGGGCGGCAATATCTGTCATCTCCATTTTCCCGCTGGTGCCGATGATAAAGAAAAATCTTTCGAAATGACCTTCAGGAAGGCTTTTGTATAAAAAAGACTTGAAAGCACATCCCTTCTATGGTATTCTAATACCATAGAAGGGATGTGCTTAAAATGAATGTTACAAAAGATATTCTTTATATCGGCGTCAATGACCATGACGTCGATCTGTTCGAGGGACAATACGACGTGCCGAACGGTATGGCGTACAATTCCTATCTGATCAGAGACAACAAGATCGCCGTGATGGATACGGTGGATATCCGATTCAAACACGAGTGGCTGGATAATCTGCAGGCGGCTCTGAATGGCAAAACACCGGATTTCCTCATTGTTCAGCATATGGAGCCGGATCACAGCGCTAACATCGATACGTTTATGAAAGCGTATCCGAACGCTGTCATCGTGGCGTCCGCCAAGGCGTTCAAAATGATGGAGCAGTTTTTCGGCACCGACTTTGCCGACCGCCGCGTCGTCGTCGGGGAGGGAGACACACTGTCCCTCGGCCGCCGCACGCTGCATTTCATCACCGCGCCGATGGTCCACTGGCCGGAGGTGCTGATGACGTATGACGAGACGGATAAAGTGCTGTTCTCCGCTGACGGTTTCGGCAAATTCGGCGCGCTGGACGCGGATGAGGACTGGGCGTGCGAGGCGCGGCGCTACTATTTCGGCATCGTCGGAAAATACGGCGCGCAGGTGCAGGCGGTGCTGAAAAAAGCGGCGGCGCTGGACATCGGTATCATCTGCCCGCTGCACGGTCCCGTGCTTTCGGAAAATCTCGGATATTACCTTGATCTGTATAACACCTGGTCGTCCTACGGCGTGGAGAGCGACGGCGTCGTCATCGCCTACACATCGGTATACGGCAACACCAAAAAAGCGGTGGATCTGCTGGCGGATGAACTCAAAAAACGCGGATGCCCCAAAGTATCCGTTCACGATCTCGCCCGCATGGATATGGCGGAAGCGGTGGAGGACGCGTTCCGATACGGCAAACTCGTACTTGCGACCACCACGTACAACGCCGAGATCTTTCCCCCGATGAAAGCGTTTATCGATCACCTTACCGAACGCGGCTACCGTGACCGCACCGTGGGGCTTATCGAAAACGGCAGTTGGGCGCCGCAGGCGGCAAAGGTAATGCGCGGGATGTTTGAAAACAGCAAAAACATCACGTTTTCCCCGACAAGCGTCCGTATTTTATCCGCGATGAGTGGAGAGAATAAAGAGCAGATCGCCCGTCTCGCGGACGAACTCTGCACCGAATACGCCGCGAGACAGGACAAGGCGGATAAAAACGACGTTAAAGCGCTGTTCAACATCGGCTACGGTCTGTACGTCGTCACGTCGAGCGACGGCGTCAGGGATAACGGACTTATCGTCAATACCGTCTCCCAGGTCACTAACGCCCCCAACCGTATCGCCGTTACCATCAATAAACAGAATTACTCTCACCATATCATCAAACAGACCGGCAAAATGAACGTCAACTGCCTGAGCGTCGAGGCGCCTTTCAAGGTGTTTGAGCAATTCGGGTTCCAAAGCGGCAGGACGGTGGACAAATTCGCCGGGGAGGAGGAACTGCTCCGCTCGGATAACGGGCTTGTGTTCCTGCCCCGCTATATCAACTCCTTTATGTCGCTCAAAGTGGAGCAATATATCGATCTGGACACCCACGGTATGTTCATCTGCTCTCTGGAGGAGTGCCGCGTGATGTCGAACGCCGAGACGATGACCTACACCTACTATCAGCAAAACGTCAAACCCAAACCCGAGACCGAGGGTAAAAAAGGTTTTGTCTGCAAGGTCTGCGGCTACGTCTATGAAGGCGATACCCTGCCGGAAGACATCGTCTGTCCGCTCTGCAAGCACGGCGCGGCGGATTTTGAGGAGATCAAATAGTATTTACTATATAAATATAGGAAAGAAAGGAGGCGTTTTGTGTGAAATACGTATGCCCCTGCGGCTATGAGTACGATCCCGAGATCGGCGATCCCGAGAACGGCATCGCGCCGGGCACGGCGTGGGAAGACGTGCCGGAAGATTTCGTCTGTCCCATCTGCGGACTCGGGAAGGACGCTTTTGAGGCGCAGTAAAAATATCATTTAACGAAAAACCGCGGGAAATTCCCGCGGTTTTCGTACAGACTGTCAAAAAAGTCGTTTCACCACAGAGAAACAGAAACAATGTTTTAAATAGTTTCGTTTTCATAAAAGTTCAAAACCTGAAATCGAAACAGAGAAAAAACAAATGTTCTCTCCCAAGGAAGCCTTGCTCTGCAAGGCTTTTCTCTGTTTTCCACCGATCCGCTCTCTACCGTACCCACGTACGCCGACGAGTGCAACTTCCTTTTTTGCAGTCTGCCAGCGTGTTAAAGAGGTTCTTTAACACGCTGACGAAAAATCGCGGGAATTTCCCGCGGTTTTTCGTATATTTCAGGGAAACGCGTAAAGCCTTTCCCTTTATTTTTTTGTAACTTTTTATAAAAAACAGTATAAAATAACCAATAAATATCCACAAATTAGGGGATTTTAT
>LVAN01000047.1:685-1539 GCA_001604045.1 Clostridiales bacterium Firm_08 | reverse complement strand
AATTTCAAATGGACCTATTGGGGAAGCCGCACTGCCGACGGGTGCCAGGCGATGCTGAATGCGCTGGGCAAAGATGAACCCGTGTTCGCGGAGGCCGCATACCGAAACCTCCTGCTGTACAGGCGCTGCACGGACGGTCTGCTTTACGGCGGTCCGCATTACCGGCGTCACGGCGAGCCGGCCTGTGTCCATCACGCGTTCTGCCACGCCAAAGTACTTGCGCAGGTCCTGGACGAGGGCATCGCGGAATTTGAGCGTACCGCCATTCCCTCGGATGATCCGGAACCGCTGATGGTTTATCCGGAAACCGAAACGTACAGGCTCAGCTGCGGCGGCTGGAGGATGACGGTCTGTGCCGGGGACTTCCCATACATGAAAGGCGGGCATGCATCCGGCGGAGCGGTGACCCTGCTTTGGCACCGGGCATACGGGCCTGTTTTCGCAGCGGCCAATACGGATTTTTCCCTGCGGGAGCCGCTGAACCAGCAGCTGACGCGCCGGAAAAACCTGCACGGCTCCCTGTGCCCGCGGCTGGAAAGAAAGGAAAACGGGACAGCCTGGTCCCAGGTGTATGACCTGGGGGCGAATGTTACCGCGCAGTCCTTTGGGGATAAAGTCACCGTTCACGTGTCGGGAACCTTGTGCGATATTTCCCATGTGCCGTCCCCTGCGGGGGAAGCATTCACCATGGAATATACGCTGACCGGACAGGGACTGTCGGTCAGGGGAAAAGTCACATCCGGCACAAAAACCGGCATGTCGCTGATCCTGCCGGTCATCTGTTCCGGCGACGTGCCGGTTGTCTCCGGCCGCAGCGCCCTGATTGACGGCAGGCTGCGCGTTACTTCCTCCGC
>LVAN01000047.1:0-649 GCA_001604045.1 Clostridiales bacterium Firm_08 | reverse complement strand
CTGGTGATTCATCCCGATTCAAACGGTTGGGTTGATCTGATGATCTCCCTGGAGGAACCGTTATGCTGAACGGATCCGGTATGCGTACCGGAAAACAATCCGTTCATATTCGGAAAGGAGAATTTGTTATGAAACACAGATCCTGGATTGCATGCCTGCTTGCATTGGCTCTGATGCTGCCCGTTTTCCCGCCGTGCATGGCGGAAGAGGATGACGATCCGGAGCTGGCGGAGGGTGCGGAGCTCCGCATCATGTCATACAATATCCTGCATCCTGACTGGAGCCGCATTCCGGTAAAGGGTCGTGATGAGATCGTCACCGCGATCCTGAAGTACTACATGCCGGACGTGGTTGCCCTTCAGGAAGCAGGAGCCAAATGGCATAAGGCGCTGGCTCCGCTCCTGGTGGAACCGGGCATCTATGCTGTTGCCTGCAGGAAAAGCAATGCCGACGGGTTCCTCTACAACACGACCTGTTTCCTGTACAATCCGCAAACCGTGAGCGTAGTGGAGGAATACATCCTGGATCTGGATTACAAGGATGCATCCCGTGTGTTTTCCGTTGCCGTTTTTGAAAAACTGTCCGATGGCGCTCGCTTTGTGATGACCAATACGCATCCCGCGCCGACGGATGAACCCGAGAAGTATGC
>LVAN01000029.1 GCA_001604045.1 Clostridiales bacterium Firm_08 | reverse complement strand
TTCCTGCGCGGCTATCCGGGCGACGCCTATTGCGACTTCCTGTCGATCGACTGGTACGGCTCCGGGGCGGAGTTCGAGCGCAACGTCAAGAACGCCTTCGACTTCCTGTCGGAGATGGCCGCCCAGCGCGGCAAGCTGTTCGCGCTCAGCGAATGCGGCCCGCTCAGCGACGGCCTCCAGCGCGTGCTGGCGGACTACAAGTGCAGCTACCTGCTGACCTGGCGCAACGCGCCGCCGCGCCATCCGATGCCGCAGTTCAAGGCGCCGACCGCCAAGCAGCTCAAGAAGATGTCGGCCGAGGAGCGGGCCCGCTACGAGGCCTTCCTGCGCATGCCCAAGCCCGACGACCTGCTCAGGGCGCTGAAGGCCGACCCGCATTATCTTTTCTACGAAGACATCAAGGACATCCGTTAGTATTCCATGAGACGGCCTTATCTCTTGTTGTGCTGCCTGCTCGCCGGGGCCCTGGCGGCCTGCTCTCCGGAGCAGGCGCGCCGGACCCGGGGCATCGGCGTGTATCCGGGCGACCCGGACGAATCGGCGGCGGGCACCATCGTCCCGGCGGACGACAGTTACCGCAACCTGGCGCTCCACAGGATCGCTTTCCATTCTTCCAGCTATGACTACAACCTGACCGCCCAGCTGCTCACGGACGGCATCCTCACGGAGGAACCGCTCTGCTATGTGGAACTGCAGGCGGGCGGGAAGCCCGTGGCGAAGGCCCACCGGGAGAAGCTCATCGACGGCAAGCCGGACTCGAAGGTCCCGCTGGACCTGTCGGCGCCGACGGTGCAGATGGACTTCGCCGGGATGGCCGTGGAGGCCGACCGGATCGAGGTCCTGGGCGGCGCGACGGTCCCGAAAGGGAAGCGCGCCGGCGGGACGGTGACGGTCCTGGGTTCGTCTGACGGGACGGAATGGACCGTCCTGGCGCGCGGCCCGCTGGCGGTCGCCCGCGCGAACCAGCCTTTCGGCAATCCGGCCGACTGCGTGCTCGCAGGCACGCTCGACCTGGCTCCGAAAGGCGCCTGCGCGCATTTCCGCCTGGAATTCTCGCTGACGGATGCCACGGATGCCAACCTCAACACGGTCAATTTCTACAAGGACGGACAGCTGCTCGACGTGCTCCCGAGCACGCATTTCACGAGCGCCTGGCGCAGCGCCGGCGCGCAGCAGGAATGGGTCAGCGTGGACCTGGGGTTCCCGTCGTCGTTCGACAAGCTGGTCTTCCACTGGCTGCGGCCGGCGGCTTCCGGCCGCGTGTCCGTCTCCGACGACGGACGCGCGTGGACGGAAGTGGCGCGGGCCGGCAGCCCGGAGGAGTTCGGGACGGTCCGGCTGGAGAAGCCTGTCCGCGGACGCTATGTGCGCGCGGATTTTGACCGCTCCGCAGACGGCGCCCCGCTCGAGCTCGCCGAGCTCGAGGTGTTCGGGCGCGGGGGCGCGGCGGTGGCGCCGAAGGCGGCCGCCCGCCGCGACGGGGCGCGCCAGGACCTCTCCGGCGGCGCCTGGCGGCTTGTCCGCGCCTCCGGGACGGCGGCGACGGGCGAGCGCATTTCCGCCCCGGACTTCGACGACAGCGCCTGGATGGTCGCGACCGTGCCCGGCACGGTGTTCGGCAGCTTCGTGGACGCTGGCGCCGTGCCGGACCCCAATTTCGCCGACAACCAGCTGTTCGCGTCCGACTCCTATTTCCGCTCGCCCTTCTGGTACCGCGACACGTTCGAGGCGCACCTCGACACCGAGCGGCAGTACCTCCATTTCGACGGCATCAACTGGGAGGCGGACGTCTTCCTGAACGGCAGGGCGCTCGGCCGCATCGAGGGCGCGTTCCGCGAAGCCGAATTCGACGTGACCGGCATCCTGCGCGCGGGCCGCAACGACCTCGCGGTGCTGATCCACCCGAACGCGCACTACGGCGCCATCAAGGAGCAGACCGCCTGGAGCACCGACCAGAACGGCGGCGTGGTGGGCGCAGACAACCCCACGATGCACGCGACCATCGGCTGGGACTGGATCCCGACCGTACGCGGCCGCGACATCGGCATCTGGGACGACGTCTATCTGGCCTTCAAGGGCGGCGTCAGCCTGGCCGACCCGTTCGTGCGCACCGTCCTTCCGCTGCCGGACACGACTTCCGCCAGCGTGCTGGCGTCCGTGACCCTGGTCAACCATTCGGACCACGCCGTCTCGGGCGTGCTGGAAGGCTCGTTCGGCGAGGTCAGCTTCGCGGTGCCGCGCGAGCTCGCCGCCGGCGAAACGCAGCGCGTCGAGCTCTCGCCGGCGGAGATTCCGGCCCTGCGGCTCGAGCACCCGCGTCTCTGGTGGCCGAAAGGCTACGGCGAGCAGGCGCTCTACGACGTGCGCCTCGCCTTTGTCGCCGGCGGGCAGACCTCCGACGAGGTCCGCTTCCGGACCGGCGTGCGCCAGATGGATTTCTCGGTCGACGAGTATGAGCCTGCCGTCGCCTCTCCGTGGAGCTTCTTCCCCGGTGCCCGGAACGAACGCCTCAGCGTCTATGTCAACGGGCGCCGCTTCATCGGGTTCGGCGGCAACTGGGGCTTCCCGGAGCTGCTGCTCAACTACCGCGGGCGCGAGTACGACATCGCGGTGGGCTACCACGCGGACATGAACTTCACGATGATCCGCAACTGGGTCGGCATGACGGCCGACAAGGAGTTCTACGAGGCCTGCGACCGCCACGGCGTGATGGTCTGGCAGGACTTCTGGCTCGCCAACCCCTATGACGGGCCAAATCCGGCCGATTCCAGGCGCTTCAACGAGATCGCCGGGGAGTATGTCCGGCGGATCCGCAACCACCCCTCCATCGCCATTTATGTGGGCCGCAACGAAGGCAACCCGCCGGCGGAGATCGACGGCTACCTGAAAGAGCTGGTCGCGCGCGAGCATCCGGGCCTGTATTACATCCCGAATTCCGCGGCCGGCACGGTGAGCGGCGGCGGCCCGTACCGGGCCATGCCCCCGAAGAACTATTTCCGCCTCTACGGCCACGACAAGATGCACAGCGAGCGCGGAATGCCGGCCATCATGAACTACGAGAACCTCGTGCGCGCCTTGGGCGAAGACCGGGTAAACCCGGTCAACACGGCCGCCCATCCCAACGGGCTGTACGGCCTGCATGACTACGCCCTCGGCGGCATCCCGGGCGCCTCTTCGGCCCAGGCGGCGGAGAGTTTCAACGGGATGCTCACCACGGCATTCGGCGAACCTGCTGACGCTCAGGAGTTTGCGGAGCTCTCGCAATGGATCGTCTATGACGGCTACCGCGCCATCTTCGAGAGCCGGAGCGAGCACCGCCGCGGCATGCTGCTGTGGATGAGCCACCCGGCCTGGCCGTCGCTGGTCTGGCAGACCTACGACTACTACCTGGAGCCGACGGCCGCCTATTTCGGCAGCAAGAAGGCCTGCGAGCCGCTCCACATCCAATGGAATCCGGCCACCGGCTCTGTCGAGGCCGTCAACTACCACGCCGGCGGGCGCAAGGGCCTGCAGGCGACCGCGCAGCTGGTCAATATGGACGGCCGCGAGGTGTGGAGCAAGTCCTGCCGGCTGGACCTCGCCGAGGACAGCACGGTCAGCTGCTTCCCGCTCGGGCAGCCGGAGTCGCTCTCCGCGGTCTACTTCATCCGCCTGAAGCTGACCGACACCGACGGGCAGACGCTCTCCGAGAACTTCTACTGGCGCGGCCTGCAGGAAGGCAACTTCCGGGCGCTGCGGCAGCTCGGCCAGGCGCCGCTGAAGGCCACGGCCCGGCGCACGGCCGACGCGGACGGATTCCGCTTCGACGTGACGCTGGCCAACGACACGGACACGCCGGCCCTGATGGTCCGCCTCAAGGCCGTGGACCCGAAGACGGGCGACCTGGTGCTGCCGGTACACTACTCCGACAACTACGTCTTCCTGATGCCCGGCGAGCGCCGCACTGTCGCCGTCCGGGTCCGCAAAGAGGACTGCTCAGGGCGACCGGAGCTCGTCCTGAGCGGTTTCAACGTGCCGCAGAGCCGCATCCGCCTGCGTTGACGATTCGGAAAATTCCGTTTCGGAATCAGAAAACAGCAAAAATCAAAAACGGCCTCCGGTGCTTACCGGAAGCCGTTTTTCTTACTTTCGCCGTTGACGCCGAAGAGCCTATCTGACAAGCTTGAAACCGGCGTCCACGCTCTTGGCGGTGGACAGGAGGTTGCCGACGGTGGCGACACCCTGGCTGGTGGAGATCTTCTTGGCGTACTCGATGAGCTTCTGGGCGAAGGCCATGAATTTCTCGCCGTTGAAGAGGACCTTGCAGCCGTCGGCCGTGGCGCTCACGGTGCCGTCCAGCTGGAGGAGCGAGAGGGCCTTGCCGAACTTCAGCGTGACCTTGCTGCCATCCTGCACGTAAGTGCCCTTGATGGCGGGCAGGCGGCCGGCCTTGAAGGAGAAGGAACCGTCCTGGTTGAAGGAGAACGTAGCGGCACCGGCGGTGATGCCCGCCTTGGCGAGGATGTTGTCCGCCTTGCTTTCAATAGTGCTGATGGCGGCGTTGCCGGCCACGGTGCTGAGAATGTTGTCGCTCTTGACGGCAGCACCGACGCCGCCGTAGGTCCAGTTGCCGGCCAGGTCGACCGAGCTGCCTACGACGCTCGAAAGGACATTGCCGATGGTTTCCCCGGCTTTCTCGCCGGCGACGGATTTGATGAGGCCGCCCAGGATGTTCTGGGCACCGGCCGCGGATGCAAACAGCACCAGCGAACCGAGAATCACAACAATCTTTTTCATAACTTATTC
>LVAN01000046.1 GCA_001604045.1 Clostridiales bacterium Firm_08 | reverse complement strand
CTCACCAGCATAATCAGGGCGAGGATCAGGGAAAATTTCTTCATACAATTTCTCCTTTCATTCTGTTTGAACGCTTGTTCCCCGGCAGCCACCCCATCCCGACAAAAGGCATATGGCTCCCCCGGGGTTCCTGATCAAAGCATATCATCCGAAAGCTTGGGCAAAACAGAAAATAGCGCACACCTTTCGGCATCTTTTCGCTGTCCTCCGCGAAAAACCGAAAATCCGGTACAGGCGCTGGGATTATCCTGCACAGAAACAGCCCTGCCGGTATCGGCAGGGCTGGAAAATCCATGAATATCCGGTTTTACTGGTTGTGCGATCCGGCACGGCGGATGATCAGCAGCGCGGCCAGGAGCACCGCGGCGCAGATGGCCACCTGAATCCACAGTCCGCTCTGGTTGGTTTGCATGCCTTCCATGCCGGGGAAGCTCATTCCTTCCGGCATTCCGGAAGGCCGTTCCGGCCGGGAGGACTGAGCAGGCTTTTCAATGTTTTCGCCTTCCGCGGCTTTTTCCGCCGGCTGTGCCGTGATTTCCGGTTCCGCTGTCGCGGGCGCCCCGGTGGTTTCCGTTGTACCCGCCTGGGTTCCGGCGCTTCCGCCGAAAGAGCCGCCCATGTCATCGTTTCCGCCCGGCATGGTCATTCCTTCCGGCATCGTCATGCCTTCCGGCATGGTGAATCCGCCTTCGCCAGTATCCGGCATCGTAAAGCCTCCGCCGCCCATATCCGGCATGCTGAAGCCGCCGCCCGGCATTTCGGGACCGCCTCCGCCGCCCGGCATCCCGCCGGGGGTTCCGCCTCCGCCGGCGCCGTTCATGCTGCCCATGTCCGCCGTGGAGATTTCGCTGGCGTCAATCAGGGCGCTGCTGGACCGCTGGCCCGCGCTGGTGGACGGAATCGTGCCTTCCAGCTGGCCGCGGATGCTTTCGCCGCGCTTCGCGCAGAAGATCTGCAGCGTTTCCACGGCCTTGGTGAACTCATCCATGGTATAGAAGGCCGTCGGATCCTGCTCCACGTACGGGGTGATCATTTCCTGCACCCGGCTGATCTCTTCCGCCAGCCAGCCGCTCTCGATGTTCTCCGAGATAAAGCGGTCGTACGCTTCATGGTAGGCTTCCAGCGCTTCCTCATCCGAGAAGATCCAGGCAATCAGCGGACGGGAGTCCGTTGTGCCGCTGCTCACCGGGGAATCGATCGGTGAGTTGACTGTGGAAGTCGCGTTCGTCGATGCGGAGAATCCGCCAAAGCCCAGGTTGTAGTCCCAGGGGATAATCGACAGCTTCCCGTTTTCCTCATACAGGTAGTAGTTGTGCACCATCATGCCGGTGTAGCTGTCGTCGTTGCACAGGAAGTTGTGCACCGCCAGGTACCGGATCACCTCGTCCGTGTTCACCACGGACTCGATATCCTCCTTCGCGTTCAGCTTGCGGATGGACTCGATCAGGCGGGACTGGTCCTTCTTGCTGATCTTCGTCTTGGCGTTGTTGAAGATGTTGCTGTAGCTGTCCGGATCGTCGTCCGAATAAACCAGTTTCACATCCTCGCTGCCCATGCCGAAGTTGAAGCCGCCGAAGCTGAATCCGCCGAA
>LVAN01000008.1 GCA_001604045.1 Clostridiales bacterium Firm_08 | reverse complement strand
GAACATTTCTTCTTTGGAGAGGGTCTGCCAATGGCGGTCGGCAGGGATAGAGGGATCGCCAAGGGCGATGGTGTAAAAACCGAGCGTCTTTGCCCGCCGCAGCAGTTCTTTGTCGTCGGTGATGAGTGCCGCGTCCTCGCCCGGCAGGTCGAGCGGGGAGAGACCCGTATCGTTTACCGTTTCACAAAACGCGCGGGCGGCGTCCGCCAGACAAGCGTCTTTCGTCCACACGCGGAAAGGCAGATTGCTTTTGGTCAGCGCGGCGAACAGCGCGGCGGGGTCGCCGCGGGGGTCGTCCACGCAAAACAGCATTTCGTGGAAGGGAAAGGGATCTTTTTCCGCTTCATACGCCGCAAGCTTGCGGAATACCTCGTCGGTGGGGCGGGCCCAAACGGATTTGATGGGCACGCCCGCTTCGGAAAAGCGGCGTTCGTATTCCGTCATCACGTTGGGCACATTCTCGCGGTGCAGATCATAGGTCAGAAATGTGATCTCAAAGCCGAGATCCCGGAATTCCTCTACCGTAAACTCAAACAATTTGTCATTGTCGGATTTGAACCGCACCTCGCCGTCCGGTTTTAGCAGCGGCAGGAAAAAGCGCAGCATATTGCGGTGGGTAAGTCGCCGTTTCGCGAATTTCTTTTTGGGCCAGGGATCACTGAAATTGAGGTAAACGGTATCAAACGATCCCTTTGGCAGCATCCGCCGCAAAAGGGTCGCGTCCCGCGCGACAAAGCGGAGATTATCAAGGTTTGCGTGATCCGCCTTTTCCATCGCCATAATGATGCAGTCCTTTTCCTTTTCTACGGCGATGAAGCGGGTTTCAGGATGCAGGCGGGCAAGTTCCGTGATAAAGCCGCCCTTGCCCGCGCCGATCTCCAGCGCGAGTTTGCCGTGGGCGCACCACGCGGCGACGTCTTTCTCTTTCAGGATCAGGTCGGCGCGGGCGGTAAAGCGCCGGGCGGTGTTTTTCTTTTTTCGAAGGCGCATAAGAGTTCCTTTCAAGACCGCCCCACGTTGCCGTGGGGCGGTCGTTTTCTTTTTTACAGCAGGGATACGCGGGTGTAGGTGACGCCGTCCGCCTCATAGGTGAGGAACACAGCGGCGTTTTTCGTGTCCTTCGGGAGATCGGTCATATAGACGGTCTGCAGCCGTTTGATGCCCATCTCGCTCCGCCGCAGGCAGAGGACGGAAAGCGTTTCGTCCGTGCCTCCGTTCAGATGATCGTAGAGCGCGTCTCCGTATTTGACGGTGATATCCAGTACTTTGATATCCTGTCGCGCCATCGCCGGACCTTCGGCAAGGGTGACGCGCAGCGTTTCACCTCTGTCCGCGAGCAGCGCGGGGATCAGCAGGTCGGGCTGGGCCTCGTTCAGCAGTACGGCGCTTTGAAGGACCAAATCCGAGCAGTTGGTGCGTGACACTTTGATCCATACCGGATAATATCCCGGATCGGTAAAGGAAAGCGTGTCGGACCCGTAGGTCTCTCCATCCGCCGACCAGGCGATAACATCACCCGGCAGTGTGCCGCTGACCGCGGCAGTATGCGCCGTGCCGTCCGAGATCCCCTCGTAGGGGATGGCTGTCACACCGGTGATGGCGGTGGACTTGATGGTCAGCGCCGCGGACAGCGTCAGCATTTCATATAGTCTGCGGGAAATACGCACCTGTACGGTGTAATTGCCGACGTCCCTGGCGGTCGAGTGGTCAAGAAACTCTCCGCCGTTCACAGAATAGAGCAGGACATCGCCGCTTTGTGTCCCGGCGATCTCTGGGGCGTGTTCCCCGCCGTCATAGGCAACGGTGGTGTCCCTGATCATCACACCGGAAAGCATTCCCGGCAGAACAGTGATAGAGCCGGAGACGGACAGGGGAGAATACCCCGCGCGCCGCACGGTGGCGGTCACGGTGCAGGTGCCGAGTTCTGTAAAGATCGGAAGATCCGCGTATTCGGTACCGTTGCAGCGGAACGTGACGCGGTCGCCGGTCTGCAGGCCGTTCACCTGTACGGGCGAACCCTCGCTGTTATAGGCGACGGACTGATCCGGCAGGGAAATGCCGGTCGGAAGGTTTGGCTCGACGGTAACGACAGCGCTGCCGGTGACAGGGCGATATCCTGTCTTTTCCGCCATATAGTAGACGGTCAGCGATCCGGCGTCTGTCAGGGTGGGAGCGACGCTGGAATAGTTCACACCGTCAGTGCTGTAAGAGACGATGGCGCCCTCCGGCGCGGAGACGGTGATGGTTTTCGGCGTACCGTCATAGGGGAAGGTACCTCCCGTTGCGGTGACGCCGTTCAGAACGTTCACAGGATCCGCCGAGGACAGGATGGTGAGATCCTCATCCAGATAGTACGGATTTTGCGTGAAACGCACGCGGGGCAGGGAATTTGTTTCTAAGACTTGCGTGAAAGCCGCGGGATCGTGGCTGGAGGTCTGTTCGGAATAAAAGTAGTTATAGCTCATATCCCAGTTGGGACATTCAACATTGAGAGTCGGTATGGTGTCGGCGTAGACAGCGACATAGATCGTACGGCTGTAGGAGAACTGATTGGTGGAAACAAAGCGGTTCTGATGGACGTCGATGCGCATATCGGTCAAATTGCCAAGCGCTCCCGCTTGGCTTCGGGAAAAAGACAGCGCGTATTTACAACTTATAAAACGATTGCCGGTAATGTCCAGAGAGCAGTTGCTGAACTCCGGCGCCTGGGCGCCCGCGGCGGTAGGCTGCTGGAGGTAAATACAGAGAGGCACACCGATGGTATAACCGCAACGGATGAAATCGTTATAGAGGAATTTTGCGTGTCCGGAGGTCGTCGCCGTTACGTTGTAGAAATAGGCGTAGATCTGCTCGCATTTTTCAAAGCGGTTGTAGGACAAAGTGATGTTGAAGTTGCCGGGCGTAAGGGAATTGTTGCTGACCTCAGCGGTCAGATACATATTGTTGGTGCTGAAAAAGTAGTTGTTGTCGATGACAATGCCGTCGGGGTTGCGCATCGTGATGGAGCGCTGTGTGTAGCAGGGATGATCGGAGGTGGGACCAAAGTAGTTGTCCCGGATGACGCCGTTTTTGTGCGCGGCGTTGTTGAAATGAAGTTCAGAGCCGTTGGTGGTGTTGGTGGAGGTGCCGGCGAGGATGTTTCTCTCGATGTCTATCGTTACCGTCTTAGAAGTAGAATTGCCGTTGTAATAGATCGGACCATAGGCCGTTGATCCTGTAAAGGTAATTCCCTTAACAGTGATAAAACCCGTGTTGCCGGAGTGGGAATAGGAGAGTTGTCCCTCGATGATCGTTTCGGGACGGCGGAGCGCGGACAACGACCATATGTTGCCGTTTTTGGTAATGGGGGAGATATCGCGGTTGTTGCCGTAAAATTTCAGATCTTTTCCCGCGTCGGAACTTACGACTTCTTTATAGGTACCGGGCGCGATATAGATCTCAGCGCCGTTCGGGGCGGCGGCGACCGCCGCTTTTATGGTGGAGAAACCGTTTTCGCCGACTGTGACGAGTCTTACGCCGTCACTGTCGGCATACGCCGCTCTGCCGGTCGCCTCCGCGAGGGAACCGTCCACATACAGCACGCCGCTTTCCGTGGCGATGCTCGCCTGCAATATATTTAAAGGATAGACGACGCCGTTCAGCCGCACATAATAGGTTTTGGCGCCGGGGGTCACCGCGACGGGAAGGCTCAGCGCGGTATGGCAGTTTTTATCGGCGAACAGGTCGCCGCCGGTGACAGCGGGCCGGATGGAGGAGATATCGCTTTTTAAAACGATATAGAAAGCGTCGTCGGCGCAGTAGGTGTTGAGCGCTCCCTCACAGGTAAGCGTGCCCGGTTCTTTCAGCCCTTCGGGATAATATACCGTCAGATAGACGTTACTGTATACGGTATTGGCGTTATAGGCGGCGGTGCTGTTGTAAAAACGGATGGTAAAACGGTTGGCGTAGGCGGTGAGTTGTAAGGGGCCTGTCACACGTTTGCCCGCGGCGTTGTAGACCGCGTAGGAGAATTTGTTCGTCACGGGGGTGACGGAGAGAGCATAGGTCGGCTGATCGGTCGTCGCGGTCAGCGTTTCCGCGACCGCGTCATAGGTCGCTTCTTCATTATAAGAAGCCTTCGCGCGGTAGTTCATATAACTCATCACCGCGCGGTGATCGGTCGCCTGCCAGCCGTTGACATCACGGTAGATGACGCGGCGGGTGATGACCTCGGTATAGTTGGTGTTGACAAAACAGTGGTCGATGATACTGTTGAACAGGTCGTTGGTCTGGTTGGCCACGACATGATCGCCGTCCGGGTAGTTATAGCGCGCTACGAGTGAGGAGGTCATAAAGGGGGTGCCGATGGACATTTTGCCGAGCTGGGAGACGTAGGCATTGGTCGCCGCGTCGTAGGCGTCGGCGTTTTCAAGATCACTGGTCCTCAGATTGCAGTTGTAGTCGCCGGTGGCAAAGCAGGGGTAGTGTTCCGCGAGTTCCATCATTTTGGCGGACAGCTGCGCCGCTTCTTTGGTACGGAAGGTCTTGCCCGCGGCTCTGTTGATGTCGTCGTCCGAGTACTTTTTGGAGTTGATGGACAGATGGGTATTGAACATATAAAGATACGTTTTATAGGTGCTGTCGTACAGCTTGACATACTGGAAATCCCGGCTTGTATCATCCGCTGAAATGCCGTAGGGGGAGGTGTAGTTGATGTTTTGATACTGCACCGCGCCGCTGTCGATCCGGCTGAAACGGTTCTTTTTCCAAAAGATGATGAGCCCGTTGCCGATCTTCATCTGGCGGGAGGGATTATCGTCGGTCAGCGTGCGGCAGTCATAAACGTCGCCGAGTTCACGGGCGAGTTCTGTCGGCCAGTCAAAATTGCCGTTGGAGGATTGGGCGACGCCCGCTTCCTGGATGCCGATGAGGTCGGGCAGATAGGCGCGGATGGTGGCGATGACATAGTTGAACCGGCGGGAGGGTGAGTCATATACGCCGTCCCCTTCATAATCGAGGATGTTGAAACTCATCACCGAGACTTGATGCGGCGGCGCGGTGACACTGCCGTCGGCATTCGACGTGTCGCCGGAAAGCGCCAGCGCGGGCAGCATTGAAAACAGCACGCCGACCGCCAGGATGAGCGTTACGATCTTTTTTGTTTTCCTTCTGATTTTAAACATAGAGCACCTCTTTTGTAAAATGACCGGGAAACGGCAACCTTCTTTTTCGCCGGATCATCCGGATCAACGCGGAAATAATATACCTATTATATCTTAGCATATAAGTCATGGGAAATCAAGGTGCTATTTATGAACTTTACGGGAAGGCAAATACAGTGCAAGCCGCCCGGTTCCCTTGTGTAAAGAGAGCTGTCAAAATCAAAGGTATTGTCGTTATACCACAATCCTCCCGTCAGCCTACGGCTGCCACCCTCCTTTACACAAGGAGGGCTTTGGTCTCGTCGACGCCGGCTCCCTCTGATGAGGGAGCTGTTTTTCGGGAGCATTTTGTTCCCGAAAAACTGAGGGAGAGAGAACGTCGCGTGAAAGTTACGCTCTCTCTCCTTCCGTCTCATCGGGCTTTTGCCCGATGATCCACCTTCCTCATCAGAGGAAGGCATGGACGGTTTTGTTCCTACTATATATAATTAGGAACGAACCGTAAAAATTCAGGCAGTAGATCTTACGTCTACTGCCTGTTTTATACTGTTGTTTCCGGTGACGCCGCGCGGCGTATCAGTCGTCCAGCGGATCGATCTCCTCGCTGATGGGACGAACGCCGTTGATGTAGCCGTCCATAATGCTGGTCGCGGCGGCGAGGTCGCTGTACTCTGTGCAGAGATCATCACCTACAAAGTAACGAATGTAGGCGACGGCCGCGCGGACCTTATTGATCTTAACATTGGTAAAGCGCATACTGAACGTGCTTCTCAGCCGACTGAGGCCGACGCCGCTTTTATCAATTCTATAGATAGTGTCTTTGACAGTGGAGGAATACGCTTCATTGTCGAGCCCGTGTCTTTCGTTATAGACATAGTTGGTCAGATCGTCGGTGTTGGTGGAATACAGTATGCCGAGACTGTAGACATGGATATCGCCGTCCGCCCACTTTTCGTGAAGCGCTTCCGTCGCGGCAAGCGAGAACTTCCAGGTGAAGCTCTTTTTGTCCACCCCATAGTTACTGAGTTGGAAGGTGGATGGCGTCAGCGTGAACAGCGGCTCCGGCTGCTCATTGGAGAGGCATACCTTGGCGGTGGCGACGGAAGCGGCGTAGTTGTCGCGTTCCAGCTTGACGTAAACAATGTGTTCTCCGACTTCATCGAAGGACGGCTTTACGGCGCTGTAATCGACGCCGTTGGTGGAATAGGTGATGGTATCGCCTTCCTGCGTGCCGCAGACGGTCACGGTGTGATCTTCACCATCCGCAACGCCGCTGTATCCCAGCACATAGAAAGATCCTTTCGGGAGTGATACGTCGGGCGCGCCTTCCGTCCATCCGGTCAGCTCCGCGACCTTGGCGATCAGGGTATTGGCGCGATCGGCGTGCGCCGCGCCGTTCGGGTGACCGATGTGTTTTTCATCGCTGGTGATCGTAGCAAGCGGAAGGTAATAGATATTGCTGTCGCCCGCCGCATTAAGCTCGGCAACGGCCTGCGAAGCCTCGGTGCCATACGTGGTAGTCATAAACCCGTAGGCGTAGATGATAATGGCGTTTGGCTGTGCCGCGCGGACTTGCTGAATGAAGGCTTTACAGCCCGCCTTGAACTCGGAGGTGGTCAAGTCGGAATTGTTGCTGCCGGCGTCATTGGTGCCGAGGTTGATAACGACGACGTCCGCCTGATAGAGGCTGTTGTCATAGATTTTGCTCGGGTCGACAGGGGCGTAGTCCGGGCACATCGTATAGTCGATACACTGGTAGAGGACCGGCATCAGCTTTTTGTTATCGCCGCCGGTATTGCGGACGATACCGCGGCCGGAGATGGCGATGGTGTGGTTGTCCGCGCCGAAGTACTGCGCGGTCAGCGCGGCGTAGGTGACGGTACCGTCCTCCGTCGCGGTGGACCATTCGACAGGGTCGGTGCCGATGGAACCGTAGCCGACGGTGATGGAGTCGCCGATGAACTGCATTTTGCGCAGGGGTGTGGGCGGCGGGATGAGCTTAGTATTTCCGTCATTGATCCACAGATCGGTGAGCGCCGCGGTGGAGGAACGGCCGTTAGTGCGTTTTACGACCTTGATGGTATGGCTGCCGTTTGAAAGTCCGGAAGCCAGCGCGACATAGGCCTCACTGAAGTCCATTTCGATGTCCGGCGTCTGGCGTATGCCGTCGACGTAGACAACGAGATATGCTATATGGTTTTCGGGACTGTTGTTGGAGTAGTTATTTGTAGACAGCAGCCGCGCGGTGGCGCCTGTGCCGTAGAAGGTGAATTCGAAACCGCTGTTGGTCCAGTTAAAATAATGCTCGTCGCTGTTGCCGACATAGGTTCTGCCGAACCAACGGACTTCGTTTTCAATATCATAGAGACGCCCGGCGGGAACGACTGCCGCCGGTCCGGAGCCGTCCGAACGTACCGTCAGCGAGGGATCAAGGTAGTACCAGGTGCAGGAGCTGGAAACTGTGCCGGATGTTACCGGCGCGGAGACCACGCCGTTTTCCTTCTCATAGTAGTTGCCGCTCAGATCGACGGTGCCGCCCGCCTGATCGAAGGAAAACGCGTTGCCGGCATTGATAAAACGGTTGCCGCTGATGGTGAGCTGGTCGGAATAGTCGCGGGAAGTATCGGTGGAATATCCGCACACCGCCTTGTATGCGTCCCGGGGTGCGGTATCATTGATAAAGGTGTTATTTACGATCTCCATACTGACATTGTCGGTATTGAGCGCGAACGCCGCTGAGTATTGTTCGCCGCCCGTGTTGACGAACACATTATTGTCCGCCCGGACCGTGACGCTCGCCTTCTCCGCGATATCTTTGTTGAACTTACCAGTACCCTGCCAACTGTAACTAACATCACTTTTCACATCCATATAGATTGAACGATGAGTTGAGTCACTGACGTCGCGGAACATGCAGTCGTGGATACGGAAGGTGACCGCGGCGGTCGAGGCGACCGACCAGGATGTGGTCAACGCGCCAAACAGCCAATGAGAGTAACCCGCTTCCATGTAGACGCCGCTTATATCCAGCGTGTCCGCCGTGATAGCGAAGGATCTGCCGCCCGCGCCCGCGGAGCCCATAAGGCGGAAGTTCTCGATCACGATGTTGCGGATATAGGAGTTGGTGCTGCCGTAATACGGCCGTAAATAGATGGGCTCATTTGATGTAGTGGAATCTTTGATGATGATGTTGCGCAGCGTGATGTCCGCGTGACCCTCGTTGCCGCAGTTGGAACGGAGCTGGCCGCTGCCGCTGACGGTGATACCGTCGACGGTCACCGCGGTGCAGTCGGAGTAGACCGTCGGGCCGTTGACGCCGAGGTGCAGGTTGGCGGTCAGGATCGCCTCGCCGCTGCCGCGCTGCGGGGACAGCGTCCAGTCATCGGTATACGTCGCGCCGCGCACGTTGGGATCGATCCCCGCCTTGGGACCGAGGATCTGCAGGTTCTTTGTAATGGTGGTTGCGGCGCTGTACGTGCCGGGGCAGAGAATGACGTTGGCGCCTGCCGCGGCGGTATCCACCGCCGTCTGCAGAACGCTGAATGCGTTGGTGCCCCACGTCAGATTGTAGGTCTTGCCCTGATAGGTGTAGGTCGCCGGGACCGTGCCCGCTGTCCAGGACAGATTGACGATGACGTCATTGTTCGTCAGCGAGACGGCGACCGCCGCCGGCAGTGCGACGCCGGACAGCAGACCGAACGCCATCAGCACCGCGCAAAGCAGACAGAGTACCCTTTTCGCATACATTTTCATCTGTGTTTCCTCCCTATATGGTAACTGCAATTTTTGTTACGTCACATCGTTTTAAAGAGATCGCCGCGGGAGATTTTTCCGCGGGGTAAAATAACTCTCTCTTTTGCCTAATATTATAATATAAAATTTGTTAGTAGTCAAGATGTTTTTCATTTAAAACGCGAAGTTTTTGCCGCGGGCGCGTTTCTTTCCGGCTCCCCTTTACAAAAGGGAAGCCGGAAAGACGTTCCTCTTTTCAAAAAAAGGAGCGGTTGGGCTTGACAAATGACGCAAAAGCGTGTACACTGATTTTAGCACTCGAAAAAGGAGAGTGCTAAAATCAAAAAAGAAGGTCTTTTCTATGGCAAAGAAACAATTCAAAGCGCAGAGCAAACGGCTGCTGGAAATGATGATCCATTCCATTTACTCGCAGAAAGAGATCTTTCTGCGGGAGCTTATTTCCAACGCCAGTGACGCGATAGATAAAAGTTATTACGCCGCGCTGGGCAGCGAAGAGGTCGAGTTCGACCGCGAGAAGTTCGTCATCCGTCTGACACCGGACAAGGAGGCGCGCACCCTTGCCGTTTCGGATATGGGCGTCGGGATGGACCGGGAGGAACTCGAAAACAACCTCGGCACCATCGCGGAGAGCGGGTCTCTCCGTTTTAAGAAAGAAATGGAGGAGGGAAAAGACGTCGACATCATCGGACAGTTCGGCGTCGGCTTCTACTCGGCGTTTATGGTGGCGAAAAAGGTCACCGTGCTGACCAAACGCGCGGGCGGTACGGCGTGGCTGTGGACCTCGGAAGGCGCGGACGGTTATACCATCAAAGAGGCGGAAAAAGAGGACGCCGGAACGGTCGTTACCCTCTATCTCAAAGACGACGCCGAGGGGGAAAATTACTCCGAGTATCTCGATGAGTTCCGCCTGCGCTCGCTGGTGCGGAAATATTCAGATTTCATACGCTATCCCATCAAGATGCTGACCGAGGAAAGACGGCTCAAAGAGGGCAGTGAGGATGAATACGAGACGGTGACGGAGGACAAAACGCTCAACTCTATGGTCCCTGTCTGGCGCAAAAACAAAAACGAGCTGACCGATGAGGATTACGAGAATTTCTATAAGGACCGCCATTACGGATACGAAAAGCCTTTGCGGCATATCCATACCCGGGTGGACGGGGATTTTTCCTATATCGCTCTGCAGTACGTGCCCGCAAAGGCGCCGTTTGACTACTATTCCAAGAGTTTTGAGAAAGGGCTTTCTCTCTACTCAAACGGCGTGATGATCATGGAAAAATGTCCGGAACTTCTGCCCGACTATTTTGGATTTATGCAGGGACTGGTGGACAGCGCGGACATCTCGCTTAACATTTCCCGCGAGATCCTGCAGCAGGACCGCACGCTGAAACTCATCGCGAAAAATCTGGAGAAAAAGATCCGCGCAGAACTTCTCGCGATGCTGAAAGACGATCGTGAAAATTACGAAAAATTCTTCAAAGAATTCGGAAGGCAGATCAAATACGGCCTGTACGACGGCTGGGGCGCCAACAAGGAGACCCTGCAGGATCTCGTGATCTTTTACTCCGGCAAAGAGCAGAAAATGATCACGCTCAAGGAGTACGTCGACGCGCTGAAAGAGGACGATAAATACATTTACTACGCCACCGGCGAAAGCACCGCCCGCGTCGGAAAACTGCCGCAGGCGGAAAGCGTTTTGGCGACGGGGAAAGACGTGCTGTTCTTTACCGACGAGGTGGACGAGTTCGCCGTGCAGATGATGCGTGAATACGGCGGCAGGGAATTCAAAAACGTCTCCTCCGTCGATCCCGAGGAGGACGCGACGGATCAGAAACCCTATGAGGACGTCATCAAATTCTGCAAGGAAACGCTGGGGGACAAGGTGGCGGATGTCGCGGTCAGCGACCGCTTGCGGGAGCATCCCGTCTGTCTGCGTTCCAGGGGCAGTATGAGCATCGAAATGGAAAAAACGCTCGCGGCGACGCCGCAGGGCGATATGATCAAGGCGCAGAAGGTATTGCAGATCAACGCCTCCCACGCCGTGACGCAAAAACTCACGGCACTGATGAAAGAGGATCCCGAAAAAGCGAAAAAACTGGTCGGCGTGCTGTACGCGCAGGCGCTCCTCATTGAGGGGCTCGCGCCGGAGGATCCCGTCGCGTACGCCAACGACGTCTGCGCGCTGGTAGACTGATATGAAAAACGTATTGTTCTGGAGTTTCCCGCTGTTTCTCGCCGCGCTGGTCGCGGCGGGACTGTGGGAGAGATTTTCGGATGGAAAAAGAACGCCGCGGATCGTAAAGATCTGTCTGTCGCTGAGCCTCGCGGTGCTGACCCTCGGCTGGGGCATCGCCGCGGATATGAAGGTGACGGCGTGGGACTTTCCCACCCGGCTGGTCGCGGCGGCGTGGCTGCTGCCGCTTGCCGTCGCGCTGGAAAAAAAGACCGGAAAATGGGCGCCGGTCCTCTATTGGGGACTGCTCGCCGTGTTCGGCGTCCTGATGGCGCTGACTAAACTGTTATGAGCGGATACACCGTCATCCGCTCCGACCGCCGTACGTTGGCGCTGGAAGTGCGCCGGGACGGCAGTCTCATAGTACGCGCGCCCCGGCGTATGCCGGAGGCGCGCGTCGCCGCGTTCGTGGACGCGCACGCCGTGTGGATCGAAAAAAGCGTGGCGGCGCAGAAGGAACGCGCCGCCAGACATCCGATGCCGCCGGAACGGGAACAGGAACTGCGGCGGAAAGCCGCCGCCGTCCTGCCCGGCAGGGTGGAGTATTTTTCCGCGCTCACCGGGCTGACCCCTGCGAGCGTGCGCGTCACCGGCGCGAAGACCCGCTTCGGCTCCTGTTCCGCCCGCGGCGGCGTCTGCTTTTCCTTTCGACTGATGGACTACCCCGATGAGGCGGTGGATTACGTCGTACTGCACGAGTTATGTCACCTGCGCCACAGAGATCACGGCGCTGCGTTTTACCGTCTCATCGAACGGTATATGCCCGACTACAAGCGCCGCGCCGCGATGTTGAAGCGATAAAGAAAAGGGTTGCACTTTTCTGACAAATATTATATAATAAATATTCAGAAAAAGTGTTGTGGGGGGTTGAAAGGATGCAGAACGGTCTCTATAAATATGAGACGCACCTGCATACCGACGTTTCCAGCAAATGCGGCAAAAGTACGCCGGAGGAAATGGCGGACAAGTGCAAGGCGGAGGGGTACGACGGGATCTTTGTCACCGACCACTTCTGGGGCGGCAATACCGCCATCGACCCGGCGCTCCCCTGGCGGGAGTGGGTGGACGCCTATATGCTGTCGTATGAGCGCGCGAAGGCGCGGGGAGAGCAGATAGGGCTTGACGTCTTTTTCGGATGGGAGAGCGGCTTTCAGGGTACGGAGTATCTCATTTACGGTTTGGGGCGGGACTGGCTGTACGCCCATCCGGAGATCAGCCGCACGACCATCGAGGAGCAGTACCGTCTGGTGCATGAGGACGGCGGCCTCGTCGTTCACGCCCATCCGTTCCGGGAGAGAAGTTATATCAAAGAGGTCCGGATGACGCCGGACTATGAGGACGCCGTGGAAGCGATCAACGCCGCGCACGATCAGGATAAACCGGACTGCGATCCGGTGTGGAACGAAAAGGCGATCGCGTACGCCGCGCGGGCCGGCAAGCCGATGATCGCCGGCAGTGATATCCATACGGCCAAATGTCTGTACGGCGGCGGCATTTTGACAAAAAAACCGCTGAAAAGCGAGCGGGACTTCATCCGTCTGCTGCAAAGCGATGAGGAATATTTCCTCAGCAACGGCAAGACGCTGTTCGACCGGCGGGGCGGTGCGCTATGAAGCATATCTTTCTTATCAACGCGTCCGCTGTCAAAGAAAACGCAGGACGCGCGCTCTGTGAACGGATCGATGAAAAATGCAAAGGTCTCCCGTATGAGATCTATGCCTGCGCTTCTATCGATGACGCCCGCCGCAAGGCGGCCGCCGAGGCGGAAACGGGAGAGGAGGTCTGCCTGTACGCCGTCGGCGGCGACGGCACCATCCATCAGATCGCGGACGCGATCTATCGGTATCCCAACGTCATCCTGTCCGCTGTTCCGATGGGGACGGGCAACGACTTTATCCGCAATTTCGGCACCAGCCGGGATTTTCTCTCACTGCGGCATATTACCGACGGCGAGATCCACGAGGTGGATCTGATGTCTCTGCCGCCTTTCACCTGTCTCAATATGGTCAATATCGGGTTTGACGAATCGGTGGTGGAGCGTGTGGACAAACTGCGGCGCCTTCCCCCGTTTCTGCGTCCGTTTTCCTATATCCTCGGCGTCGCCATCCAACTCATACGCTACCCGAAGGAGCGGTTGCGCGTCGAGTTTCCGAACGGCGAAGTGTACGACGGGCAGTGCCTTCTGACCTTCATCGCCAACGGGAAATACTGCGGAGGCGGCTTTAAAGCGGCGTCTATGGCGGAGACCGACGACGGAAAGATGGACGTGATGATCGTCCGTCCGGTCTCCCGGCTCGCATTTCTCTCGATGGTGGGACAGTATAAAAAAGGAACGCTGATCGGTACCGATAAATGCGATAGGATCGCCCTGTTCCGTCAGACGGATCGCCTGACCATCCGGCGGGGTACGCCGTTTCGCATCTGCCTTGACGGGGAGATCCGGGAGTGCCGGTCGCTTGAATTTTCGGTATTGCCGCGGCAGATCCGATTTAAAGCGCCGAAAGCCTGATCCGCGTTCACCGGACGGCGAACGTCCGTAAAAATATTTTTCAAGACCCCGGCGTGTTTCGACAACATTCGACGGTATGCCTCTGTATAATGTTGTCACATGAATGACCCACGGTAAGGACGATACGCCCGAAAACGGAAAAAACAGCCGCTTTTCGACTTGTTGTCCCCGGCGGGCTCACACCATTTGTTGGGAGGCATAAAAATGATTGAAAAGAGCGAGATCCGTATCATCCTGATCACGGAAAATACGGACGGAAGTGAAAAAGAAAGTCTCATAACTTTGGGATATAATGTCGTCGCGACCGCTACCGACGGAACGAACGGGGCGGCGCTGATCCGGAAGTATCGGCCGGATGTCGTTTTGTGCGACACTTTTTTGCCGGGCTCTGACGCGCTCAGCGTTCTGGAGGAGGCCAGGGAAAAGGCGTGGAACGGCATTTTCATCGCCATGTCCTACTGTCAGAACGATATGCTGGCGGCAAAACTGATGGAAAACGGTGTGGACTATTTCATCGTTCGTCCGTTCAGTTTCAGCTATCTCAACCGCCGCATCCTCACCCTGATGGAGGAACGGCGGCGCAGCCGGACGCTGTCCGCGTTTCGCGTGGCGCCGCAGATCAACGACCGCTTCGATCTCGAAAACTGCGTGGCGGATCTGATGCGGCAGATCGGCGTGCCGGCGCATATCCTGGGCTACAAGTACATTCGCAGATCCATTATGCTGGCGCTGGAAAACGCCGATATCCTATCCTCCATCACCAAAGAGTTATATCCCACCGTCGCTCACGACTTTGAGACAACGCCTTCCCGCGTCGAACGCGCGATCCGTCACGCGATCGAGGTCGCGTGGGCGAGAGGGGATATCGACGTCCTCAATACACTGTTCGGATATACCGTAAAGACCTCTAAGGGAAAGCCGACCAACGGCGAGTTCATCTCTATGCTCGCTGACCGACTGCGGTTGGATCTCAAACTCGGCTGACCGGCATTTTACAAAATAAAGGAAGTAAAAAATGAAACTGAACGTCTGCCTGATGAACGACTCTTTTCCGCCGCTCATCGACGGTGTTTCCAATACCGTGATCAATTACGCCCGCGTGATCCATAACGATTTCGGCAAAGCTACGGTGGTAACGCCAAAATATCCCGATATACAGGATGAATATGACTTTCCGGTGATGCGCTATCCCAGTTTTCCCACGACTAGGATCGTCGGATACCGCACGGGGTATCCGTTCAGTATGAAAACGCTTCGGCGGCTGGAAGCAAAGAAATTCGATATCCTTCACTCTCACTGTCCGATGGCGTCCAATCTGCTGGCGCGCACCCTGCGGGAGAGGGTGGACGCGCCGCTGATCCTGACCTATCATACGAAATTCGATATTGAGATCAACAAGGTGTTTTCCTCCGAGCATATGCGCAGTCTTGCGTCCAGGATCGTCGTCAATAACATCAAGGTATGCGACGAGGTGTGGGTCGTCAGCAACGGCGCGGGGGAAAATCTGCGTTCTCTCGGATTTGAGGGAGACTATATCGTAATGCCCAACGGCGCCGATCTGCCCCCAAAAGACCCTTCTCCCGACGAGCGCGCTGAAATGCGCCGGCGTTTCGGTATCCCGTCGGATATGCCGGTCTTTCTGTTCGTCGGCCGGTGTATGTGGTATAAGGGATTTCGCTTCGCGCTGGACGCGCTGAAAAAACTTAAAGCCGCCGGCAGGGCTTTCAAATACGTCGTTGTCGGCGACAGCAACGAGTTGGGTGAGATCCGCGCCTACGCTGAGGCGTGCGGGCTGAAAGACGACTGTATTTTCACCGGCGCCGTTTACGATCGGCAGGAACTCTGCCGCTTTTTCGAGATGTCCGACCTCTTTTTGTTTCCCTCGACATTCGACACCAACGGACTTGTGGTGCGTGAGGCGGCGGCGCTGGCGCTGTCCAGCCTTATCATACGGAATTCCTGCGCCGCCGAGGGCATCACCCATATGCGGAACGGCATCCTCGCCGACGAGGACGCCGACAGCATCGCCGCCGCAATAGCCGCGGTACTTGACGAACCCGGAAAACTCCGCGAGATCGGGCGAAACGCCCGGCAGGAGATCTACATCTCCTGGGAGGACGCTGTGCGGAAGGCGTATAAGAGATATGAATATCTATACGAAAAAATGCAGCGGGGCGAGATGCCGCGCAAGGATGTCAGCGGCAACGGCATTTTTGAACTCGTCGCCGATTGGAGCGCCGCGATCTCCAAAGTTTCTTCCGCGCTGACAAAATAGCAAAATAATAAAAGACCTGCGATGCAGGTCTTTTATTTATGTTATACGTTTTCCATGATATATCGCAGGATCTCATCCGGATCGTCGGTGATGAGGAACGCCGACAGATCCTCCGGGCGGAGAAAGCCCTGCGCGGCGGAGACTTGCAGCATCTGCCGCAGAGGGTCATAATAACCGTTTACATTATAGAGTACGATGGGTTTTTGCGTGCGGTCCAGTGTTTTGAGCGTCAGCATCTCAAAAAACTCCTCCATCGTTCCGATACCGCCGGGCGTCACGATAAAAGCGTCGCTGTTGTCCTCCATATATTGCTTTCTCTCACGGATCGTTTCGGTGAAAACGAACTCCGTGCATGCCTCATACAGTACACCGGGGCGGTCGAAAAACCGCGGCGCCACGCCGAGGATAAAGCCTCCCATCGAATGCGCGCCGCGCGCCGCCGCTCCCATCATACCGTGCGCTCCGCCGCCGAACACCAGCCCGGCGCCGCGGCCGGCGAGCGTTTTTCCGAGCGCCTCTCCCGCCCGGATGAAGGAGTCATCAATCTCATCGCTTGCCGCGCCGTAAACACATACGTTCATATATTGTTTTTTCCTTTCCCGTGATCGGGTCCTACCCGAAATTTTTATCAAAATTCATAAGGATCTGCGCGACCTCGGCGCGGGTGGCTTTGCCCTGCGGGTTGAAAAAGCCGTTTGAGCCGGTGACAAGTCCCGCCCGCTGGCAGGTCGTGACCGCGCTTTTTGCCCATTTGGATATTTTGGACGCGTCCTTGAAGGTGACGGCGGGCTGTTTCGCCGCCAGCGTGATCTTTTTATATTTCGCGTAGGTCACAAGGATGGTGCAGATCTGCTCGCGGGTGATGGGGTCGTTCGGCATAAACTTTCCGTCCGCGCCCGCGACGATATCATTGTCGCTCGCCCATTTGACGGCGCCGGTGTACCACTGGCCGCTCTTTACGTCGCTGAATACGGTCTTTACGTTGTTGTTGACCGTCACGCCCGCCATACGGGACAGGGTGGCGACGAACATCGCCCTTGTCATCGGCGTATCCGGCTCAAAGGTCGTCGCCGTGATGCCCTTGAAAATGCCTCTGTCCACCGTATAGTAGACCGCGTCGTAGTACCACGCTTTTTTAGGAACGTCCTTGAATGTTACGGCGGGCGCCGCGGGCGGCTCGAGCTTGGGAATAGTGACTTCACTGCCCGGCCGGATCGCGTCACAAACTGTACAGTGGATAGACTTTACACCGGCCGCTTCCGTCGTGGCGGGGCGATCCACCGTATATCCGGCGCTCCAGATATGCCCCGCGGGAGGGATCGCGCGGCCGGTGCCCTCTTGTATGATGCCGCAGCGCGTACAGTGGATGCTTTCGCTGCCCTCTCCAGTGCAGGTCGCGGGGGTATCGACGGTGTAGACCGTTCCAAAATTATGTCCGAGCGGCTCCGCGTCCTCCTCCGACGTCGTGTGACAGATGGTGCAGACCAACGCGTAGCGTCCTTTTTCGGTGCAGGTGGGGCGCACAAGGGTCGCGGATCTTACGAAGGTATGTCCGCCCGTCAGCGTGAAATGTACCGTAGTTTCGTTGCCGGCAAGATCGGTCGCCGTCAGCGTGTATTCCCCCGCTTCCTGCACGGTGTATTCGGTGATCGGCACACCGTTCAGCGTGACCTCCCTCAGATACTTGTCCGTCACGGTAAAAGTGACGTTGCCGCAGGTGATAAGACCGTCCGTTACGCCCTCGATGACCGGCGGTTCATCGTCCGGCTCCGCCTCGGAGGACAGGAAGTAGAGATCCGCCAGAACGCCCCAGTGATCGCTGAGTTCCTCGCCGTCGTACACGTCGCGGATGATGCGGTTCTGTTCGACGAAAAAGTCATCCTGGCTGACCATACAATAGTCAATGGGCACGGCGTAGGTCGGGGAGTTCGCTCCGAAATTCCAGTAGGACGGCCCGAAGTCGTGGTTGGTGGTCATATAGCGGCTGTCACTGACGACGCCGCTGTTTTTATAAAGCAGATAGGGCTCGGTGCCTTCTCTCAGGTTGTGATCGCCGGTGATGACGATGCCGCAGCCGTACTGCGCGCGCAGAGACGCGCCGAAATTGTATAGTTTCCGAACGGAATTGGTCCGTCCCGTTTTGCCGGACAGTACGAGGTGGGTGTTGAGGTGGCACAGACGTTCTCCCGTCGTGATGTTTTCCAGCACCACCCAGGTGACGGTGCGGTACATATTGACGCTGTCCCAACTGTTTCCCATAGCGCCGCTTTCCGTCAGCCAGAAATACCCGCTGGCCAGGGATCTGAATTTATCATTGCGGTAGTAGATCGGGTTGAGCAGATCCCAATCGCCGCTGCAGGTGTTGTAGGTATGTCCGTTGCGGGAGATCCCCTCCACGCAGGAATAGTTGGACGGCATATTTGTTTGCAGATAGGGCACCCATTTTACGTTGACTTCCTGCAGACCGATGATGTCCGGCTCATATCGTTCCATTGTGCGGAGCAGCAGGGGCTGACGTTTTTTCAGCGTGTGGTTGACGCCGTTGACTTCCTGATCCACCGCCAGCACGTTGTAACTGATGACCCGCACCTTGCCGGTCGTGGAAATAAAGGTCCGGGGACCGGTGTAGTCCTCCTTCTGTTCGTTCAGCAGTTCGGCGGGGAAGCACCCGGTACAGCCGAGAAATTCCCCTTCATCCGTTTCCGCGTTGTAGAGGAAGCGGAACGCGGTACTGTCAAAGACGCTTTCGTCCCCCGTCGTCATATCCGCTGACGCGACGACGGCGCCGTCCTCCACGCGGCGGATACGCGCCTCATAGGTCGAGCCCTTGATACTGTTGAGTTGTTTGAGTCCGCCGCAGATCGAAACGCTCCCGTCCCCGCTTTTGACCAGCGGCGCGATGGCGCGGCGGTCAGAGGGCAGGTCGATCCGATAAAACTCGTTGAAGCCCGCCCAGTACGCCTCCTTGTCCGCCGCGGTCGCATAGCGGTAGTCATAGGCGGCGGAAAATTGATTGTAAATGCCGATGAGGAAAGTTTCGTGCGCCGGCAGGATACTGCTTCCGTCAAAGATAAGGTCGGCGGCGTAGCCCGTGCCGTTGACGGCATACTCAAAAACGTGACCGGAAAGATCGACGTCATAATCTGAATAGTTATGCAGTTGTACGAACTCAAAAACGTCGTCGCTGCTACCGCTGTTCTGCGAGCCGTTGTCGGGAAGATAGATGCGGGGCATATCGTTGGTGATCTGCGTGATGAATATGCGGGGCGGGCCTTCCGGATCAAGGATGACCTTGCGGATGACGGAGAGAAGATCCTCTCCCGCCTCGTCGGAGGAGACGAAAAAGTTGACATACGCGAGATCCGCGCCCCTGTCCCGCACGTCGTATGACGCGCTTTGTCCCTCTTTCGGCAGGATCTGCCGCAGGCGCTCGATGCCGAGCGCGTCATAGCCGCGCATATGGAAAAAGATATTTCCCGTGTATTGTTCGCTCACGTCTGCGGTCAGCGTACCGGCGCCGCCGCGCTTTTCGGGTTCGACGAACAGGTGGACGCCCGCGCCGAAGTACGCGGCGTTCAGGAATTCGGTATAGGTGGCGATCAGACCCTCAAGCGTCGGCCTGTCGGAGAGCAGATAGTTTTTGATCGCGCGGTCGATCTGGATGGGATCCTCCACCGCGTCGTATCGCTCGGGATACGGCAGCAGAGACCGCACCGCCTCGTACGCTTCGTGCGGGGCGGTGAAGGATAACGCGCGGTCGACGACGCTTTGGAAAACCGCGTTTTCATCCAGCTCGATCTCCAGTGTGATGCTGTCCGGCACGACGTACATCCACGAAAAATAGTCGTCGTCCGTCTTGGAGTTCGGCGTGTAGTAATCCGCCGCGCCGCAGACCGTTGTCTTGCGGCTGAGCGCGGGAGACAACCCTGTCGCGAGAACGCTGCCGTCCGCGTCATATGCCGCGCCGTTGGCAAAGGCGGCAAAGCTGCCGTACGCGTCATGCAGTGAGGTCACGCCGTCGGTGCCGGTATAGATCTCTTTGATGGAGGTCAGCACGAACTGCAAATGATCCGCCGTCCGCAGTTTTTCTTTTACGGTATCCGTCACGTCCAGTTCCATCGTGACGGGATGGTTGTAGGTGATGTTTTTGCTTGCCTCTCTGTAAATATTCTCCGTCGTCGTTTCGTCACCGGCGGTGACCGTGCTGAACGCCACAACGTTTTTCGCGGCGTTCTCTAAAAAGCGCCCGGCGGTGTCCGTCATCCCTTTGTATGACGTGGCGGTGTTTCCCGTCGAGGTGTAGCGAAACGCGGCGGCGCCGGTCAGCGAGGTCTCTATCCGTTCGGAGAGTTCGTCGGAATAGTCGATCGCCGCCATACATACGGCCGGTTCGCTTTCCCGCGTACGGGCGTCAAAGCGGATGACAGCGCGTCCGATCAGAGAGGGATCCACGTTCTCCGGCATAAAACGCGCATAGTAGTATCTGGCCCAGGAGGACGGATACCATATACTTTCCTGTCCGTTCGGGTACACATAGACGTAGTCGCCGGAATTGTAGCTGGTCGTACACCACATCCGCCGCTGCTGCGTGGCGACGGGAGCAAAAGTCAATTCATTCGACTGTTGCGTCGCGGCCGCGGCGAACGGAACGGCGCTAAGAAGAAGCGTCAGGACGCATATTATACCGATGAGACGTTTCATTCCATCACCCCATTTTCACATATCTATCCACTATGATTATAACACAAACTATTTAATAAGAAAATAAAAATACTGCACAAACTTGCGCAGTATTTTTTGTGCAAAATTACGTCCGGGTCAGAGTTTGAAGCTGAATATCAGTCCGACGATCCCGGCAACACCGAGCGCGGCGCCGACGACGAAAAACGTGATCGCCCGTTGATGAAGTCTTTGATAGTGTTCCGCCGTGCCGTCCAGCAGATGGCGGTAGCCGTACAGGTTGAGCGCGGCGTACAGCAGGGACAGCACACAGACAAGGATCAGGATGATGCCGATGATCAGTAGTGCTTTTTTCATAATTTCCTCCTGTTGCGCCATCCGGTTTTCCGGATGACTCAGATGAGCGACGTGCTGAAATATCTCTCCGCCCGGTCGGCGAGAACGGTGGCGATGGTCTTGTCTTTTCCGTATTTTTTCGCCATCTGCATAGCGGCCCATACGTTGGCGCCGGAGGAGGTGCCGACCAGAAGCCCCTGGACCCTCGCGAGTTCCCGGGCGGTATTGATGGCGTCCTCGTCCGATACTTCAACGATATCGGTGATGATGGAGGTGTCAAGGATGTCCGGGATGAAGCCGTCGCCGATGCCCTGGATCTGATGCAGGCCCGGCTCGTCGCCAAGCAGGGCGGAGACGTTGCGCGGCTCCACCGCGACGATCTTGCAGTCGGGGTTGCGCTCCAGCAGGTATTTCGCGACGCCTTGCAGCGTGCCGCCGCTGCCGACGCCGGAGACGTAAACGTCGATCGGTTTGCCGAGCTGTTCCGTCAGTTCCGCCGCTGTCCCGCGGTAGTGCGCCTCGGGGTTGGCGGGGTTTTGGAACTGCTGGGGCATAAAGTACTCGTCCGACGTCGCGGCGATCTGCGCCGCCTTGTCCACCGAACCGCCGATGCTGAGTTTCGGATCGGTCAGCACCAGCTCGGCGCCAAGCGCGCGGATGATCTTTTTGCGCTCCTCGCTCATATTCTCCGGCATCACGATAATGACGCGGTATCCTTTGCGGACGCCGCAGAGCGCAAGCCCTATGCCGGTGTTGCCGGAGGTCGGCTCAATGATGGTCATGCCGGGGCGCAGGCGGCCGTCTTTCTCCGCCGCCTCGATCATATTCAGGGCGATGCGGTCTTTGACGCTGCCGCCGGGGTTGAGGAACTCCGCCTTGGCGTAGATCGGAAGCCCCGTCGTTTTTTCCAGACTGATCAGCGGCGTATTGCCGATCATATCCAGAACGTTGGTGTAATACATATTTTGAACTCCTTTCAAAAAGAGGAAAAGTGATCGATCCGTTATCTCTGCAAATCGGTATTTGTGCGATTAGTTTTCGCCTTGCCGTTCTATTTTCTTAGAAAGAAAAAGCACGAGATCATCATCGTTGGCGATTTCCGTTTCGTACTGCGCGCAGGGTTTGCCCCGGTACCATACGCCCGTCCCGTCCGGGATATAGCCCCGTTTGGCGTACATCCGCTGGGCGCTGCCGTACCCGCTGTGAAGTCCGACGGCAAGGCATACCCTGTCGGCGTACCGCCCGGCTATCTTTTCGGCAACATCCATCAGTTTGCCGCCGATCCCGTTTCTCCGGTATTTCTCCAGCACGCCGAAATCAACGATCTCGGGAAAACCCTTTCCGGCAAACGCGCCGCTCAGAACGGTCAGGTAGACATTCGCATATCCGGCGGGCAGTCCTTTATATACGGCGGCCAGTGAAACGCATTTTCCCGCGGACTGATCCTGAAGTCTTTTCAGAAATTTGGAGATATCCGTATGCCAGCCCTGCGCGATCTCCTCATCGGTAAAGATCCGGGCGTCCGCTTCTTCCAAATCGCGTATTATCAGTTCGTTATCCTTGTAATAAACCATAGTTTCTCCCTACAGTTTGCCGCCCTGCCTGATGAGATCGGCGTGGCTGGGGGCGTATTTCGCTTCATGCGCGTCCGCGTCGAAGCAGTTTGCAGACTGTTTCGACGTGCCCGGTGCGGGGAAACATATCGACCGGTGTGGCGGAGGCCAAATGATAGCCGAGCGGCGAAAGGCGGGCAATATCCCGCGCCAGCGTCGCGGGATCGCAGGAAACGTAGACGATCTTTTCCGGCGCGAGCTGACCCAGCGCCGCGACGGTGGCCTCGTCGCATCCCTTGCGGGGAGGATCGACGATCACAGTTGTAAAGTGATATCCCTTGTCAGCAAGAAGGCGGGCGCCGTTTTTGGCGTCGGCGCAGTAGTATTCAGTATTCCGCAAGCCGTTCAGCGCGGCGTTTTGTTTGGCGTTTTCCACGGCGTCGGAAACGATCTCGACGCCGACGAGTTTTCCCGCCCGCGCCGCGGCGCAGATGCCGATGGTGCCGATGCCGCAGTACAGATCCAGCACGGTATCAGTTTCCGTCACGTCCGCCGCTTCGGCGACAAGCGCGTAGAGTTTTTCCGTCTGGTCGTGATTGACCTGATAAAAGGAACGGGGAGAGATACGAAACGTTTTGCCGAGCAAAACGTCGGTGATGTACCGACGCTTGGTCAGAAAAACAGTTTCCCCGCCCAGCACGGCGTTGGTGCGCTCGTTGTTGATATTGCAGCAGACGCAGACAACGGCGGGAAAGGCGGCTATAAGTTCATCGGCATAGACAGCGGGAAAAGGCGCGCCGTTTACGACGGGACAGACGAGCAGTTCGCCCGACGCCTTGCCTTGCCGCAGATAGAGATGGCGCAGTCTGCCGGTGTGTGTTTGTTCTTCATAGGGCGGGATGCGGTGCCGTTCGGCAAAATCCAGCGTAAAGCGAAGGATATCGGAAAAGATATCCGGCTCGATGCGGCAGTGCTCCGACGGGATCAACCGGTGAGAGCCCGCCGCGAAAAAACCCGCCGCCGCCCTGCCGTCGATCTTTCGGACGGGATACTGCGCCTTGTTGCGGTAGCCTGCAAGCTCGTCGGCGCCGACGATGGGGCGCACGTTCGGGCCCTCAATGCCCGCGATGCGGCGCAGGGCGTCTGTCACCCGTTTTTGCTTCAGTCGTTTTTCCTCGTCGTAGGAAGTGGTTTGAAAAGCGCATCCTCCGCACCTTTCGCTGACCGCGCAGAGGGGAGGAACGCGATAGGGGGAGGGAACAAGGATCTCTTTGATCTTTCCATAGCCCATATTTTTACCGGCTTTTACGATGTGTACAAGAAGTTTGTCGTCTCTAACGCCGCCCGGCACGATGATAACGTATCCGTCCGCGCGGCCGAGACCGTGTCCCTCGCGGGTATAGTCCGTGACGGTGATGACGACTTCATCGTTTTTTTGAACCATATCCCGCACCTCCCGTTTGTATAAGATAATACTATTTTTTGAAAAAAGTGTCAAGTAAAGAGAAAAATATCGTGGACAAACACAGGCGCATCGGGTATAATGAAAAAAAAGAAAAACGTAAATGGAGAGAACAATGAAACGTATAAAAAAAGGGATCCTCTGTCTGCTGATCGCCGCGACGCTTTTGACGGCGGCGGGCTGCGTCAGCACCAAAACGCCGGTGGTGACGGTCAACGAACAGAGCATCAGCGCCGCGATGTTCATCTATCAGCTGCGCCAGCAGAAGGCAAATCATCTGTCGGAAAATTCCCTGACGGAAACGAGCGACCTGTGGTCGACCGAGTACGACGACGATACAAACCTCGGGCAGCATTTACAGCTGCTCGTTGTGGAAAATTTCATTTCCACCTGTCTGTGGCGGGATCGGTTCGAAAAACTCGGTCTGTCCTTCACCGAGGAGGAGCAGAAGGAGATCGACGACGCGATAGGGGAGACCGAGGACGCCTACGGCGGCAGGGAGGCGATGAAAAAAGCGCTGGCGGATCATGATATCCTGTACGATGAGTACATCCAGTCAGTGTTTTACGACACGCAGAAAATACTGAAAGTCGTCGACTACTATTACGGCGCGGACGGCCTGGAGCCGGTGCCGGAAGAGGATGTGCTGGCGTATTTTGAGGACAATTACGTGCGGATCAAGCACGTTCTGATCTCAACGTCCGATGACTCCGGCGCCACTCTGACGGGCAGTGAGATGAAAAAGGCGAAGGAAAAGGCTCAGTCCGTTTACGAAAAAGCGAAAGACGCGGACGAGGCGGCGTTCGATAAGCTCATCGAGGAGTACAACGATGACGAAGGCGCGGCGGTCTATCCGGACGGATACCTGTTCACGACGGGGGAAATGACCGACGTTTTTGAAAAAGCGGCGTTCGATATGGAAGTCGGGGACACGAGACTGGTACAAAGCGAGCACGGTTTTCACATTATGAGAAAACTCACGCTGAAGGATGAGGACGTGTATACGCGGGACGTGCGGCAGCGGATGCTGCTCGAAATGAAAGCGACCGAACTTCAGAAAATGCTTACCGAGTGGCGGGACGAGGCGAAAATTAAGATCGACCGCGGCGTTTTGTCGAAATACAACTGCGACACCGTGAAAACGGAAACGCAGGAAACGTCCGATAGTTCCAAACTTGACGATATCGCGGGTCAGCTCGGTCTGACAGAGGAAGATAAGATAAAATAAGTAAAAGCTCCAACGGGGACCCCGTTGGAGCTTTTATAAAGTTACAGAGACTGTTCGCCTTTTTCAATCAACTTTCTAACCATATTGCCGCCGATCTCACCCGCCTCTTTGGACGTAAGATCACCGTTGTAACCCTGCTTGAGGTCAACACCGATCTCTTTGGCGACCTCGAACTTCAGACTGTTCAGACCTTGTTTCGCGGTGCTTTGATCTTTCACTTTCTATTCACCTCCCTTTTCCGATCTTGCTACTATTGTCCGCAAAAAAGGGAAGTCCATTCATTTTATGTCAGCTGAAAATATCGCCACTTTGTTCAAATTTTTCCATCACGATCGAAAGGAGCGCCCGGTGCTCGGGACGGGAGAGCGAAGGATCCTTTTCAAGGACGTATCCCGCGGCGCGCTGCGCAAGTTCCACCTGGCGCATATCACAGCGCTGCGCGATGAGATGCGCCGCGTCCTCTCCGCTCTGCCTGGCGCCGATGAGATCGCCGGGACCGCGGGTGGCGAGATCCTCCGCCGCGATCTTGAAACCGTCGGTCGTGGAGGTGAAAAAGCGCATCCGCTTTTTGGCGCTGTCCGACCGGCTGTCAGAGATCAGCACGCAGTAGGAACGGTCGCCGCCTCTGCCGACCCGCCCTCTGAGCTGGTGCAGTTGGGAAAGCCCGAAGCGATCGGCGTCTTTGATGATCATCAGCGTCGCCGCCGGCACGTTGATACCGACCTCGATGACGGTGGTGGCGACCAGGACACTGATCTCTCCGCGCGCGAAAGACGTCATCACGGCGTCTTTTTCTTTCGCGCTCATTTTGCCGTGGATGACAGCGACGGCGTCGCCGAACCGGCTTTTGAGCGTATCCGCCTGCGCTTCGACGCTGGTCAGTTCGCTTTCCTCGTCCTGTTCCACCAGCGGGCAGACCCAATAGACGCGGTGAGACGCGTTTATTTGCTTTTCGATGAACGCGTACAGGCGTTCCTCATAGTCGCTCGTTACGAGATAGGTCTCGATCTTTTGCCGTCCGGGCGGCAGCTCGTCAAGCACCGAGATATCCATCTCACCGTACAGGATCAGCGCCATCGTGCGGGGGATGGGGGTGGCGCTCATCGCCAGCACGTGGGGCGCGGCGCCCTTGTCGGTCAGCGCGCCGCGCTGCAGTACGCCGAAGCGGTGCTGTTCGTCGGTGACGACCAGCGCGAGGTCTTTGAAATCCACGCCTTTCTGGATCAGCGCGTGGGTGCCGACGACGATGTCCGCCTCGCCGCTTTGGATCGCGGCTTTCGCCGCGCGTTTTTCAGCGGCGGAGAGGGAGGAGACGAGCAGGACCGTCTTTTTACCGAGTTTCTCAAAAAGCGGGGCGAAATAGTCAAAATGCTGCGCCGCGAGGATCTCGGTCGGCGCCATGATGGCGACCTGATGTTCCGCCCGCAGGACCTGCCACGCGGCGTCGCCCGCCACCAGCGTTTTGCCGCTGCCGACGTCGCCCTGCAGCAGACGGTTCATCGTGTGGGGCGCGGCAAGATCGTTTCGAATTTCCGATATTACTTTTTTTTGCGCGTTCGTAAGCGTAAAGTTATGTAACTTTACAAAAGAACCGTCGCTGTTTCGCGCGGGATAGCGGTTGGGCTTGCGGGCGCGCTTTTTAAGCAGGGAAAGACCTAACAGGTAATAAAACAATTCCTCAAAATTCAGGCGGTATCTGGCGCGGGAAAGCGCCTCGTCGTCCTGCGGACGGTGGACGGCGCGCAGTGCCTCGGCATAGGGCATAAGACCGAGACGCTGACGTAAATATTCGGGCAGCGGATCGTGATCCGAAGGGATGAGCGGCAGGATCTCGCCGACCGCGGCGGCGATCGACTTTTGGGTCAGACCTGATGAAAGCGGGTAGACGGGGCGCAGGGTGGGCGGACGGTCGGCGCGATACGGCTCAAAAGTCGGGGAAGTCATCGTCAGCGTTGTCCCCATCGGGCTGATCTTGCCGTAAAAAGCGTATGTCTCGCCGGCGCGCAGCATATTTTTAAGATAAGGATTGTTGAAAAAAGTGATCTGCATCCGTCCCGTTTCGTCGTAGATGTGCAGACGGCAGATGGTCAGTCCCTTTCGGATGCGGTGGGGCGCCGGTACGCTTCCCACCACGGCGATCAGCGTGACATATTCGTCGATGTGATCTATGATGTCGGCGATGGCGACGGTGTGCCGGTGGTCGATATAGGCGCGGGGAAAGTGTGTGAGCAGATCACGGTACGTTCGGATGCCGAGCTTCGCGAACGCCTTTGCCTTTACAGCGCCGATGCCGCGGATGTTTTGTATGTCGGTCGCGAAAAAGTCCATCCCGCCGCCTCCTTTCGATCATTCTGTTTTTATTATATACCCTGCGCGGCAAAAAAACAATTGCTTTTTTGCCGCGGTTTTGATAATATTAAGATGTAGTATTATGTACAGGAGAGAAAAAGTATGGTCGCGTTAATCACCGGCGCGTCCGGCGGCATCGGCGGGATGTGCGCGTATCGGGCGGCGCTCAAAGGATATAAGGTCGCAATGGTCTGTCGGGAAAACGAGGAAAAATGCCGCGCTCTTGCCGACGATCTGCGCGCGCTCGGCAAAGAGGTGAAAGTGTTTCGTGCGGATATCACGGCGCGGGAGGACAGAGAACGGCTGATCGATGAGGTGACATCGGCGTACGGCGTGCCGGATCTGCTGATCAACGCCGCGGGCAAAGCGCGGCGGGGGCTGTTTCAAGAGATGAGCGAGGAGGAGATCGTCAGCCTTATAGAGGTCGATCTTACGGCGCAGATGCTTCTCACACGTCTGGCGCTGCCCGGTATGATCGCTCGGGGCGGCGGCAGTATCGTCAACGTTTCCTCCGTCTGGGGAATGGTCGGCGCTTCCTGTGAGGTCGTCTATTCCGCGGCCAAGGCGGGGCTGATCGGCTTTACCAAAGCGCTGGCTAAGGAAGTCGCGCCGTCCGGCGTTCGTGTCAACGCCGTGGCGCCGGGCGCGACGGATACCGCGATGATGGCGGACTATACGCCGGAGGATCTGAAACTGATCCTTTCGGATATTCCGATCGGACGGATGGCAAGCGCCCTGGAGATCGCGGACAGCGTACTGTTTATGGCGGAGAGTGAATATACCACAGGACAGGTGCTTTCTCCCAACGGCGGCAGTGTGATATAAGCGAAGCATAAAGTAAAAATACTTTACATTATTTTCCCAAAAGTATGGCATTCCCTCAAAGGATGTGCTATACTATATAGTAAGTTTTTTCGGGAGGCAGGAAAATTTGAGTTATTTACAGGCAATCGTTTTGGGGCTGGTGCAGGGGATCGCGGAATTTTTGCCCGTCTCGAGTTCGGGACATTTGGCGATCCTTCATAATTTGTTCCCTGCCGTGGAGGGTGCGATCAGTGACGCGGCGTTCGACGTATTGCTGCATCTTGGAACGCTTGCGGCGGTATGCGTCGTGTTCCGCAAAACCATCGGCAATATCATAAAAGAGTTTTTCAAAATGTGCCGCCTGATCACCTACGGCACCTTCCGTTTCCGCAAGGCGAACCGTTACCAGATCATGGCGCTCTATTCCATCATCACGACGGTCATCCTCATCCCCTTCGCCCTGATGCGGGGGACGATCGCCGGCATCGGCGACAGACTTTGGGCAGTCGGCGTGATGCTGATGCTGACGGCGGGTCTGTTGTTCATCGCGGATCACTCGGCGGTGGGCGAAAAACAGATGAAAGATATGCGTTTCGGGCAGGCGGTCAAGTTGGGGCTGTTTCAGGGGCTCGCGACGATCCCCGGCATCTCCCGCAGCGGCGCCACCATCTCCGCCGGCATCAATATGGGGTTTGACAGAGAGTTGATGGTGGAATTTTCCTTCATTATGAGCGTTCCGGCGGTGCTGGGCGCCGTCGTGATGGATCTGAAAGAAATGATCGCCGGATTTTCCGCGGCGAACGCCGGGCCCTACGCGGTCGGCACGCTGACGGCGGCGGTCGCGGGCGTCTGTTCCATCAAACTTCTCTCTCTTGTGGCAAAACGCAATAAGTTCGGATGGTTTATGTGGTATTGCCTGGCGGCGGGGCTGTTTGCCGTCGTGCTGGATATCATACGATAAAAGCAGGAGGACCGTATGGCTAAAAGAAAAAGAACGACAAAAGCGCAGCGGGAGGAAATGGCGTCCCGCCGCGACAGACGGAAAAACAATCTCGCCGCGATCCTTCTGATCGTCGCGGCGCTGTTTCTCGCGCTTGGCGTGTATTTCGCGGTGCCGCAGCTCTGGTGGCTGTCTTACGCCGGCAAGGGACTGTTCGGCGCGGGTGTTTTTCTGCTGCCTGTCGCGCTGCTGTATATCGCCATAAACGTCATTGTGCCGGAAAAGCGGCTCAGCCTCGGTTTTAAAATCTCGGCGGCGGTCGCCGTCACGCTGGTGGCGGGGATGACGCAGTACCTTTTCTGCGCGAAGGAATATACCGCCGCGCTGGATCTCGGACTGCTCTGGAAGGGCAGCGCCGCTCTGAAATGCGGCGGCGTGGTCGAGGGGCTCATCGCCGTTCCGCTCATCATGCTCATCAGCCGGTGGGGACTTGGCATCATCCTGACGGCGGTCACGCTGTTTTCCCTGCTGGCGATCACTGACCGGACGCTGTACGATCTGTGGCAGGGCGTAAAGCGCGCGGCCGGCAGGCTGACGCCGCCCGAGCCGGTGGAGCCGGAACTTGTGGAGGACAAGCCGCGCAGAGACGATCTCTCACGCAGGGACATCGACGTGCCGGTGGATACTTATGAGGTGGCGGACGACGGGCTGGATGAAAACGGTCAGCCTCTGCCCGCCGTGCTGACGGAAGGCGCCGAGCCGCCCGAGGACGATGAGCCGTTCCAGGTGGAGGGACTTTCTGTCTTTACGTATTCCGACGTCGATCCGGCGCACAATCTGAAACCGGAGGAGATCGACGGAGCGGAGGAACCGCGGGACGTCGGGAGCGAGCCGTTTGAGATGCCGGAGGAGAATGAAACACCGCCATATGTTTTTCCGGAGATCGACCTGCTGCAAAAGCCGAAAATGGCGGGCGGCACGACCAAGGAGGAACTGGAATACAACTCCCAAAAACTGATGGAAACGCTGCACGATTTCGGCGTGGAAGGGAAAATGCTCGGCGTCAGCGTCGGACCCAACGTCACACGTTATGAATTCCAGCCCAAGGCGGGCATCAAGGTCAGCAAGATCACCGGACTTTCCGATGATATCGCGCTGTCTCTCGCCGCCACACAGGTCCGTATCGAGGCGCCCATCCCCGGCAAAGCCGCCGTCGGCGTGGAGATCCCCAATCAAAGCACCGCGACCGTCTATATCCGGGATCTGATCGACCATCCCGATTTCAAGATGGCGAAAAGCCCGCTGACCGTCGCGCTCGGCAAAGATATTTCCGGCAAGAATATTTACGCCGATCTTTCCAAGATGCCCCATCTGCTGATCGCCGGTTCGACCGGCAGCGGCAAGAGCGTCTGCATCAATTCCATCCTCATCAGTCTGCTTTACAAGTCGAGTCCCGAGGACGTCAAGATGATCCTTGTCGACCCGAAGGTCGTGGAACTCGGCGTGTACAATCATATCCCGCATCTGTTCATCCCGGTCGTCACCGATCCCAAAAAGGCGGCGGGCGCGCTGCACTGGGCGTGCAGTGAGATGGACAGACGGTATCACCTTTTGGATGAACTCAAAGTACGGGACATCAATTCTTACAATAAGGAAGCCGAACGGCTGAACGACGGCGAGCACGAGCGCCTGCCGCAGATCCTTGTGGTGATCGATGAACTTGCCGATCTGATGATGGTCGCCTCCAAGGAGGTGGAGGAGCATATCTGCCGCCTCTGCCAGAAGGCGAGAGCGGCGGGCATTTTCCTCATCATAGCGACACAGCGCCCCAGTACCGACGTGGTGACGGGGCTCATCAAGGCGAACGTTCCCTCCCGCATCGCGTTCGCGGTATCCTCCGGCATCGACAGCCGCGTGATCCTGGATACCATCGGCGCGGAAAAACTGCTGGGGCGGGGCGATATGCTCTATAAACCCATCGGCGCGAACAAACCCCGCCGCATCCAGGGATGCTTTGTGGACGATACCGAAGTGGAGAACGTTGTGGGCTTTATCAAAAACGCCACCGGAGAGGTGCGTTACGACGACGAAGCCGTGCGCAAGATCGAGGAGATGGCGGTCACCGGCAACGGCAAGGGCAGCGCCCCGGCGCAGGATGACGGCGATGATGACGACGAACTGCTATCCGACGCGATCGAGTGCGTCGTGGAGGCGGGGATGGCGAGCACTTCCTTCATTCAGCGCAAGCTGAAGGTGGGGTACGCCCGCGCCGCGCGGATGATCGATATCATGGAGGAAAAAGGCATCGTCGGGCCTTTTGAGGGCGCCAAACCCCGCAGCGTCAAACTGACGGTGAGCGAGTGGCAGGAGATGAAACTCCGCCGCGGCGGGGACGAATAACACAAATATTCAGGAAGGAAAATCAGGGGGCAAGATCAAACCGCATCTGAAGCGTTTTGTATGAGTAAAATCGTTATCACGGGAAATGATCCTTTGACAGGATCTGTTATGGGATACCTGCAACTGGACGATCGGGGAGAGATCAAACTGAAATATACCGGCGAGCCGTACGTGTTCCACGTCGATCCCGGTACGCACGCCATCGCGCTCAACACGCTGAGCCCGTTTCGGAGAAGTCTGAGCGGCGGCAGTCGGGACGGCCTTACGGTCGCCACGTCCCTTTTGACGAACGCGACGGAGGACAGTTGGCAGGGCACGGTGACACTGGACGCGGACGATGTTCTGTTCGTCTATTGCGAGTCGAAATTCAAAAGTCAGTTTCACCTGAAAGTCATTCCGGAGTCGGCGCTTGCGGATACCCTCGCACAGACCGCGGCGGGGGTCGGCAAACCGCGGAAAAGCAAAAAGTGGCTGTGGATCCTGCTGGCGCTGATCGCGGGCGGCGCGCTCGCGTATACGCTGCTGATGAATTTCGTGAGCAACCGGCCCGTGATGAGGGCCGGCGTTTCGGACACAGCGAACACCGTCGTGACCGAAAAAGCGCCCGTTGCCGCGTCTGACGAAAAACAGGAGACCCCTGTTGAGGACACCGCCGCGCCCGCCGCGGAAAAATATTTCGTTTCCACTGAGGCCGGATTGAAACTTCGCGCGAACCCGTCCACCGATTCCGATATGATCGTCGTTATGCCCTATCAGGCTGTTATCGAGGTCTATGAGATCAAAGACGGCTGGGCGCGCGTGAAATACGAGGATAAGACCGGCTATTGTTCCGCTGAGTATATCACAAAAGAGACCGCCGGCGGAAGCGTCTCGCGGCAGGATCTTGTCGGGACCTGGTATTGCGCGAAAACAGGCGATATCCAAAAGTATACGTTTCGCGCGGACGGGACGGTACTGTGGACCTGGGGAGGATTTGAAGCCATCGATTCCGGTGGCAATATTGATTTTTACTTGGGATGTTATTGGAACCCCGCCGCCGGTGAAACGCGCGACGGCACGTGGAAACTCTCCGGCGATCTTTTGCTCCTTGATGTGGAAGACGGACATGTCGGACACGTAAATGAGGAAATAAAAGTCGGACTTGAAAACGGCGTCCTGAAAATGCAAACGGTGAAGTTTGTCAGCGAAAACAGCGCGGCGAGCTCCGTTGAATACCGGGTCGATTCTTTTAAAAAATTCACCCCGGGAGAGTGGATGACGGCGGATCTCACGGACAATACCGTCAATACCTATACCTATACTTTAGAGGGAAACGGCACTTTTGAGTTTATGCACCGCGACTACCATAACTACTATTATGATCATCTTGACGGCAGGACCGATTGGGAATGGTACGCCGCCCCGAGAGGATATGTGGCGGAAAAAGGCACATATGAGGTGACGGAGGATAAGATCATATTCCATTACAGCGGGGACCCGGAGTACGGGTTCCAAAAACGGGATGAAACGTTTACGCTAAGCGTGTTTTGGAGGATGTGCGCGATCTATGATCTGTCGACCCGGGACGAAAATATGGTCCAGACTTTATACGACCGCCTGAAAGAACTTAAACAAAACGTCCACCATTATGACAACTGACAAAAACGCCCCTCGCCGACTTGTTCATAAGAACAATCGGCGAGGGTCGTTTTTTAGTTTGTTCCTTTGTACCTTTTTCGGGTAAAACTAAAAAAACCACCCGGAGGGAAAAAGATGAAAGAACATATTTTGACGACCGGAAAGTATGGCAGGGACGTTACCTCTCCTTTGATTTTCTCCCATAAACAAAAAAAGAACGGCGCTGCCGTTCGGAACAAAACCGGTATTCAAAGGCGCTCCTGCGCCTCAGCCATCAGGTCGGGAAGGGAAACGCCCAGCGCGCGGGAAAAGATGACAAGATCGATATCCGTCAGAAACCGCTCGCCGTTCTCCGCCCGGCGGATAAAATAATGGTCCACATCAAAGCCGAGCAGCTGCATTTTCGCGGCAAGCCGCCGCTGGGACAGACCCTGCTCCTTGCGGATCTCCCGGATGCGTTTGCCGCATAGATTGTTGCTGCCGTCCGCGGCTTTGATCTTAAACATACCCGCCCCTCCTTTTTGGTGAATAGTATTTACATTTTCTTTATTGTATGCTACAATATCATTATATTTGGTGAACACTATTCAATAAAACACAAAAAGACGCCGTATATTTTCGGAACCCCCCTCTTCACCAAATCGCAAAACTGTGCTGTCAGCACAGGACTTTTCCGAAAAAAGATGGTATCATTCAAAAGAAAAACGGAGGGAAAAAGATGGAAGACAAAGTTAGCAAAATGACTGATGCAATGCGCTGTTTTTATTGCTCTTTTAGTAGTGCAATGAAAAACCACGTCGACGAAGGAAGAAAAGACGCCGTTCTTGACTACGTTTTAAGGAGCAGAGCGTGGAAGGATGCGACCATAAGAGAGAAATTCAATAGAAACAGCACCATTATTTGCAATAAAGAAAACATTATCGGCATTTTGAAAAATGAGTTAACGACCAATACAAAAGAAATATCCCGTGATTTTGATTCTTGGCATAACTCTCTTTGCAGCAAAACAGACTACGGAATGAGATATGGTATTTGGCAGAAATTTATCAATATTGCTTTCAAGAACCTGTATTGTGTAAAGCACTTGTTCCCTGAGTTTTCTAACATTTGGTCAAAATGTCATTGTCCTATTGACACTCAGATTGCAAAGAAAATTTATCTTACGCTGAGAGAAAGAGGAACCGTTTCCGAGGAAGACTTATTCTTATCTCTCAGAATCAGTCAGAGTTCGACAGAAGTGAATTGGAATTCAATCAATCAAGAACAGTACAAAAAGATTCAAGGACAGGTAAAAAAGATTTGTAAAGAGGAAAAAATCACGCCTCTTGAATTCGATTTTCTTTTTTGGGGCAATTCTGCAACAGGAAGGTTTTGCCCAAATTATAATGAACAATAATTGAAAGAGAGTGATAAAAATGAAATCAAAACGAATTCTATCTTTCCTCCTCGCGCTGATGGTACTGACAACGTTCTTTACCGCGTTTTCCGTCACCTTCGCCGCGACGTATTCCGGCAGTTGCGGGACAAACGTCAATTGGACACTCAACACGGATACCGGCGTTCTTTCCATCACAGGATCCGGTGCGATGACAAACTATTCTTCTTACTCCGACGTACCGTGGTATTCATACAGATCTTCCATCAAGACGGTTTCTATTGGAACCGGCGTCGCGAGCATCGGATCTTACGCATTTTACAATTGCACCGGGCTGACAAGCGTCACGATCCCGAACAGCGTCACAAGCATCGGAACCTATGCATTTGACGGCTGCACCGAGCTTACGAGCGTCATGATCCCGGACAGCGTCACGAGCATCGGAAACCTTGCGTTTGGTTATTGCACAAAACTTGCTGCTGTCAATGTTGGAAGTACCCATCCAAACTATTGTTCCGAAAACGGTATTTTATATAACAAAGACAAAACGGCCATTCTTTGCTATCCCGCCGGAAAAACAGATACGTCTTTCGCGATCCCGGACAGTGTCACAAGCATTGGATCCTCTGCGTTTGACCACTGTTCCGGCCTTACAAGCGTTATGATCCCGAATAGCGTCACAAGCATCGGAACCTATGCGTTTTATAACTGCTCCGGACTTTCAAGTGTTACGATCCCGAACAGCGTCACGAGCATCGGATCCTACGCATTTTACTTTTGCACAAGTCTTACAAGCATTACGATCCCGAACAGCGTCACAAGCATCGGAGACGATGCGTTTTCCGGCTGTACCAGACTTACAAGCGTTACGATTCCGAACAGCGTCACAAGCATCGGAGACGATGCGTTTTCCGGCTGTACCAGACTTACAAGCGTTACGATTCCGAACAGCGTCACAAGCATCGGAGACTATGCGTTTTTCTACTGCACCGGGCTGACAAGCATCACGATCCCGAACAGCGTCACGCGCATCGGAAACCTTGCATTTGTTGATTGCACAAAACTTGCTGCTTTCAATGTTGGGAGTACCAATCCAAACTATTGTTCCGAAAACGGTGTTTTGTATAACAAAGACAAAACAGCTATCCTTTGTTATCCCGCCGGAAAAACAGATGCATCTTTCGTGATCCCGAATAGCGTCACGAGCATTGGATCCTCTGCGTTTTACAATTGCACCAGGCTTATAAACGTTACGATCGGGAACGGCGTTGCAAGCATAGGCAAAGATGCATTTTACTACTGTATTTCTCTACAAGATGTAACCTATAACGGAATGCCAAACGAATGGAAAAAAATCAACATCGCCACAACCGGCAATGATCGACTAATGAGTGCAGAAATATACTATGCTGGTTTTCATGGCGATTGTGGAACAAATGTCAAGTGGAAGTTTTCAGAAAGCACCGGCGTCCTTTCCATCACCGGATCCGGCACGATGGATAATTATTCATCTTCTTCAAACGTACCATGGTATGAATACAGGTCGTTTATTCAATCCGTTACGATTGGAAATGGCGTTAAAGGTATTGGAAACTATGCATTTTCCGGCTGCACAGGTCTTACGAGTGTTACGATCCCGAACAGCGTCACCGGCATCGGATCCGCTGCATTCAAAGGCTGCACCGGGCTTACGGGAGTATATATCACAGATCTTGCGGCATGGTGTAAATTATCCTTTGCAAGCAGCGATGTAAATCCGCTGTATTACGCAAAGAAACTCTATCTGAATGGAAGTCTTGTAACATCTCTTGATATTCCGGGCAGCGTCACAAGCATCGGTTCTTATGCGTTTTACAATTGCACCGATCTTACGAGTGTTACGATCCCGAATAGCGTCACAAGTGTCGGAATTTGTGTGTTTCGCGGCTGCACGGGGCTTGCTGCCATCAATGTTGGAGGCGCTAATCCGAACTACTGTTCTGAAAACGGTGTTTTATATAACAAAGACAAAACGGCCATCCTTTGCTATCCCGCCGAAAAAACAGATACGTCTTTTGTGATCCCGAACAGCGTCAAAAGCATAGAAAGCTATGCTTTTGAGGGATGTCACGGGCTTGAAAGTATCACGATCCCAATCGATGTTACAAGCATTGGAAACTATGCGTTTTACGGTTGTTCTGCTCTGAAAAACGTAAGTTACGGAGGACACTCCGGCGAATGGGGAAAGATCAGCATCGGAACCAATAATACGCCGCTGACAAGCGCGGCGAGAACCTACGCCTATCATTATAAAGGTTCTTGCGGGGAAAATGTCAATTGGACACTCAACACGGATACCGGCGTGCTTTCCATTACCGGATTCGGGGCAATGAGCGGCTATTCTTCTTCCGGTGCGCCGTGGTATTCATACAGATCTTCCATCAAGACGGTTTCTATTGGAACTGGCGTCACAAGCATCGGATCCTACGCATTTTCGGGTTGCACCGGACTTACGAGCGTTACGATCCCGAACAGCGTCACGAGCATCGGAAACTATGCGTTTTTCGATTGCGAAAGCCTTACAAGCGTCACGATCCCGGACAGCGTCACGAGCATCGGGAGCTGTGCGTTTAGTGATTGTACCGGGCTTACAAGCGTCACGCTCGGGAAAAAAGTCAATAGTATCGGTTTTCATGCGTTTTATAATTGCACCAAGATTACGAGCATAGGTATTTCAAATCTTTCGGCATGGTGTGAATATTCATTGAGATCATCATTTAATTCATCCACATCGCTATACCTATATTCAAATGGAAAGCTTCTAACATCATTCATCATCCCAAGCGATGTCACACGTATAGGAAGCTCTGCATTTTACAATTGCGTAGGTATTACGAGCGTTACGATCCCGAACAGCGTCACAAGCATTGGAGACTCTGCATTTTCCGGGTGCACCGGGCTGACAAGTATTACTATTCCGGGCGGGGTAAAAAGCATTGGATATAATGCGTTTTATCACTGTACAAGACTTGCTAACGTTGCCATCAGATACGGCGTATCTGACATTGGAAGCCGTGCGTTTGAAGGGTGCTATGGCATTCAAAACGTTATGATCCCGAATAGCGTCAAAAACATCGGATCCTATGCGTTTTCCGGCTGCACCGGACTTACGAGCGTCACGATCCCGAATAGTGTAACGAATATCGGGGACTTTGCGTTTAACGGTTGTACCGGGCTGAAAAGCGCTACGATCGGAAACGGTGTAAAATACATTGGGGAAAAGGCATTTTACGGATGTATATCATTTACTTCTGCTATCGTCGGCAAAAACATAATAACGATGGGTGAGTATGCGTTTTATAATTGCAGATTTATAGACGTTTACTTTGCCGGCAACGAAGAAGAGTGGAAATTCTTTTATAACTATGTTTTAGAACATTATTCTCGTTCTCCCTTTGTTCTCGCAAGAAAACACTATAATTATGTTATAAATGATCCGACGTCATTTAAGGATATCGACAGCAGAAACAAGAAATGGTATTATGACGCTGTGTGTTATGTGGCGAACAACGGTCTGTTCGCGGGATCCAACGGCAAGTTCGATCCCGACGGCAATATGACGAGGGGGATGTTTGTGTCCGTTCTCGCGAGAATGGCGGGTGTGAATGTAAATAATAACGCCACCACTAAATTCTCCGATGTCAAAAAGGGACAGTGGTATACCGGCGCCGTGAAATGGGCGAGCGATAACGGCATCGTTACCGGCTCATACGGCAGATTTATGCCGAACGATCCGATCACGAGAGAGCAGATCTGTTCGATCCTTGTGACCTATTCGAAGTTTATGAAGATCACGCTGAAAGCGAACACCAAAGCGGTGACCTTTAAGGACGCGAAAAAGATCTCCTCCTGGGCAAAGAGCGCGGTCGCGACCTGCCAAAAGGCGGGGCTGATCGCCGGAACCAACGGCAATTTCGATCCAAAAGGCAAAGCCACCCGCGCGGCGGTAGCGCAAATTCTTATGAAATTCGACCAGAATTTCGGGAAATAGAATAAAGAAATGAAAATGCCGCGCTCCGATCTTTCGATCGGAGCGCGGCGTTTTCCCGGCTCCTTTGTGTAAAGGGAGCTGTTTTTTCGGGAACAGAGAGTTTCCGAAAAAACTGAGGGATTGTGAACGGAACATAACGGGGCGCCGGGGTCGTCGGCTCCTACAGTGTGCCCATAAATTCGCGTGTACTTTTGCCTGCCCTTTGCGGGGTTCCCAAAAAGCCGGTGGCGGGGAGAGCCGGGCGGCGTTATTCGGAGGTTTCCGTTATATAGGTCAGGGGGATGTCGTATTCCCGTTCGTAGATCTCTTTCCACACGCGGGCGTTTTCCTCCATCATTCGGTCAATGCGGGCGTGTCCCTTCAGTGTTTTATCGGGGTAGATCGGCGGGGCGATGTGGATGGTGTATTCCTGCACGAAATATCCGTCCTCGCCCATAATATCCGAGTCCTTCATCGTGATAAAACAGGGCAGGACCGGCACGTCGTTTTTGGCGGCGAACAGATAGGCGCCCTTTTTGAGCGGTTTCGGTTTGCGGTAGTTCCACCACATGCTCTGTTCGGGGTAGATCAGAACGAAATGACCGTCCCGCAGCAGCTTGCCCACCGCGCTCATAAATTTTTTCATCGTGCGGGGGTCGGAGGAGAGCGGCAGCGTGTTGCAGTGCCGCATCAGAAAGCCGTAAAAGCCGGGGAAGGAGGTATAGTTGCCTTCCTTGATGATACGATAGAAGGTGCGTTTCGGCTGTTCGGCGCGGTCGTAGGCGATCTGAATGGCGAAACTGTCGAAAGCGTTGAAGTGATTGCAGGTGATGATCGCGCCGCTGTCCAGCGCCTTGAAGTGCTCCAGACCCGTGATGTCCTTGATGATCAGCTTTTTGGAGCGCAGCAGGCTGTCCACGAACCGCCGCGCCGTCATAAAGGCAAAGCGGGTTTTGAGTTTGGAGATCATACCCTTTTTGATATACTCGATATCGTCAGGCAGCAGGACCTTGCCGGGCGGGTCGTTTTCGACGTCCTCGTCGAAGCGTCCCTCCCGCTCGTACTGCTCGATCTTTTTGACGATCTCCACCCGGTCTCCCGCGCGGCTCGCGCGGTTGAGCCGGTTGAGGTAATTGTCCTCCCGCTCCGTCTCGCTGACCGCGAGTTGTACGAGGCTTTCCATCACCCGGCGGTCGTTTTCACGATCCTTGTCGGTGTAGGCGGCAAGTTCCTTTTCAAGATCGGGATAGACAGAGGTGCGGCAGGCGTATTTCCAAAAGACGTCGGCGCATTTGCAGTCCCGGTAGTGCCAGGGTTTCGCCGTCATTATGTAGTGGAATATCTTCGCCTCGGAGACGGGATAGTCAATGTCACAGTATACCTCGGTGTTCCACCGTTGGTCCATCCAGAATACGTGATCCTTGCAGATCAGGTTGAGATAGTCCTCGTCCTGCGTCACCACAAAATCATAGGTATGCAGATACTGCAGGAATTTGTCCAGCACAAAGCCGATGCGGAACTTGTCGCAGTTGATGAGAAGTATGCCCGCGTTGAAGTAGTTGTAACGGCTGATGCCGAGCACTTTTTCAACGTATGTGCCGAATTCGTCCACCTGCACCATCGCCATCTCATGGCAGGCGCCGAGATAGGCGTCCCCTATGTCGGTATCATAAAATTCGGAGATGTCGCCCTGGACGACGGTGTCGCTGTCGATATAGACCGCTTTGTCGTATTCGGGGTACATTTCCGCGATCAGCAGGCGGTAATAGGTCGTTTTGGAATAATAGTCCCGCAGCGGCAGGCGATCCGCCACCGACCGCATCCATTCGGACACGTCGTCAAAGGTGACGGTAAAGGCGCCGCCCGCGAGCGCCGACAGCGACTCCCGCATTTTGGAGGACAGTCCGGTGTGCAGGATATGGACGTCGTAGCGCCGGGCGGGATCCGCGTTTCGGATCATCGAGTAAAGGGAAACGACGGTATATTTGACGAAATTTTCGTCACACGCGTAAAAAACAGGAACGGGGGTCTTGTTCATCGGTCTCCTTCTTTCTGTAAGCGCTGAAATTCCTCAAAAATATCGTCAAAAGCACGGTAGCCGAACACGCTTCGCACGCGCTCGATCTGCCAGGGTTTGACGTTTTCAGTGTGGGGATAGGGCAGCCAAAACAGCCGCTTGGAAAAGTGGCGCACCACGGTGTGGCGGTGCAGAAACTTCTGGTCGTTGAACCGCTGGGGCAAAAGTTTGCGGCGGGTGGTGGCGCGGATCAGCGCGCTCTGATCGGCAAACACCAGTTTTTTACGCCGCAGCCATTCCCGCGCGCCGGCAAACAGACCGGTGCGCCGCGCTTCTTTCATATTGAACAGCAGCACGCCCGCGTTGATGTAGCGGGGATGGATGAGATATTTGCCGTAATGGTCGTTGGACGCGGCGTACTCATAGCCGGAGATATCGATCTGATACAAAAGGGAAATATCACGGTTGAACAGAATGTCCGCGTCGAGATAGAGAAATTTGTCCGGCATTTCCGGCACAAGGTCGGCAAGCAGACGGATCAGTGTGTAGGGGGAGCAGTACGCCGTCTCGTTGGGACAGCCGGAAAACTCCTGTTTGTACAGTTTTGTCACGTCCCGCGGGATGACGCGGTTTTCAGGATGGTATCCCTTGATGACGCGATCGAAAAGGGCGATCTGTTCATCGCTCACCGGCAGGTAGTCCTCCCGCAGATGGCGGGCGTCCATCGTAAAGATATAAAATGTGAAAGGCTCTGCCGCCGCGGTGCGCTTGAGGATGGACAGCGCGCAGACGACAAAGCCGTCGAACACTTTTTCATTGCCGCAAAACAGTATATTCATCGCGGTTCCTCTTTTTGAACATATTTGATGACCTCGATATCCGACGACGCCGCGCGGCGGCACATCGTTCGGTAGATCTCATCCCGCAAAAAAGAAGCGCGCAGGGGGACGGACAGGCTCTCGTCGGGATAAAACGGTCCGTCAATGTAGGTGACGATCCGCGCCTTGCCGTTTTTGCGGCGGCGGTAGGTGTCGGTAAAACAGAACACCGGGCATTTCAGCCGCGCGGGATAGAAAAAGGACGCGTCGCGAAAAGGCCGTATTTTGGTGTAGTAGGGCCAGATGTGCGCCTCGGGATAGATGACGACGGTATGACCCTGTTCGATCTTATGCGCGACGGCGCGGGCAAAATGAAGCGACGCGGCTTTGGTGTCCGGCAGGGGCAGAGCGCCCATCGAGGGCGTTACCTTGCCGACGTAAGGGATGGACACGTTGTTCGCGTGGACGATGATAAAATCCTGCTGGGGAAAGTTGATGACGCTGGGCGCGAACGCGTTGCCCCAGTCCTGGGTATGGTTGCCGTAAAGAAAATATCCCCTGCGGTAAAAGCCTTTGAGCTTTTCCCGCCCCACGACGCGGTAGCGGAAAAAGATCTTCATATAGAGAAAGGCGCAGGGCGTGGCGATCACCCGGTACCAGAAGAAGCGGGTGATCTTTTTCCAGAGGCCTTTCGGCTCATAAACGTAATCGTCGCCGATGACGCGGGGGGTGATGTCGGTCAGCGAGAACTCATCGTTCAGCTCATCGGAATAGATGATGACCTTTCGTTTGTCTCTCACGCCGTTTTCCCCTCGCTTTCCGTTCAAGTATAACAAAGTTCGCCGCCGGATGCAATCTATCCGTAAATTTGATCGCTATCGGCATCATAAAGCGTGCTGTAGAATTTTCTACCGTGAACTCTACGATTTGTAGAACCAACCGGCGACTGCCGGATCATCCCGCTGTCTTTGAAAAAGTCATTTGTTTTTCTCGTCGCTGATCAGCACCGTTTCCAGCGTGACCCCCTTTTCGGTCAACAGGCGTTTCCCTTCCTCGGGGATCACCGCGTCGGTGATCAGCGTGTCCACACGTTCGCATCCGCAGGTCGAAGCAGAAGCGCTCGCGTTGAATTTACGGTGATCTAGGACCGCGAACAAACGGTCGGTCTTTTGCAGGATGTTTCGTTTGAGCAGGGTGACTTCCATCGAGTATTCCATCAGTCCCCGCTCAACGGAAAATGCGTCGGTGGAAAAAACGGAAATGTCGATCTGCGGGAACATATCGAGTCCTTCCGTCGCGAGCATCCCGGTGGTGGCGAGCAGATCCGGCTTGACCCTGCCGCCGATGCAGTAGACCTGAAGATCATCCTGCATCCCGAGCAGTTCCGCCACCCGCAGGGCGCAGGTAATGATGGTGAGATCTTTTCTGCCGGTCAGACATCGCGCGACCTCATAGACCGTCGTGCCGCCGTCTAAAAACACCGTGCAGTGTTCGGGGATCAACTCCGCCGTCCGCCGGGCGAGCTGGCGCTTTTCCGCGAAACACGCGATGCTCCGTCCTTCCCACGCGGGGATGTTCGACTCCCGCGACGTCACAAGCTCCGCTGTGCCGTATTTCCGCCTGATGAGACCCTCCCGCGCAAGTTCGGTAAGGTCCCGCCGTACCGTCGCGATGGAAACGCCGAGCCGTCGGGCAAGATCGATGCCTTTTACTTTTTTTTCCGTCATCAGCAGCTGCCGCAGACGGTTTTGACGATCATTTTTCATATCCCGTACCTCAACCGATCATTTTTTGCTCGTTTTATTATAAAACACGCAAAAGATTTTGTCAATAAATGTCGATACGCTTGACAGCGCTTGTCACGCTGTTCTATACTGAAAACGATCAAAAAAACAATAAAAAAGGAGATCATCATTATGAAAAAAGTAGCGATCATCGGCGCGGGCAACGGCGCCATCACCATGGCGGCGGACCTCAATCGCCGCGGCTATGCCGTCAATATGTACGAGCAGCCGGAGTTTATCGGCAAGAACGCCGTCTTGCGTGAGACCAAGACCATCCGCGTCACCGGCGTTATCGACTGCACCTCCCACATCGAGATGCTGACCGACGATATGGAGGAAGCGATCAAAGACGTCACCTACGTGCTGATCGTTACCCCGTCTTTCGCGCATGAGAGCATCGCCGCGAAACTCAAAGGCGTCATCCGCAAGGATCAGGTGCTCGTGCTGTATCCCGGCGCGTTCGGCGCGCTGATATTCCGTGAACTGCTGGGCGATGAGTGCCCCGTCGTCGCGGAGGCGAACAACCTGCCCTATGATACCCGTCTCAAAGGGGACGCGCTGGCGTTCTGCTCCGGCATCAACCCCATCAATATGTCCTTCTTCCCGGCGGACGCCAAGGACAAATACTACGATGATATCAACGACTTCATTCCCATCCAGTACGTTTACAGAGATGTTCTGGAGTGCGGTCTCTCTCTTGTCAATCCCGCGCTGCACAGCGGCGCCTGCGTCATCAACATCGGTATGATCGAGCAGCCTTCCCGCGGCGGGTTCCATATGTATGAGCATTTCACCCCCGGCGCCGCCAAACTGGACGTCGCGCTGGATCAGGAAAGAAAAGCCATCGGCCGCGCGCTCGGATATGAACTTCGCCCGGTCGAGGATTTCGCGGGCAAACCGGCGGGCCATCAGATCAACTGGAAAGAACTCTATATGCAGATGCACGGCGACGTTTCGCTGACCGCCATCTCCGGCCCCAACGATATCTGGAACCGCTATCTGACCGAAGACTGCCCCAACGGACTCGTGCCCTGGGCGGCGCTGGCGGAACTTTGCGGTGTTGAGGTGCCGACGATGCACGCCGTCATCACCATTTACAGCCATATCCACGAGAGAGACTGGTGGGCGATCGGCCGTAAACTGGACAGACTCGGTCTTGCGGGGATGACGAAGGAACAGGTGCTGGAATTCGTACGCACCGGAAAGAAGTAAACTATGATCAAAGCCGTAATTTTCGATCTCGATCATACGCTGTATGACCGCTATGAAACCTACGTCAAACTGATGGACAGTTTTATGGAGCGGTTTGAAGGACAGACGGCGGATCTGCCGCGCGAGGAACTGATGGAGAAAATGGTGCGCGCGGACAAAGAAGGTCTGTATTACCGTGACTGGCCGGGCATATTCGATCACTATCTGATGGAGGGCGTATTCAAAAATCCGCCTACCTACGATGAGTTTTACGCGTATCTGAAAACCGCGTATCCGCCTTGCGTCGTGCTGCACGACGACGCGATCCGTACGATGGAAGCTCTGCACGCGATGGGATTGAAAACCGCGATCCTCACCAATGGGGAACAGAGTTATCAGTATTCCAAGATCGAGCATACAGAACTTCCGGCGCATATGGACGATATCCTCGCCAGCCGTGAGGTGGGCGTGGAGAAGCCTGATCCTAAGCCGTTTCTCGCGAGCTGCGAGCGGCTGGGCATTCAGCCGGAGGAGGCGATCTACGTCGGGGACAACCCGCTCAAAGATGTAGACGCGTCCCGTAAGATCGGGATGACCCCGGTCTGGATCCGTTACGCGCCGCCCTGGCCCGGCGATATCGAGCCGACGCCGTACGAGATAGACAAATTGTATGAGGTCGTTGACATCGTTAAAAAGATCAACGCGTAATTTGTTTCGAGGGAAAGCCGCTCTCAGCGGCTTTCCCTCCGTTACACAAAGGAGTTTTATATGAAATATTATCTCGGCATCGATCAGGGCACGACGGGAACGACCGCCGTACTGCTGGATGAGTCGTTCGCGCCGGTCAGCCGCGGCTACGCGGAGACGCCGCGGCATTTTCCTCTGCCCGGACGAGTGGAGCATCTGGCGGACGAGGTGTGGGAGTCTTTGCTTGACGCGGTTAAGCAGGCGCTCTCCGTCGCCGGCGCGGATCCGAAGGACGTTGCCGCCGTCGGGCTTGACCACGAAGGGGAGAGCGTTCTCTTTTGGAACGAAAAAGGAGACGCGCTCACACCGGTCGTCGTCTGGCAGGACAGCAGAGGGCAGGATATCGTGGACGGTTTGTCGGAGACAGACCGCGCGAAGATCGAGGAGATCACCTGCCTTTCGCCGGACGTCTATTTTTCCGCGGCGAAATACGCCTGGCTGAAAAAAAACAGCAGCGGGCTTGACGGCGCTTTCGCCGGCAATCTCGACGCTTATTTCCTGTATCGTATGACGGGCGGAAAAAGTTATTCCACCGATCCGTCCACCGCTTCCCGCACACAGCTCGCGGATATCCGCGCGGGGAGGTGGAGCGATGAAGTCCGGGAGATATTCGGACTTTCGAAACTGCGGCTGCCGGAGATCCTTTCCTCCGACGCGCTGTTCGGAAGGACCGATCCCGCCGTCTTTCTCGGCATCGACGCGCCGATCCGCGCCCTGCTCAATGATCAGCAGGCCGCGCTGTTCGGGCAGGGGTGCTTTGAGGAAGGCGACCTTAAAACGACCTACGGCACCGGCTGCTTTATGCTGATGAACACCGGGGAAAACCCGGTCCGGTCCGTAAGCGGACTTCTGACGACCGTCGCGTGGCGGAGGAATGAAAAAACGATGTACGCGCTGGACGGAGGGGTCTATATCGCGGGCGCCGCGATCCAGTGGCTGCGGGACGGACCCGGCATCATTCGGGACGCTCACGAGACCGCCGCGCTTGCTGAAAGCGTGAAAGATACCGACGGGCTGTATTTCGTACCGGCGTTTACCGGACTTGCCGCGCCGCATCGAGATCCCGCCGCCGCCGGTATGATGATCGGTATCTCCGGCGGAACGACAAAAGCGCATATCGTGCGGGCGACGCTGGAGAGCATTGCCTATCAGGTCAGCGACGTGCTGGACGCCATGCGTAAAGACGCCGTCGCGCCGGTGGGCTATATGAGATGCGACGGCGGGGCGACCGCCAATGACTTTTTGATGCAGTTCCAGGCGGATATCGCGGGCATCCCGCTGACCGTCCCGGCGTTTCGGGACGCCACGCCGTATGGCGTCGCGCTGATGGCGGGAGCGGCGCTGGAAAAAGTCGATCCCGCGGCGGTATCTCGTCCGACGGACGGCAAGTCGTTCACGCCCCGTATGTCGGAGGATGAGCGGCAGACAAGACGCGCGACCTGGCAGCGCGCGATCAGCCGGGCGAAAAATTGGAAATAAAAAAAGGACCGTAACGGTCCTTTTTTTTTCCGATCTTATTTAAACAACAGTGTGTTGACACTGCCCGGCAGAAGTTCGACGTAAAAGCGCTCATCTTTGATGTCGACGGTCATCTGGCGTTTCTTGAGAGATGGGTTGGTGACAAGCGCCACGACGGAACCGTCGGGATTTTCAAAGGCGCAGGCGTCGATCGGCTGGTGGTCGTCCGTCGGGACGAGGCGGGGCTTGCGCTGGGAGCAGAACGAAGTGGAAAGCGCCCTCGCGCCGTCTTTCAGGAAAGGCGTGATATGGCGGAACGCCTTGTACTGCCCGCTGTAAGAAAGTTCACCGGTAACGGCGTGCCGCTGGACAAGTCCTCCGCAGTCGAAGGGGCCGACATTGGGACCGCCGGTCTCGTCAAGCAGCAGGTTCCATCCGGTAAAGGAGAGAAAACCCTGTCCGACGCACCGCGCGGCAAGTACTCCCCATTTGCAGAAGTCGGAGGCAAACGTGCCGCCCAGGAAGGGCCCGCCCTCGGTCATATGAAAGTTCATATCAGGATATGCTTTTTGAAGCGGCAGAATATCCTCCACAGCGCCGGTGTAGTAGTGGAACGCCACATCTCCGCAGGCTTTCCGCAGTTCCGGGTGATCGTCCAGCGAGCCCTTGACGCGGCGCCAGCCGTCAAAGTTGTGATCGTGCATCCAGACGCGAATGTCTTTGTATCCGGCGGCGTCGAGTTTTTGCCGCAGGCGGACGATGAACTCTGCCTCGATGTCGGGGTGCCAGATGCAGGCGGGCATCCGGCCGCTCTGCTGGGTCTCCGGCTCGTTCTGTGCGGTGAGCGCCGAGATCCTGACGCCTTCTTTTTCGTACGCCTCGATGAATTTGACGATATAATCGGCGTAGACGTCGATGAATTCCCGCCGCATATAGCCGCCGCACATAAGACCGCCGGTCTTCATCCAGCCGGGCGGCGACCAGGGGGAGGCGAACAGTTTAAGATCCGGACAAACGGAAAGGACTTCCCGGAGCATCGGCAGGATATACGCCTTGTCCCGCTCGATAGAAAAATGAGAAAGAGTGATATCCCCCGGCACGTCGTCGTAGGAATATAGTTCGGCGGCGTAGTCGCTCGAGCCGATACAGAGCCGCGCCACGCGCAGCCCCAGGCCGTCTTTGCCGTAGACGCTTTCCAGGAATTCCCGGCGTTCTTTCTCCGGCATCTGCGCGAGATTATAGCAGGAGGCGCCGGTCAGCGCCACGCCGAAGCCGTCAAACGTCTTGTCCGCGATCGGAGATCCTACCGTCAGCGTTGACGCCGCCGGCATGGCAAGAGAGTCAAAGACCGCGTGCGGCGTCATTTCGTGCGCCGCGTCTGTGAAAAAGTGTGCTGCTTTCATAAATATCCTCCTTAAAGTGATTTCATATACGTTTCAATGCCTTTTACGATGGCGGCGGCGAGATCGCTCCGGTGTTCGATGATCCATTTGGCGTAAGGAGCGTAGTCGTGATATTCGACCTCCGCGATGACGTTCGCCATTTTCGGCAGACGGATCTCCTTGTAGGGCAGGCGCGTGAGGGAATCGTTGATGATGCCGTTATCTTTGGTGGGGGTCAGCGCCGCCAACGGATCGTAGATCGCCTTTGCCAGCGATTTACTGCCGGGGTTGTTGCTGTAATAGACCGTCGTGCCTTGCGCCGAGCCGTTGTTGGTCCCGGTGACGGCGTTGCTGTGGATGGAAACGTAGCAGATGGCGCCTTTGGCGTTCGCCTCGTCGGCGCGATAGACCAGCGACGTTTCCTTGGGCGTCAGGTATACGTCATAGCCTTTGGCTTTCAGTGTTTCATAGACCAGTGTGCCGACGGCGATCATCTGCGCGCCTTCGGTGGTATCATAGCCGGCATAGCGGTTGTCCATCTGATGGGAGGGGCTGAGATAAATAAGTCCCCCCAGCCGCTTTTCCACGGCGGTGTACAGCGCGTCGAACCGTTTTTTGCATTCACTGCCCGCGTCTCCGGCGTTCAGGGAGGCCAGGGCGGCGTTATACGCCTCGAAAAAGGCTTTCGACATCACGGTATCCTTTTTGCTTTCCTCGTCATAGACGGCGGAAAGCGTCCCGATATAGCCCCGCAAAAGATCTTTCGCGTTATAACCTGTCAACTTGCCGACCATCACGGCGATCTCGGCGCGGGTGATCTCGGCGCGGGGGAGCAGGTATAATTTTCCGTCACGACGGCTTCCCTCGATGATTTTATAACGGCAGACCGCCAGTGTGAGACAGGGCTTTGCCCACGCGGCGACGTCCGCGAGATCCGCAAAAGACCGTCCTTCCAGCGTGTAGCCCTGATCTTTGACGAGCGCCGCGGCGTCCGTGCTGTTTTCCCGCAGAAGGAGCAGGATGCCGACAAAGATCTTTGCCACCTCACTGCGGGTGATATGCCGCTCGCCCCGGAAATAAAGACCTTTATCGGTCTTTTCACCGTTCAGGACGCCGAGCCTGGTCAGCGCCAAAACGCTTGGTCTCGCCCAGCCGGCGAGTTTGTCAGCGTAGGGATTTTTGAAGGAAATGAGAAAGGGGTCGATCCCAAGCAGTTTGGCGGCAAGCACCGCCGTTTCAAATCGCGTCAGTTGATCGGCGGGACGGAAGGAAACCCCGTCTCCCGTCATCATCCCGCCGCCTCCGTAATTGAGGAACTGGATGTAGTATTTCGCCCAGTCCGCGAACGTCGCGGCATCCTTGTAGGTGACCGCCGCGCGCGGTGATACGATATCCACGGTATAAAGAGTTCCGCTGTTGTCGACATAGAGGAAGGTGTGCGCCTGCCGCAGCGTCAGTGCGGCCTTGCTGGCGGTCAGCGTGACCGGCACGGTCAGGGCGGGATCGGCGTATACCTTCGGGTCGCTGCCGACGATCCGCACGGCGGCGGTCTCCACGGGATCCGGGAAGGTAAGGGTGATAGTCAGTTTATTGGTTTCGGACGTCGCGCCGCTCGCGGTAACGGACAGCGACGAGATCGCGCCCGCCGGTGTCACCATAATAAAGAACAGTATGCCGCAGAGCAACATACTGGTTGTTCGCTTTATTGGTTTCATCAGATATCACCTCGTTTGGTATATCCCCTCGCAGACGAACGCAGCGGGTCCCGTCATAAAGACGGTCCGGTCGGTACAGCGCACTGAAAGCGTGCCGCCCGCGAGTTCCACAAGTACGTCCTCGTCTTTTTTCGCGAGCCCGCGCGCGATCGCCGCGACGACGCAGGCACAGGCGCCCGTGCCGCACGCCAGCGTCATCCCGCTGCCGCGTTCCCACACCCGCATCACAAGATGGGAAGGCGAGCGGACCTCGCAGAATTCTACATTGATACCGCCCGGGAAAGAGGGCAGGGCGGAGATGGCTTTGCCGTGGGTGGTCAGAGGAGCGCCCGCCGCGTCATCGGTGAAAATGACGCAGTGAGGGTTGCCCATCGAAACGGTCACGGCGTCGTAGACCGCGCCGTCCGCCGTCACCCTCACGTGATCCCTGACGGAAAGCGGCGGTCCCATGGAAACGGTGACATCGCCGACGATATCGTCTTTGACGGTGAGGTATATCGGTTTCACGCCGGAAAGGGTCTCCAGCGTGATCTCGGTTTTGTCTGTCAGGCCTTTTTCATAAACGTATTTCGCGACGCATCTTGCCGCGTTGCCGCACATTTTGCCGACGCTGCCGTCGGAATTGAACATCTGCATACGGAAATCCGCCGTTTCAGAGGGCAGGATCAGGACGAGCCCGTCCGCGCCCACACCGAAGTGACGGTCGGAGATCTCTCTTGCGAAGGCGGGCAGGTCGGCGGGAAGTTCCTTTTCGCCGGTCAGAAAAATGTAATCGTTGCCCAGACCCTGCATTTTGGTGAACTCAATGTTCATCGTCTTGCCCCAGCGCCGCTTTCACCAGCCCGCAGAACAGGGGATGGGGACGGTTGGGACGGCTTTTGAATTCGGGATGGTACTGCACGCCGACGTAAAAGTCGTTCTGCGCGACCTCCACCGTCTCGACGATCCGCTCGTCGGGGGAGGTGCCGCTGATGGTAAGACCGGCGCCCGAGAGCATCTCGCGGTAGTCGTTGTTGAATTCATAGCGGTGGCGATGGCGTTCGTGGATGAGATCCTCACCATAGCATTCCGCCATTTTGGTATTCGGCGTGATCTTGCAGGGATAGGCGCCCAGCCGCAGCGTGCCGCCTTTGTCGATCTGCGCGTTCTGATCCGGCATAAAGTCGATGACTTTATGCGCCGTTCCCTCGTCGAACTCACCGGAATTCGCGTCGGCAAGACCGCAGACGTTCCTTGCGTATTCGATGACCATGATCTGCATCCCCAGGCAGATGCCCAGCAGCGGCACATTATTCACGCGCGCGTAGTGCGCCGTGACGATCTTGCCGTTGATGCCGCGGTTTCCGAAACCGCCGGGGATGATGATCCCGCTGATGCCGTCCAGCTTCTCTTTGACATTGTTTTCGGTGATGGTCTCGCTGTCCACCCATTCGATGGAGACATGCGTGCCGTATTTATAGCCGGCGTGCCGCAGCGCCTCCGCGACGGAAAGATAGGCGTCGTGCAGCTGTACGTACTTGCCGACGATCGCGATGCGCACGCGGCTGTCGCGGTGATGGATGCGGTCGATCAGCGCGTTCCATTCGCTAAGGTCCGGCGCGGGCGCGTCAATGTGCAGCTCCCGGCAGACGATATCGGAAAAGCGGCTCTTTTCAAGCATCAGAGGCGCTTCATACAGTACGGGGATGGTGATATTTTCGATGACGCAGTCCGGCTTTACCGTGCAGAACAGCGCGATCTTTTTGAAAATAGAGTCCTCCAGGGGCTCGTCACAACGCAGTACGATGATATTGGGGGAGATGCCCATGCCCTGCAGTTCCTTGACGGAATGCTGGGTGGGTTTGGATTTATGTTCGTCCGAGCCGCGCAGGAAGGGGACGAGGGTGACGTGGATATACAGCGCGTTCTCCTTGCCGACTTCAAGCCCTACCTGACGGATGGCTTCGAGGAAGGGCTGGGATTCGATATCGCCCGTCGTGCCGCCGATCTCGGTGATGACGACGTCCGCCTCGGTCTTTTTGCCGACGCTGTAAATGAAATTTTTGATCTCCTGCGTGATGTGCGGGATGACCTGCACGGTCTGCCCGAGATATTCGCCCCGACGCTCTTTGTTCAGGACGTTCCAGTACACTTTGCCGGTGGTGAGGTTGGAGTATTTGTTCAGATCCTCGTCGATGAACCGCTCGTAGTGGCCGAGGTCAAGATCGGTCTCCGCGCCGTCCTCCGTCACATAAACTTCACCGTGCTGATACGGGCTCATCGTGCCGGGATCGACGTTGATGTAGGGATCGAGCTTCTGCGCCGCGACCTTGAGCCCTCTCGCTTTGAGCAGCCGCCCGAGGGACGCCGCCGTGATGCCTTTTCCGAGACCGGATACCACCCCGCCGGTCACAAAGATGTACTTGGTCATTTTCCTTCTCCTTTTATCGTACTGTGATAAAGAATAAAACACCCGTCAAGGGGAGGTTTCCCGTTGATGAGTGCCCTAAACACATTATAGTATTAAAAAAGTTGAATGTCAAGGAAAAAACATATTGATTTTTCAAAAAGGATGTTTTATAATTATGCGTATAGTATACAAATTGTATACAGACAAATTGTCACAACAGGTAGAAAGGAGACCTGACAATGAAAAACGCATATTTGATCGAACTTTTGGAGACCGTGAAAAAGAGAAACGCCGGCGAGCCGGAGTTTATCCAGGCGGTCACAGAAGTGCTGGAAACGCTGGAGCCCGTCGTGGAGAAACGGCCGGATCTGGTGGAAGCGGGCGTTTTCGAGCGCATCGTGGAGCCGGAGCGGCAGATCATTTTCCGCGTGCCCTGGGTGGATGACACCGGCAAGGTGCGGGTCAACCGCGGCTTCCGTATTCAGTTCAATTCCGCCATCGGACCTTACAAGGGCGGCATCCGCCTGCATCCGAGCGTGTATATCGGCGTCATCAAGTTTTTGGGCTTTGAGCAGATCTTCAAAAACAGCCTGACCACGCTGCCGATGGGCGGCGGCAAGGGCGGCAGCGACTTCGATCCCAAGGGAAAGAGCGACGCGGAGGTCATGCGGTTCTGCCAGAGCTTTATGACGGAACTTTCCAAACACATCGGCGCCGACTGCGACGTGCCTGCCGGCGATATCGGTACCGGCGCGAGAGAGATCGGCTTTATGTTCGGACAGTATAAGAGACTTCGCAACGAGTTCACCGGTGTTCTGACCGGTAAGGGGCTGACCTACGGCGGCTCTCTCGCGAGAACGCAGGCGACCGGCTACGGGCTTTGCTATTTCACCGATGAGATGCTCAAAGCCAACGGCAAGTCCTTTGAGGGCAAAAAGGTCGTCATCTCCGGTTCCGGCAACGTCGCGATCTATGCCAATGAAAAGGCGACGGAACTCGGCGCGACGGTCATCGCCATGTCCGACTCCAACGGCTATATCTATGATGAGAACGGCATCGACCTTGCCGCGATCAAACAGCTCAAAGAGGTGGAGAGAAAGCGTATCAAAGAGTACGTCAAGGATCATCCCACCGCGACTTATACCGAGGGCTGTTCCGGTATCTGGAGCATCCCCTGCGACATCGCGCTGCCCTGCGCCACGCAGAATGAGATCGACGGCGAGAGCGCGAAAAAACTCGCGGCGAACGGCTGTTTCTGTGTTTCCGAGGGCGCCAATATGCCTTCCACGCCTGAGGCGATCGAGGTGTATTTCGCCAACGGCATGCTGTACGGCCCCGCCAAGGCGGCCAACGCCGGCGGCGTTGCCACCAGCGGTCTGGAAATGAGCCAGAACTCCCAGCGCCTCGCGTGGACCTTCGAGGAGGTCGACGCCAAACTCAAGGGCATCATGCAGAACATTTTCGCGTCCTGCGACGCCGCGGCCAAAGAGTTCGGTATGCCGGGCAACTATATGGCGGGCGCCAACATCGCGGGCTTCCTGAAAGTCGCCGAGGCGATGAAAGCGCAAGGCTGCGTTTGATCCCTGTATCACAACATCATAAAATACGCCGAAGGCATTGCCTTCGGCGTATTTTATGTTTGGTGGAAGTTAGCGGGCTCGAACCACTGACCCTCTGCTTGTAAGGCAGATGCTCTCCCAGCTGAGCTAAACTTCCATATTACAGGATCCAAGCCATTCGGCTTGGATCCCATTGGTGACCCGGACGAGAATCGAACTCGTGTTACCGCCGTGAAAGGGCGGTGTCTTAACCGCTTGACCACCGGGCCGAAGTCAAAAAAGCGCCGCCGCGGACGGAGCAGTCCGCGACGGCAATGGTAGCGGCAGCGGGATTCGAACCTGCGACCAACCGGGTATGAACCGGGCACTCTAGCCAACTGAGCTATGCCGCCATCTATGTCTCAGACTTCTGTGACTAAAATATCTTACAACATTCTTTGGATTTTGTCAACACTTTTTTTGCGATGTCGGCCGCTTTCGTTTTTTATATTGAAAAAAAAGAAGGTTGAATGTATAATAATTACGAAGAGATCATAAAAAGGAAACCGATATGTTTTTTGAACAACGACCGATATTTTTAGGACCGATGGCGGGATACGGCGATCACGCGTTCCGCCGGATCTGCCGGGAAAGCGGCGCCGACGTGACGGTGACTGAGATGGTCAGCGCCAAGGCGATGTGCTTTCACGACAAAAAGACGCTCTTTCTGGCGCTCGTGCGCGATGAGGAGCGCCCTTGCGTATTGCAGATATTCGGTTCAGACGCGGAGACTATGGCGCGCGCGGCGTCGATCGCGCGGGAGAGTTTTCGCCCTGACGGGCTTGACATCAATATGGGCTGTCCCGCGCCCAAGATCTTTTGCAACGGCGACGGAAGCGCCCTGCTCAACGACCTTGACAAGGCGCAGGCGATCGTCGCGGCGGTGCGCCGGGCGACCGATCTGCCGCTCAGCGTCAAGTTCCGTCTCGGCATAAAAGCGGGGGAGAGCGTCGCCGTTGACGCCGCCAGGCGGTTTGAAGCGGCGGGCGCGGACTGTCTTGTCGTGCACGGCCGATACCGCGAGCAGTTTTACAGCGGCAGGGCCGATCGGGCGGAGATCAAAGCCGTCAAGCAAAGCGTCGGGATCCCGGTCATTGCCAACGGTGATATCGACAGTGTGGAGGCATACGCCGAAACGCTGCGCGAGACCGGCGCGGACGGTGTGATGATCGCGCGGGGCGCTCTGGGGGATCCGCAGCTGTTCGCGCGGATCAGAGCGTTTCGCGACCGCGGCGTTATATTGCCGCCGCCCTCTTTGGAGGAAAAACTCGAACTTGCCACGCGTCAGTTCGAATACGCTGTGACGGATAAAGGGGAAGCGTTGGCGGCAAGAGAGATGCGAAAGCATCTGATGTGTTATGTCAAAGGCGCGCGCGGCGCCTCCCGGTTCAAGCAGGCGTGCGCCCGCGTGTGCGGTCTTGCCGATTGGATGAAACTCAAAGAGGAGATCCTCGACCGTTCATCCGGGTGAGCGCGTCCAGCGCCTGCCCGAGCCCGCCGATCTCGTCGATCAGCCCGGCGTCCACCGCCTGCCTGCCGTTCAATACCGTTCCGATATCGTTGACAAGTTCTCCGGTGTTGCGGATCATTTTTCGAAGCGCCGCCGGGGCGATATCGGAATGATCGGTGATGAAACGGGAGATGCGGTCCTGCATTTTTTCAAGGCTCCGGAAACTTTGCGGTACGCCGACGACAAGCCCGTTGGTCCGTACCGGATGGATGGTCATGGTGGCGCTCGGCACGATGAAAGACCGTTTGGCCGCCACGGCGAGCGGTACGCCGATGGAATGACCGCCGCCCAGCACCAGCGAGACGGTCGGCGTTTTCATCGAGGCGATCATCTCCGCGATGGCAAGCCCGGCTTCGACGTCGCCGCCCACCGTATTGAGCAGGATAAGGAGTCCTTTGGCGGAGGGGTCCCGCTCCACGCCGACCAGCAGGGGAAGGACATGTTCGTATTTGGTGGTCTTGGCGTCACTCGCGGCGAGATAATGTCCCTCGATCTGTCCGATGACCGTCAGAACCCGAACGCCGTCCGGCAGCAGGGTCAGTCCGTCGTCGGGACGGTCTGCGGCTTGTTCCCGTTGTTCCATAATCATGCCCCCCTTTTTTACTTAGTTTGGACAGAGAAAAGGCTTTCTATACCACACCATAGCAAGGAGGGATCGTTTTGATCTGTCAAAATGATATTTTGCCCCTTTCGCCCCGCGATATCCCGCGGGCGGCGGATGCGTTCGCCGACGGCTTTTCGGCCGATCCGGTCTACACGATGATCCTGCGGGGAGAAACCGCGCCGCGAAGCGCGTTGCGGGACTTTTTCGGGCATTATATAACAGAATGTAAAGGATTAAGGCTTTACAGGTATAAACAGGGAGACGGATATCTCGCGATCTACTTTTCGGACGAGATCGGCGAGGGTCCCGCCGGCCATCCCGTCGCCCGGCGGCTGGCGCCGCATCTGATTTTGGAGGATCACTACGAAAACGCCTATGGCGTGCTGGATCTGATGACGGTCCGGCGGGAAAGCCGTGGCAGGGGGATCGCCGGCGGGATGATCCGCTTTTTTATTACGGAATGTGAGGCGAGAGGCGTGACGCCGCTTGTCGAGATCTTTGATGGCGGGCATATCCCGCTGTACGAAAAATACGGTTTTACCGTCGCGCATCAAAAAACCGTCGACGGTGTGACGACGTATGTACTGGAGAAACGGAAATGATCGTCCGGTTTGAGGAAATACGAAAAAGTTACGGGGAAAATGAAGTGCTGAACGGACTGTCGGCACAGATAGACGCGGGCGACCGCATCGGGATGGTCGGCGTCAACGGCGCGGGCAAATCAACGCTGCTTGGCATCCTCTGCGGGGAGATCACCGCCGACGGCGGCAGTGTGACCTTCGGCAAAGATGTGACGGTCGGCTATCTGCGGCAGAACACCGCGCTGACAAGCGGCAGGACAGTCTATGAGGAGATGCGTTCGGTGTTTTCCGACGTTCTCGCGACGGCGCGCCGTATGGAGGAGCTGCGGGAGGCGCTGGCAAACGCTCCGGAGGGGAGCGACGGATATCGCGTCACCGCCGCCCGGCTGGAGGAGGCTACGCGATGTTTCGAGGCGGCGGACGGTTACGGCGTCGACGTAAAGATCGCGACGGTGCTGACGGGGCTCGGCTTTGATAAAACGGTATGGCAGCGGGTCGTCGATACGTTCAGCGGCGGCGAGCGGGTGCGGCTGGCACTGGGTCGCTTACTGCTCACGGCGCCGGATCTGATGGTGCTGGACGAGCCGACCAATCACCTGGATTTTGAAACGCTCCACTTTTTGGAGGAACAGATCCTCTCTTTCAAGGGCGCGGTGCTGATGGTCTCGCATGACCGTTATTTTCTCGACCGCACCGCCCGGGAGATCTGGGAGATCGGGGAGGGACGGCTGATCCGGTATCCCGGCAATTACACGAAATACAAGGCGCTTGCCGCCGAAAGAAGGCGGGAGGCGGAAAAAGAGCGGGAAAAGTATCTGCTCCGCCGCGCGGAGCTGACCGATTACATCGCCCGCAACGGTGTGCGCGCCTCCACCGCCGCGATGGCGAAAAGCCGTGAGCGGGCGCTGGAAAAACTGGAGGAGGCGCCGCCGCCCGCCGCGGTGTATCAGGGGATGAAATTTGCCTTTTCCGCGGCGTCAAAAAGCGGGCAGGACGTTTTGTCCGTGCGGGGCGCCGGCGCTTCTCCCGGCGGGAGAGCGTTATTTGAAAACGTGTGTATGGAGGTAAAACGAGGTGAAAAGATCGCTTTGGTGGGACCGAACGGCGTCGGAAAGACCACGCTGTTTCGCCTGTTTCTGGAACAAGCAGACGGAGAAAAAGGCGCTGTCCTTTGGGGCAAGAATACTCGGATCGGTCATTTTGATCAGCACGGTGAGGAAATTGATAACGAACTTACGGCGCTCGAAGCGGTAAGAGACGGCAAGGCGATCACGCCCGCCGAGACGCGCTCGCTTCTCGCCAGAGTGCAGATCCGGGGCGAGGCGGTGTATCAGAAGTGCGGGAGTCTTTCCGGCGGACAGCGCGCCGCCGTGGCGCTGGCGCGGCTGATGCTGCGCGGGGACAATGTGCTGATGCTGGACGAGCCGACCAACCACCTCGACCTTGTCAGCCGGGAAAACCTCGAGCGGGCGCTGGCGGATTATGACGGAACGCTTCTGATGATCTCCCATGACCGGTATTTGCTGCGGAACGTCGCGCGGCGCATTTACGCGCTTTCCCCGACAGGGGTGACGGCGTATGACGGATTTGATGAGTACCTCGCGGCGCTGACCGCGCCGAAGGAAAAACCGTCTCCGACGGTAAAGGGCAATACCGCCTATCATAAAAGTAAGAAAGAGCGCGCCCGCGTCGCCGCTCTGCGGCGGCGGGAGGCGGAACTTGAAAGGGAGATCGGGGCGCTGGAGGAGGAAACGGCGGCGCTGGAGAAAACGCTCACCGGATCGGATTACGAAGCGCTTGCCGAGGCCTGCCGCCGCATCGAGGACAACAAGGCGCGCGTCACCTTGCTGACCGACGAATGGCTGACCGTTTCGGAGCAGCTTGGATCATAACGGCACACGACCGGCGTAAAAAAAGAAGTCCGTTAAGGACTTCTTTTTTTAAACTATTGTAAAGATTTTAATTCAGGATATAGACCTTCATCGGACGTCTGCCGAAAGCGTTGCATTCCCGTTCGGTCGGCATCCAGAGGTCAACTCTCGCGCCTTTGATGGCGCCGCCGGTATCCCCCGCCGTGCAGTAACCGTACACAACGGAGCCGTCTGATGATGCGATATACATTTTGGTCCCCAGCGGGATGACGCGCGGGTCCACCGCGACGGTCCCCCAATGGGGCACCTTGCCGAGACAGGTGATCCTGCCCGCGGAGATCTCACCGGAGTAGGCGGTCGCCACGACGTTGATCACTTTTTTGAAGGCAAGCGTGCCGGCGGCCGATACGACCTCTTTTTTCTTTGTGCCGACGGAAACGATCTCGTTTCGCGGCTGTTTTGTTATCGTTGTGGCGGAAAGCGTCTTGTCGATCTGTTTGCCGTCTTCGTAGATCAACTCGTATGTCACGGTCTTTTCGCCGTTCACGCCCTTTTGCGTGACTTGCTTTTCTCCCTCGTACAGATCATTCGTTTTGCGGGTGATCGTTTCATAGGGGATCACGGCTTTTTCCGTTTGGGTCTTGCTGGTGCGCACGCTGATGGTGATCACCATATCCGCTTTGACTTTTTCCGCGCGCGCCGGTACGACTTTCGCGTCAAGATCCGCGGCAAGGCCGCTTTTTTTGATCGCCTGCGCGACTGTGCCCTCCGTCATTTTGAGAGTGATCTTCTTTTTGCCCATCACGACGGTGACCGGAAACGCTTTTTTGATTTTTACATTGATCTCCCGCTCATTTTGCGAGACGGAGACTTTATCCTCCTGTTCGACGTCCAGTTCTGCCGCGGCAAGCAGGGCGTCCTTTTGGTTTTCAAAGGTCAGAAACATTTTGACCGTTTCACCGTCTACGGTGACCGTCACGTGATTCATCTGTACATAGACGAAGGACGTCAGGATCATCATACACACCATCAGCATCGCGACGACGCGCGTTTTAACGGTGAAACCGGCGAGACCTTTTTGAAAGAATCGCACGAACATATATACTCCTTTTTCTTACTGTTTGTAACGTGTAAAGGTCTTATCTTTACGGATTTTTTACAAGTGGTTACAAAATTGTTACATTCATAGTATACCCCAACAGGATGCAAAATACAACACTTTCCAAAAAATTAGGTATATACTAACAATAAAATCCCCTAATTTGTGGATATTTATTGGTTATTTTATACTGTTTTTTATAAAAAGTTACAAAAAAATAAAGGGAAAGGCTTTACGCGTTTCCCTGA
>LVAN01000028.1 GCA_001604045.1 Clostridiales bacterium Firm_08 | reverse complement strand
CGCGGCGCCCGCCGTGGCGTCGATCCTTTCCGGCATTGCACTTTTACTTTCCGTATGGTATCATAAAAGTGTAAAGGAGGGATGGACGCTATGGGAGAAAAGAGAGATCATAAAGAAATGAAGAGCATTCCCTACGAGGTGTTCGCCAGGGCGCTGTTTGAGAATTACGAAAGTATATACGCCGTTGATATGGAAAGCGGCGCGTATCAGAGATATCATGCCAGCTCCGTTTATCAGAAACTCAGGCTCGGAAGGGACGGTAATGATTTTTTCGGCGAACTTCCCCGCTTCGTAAAACGTGTCATCCACCCGGAGGATCAGGCATACGTGCTTGAAATGCTGGGCCGGGAGAAACTTTTTGAGGGCATGCAGCAAAACAAATACTATGCTTTCGTTTACCGCCTTTGCGTGGACGGTATCCCGTTTTATCATCAGACCCGCGCGACGAGCGAGATGATAGACGGCAGAAACTACGCGCTGTTAGGCGTCCGCAACATCGATACGCTGATGCAGATCGAGAAGGAACACTCGGAGGAACTCGCTTCCATGCTGCAAAAGGAGCAGAACCATATGCGGGCGATCCTCGGCAGCGCCGCCGGGTATCTCGAAGCCAATCTGACGCGGGATCGGGTGCTGGAGATCTCCCCGACGTTTTCCTTTGACGATTTATTTCCCGTCGTCATTCCGATCACCAATGACAAAAGGCGGTATAGTCATTTCGAGAAATGGCTGATGGAGAATTATGTGAGCGAAAACGCGGAAAAATACGCGCAGATCAGCGACAGGGAGTATCTGCTTGACTGCTTTGCGCATGGAGAAAAACGCGCGTCAGTCTCTTTTTCCACCTGCGTGAGGGGTAAGATCATCCTTTGCAGAAAGTTGCTTTATCTTTACAGGGATGACACAAGCGGCGACGTGATGGCGTTTTGCGTCACATACGATCTGACCGAACAGCAGCGGCGGGACAAAGAACTCGAAGAACTCGAAAACGAACTGAGGATGAGCCGCATCCGCAATTTCACGAGCCAGATGCAGCCGCATTTCCTCTATAACGCGCTCGGCTCCATCCAGGAGATCGTGCTGGAGGATCCTGAATACGCCTCTGAACTTTTGGGCGATTTTACGGTGCATCTGCGCAGCTGCATCCGCTCGATGTCAAACGACAAGCCGCTGCCCTTTACGCAGGAGCTGGACAATATCAAGGCGTACGTCAATATAGAAAAAATGCGTTTCGGCGATAAGCTGAACGTGAAATATGAAGTAGGCCCGCGGGATTTCGTCATTCTGCCGCTTTCCATACAGCCGCTGGTGGAGAACGCCATCCGGCACGGCATATATCAGCGCGGCGCGGCGGGCGGCACCGTCACCGTTCGCACGGGGGAGACTTCTGATATGTATATCGTGGAAGTGGAAGATGACGGCGTCGGTTTTGACGCGGAGCGTATGCGCCGGGAGATCGAAGCGGGCGAGCGGGACAGCGCGGGACTGCAAAACATCACCTTCCGTCTGGAAAAGGTGATGAACGCAGCGGTGGATATTCAAAGCAGGATCGGCACGGGCACGCGGGTGACCGTGACGATACCAAAAGGAGGTATTACGCAATGAGAGCAATCATCGTAGACGACGAACCCATTATGATCAAGCGCTTCAAGAGGTTGAGCGAAGGCGTCACGGACGTCAACCTGGTGGGATCCTTTGAAAGCGCCGCGGACGCGCTGGATTTCGTACGGGACAACCCGGTGGAGATCGCGTTTCTCGACGTGGCGATGCCGGTGATGAACGGCATAGAACTCGCCAAACGTCTGCGCCGGCACCGCCCGGACATACTCATCGTTTTCATCTCGGCGTACGACGAGTATATCTGGGATTCCAATCAGATCGGCGGCGACTACTATATCATCAAGCCGTACAGCCGGGAGACCATCGAGATGATGATGGAGCGCATCCGTCTCATCGCCCGCCGTCAGCAGAAAAAGTTGTATATACAGACTTTCGGACGGTTCGTGGTCCGGCGGGATGGAAAGCCGCTGCCGCTGACCGGCAAGGCCAAGGAGATCCTCGCGCTGGTGGTGACCCGCCGCGGCAGGGAGATCAGCAACGAGGAGATCTACAGCACCATCTGGGAGGGCAGGGAATACAGCAACGCCAATATGAGCGTCTATTATAACGCTTTGCGGCGGCTGAAACAATCGCTGGAAGCCGAGGGAATTGCCGATCTTTTGATCTCCACCGCCCGCGGACAGATGGTGAACACCGACATTTTCGATTGCGACTATTACGCCTGGCAGGATAAAAATATGGAGGAGCGGGATAAATTCGAGGGAGAGTTCCTGTCGGAATACTCCTGGGGCGAATATATCCTTGCCAATATCCTCAACGAAGAGTATTTTGACTGAAAAGAACCGGCCGCGCGAATAAGGACGTACTTTCCTTATTCGCGCGGCCGTTTTTCGGATGGAAATATCAAAAATTGTCCGCGGCGTTATGGTTTTTTACGGTCTCGCTCAACACTTCCCCGATATTATCTCTGAAAACAAGCGTCGCTCTGCCGTCAAGCGGTGTTTCATCGCGGTTGATGAGAACGATATTTTCACCGCCGAAATAATGAATGAAATTGGCGGCGGGGTATACGGCAAGGGAAGTCCCGCCGACGATCAGCAGATCCGCCGATGAGATCGCGCCAGCGGCGGCTTCTGTTACCCGCTCGTTCAAAGGTTCTTCGTAAAGAACGACGTCCGGTTTCACGATATGTCCGCACCTGTCGCATTTCGGGATTTTCCCGCGCAGCGCCCTGACCTGTTCGTACGGCATCGCGGCGCCGCAGGCGGGGCAGTGGTGCGAAAGTACCGTGCCGTGAAGTTCGATGACGTTCCGGCTCCCCGCCCGCTGGTGCAGTCCGTCTATGTTTTGGGTGACGACCGCTTTGAGTTTTCCGCTTTTTTCAAGTTCGGCCAGCGCGAGGTGCGCCCGGTTCGGCTCGGCCGAGGCGTCGAGAAAATACCGGTAGTAAAAATCGTAAAACACGTCCGGATGCCGGTAAAAGAAACTTCTGCTCAATATCGTTTCCGGCGATACGCCGTACTGTTTGACCGTGTTGTACAGACCGTCCTTGCTCCGGTAATCTTTCATACCGCTTTCCGTGGAAACGCCCGCCCCGCCGAAAAACACGATGTTGTCGCTCTCCCGGATGAGCCGCGAAAACCTTACGATATTGTTTTTGTCCATCAATACACACCTCTTTCCCTGCGGTCTCTTTTTTATTATAGCGGATCTTTTTGCTTTTTACAATCCTTTTGGATCGGATAAAAACAAAGCAAGTCGTTTGACTTGCTTTGTTTTTTGCGCTTTTCGGGCGTATTGTTTTTATCGTGGGTCACAGTCATCAAGTACGGTTTATCAAGTTTTTGATGCTATACTTTGGCATATCACAGAACCATTCATTAAATCCGATAAATTATTTCCGCTCATTTATATGTTTAGCGCTGATTTTGATATGTTTGAAGTTTCCATATACCTCACTTACTATTTCTGAAAACGAAAAAGTATCATCAAATTTTGATAATATATCCTTCAAATCAGCAATTTGATGACGATTTATAACACATATCAATACTGTTTTTTCGTTATTTGTATATGAACCAACAGCCGTAACTTTCGTCACGCTGTGTTTTAGCTTATTACTTATTTCGTAAATTATTTCCTCCGGATAGTTTGTTATTATAGTAAACTGATATGCTTTTTTAGTACCTTTAATAATGAAATCACCTACAAATGCAGAAAGAAAGCAGTATATCAAACACAAACATACGGGTTTGTAATCATACTCATACACATTGTTACCTGCCGGCTGAGCATAAACAAAAAAGGAAACAATTGCAACTATGGCGTTAAAAATAAAGGTGATTTTAAAGAAATTAAATTCGGGTTCGATTTTACTGACATATCGGGAAATGATGTCTGTTCCACCCGTAGAAGCATTATTTTTAAAACAGACACCATATACGACTCCCCCTATTACACCACTCAGGATAACAGGATATATTGTATCGTGACCATTCGCATTATACTGAATATTATGTATACCTGTTTTTTGCAGAGCTATATAACAAAATGAATATGCCAAACAAAAAACCAAAGTTCTTTTAGCAAAACTTCTGTCTATAAAAACAAATGCCAACAGACAAAGGGGTACATTTATTATCAAAGACATATAACCGATACTAAAACCTGTTTTATACTGAATCATAGTTGCTATTCCATTAAGTCCGGCTGGTGCAAAATGGTTTTCAACAACAAACAAATAGTAAACAACAGCCAATAAGACTGCCATGACTATAACCTTAAAATAGCTATATAATGAGCTATATATCTTTTTCATAATGCTGCCCTCTGTTTAATTTCAAATGCTTAAAAATCCCGGTTTAATGAGATGTCAGTTTCAAAAACTTTGTATCGTTCATCTGCTCGTTTGTCAGATATTCTCCATCATAAAACAGTGCGTACGTCGTGATCGGTGTGGGTGCATTCTGCGCCTGTTCTTTATCCTCAATATGTATCGCTTTGAACGGGATATTATGCTCTTTGGCAGTCCGCTTCACGATCGGCACATACTTTGCGTTAAAGGGGCACTGGCTTGTATAGTAAAGCACATATCCTTTTTCTTCGATATGCGGATGCCTGGCGCAATCTTTGAAACGGGGTTTGGCGGCAGAGGCGGTAAACGGCAAATATGCAAGCTGAATTCCGTTATCCGCCTCATCGCAAACGGTAAAGCCCTTATGTTTCAAGTATTTAGGATCAGCCAAAAACGGCTTTTTCTTTTCGGAAGTTAAAATGCAAAGACCGGTTTTACCTTTGGCTTTACTGTCTCTTATACACTCGTCCAAAAGTTCGTTTGAATATCCGTGCCCCTTAAATGAGCCGGATACCCACAGACAGTCAATATACATATAACCGTCTGCATCTATCGGATTCCACGCATTTTCAGTGGGTATATACTCGATAAAACACTTGCCGCGCTCCACGCTTTTCAGAAATACAAGACCGTCATCAAAACGTTCTGAGAGCCAGGTTTTTTTGGAAACAACCTGAGTATCTTTGTTGTTTGAAATGGCACAGCAAATATGTTCGTTTTCAATGTTATCTTTCGTAACTTTTATGTATTCCATAACAGACTCCTCCGCAATTCCCGATTTGTCGATTTCATTTTAATACTATAACACAAAAAAATGTGATTTTCAATCTGTCTTAAATTAATGAAATCGTAAATTGTGATATAAATCCACTCACGCGCCGTCAAGGCGCATATCACTCGTCGCAGGCGAATATCACGCCCGAAGGGCATATCACAAATCCACGTAAGTGGATTTATATCGGTGAAAAAACCGTTCCTTATGGAACGGTTTTTTCTGTGATTAACAGACAAAATAGCCCAACAGAATATCAACCATTCATTCATCCAGACAAACCGGAATTTTTCAATCCAGCAACTTCTCTATCGTCTGTTCATAGTCAGAATCAATCAGTACAACCTGTTCCCCTACACGCTGAAATCCGTCGATGATGCTCTTGTTACCTGCTTTCAGATCATCCATCGAACAATCAGCATAGACCAACCGTGATTCTATTTCCGATTCATGTCCAATAATTTCATCAAAATGACTCTCGATATATCTTTCGCTCATAGCGAGGCAAATAAAACGTATTGACGGTAAATAGCGCTCGTCAAAATCCTGTCTCCAGCAAAATGGAATGTAGCAACCTTCAACTATAAGATTTTGCCGATTTTCTATTGCAGTTTTTATGATCTCCCTGACGATTGGCCAAAGGTACGTTGTAAGAGCATCATCGTCCTCCGGCGTCAATCCTGTATTGCCACTGCGGATAAGTCCCATTTTCAGATGATCAATGGAAAGATACGGGTAATTGTACTTTTCAAGCATCCGTTGTGCTAAAAGTGTTTTGCCTATGTGAGATGCACCCGTAATTAAAATTATCATATTCTCGTCCTCAGTTCCTGTTCAACCTTCACCAAATTGCTATTTGTCAGTATCGGGATCAAGTCGTTTATTTCTTCAACGCTTTTATCCCACCATCTGAATTTTAACAGCAATTCGATCAATTCTTCGTCAAATCGTTTTCGCAAGATCTTTGCGGGATTGCCGACTACTATCGTGTACGGCTTAATGTCGCTTCCGACCACACTGTTTGCACCGATGATCGCACCGTCGCCTATATGAACTCCCGGAAGGATAACGGCGTTTTGTCCGATCCATACATCGTTGCCGATCACCGTATCTCCTTTTAGTGGCATATCCGACGGGTCAGGCGGTACCATATCCCAACCCTCAAGCGTATAAAACGGAAAAGTCGAAACCGCATTCATTTGATGATTGGCTCCGTTCATCACAAACTCAACGCCTGCTGCAATTTGGCAGAACTTGCCGATGATCAACTTATCGCCGTTCCATTCGTAATGGTGTGTCACATGGCTTTCAAATTCAGAATCCGCGATATAGGTAAAATCTCCGACGATGATATTCGGATTCTTTATGGTCGGCTTAATGTATATTTCTTTGTCATAACCTGATATCGGATGAATCACATTCGGATCAGGTGTTTTTCCGTTTTTCATTTTTTGCCCTCACAAATCACGATTTGTTGCTTCTATTTTGATTATTATAGCATAAAAATCTGTGATTTTCAATCTGTCTTAAAGCGTCGACTTGCGTGGTGTGTTATGCTTAAACTAAAAATCATCGAACATCCGACGCTTATGAATCGAATTATTTCAAGCAGCAAGCGGCTTTGCAGGATTTGCAATCGAACACCAATGGTTCAGATTGAAAGCATTTTATGATTTGGGCACGTAATTTGAGCTGTTTTGTAAATCGTGTTCGATTAGTAGCGCTTGCGAAAACCCGCATAAACACTGGGTTTATATAAGAAAATCACCCTCTAATCGAACACAATAGGTTCAGATTTGAAGGG
>LVAN01000045.1 GCA_001604045.1 Clostridiales bacterium Firm_08 | reverse complement strand
AGAGCGCTGCCCGGACACCCTGTTTCTGCGCCGGTGGTTTTGTCAAGGAAACGAGACACCCAAATTTGGACATCGACGGACCTTCTGTTATCGCATGACCCCGTCGGCTTTCCGCTATCATCAGCCGACGACGGGGGCTTGCGATGACCCCAGAGGTCGGCCGCGCGGCCGTGGAGCGCCGTCCCATTCTTTCAGGTAGCCTATGCCGCCCGGATCCGGGCGCAATGGGCGTGCCGTTTTTCAAGCGGCGGCAGGTCGCCTTCATTCCCCGAATGCGGCCGCAGCCTATTGTAGTCGCATTCGATCCAGCGGAAGATCAGCCGTTTCACCTCCTCGCGGCTCAGCTGCGTCAGCGGTAGTGTGTAGATTAGTTCCTTCTTGAGCGTAGCAAAGAACGATTCTATCCGCGCGTTGTCATAGCAGTCGCCCACTTTGCCCATGCTCTGCCTCGCTCCGCTTGCCTCCAAGCACTGCCTGAACAGACGGCTCGTGTATTGGCTCCCGTGATCACTGTGCACGATCATGCCCTCTGTCCTGCCGTATCGGCGAACGGCTGACATGAAGCTCTCTTTGCAGAGTTCTGCCCGCTTGTTTCCATCCATCTTCATGCCTACAATCGCGCCGTCAAAGCAGTCCAGCGTCGCCGCCAGATAGAGCTTTCCATCCCGGCACTTCACTTCCGTGATGTCGCTGAGCAGCTTCGTCATCGGCGTCTGGGCATGGAAATCGCGAAGCACCAGATCCTCTGCCGCTCCCGCTTTCGCGTCTCTTTTCGTGATTGAGCGCGGTTTGCGGCGCGCCATCAGGCCGTTTTCCCTGCACAAACGGTACACCGTTCCATAACTGGCGCGTGTTCGCTTCAGCCGCCGGTGCATCTGCCACACGCCGATGGTTTTGTGTTCTTCGCGTATCTTCCTCAATTCGGATAGCACGGCGTCGCGGTGATGCGGCCGATCCTTCGCGCAAAGCCAACGGTAGTATCCTGGCCGCGCTACACGTAGCGCCGCACAGCACAGCTTCACACTCGTTCTCCCGCGATGCTCTTCGATCCACGCGTACGCTTCGCGCGGCCGTATCCGTCCTATCCCTTGGCGAAAAAACCCAGCGCCTTTTTGAGTATCGTGTTCGCCTGGCGCAGTTCCTCGACCTCCCGCCGCAGCTGGCGGTTCTGCGCTTCGATATCCCCGCTCGCCGCTTCCGGCTGCTCCGACAAGCGTTTTTGCTGCCGCCACCCGTAGATCGTCTTTGTCGATACCCCAAGCTTTGCGCTCGCATTGGACACGCTCGTTTCCCTTGCCAAAGCCAGCGCTTCGCTCTTAAATTCGTCACTGTACTTCGTTGCCATTGTCTTCACTCCCACGTCCTCTATTATACCATTTTGGATTCGTGGGTGTCTCGTTTTATTATAGCAGTCCAGTACATACACGGCGGGGATTCGGGCACATGGTATGAACGGCTCAAAGAGTACAAAGGCGCGATTTCCGATAGTCCACTATATGTACATATATCCAGCCTCTCTGGGCTGAGAATGGAGTACGGGTATGCGTTCTTTCTCGACG
>LVAN01000027.1 GCA_001604045.1 Clostridiales bacterium Firm_08 | reverse complement strand
CTGTAAGTGCCCGCGGGGGTTGCAGTTTAGAAATTACTTGATATAACTTTCGATCTTTTTGATATTGCCGTCGTTCTGCTTGACGGGGTATTTGGTCTCGAACTCGGAGTATTTGGTCTGATACTCGCTGTTGGTGTAGTCGGTCTTGACGCTCGCTTTCCACGCCTCGTCGCCGTTGCTGACAAAGTACATTACGTGGTAGCCGTAGCTCGACTTCACGATGCCGGTATCTCCCGCCTTGCGGGCCGCGTCGAACACCCAGTTCTCGAACGCCTCGACCATCTGGCCTTTCTTGACGTTCTCATACAGACCGCCGTTTTCCGCGCTGCCGGTGTCCGCCGTCAGTTCGGTGGCGAGTTTCGCGAACGCGTCCTCGGTGGCGCCGTCCTTCTGCCACTGCGCCAGCGCGTCGTCCGCTTTTTTCTCTGCTTCTTTCTGGGCGTTTTCGTCGTCCTCCGCCGCCTCGAACAGGATGTGGCGCACGTTTTTCAGCACCGTCTCGTCCTTATGGCGCGGGGTGAGCAGCATAAAGACCTTGTAGCCCTTGTCCTCCTCCGACTCGACGACCTGGGTATCCAGCGCCTTGCTGTCGGCGTCGAACAGGAAGGAATTGCCGACGTAGCTATCGGAATAGGAGAAATTGGTCGTCTTGGTGCCGTCCACCTCGTTTTGCAGTTCCTCGCCGGTCTTTTTGAGTTCTTTGCTGAAGTAATCGGTCAGCCACGCGGTGAACGCCGCCTCGTCCTTGCACGCGGCAAGTTCGTCCGCCAGTTTTTTCGCTTCCTCTTTGGTCATCGTGGAGGCGCTCGTCTCCTCGGTGTCCTCCTCCGTCTTGTAGTTGAAGGTGTACAGGCGGTAATCGACGATGTCGTAATTGTCTTTATGGCTGTCGTAATAATCGTCGATCGCGGCGTCGGTCACTTCGATCGCGTCGGTGACCTGCTTTTGGTAATTCTCCGCCAGCGTGCCGATCTCGATACACACCTTGATGGCGTCCTTGGTGAGACCCGGCGCGAAGTTTTCCGGCGTGATGCTTTCAAGAGTCGTCTCGATGTTTTTCTTTTCGTCGTCGGTCAGGGTGAGACCCGCCGCCTTCGCCGCCTCGGCAAGGACGAGAGACTGCTTGACCTGCGCGGTCGTGGAGGTCATAAAGTAATCATACCACGTCTGCGTGCCGCCGTCCTCCGTCGTGCCGGGATAGTTCTGCTCTTTGAGGGACTTGGAGGTGTCCAGCTGGTAGTAAGAGAGATAATCGTTGTTCTGGTTTACGAACGCCGAATAGTAGTTCTGGAAGAAATACATCATCTGCGCGTTCGAGATCTTGTAGCTTGCCGAACTCATCGCGATATCGCGTTTGAGATAGGTGCCGTTCTGCCGCATACCGTTGCTGACGGAACTGAAAATGATGCCGCCCACGATGGCGACCACCAGCATAATGGCGATGACGGAACCCGCGATCTTAGTGAACTTTTCGCGCTTTGCCTTTTTCTTTGCCTCGATCTTTTTGCGCGCCATTTCCTCCGCGCGCGCCGCTCTCGAGCGTTGACCTTTTCCCATAGATAACGTCCCTTTCTGTTGTGGATTTCTAAAATACTTCTACATTGTACCACACGGCGCGAAAAAAATAAAGTAAAATTTTAGTAAACAGGTATTTTTTTATTTCGAGGGCGGGGACGCTTTCGCGGGGGTCTCAGCCGAACAGCCGCAGGCGGATAAAAAACAGCACGCCGTAGATCACGCCCGCCGTGACGCCGTACACCAGCACCGGGCCCGCGACGGTGAACATTTTCGCGCCGACGCCGAGGATGAACCCCTCTTTTTTGAACTCCATCGCGGAGGACACGATGGAATTGGAAAATCCGGTGATGGGTATGCTGCTGCCGGCGCCCGCGTACTTGCCGAGTTTGTCGTAGATCCCCCAGCCGGTCAGCGCGGCGCCCGCGAAGATCAGCAGGATGCTCGTCCAGACGGCGGCGCTTTCCTTATCGGTCAGCCGCAGCAGTATCTCACGAACGCCCTGCCCTATAACGCAGATGCCGCCGCCCACCCAAAACGCCCGCAGGACGTCTTTTACGATGGGGGAGGACCTTGTCACGCTTTTTACGTATTCGGGATAATTATCCTTTTTGATGATCATTTTCGCACGCTCCTTTCCCGTTATTTTTTCAAAAAAGGCGCGAAATATGCGCGCTTCCCCTTGATTTTAAAGGGATATGGTGCTACAATATAAGGCAATTACAAATTTAAAATGAGGTGATAAAAGTGAAAATCAAACTGGACGGGCAGGAGGCGCGGTTTGACGGCGGAAGCGTGTTCGAGGCCGCGCTCGCGCTCTCTCCCGAAAAGGCGAAACAGGCGCTTGCCTGCGTGATCGACGGAAAGGTGTGTGAGATGACCGCGACCGTTTCCGACGGCACAGACGTCACCCTTGTCACCTTTGAGGATCCGGAAGGCAAAAAGGTCTTTTGGCATACCGCGTCCCACGTTTTGGCGCAGGCGGTCTGCCACCTGTTCCCCGGCGTGAAATTCGCCATCGGTCCGGCGACGGCGAGCGGATTTTATTATGACTTCGACGTGGAACGGCCCTTCACCGCCGAGGATCTTGAAAATATCGAAAAGGAAATGAAAAAAATCGTAAAGTCCAGGCTTCGTATGGAGCGCCGTATGGTCTCTCCCGACGAGGCGCGGGACATTATGAAGGATCAGCCCTACAAACTGGAACTCATCGACGAGCACGCCGGCAAGGGCGAGGACATTTCCCTTTATACGCAGGGGGATTTCACCGATCTCTGCGCGGGACCCCATCTGTTCGACGTGTCAAAGATCAAGGCGTTCAAACTGCTCTCCTCCACCGCCGCGTACTGGCGGGGGGACTCCAGTAAGCAGACCCTGCAGCGCATCTACGGCATCGCCTTCCCCTCGAAGGAACAGCTTGACGAGTATCTGACGAAACTGGAGGAAGCCCGCAAGCGGGATCACAACAAGATCGGCAGGGAACTTGAGTATTTCACGACGGTGGACGTCATCGGGCAGGGACTGCCCATCCTGCTGCCCAAGGGCGCGCGCACCATCCAGTATCTCCAGAGATTTGTGGAGGACGAGGAGGAAAAGCGGGGCTACCAGCTCACCAAAACGCCGCTGATGGCGAAACGGGAACTGTACAAGATCTCCGGTCACTGGGACCATTATCTTGACGGTATGTTCGTGATGGGCGACCCGGACGACGAGGAAAAAGAGTGCTTCGCGCTCCGTCCGATGACCTGTCCCTTCCAGTATCAGGTGTTCCTCAACCGGATGCGTTCTTATCGGGATCTCCCGATGCGGCTGGGCGAGACCAGCACGCTGTTCCGCAACGAGGACAGCGGCGAGATGCACGGACTGATCCGCGTGCGGCAGTTCACCATTTCCGAGGGGCATCTTATCCTGATGCCGGAACAGCTCGAGGAGGAGTTCAAAGGCTGTCTGGAACTTGCCCGCTTTATGCTGAAAACGGTCGGGCTGGAGGAGGACTGCACCTACCGGTTCTCTCAATGGGATCCGAACCGTACCGATAAGTACGAAGGCACCTCCGAACAGTGGGACGAGGCGCAGGGTCTGATGAAACAGATCCTCGATAAACTCGAAGTGCCCTACACCGTCGGCATCGACGAGGCGGCATTCTACGGGCCGAAACTCGATATCCAGATCAAAAACGTTTACGGCAAAGAGGATACCCTCATCACCATCCAGATCGATATGCTGCTTTCCAAAAAGTTCGGGATGGAATACGTCGACCGCGACGGGCAAAAGAAAAATCCTTACATCATCCACCGCACCTCGCTCGGGTGTTACGAGCGGACGCTGGCGCTGCTGCTGGAAAAATACGCCGGCGCGCTGCCGGTATGGCTCTGCACGACGCAGGCGATCGTCCTGCCCATCTCCGAGCGGCATCTTGACCGCGCGAGCGAGTTGAAAGACAAACTCCGCGCCGCGGGCGTACGCGCCGAAGTGGATACCCGCGGGGAAAAGATCGGTTACAAGATCCGCGAGGCGACGATGCAGAAGATCCCCTATATGCTGGTCATCGGGGACAAAGAGGTGGAAAACGGCACCATCGCGCCGCGCCGCCGCACCGGCGACGATCTCGGCGAAATGTCGGTGGAGGATTTCATCGGGATCATCCGAAAAGACATCGACGAAAAGAAATAACGCTTATAGGGAGAGGCGATGACCTCTCCCTTGCTTTTGATCATGAACAAACTGCCAAAACGAAAAAACAACAGACTGCTGACATATGACTACAAAACCGGCGGGTATTATTTTATTACGATCTGTTCCAGGGATCGCCGCCCTCTGTTTTCGCGTATTACCGTAGGGGCGGCAATCTGCCGCCCGCCGTATGTTGAACTCACCCCGATCGGTAAAATAATAGAAACCGCCATCCGGGAGATCCCCGCTCATTATGACGGCGTTACCGCCGGTCATTATGTGATCATGCCCAATCATATCCACCTGTTGCTTTGTCTGGAGACCGACGGGCGGCAGGTTGCCGCCCCTACGGTGATCGGGCATCTGAAGCGCGCGGTTTCTGCACGTGTGGGATATACCGTTTGGCAAAAAGGTTTTTATGATCACATTATTCGTGATGAACGCGACTACCTGATCCACTTGCAATACATAGAAAACAATCCGGCGAAATGGACGGAAGATCCTTATCATACAACGCAACCGTAGGGGCGGCAACCTGCCGCCCGCAACGGGAAAACGGATCCACTAAAAAAATCCCGCGGGAAATATCCCGCGGGATTTTTGGCGGCATGTCAGCCGATCTTTTCCACCTTGATCCGTTCGACGATATCCCGGTAGTCGCTCAGGACGACGTGCGCCGTTTCCAGCGTCATCGCGTTGGCGGCGGCGAGCGCCACGGCGTGCCGCAGCATCTCGGCGCTCTTACGGCCTTTGGAAAGGCTCTCCGCGACGCTGGCGACCATCGTGTCGCCGCAGCCGATGGTGCTTTGCACATTGACGCGGGGCACGTCGGACGAAAAGACGCCTTCGCCGTTGATGAGCAGCGCTCCGTCCTTGTCGAGCGATATCAGGACATTTTTGACCCCTTTGGCAACAAGCCCCTTGCCGTAAGCGATCATCTCGCCGCGGGAGGGATCCTCCTTGCCGATCGCCTCACTGATCCGCTGACGGTTGAACTTGATGAGATCCGGCGCTTTGTCATATACGACTTCCAGCATATCCAGCGGAACGTCCAGAAGCAGCGGCAGATCGTATCTCTTGATATGTTTCAACAGGTCGGAAAACATTTTCGGCGTGACGCCGTCCGGCACGCTGCCGCAGACCGCCACAAGTTCGCACCCTTCAAAGATCCGTCCGGTGCGCTCGCCGAAATCGTGCCACTCCGCGGCGGAAACGCGGGGGGAGGGTTCCATCAGTTCCGTCTCATTGCCGTCGGCGTCGATGACGTGCATATTGGAGCGGGTGGCGTCCTTGATGCGGATAAAGGCGTCGTTGATGCCGCGGGATATAAAAAGCCGCTCGAAGATCGACGTGGAATTGCCGCCCAGAAAGCCGCCCGCGGTCACCGGATATCCCAGTTCCCTGAGCGCCTTCGCGACGTCCACGCCGCGTCCGGCGGCGAAGGTATCGGTCAGTCGGATCGGGTTGTTCTGCCCGATCATCAGTTTTTCGACGGTGGCGATCTTATCCACCGCGGGGTTCAGCGTAATGGTAAGAAACATATCGCATTTCCTCCTTTTTCTATATTGTACCACAGCGCTTTCAAAAAGAAAAGGGGAAAACGGAAATTATTTTTCCGTTTTGTCCTCTTTCGGACGCGCCAAAAGATTTCTTGAAATCCCATAAATAATATGTTATAATATATATTTGATATATCACATAAGAAATTATTGATAAAAAGGAGCGGAACAATGAGGATCGTCATCAAGGTGGGCACCTCCACGCTGACCCACAGGACGGGGCGGCTGGACGTGCGGCACGTCGAGGCGCTGTGCAAGGTCTTAAGCGACATCAAAAACGCCGGACACGAGATCGTGTTCGTCTCCTCCGGCGCGATCGGGATGGGCGTCGGCAAGATGAATCTGCCGGGACGCCCCGACGATATGCCGACCAAGCAGGCGCTGGCGGCGATCGGTCAGTGCGAGCTGATGTACGTTTACGACAAACTGTTTTCGGAATACAATCACGTCGTGGCGCAGATCCTCGTCACGGGGGAGGACCTGCGGGACGAGGGACGGCACGAGAATTTCACCAATACCGTCCGCAGGCTTCTTGAAATGGACGTCATCCCCGTCATCAACGAGAACGACACGGTGGTCACCGAGGAGCTGACGGTGGGGGACAACGACACGCTGGGGGCGATGGTCGCCGTCAGCGTCAGGGCGGATCTTCTGGTGGTGCTGACGGACATCGCGGGGCTGTATACCGCCAACCCGCGCCTGGATCCGACGGCAACTCTCATCCCCGAGGTGCGGGAGATCACGGCGGAGATCCTCGCCGCGGCGGGCGGCAAAGGCTCGACGCTCGGCACGGGCGGTATGACGACCAAACTGACCGCCGCTTCCATCTGTATGGAGGCGGGGATGGATATGGTGATCGCCGACGGGGCGAAGCCGACCCTGCTCTATGACATCACCGAGGGAAAAGCGGTCGGCACGAGATTTATCGGGAGGAGACCGGATGAAACCGACGATTGACATTTTGCGGGACGCCCGCTCCGCCGCGCCGGCGCTGTCGGCGGCGGCGACCGCGGACAAAAACAGGGCGCTGGAAGCGATCGCCCGCCGCCTGCTCTCCGAGCGGGAGAGTATCCTTGCCGCCAACGCGGCGGACGTGGAGGCGGCGCGGGAAACACTCGGAGCGGTGATGATCGACCGTCTGTCGCTCACCGACGACCGCGTGCGGGCGATGGCGGACGGCATCCGCGGCGTTATCAAACTGCCCGATCCCGTCGGCAGGGTCCTGCGGCGGGAGGTCAGAGCGGACGGACTGATCATTGAGAAAACGTCGGCGCCGCTCGGCGTCATCGGCATCATTTACGAAAGCCGTCCCAACGTCACCTCCGACGCGGCGGCGCTCGCGCTGAAATCCGGCAACGCCGTCGTCCTGCGCGGCGGCAAAGAGGCGTATCGTTCCAACGCCGCGATCACAAGCGCCATCCGGATGGGACTTCGGGACGCCGGGCTCCCCGAAACGCTTGTCGGTCTGGTGGAGGACACCACAAGGGAGAGCGCGGGCGAGATGATGCGCGCCGCGGGACTGATCGATCTGCTGATCCCGCGCGGCGGCGCGGGGCTGATCCGTTCCTGCGTTGAAAACGCAAAAGTCCCCTGCATACAGACCGGCACCGGCATCTGTCATATTTACGCGGACAAAGACGCGGACGCCGATAAGGCGCTGCGCATCATAGATAACGCCAAGACCAGCCGCCCCTCGGTCTGCAACGCCGAGGAGGTACTGCTGGTGCATAAGGATATCGCGGCGGCCTTTCTGCCCCGCCTCAAAGAACGGCTGGTCGACCGCCGGAAAGAGGCCGGGCTGACGCCCGTTGAACTGCGGCTGGATCCCGCCGCCGCGGCGATCATCCGCGGCACGCCGGCGGGAGAAAAAGATTTTGACACCGAATTTCTTGATTATATCCTCGCCGTCCGGGTGGTGCCGGACGCGGAGGAGGCGATCCGTCATATCGCCCTGCACTCCACCGGGCACAGCGAGGCGATCGTTACGGAAAACGCGGAAACAGCGGAAGCGTTCGTCCGCGCGGTGGACAGCGCCGCCGTGTATATCAACGCCTCCACCCGCTTTACCGACGGCGGGGAGTTCGGGCTGGGCTGTGAGATGGGCATTTCCACCCAGAAACTCCACGCCAGAGGCCCGATGGGGCTGGAGGAACTCAACACTTACAAGTATATCGTCCGCGGCAGCGGACAGATCCGATAAGGAGAGATGATCATGTTTGAAGCGGGATTTATCGGCTGCGGCAATATGGGCGGCACCCTTGCCGCCGCCGCGGCGAAAAGCGGGGCGAGCGTTCTTGCCGCCGACCGCGCCGCCGAAAAAACGGAGAGGCTCGCCAGAGAATACGGCGCGGTCCCTGCCGACGCGAAACGCGTGGCGGCGGAGAGCGGGATGATCTTTCTCGGCGTCAAGCCGCAGGGTCTGCGGGAGACGGCGGAGGAGATCCGTCCCGTCCTCGCGGAGAGAAAAGACCGTTTTGTCGTCGTTTCGATGGCGGCGGGCGTGACGGCGGCGACCGTCAAGGCGCTGACCGGCGGCGCCCCGGTCATCCGCATCATGCCGAACCTGCCCGCCTCGGTGGGCAAGGGCGTTATCCTCTATTGCGCCGACGGCGTGACCGAGCGGGAGGAAGCGGCGTTTGCCGCGCTGATGAGCCCCGCCGGGATGATCGAAAAGATCCCGGAGCAAAAGATCGACGCCGCCAGCGCCGTCACCGGCTGCGGCCCGGCGTTCGTATGTATGTTCGCCGAGGCGCTGACCGACGGCGCGGTGCGCTGCGGGCTTACGAGAGCGCAGGCGCGGGAATTCGCCCTGCGGACCGTCGCCGGCACGGCGGATTATCTTTTGGAAAGCGGGAAAGACCCCGCTGTCCTGCGCGCCGAGGTCTGTTCCCCCGCCGGCAGCACCATTGAAGGGGTCGCGGCGCTGGAGCAAGGCGCGCTGCGCGCCGTCGTGATGGACGCGGTGGACGCTTCCTACCGCCGTACCAAAGAACTGCAGAATATTTAAGGTAAGAAACGGAAAATGATGAAACTGATCGAATTGCTCCCCGGACAAACGGGTAAGATCGAGGCTGTCGGCGGCGAGGGCGCGCTGCGGCAGCACTTTCTCGATATGGGCGTGCTCCCCGACGCGGAGATCACGCTGATCAAATACGCGCCGATGGGCGACCCCGCCGAATACCGCGTCCACGGGTATGAACTCACCCTGCGGCTCGCGGACGCCGCGCGGATCAGCGTCACGCCCGTCGAAAAGACAGAGACGGCGGAAACCGACCGCCCGCGGCGTCAGAAAGAACATCTGGGACTGGGCGAGGGCGGCAAATACCATTCCGAGGAGGACGGCGATCCTCTGCCGGAGGGAACGAAACTCACCTTCGCGCTCGCCGGCAACCAGAACAGCGGCAAAACGACGCTGTTCAACCGGCTGACGGGGTCTGACCAGCACGTCGGCAACTTTCCCGGCGTTACGGTAGACCGCAAGAGCGGAAAGATCCGCGGGCGGGACAATACCGAGGTCGTCGACCTTCCCGGCATCTATTCACTGTCCCCTTATACCAGCGAGGAGATCGTCTCCCGCAGTTACATTCTGGGCGAACGCCCGACCGGCATCATCAACATCGTCGACGCGACCAACATCGAGCGCAATCTCTATCTGACGATGCAGCTGATGGAACTTGATACGCCGGTCGTGCTGGCGCTCAATATGATGGACGAGGTGCGGGGCAACGGCGGATCTGTCCATATCAATGAGATGGAGGAGATGCTCGGCATCCCCGTCGTTCCCATCTCCGCCGCGAAAAACGAGGGCGTTGACGAGTTGGTCGACCACGCCCTGCACGTCGCGAAATACCAGGAAAAACCCCGCCGCACCGACTTCTGCGACGAAACGGAGCAGGGCGGCGCCGTCCACCGGTGCCTGCACGGCATCATGCATCTGATCGAGGATCACGCCAGAGCGGCGGGTATCCCGGCGCGGTTTGCGGCGACAAAACTCGTCGAGGGCGACGAGCGCATCCGCGAAGCGCTGGATCTTGACGACAACGAGACCCGTTTCGTCGAGGCGATCATCCTGCAGATGGAGCAGGAGCGCGGGCTTGACCGCGCCGCCGCCATCGCGGATATGCGCTTTTCTTTCATCAAAAACCTGGTGCGCCACTGCGTTGTCAAACCCAAAGAGAGCAAGGAGCGGGAGAGAAGCCGCCGCGCCGACAGGATCCTGACCGGGAAATATACGGCGCTGCCGGTGTTTTTCGTCATCATGGGGCTGATCTTCTGGCTGACCTTCGGCGTCATCGGCAAGTATCTGCAGGATCTTTTGGCGCTCGGCATCGACCGGCTGACAAACGCCGTCGACGCGGCGCTTTCCGCCTGGCGGATCAACGAGGTGGTCCACTCGCTGATCACCGACGGCATTTTGGAGGGCGTGGGAAGCGTTTTGTCCTTCCTGCCCATCATCGTGACGCTGTTCTTTTTCCTCTCTCTGCTGGAGGATACCGGATATATGGCGCGCATCGCCTTCGTCACCGACAAACTGCTCCGCAAGATCGGACTGTCGGGGCGGAGCATCGTGCCGATGCTGATGGGGTTCGGCTGTTCGGTGCCGGGCGTGATGTCCTGCCGCACCCTGCCCTCCGAGCGGGACCGCAAGATGACCATCCTGCTCATCCCCTTTATGAGCTGTTCGGCGAAACTGCCGATCTACGCGCTGTTTTCCTCGTTGTTTTTCCCCGATCACGCCGCGCTTGTGATGATCGGGCTGTACCTTCTCGGCATCCTTGTCGGCATCCTCGTCGCGCTGATCACCAAGCGCACCTCTTTCCGGGGCGAGGCGGTGCCGTTCGTAATGGAACTGCCCAACTACCGCATGCCCGGCGCGAAAAACGTTCTGCGCCTGATCTGGAACAAGTCAAAGGATTTTCTGACCCGGGCGTTCACCATCATTTTCATCGCTTCCATCGTGATATGGTTCCTCACAGCGTTTACGTTCCGCTTTGAGCGCGCCGGCGCCGACAACAGTATGCTCGCCGTCATCGCGGGATGGATCGCGCCGGTGTTCGCGCCGCTCGGTTTCGGGGACTGGCGGATCGCCACCTCGCTGATCACCGGCTTTATGGCGAAGGAAAGCGTGGTGTCCACGCTGTCCGTCCTGTTCGGCGGCGCGTCCGCCATCGCCGCGGCGCTGACCGTCAAGAGCGCGGCGTCCCTTTTGGTGTTCTGCCTGCTGTATACCCCCTGCGTTGCCGCCATCGCCGCCGTCCGGCGGGAACTCGGCGCGAAGTGGGCGCTGGGCGTCGTCGTGATGCAGTGCGCCGTCGCCTGGATGTCGGCGGGGATCGTTTACGTGATCCTGTCCATTATCGGACTGTAAATAAGGAGAAACAATGGATATCAGGAATATGTCCCTGCGGGAAAAAGCCCTGCAGACCGTCGTTATCAGAGTCGACAAAGACAACTTCAACCCCGACAAAGTCGGCGCCGCGTTTTTCTTTGGCGAGATCATCACCGACGCGGACGAAATGGGAATGGAGCAGGCGAGAAAAACGCTGCGGCAGTACATTGACAACGCCGATATCCCTATCCTCATCACCTCGGATTTTGAGAACGGCTGCGGCAGTATGCTCAAAGGGCTGACGCCGCTGCCCTATATGATGAGTCTCGGCGCGACGAACAGCGAACGCCTCGCCTACGATTACGGTAAAGCCACCGCGCTGGAGGCGCGTTCGGTCGGCGCGAACTGGACGTTCTCGCCGGTCAGCGATCTCAATATCAATCCCCGCAACCCGCTGGTGAACGTCCGCGCCCTGACTGACGATCCGGATCTCGGCGTCCGTCTGCTGACGCAGGTCGTCAAGGGGATGCAGGAAAACGGACTGGCCGCCTGCGCCAAGCACTTCCCCGGCGACGGCGTGGACTACCGCGATCAGCATATGGTCACCACCCACAACTCCCTGCCGTTTGAGGAATGGAAGCAAAAGCACGGCAAAGTTTTTCAGGCGCTGATCGATAGCGGCGTATACTCCATTATGGCGGGGCATATCACCCTGCCTGACTACCAGACGGAGATCGCGCCGAACGGTCTGCCCTATCCCGCGACGCTCTCAAAAGAACTGATCACCGATCTGCTCAAAAACGAGATGGGCTTTGAGGGCGTCGTCGTCACCGACGCGCTGGGGATGGGCGGCTTCGCCGGCTTTTATGAGACCAAGCGAAAAGCCCTCATCGAGTCCTTCAAGGCGGGGTGCGATATGATGCTGTGGCCGAGCCCGGAATTCGTCGACGATCTTGTCGAAGCCGTCGAAAACGGCTACATCCCGATGGAGCGGCTGGACGACGCGATGACCCGTATTCTTAAAATGAAAGAAAAACTCGGACTGTTTAAGGGGGACAACCACGCCGTCGACCTGACGGCGGAGCAAAAGGCGTTCGTCAAAAAAACGCAGAAAGACGTCGCCGAACATTCTATCACCCTTTGCAAAGACAAAAGCGGGTTTTTCCCGCTCTCTCCCGAAAAATTCAGGACGGTCGCCGTCGTGCCCGTCACCCACCACGAGCCGGCGCTCGCCGAGGCGGAACTCCTCGCCCGCCGTCTGCGGGAAAGAGGATTTGCCGTCGACCTGCTCCGCACCGTCCATCAGGAGGAATACGACGCGCACGATCTCATTTTGTTCGCGCTGTTCTCCCGTCCGTACCGTCCCATCGGATTTCTGGACTTTCAGGGCGAGCAGGCGTACAAGATCGCCCGGGCGGTCCGCCACGGCCATCAGAAATCCCTTGCCGTGTCCTTCGGCTCGCCCTACTTCGGCAACCAGTACTACGAAAAGATCCCGGCGTACGTCAACGCCTATTCTATGCTCTCGCCCAGCGTCGAGGCGTTCGTCCGCGCCGCCTGCGGCGACATCCCGTTCGGCGGTTTCTCGCCGGTGAAACTGTAATGACCAAATAAAAAACCTGCGAATGCAGGTTTTTTTATTTGTTTACTGAAATCTCGCCTTTGCCCGCTCTTTTTCCAGCAGTACCGCGAAGCGGCAGGCGGCGGCGTAGGCGTGCTGCATATACTGCTCGAAGGTGTACGGATAAAACGGCTCCGATCCGCCGCGTACTGACGTGCCCCATTTGATCTCAAAGGTGAGCGGGCCGCCGTACCCGTGCCGAACAAGCCTTGCGGCGATGTCCTGCCAGTCGGCGGCGCCGTCGAAGGGCAGAAGGTGCAGATCGTCGTAGAAGGTGATCTCTCCTGACGGGTCGCGGACGCCGAGATTGTCGTTGAGGTGGGTGCAAAGCAGCCGGTCGCCGTACAGCGCGAGCTGATCCCGCGAGTGGTTGTAGCACATCTCATGCCCGGTGTCCCAGCAGAAGCCGACGTTGTCAAAGTCTCTGAGATATTCCATCGCGCCGGCGAGGCACGCGTCCCCCTCGACGTTTTCCAGCGCGATACGGACGTTTTTTTCTTTCGCCTTGAGGGCGACGCGCTCCAGCCGTTTTTCCCCGACGGGGTTGGCGTAGTATCTGTCAAATCCCTTGTTGGCGTGTATGACGCACAGATCGACGCCGATCAGCGCGCAGACGTCGATGCAGTCCATCAGTTCTTTTTCGGCGAGATCGCCCGCCTCTCCCGCCGTCCACAGATCTCCCGCTTTGCCGAACGGCGCATGGACGGATTGAAAGAGCAGTCCCTTTTCGTCCGCTTTCCCGCGATAGGAAAGCATCTGCTCCGCGGGGATATCGCTTTTCCAACTGATGAAAAAACCGTCAAATCCCAGGCGGGCGGCAAGGTCGATCTGTTCGTCGGCCGGGATGGGCCATTTGTGGCTGACGTTGACGACCAGTTTATTTTTCCACATGGACATCACTCCTTTTTTATCTGCATTGTAGCATCCCGCTTTGAAAAAAGCAATCAAAAACATTGATTTTTCCCGAAAAATATCGTATGATGGATAAAAGAAGGAAAGAAGAGAGGAAACCATTATGAAACGCAGTACCAAACTTTTCGTGGCGATCGGCGCGGCGGCGGCCG
>LVAN01000007.1 GCA_001604045.1 Clostridiales bacterium Firm_08 | reverse complement strand
GCGAGGCCGCGAGTTCATTTTGTCATTCTAACGCAAAATGAAACAGCACGCAAAAGCGTGCTGTTCCGTTTTGGTCGGAGTGGCGAGATTTGAACTCGCGGCAACGCCGCCTCGCGGCGTCGCCGTCCGGCAGGATGTCCCCACTCGCTCGCCGCTTCGCGGCAACCGCTCGGGGATGACAAAGCGAGGCCGCGAGTTCATTTTGTCATTCTAACGCAAAATGAAACAGCACGCAAAAGCGTGCTGTTCCGTTTTGGTCGGAGTGGCGAGATTTGAACTCGCGGCCTCTTGGTCCCGAACCAAGCACTCATACCATCTGAGCTACACCCCGGAATATGGCGGCGCGGGTCTTCCGCGCGCCCTTACCATACTATTATACATATTTTTGAAATTATATCAAGTGTTTTTTGAAAAAATATTAAATTTTATCCAAATCGGCGCGGACCATTGCTTTTTGCTTGTTTGTTTGCTATAATTATGACATAGTAAAAGAAAAAAGGAGGCGGATAGACTTTGAAAAAAATCACGGCAAGTCTGACGATCCTCGTGCTGATACTTTGCACACTTACGATACCGGCGGCGGCGGAAATGGAACCGGTGCCGGAACATAAGGCGCAGAACGTCATTATGGTCAACCAAAACACCGGCGCGGTCGTGTACGAGCATGCGGCGGATGAGCAGGTCTACCCTGCCTCGACCACCAAGATCCTGACGCTGGCGCTGGCGACGGAAATGCTGACAGATCTCGAGGAGACCGTGACGGTCTCCGAGACCTTTGACGACGATCTCATTCCCGGCAGCAGCGGTATCTCGCTCAAAGCGGGAGAGATCCTTACGGTGCGCGATCTGTTGTACGCGACGGCGATCGCCTCCGCGAACGACGCCGCGAACGTCCTGGCGGAGCGCGCGGCGGGCACGCGGGAAAAATTCATCGAACTGATGAACGAAAAAGCCAAGGCTCTCGGCTGTAAAGGTACACACTTTACAAACACGCACGGTCTGCCGGATGAGGATCACTATACCACGGCGCGGGATATGATGATCATGATGCGCTACGCCCTCAAAAACGACCTGTTCCGGAAACTTGTCTCCACCTACGCCTATACCGTCGAGGAGACCAATAAGACGGAAAAACGCGTTTTTTCCACCACCAATTCCCTGATCTCGTCAGTATCGGAAAATTACTACCGCTACGCCTGCGGCGGCAAGACCGGCACGACGACGGCGGCGGGCTACAATCTCGTTTCCTGGGCGTCCAAGAGTGATATAGATTTCATTCTCGTCGCGATGCACGCGGAAAAGAAGGATGGTTCGTCCAACCCGATCTTTAAGGACAGCAAAGCCCTGTACACCTGGGCGTTTTCCAATTTCACCTACCAGCAGATCGTCGATACCGATACACCTCAGACGGAACTGACGGTCAAGCTGTCGGCGGAAAAAGATTTTGTCGTACTGTGCGCGAAGGAATCACTGTCCGCCATCCTGCCCAACGATACCGATCTCTCCACGCTGACCTACAAAAAAGACGTGCCGGAGGAAGTCCTCGCGCCCATCACAAAAGGCGAAGTTTACGGCACGCTGACCATCGAAAAAGACGGTATCGTATACGGCAAGACCGATCTTGTGGCAAACTCCGACGTTTCCCGCTCGGCGGTGCTGTACTATCTGTACTGCATCCGTAAATTCTTTGAAAACCTCTGGGTACGCATCATCGGCGGCATACTGCTCATTCTGCTGATCATCTATATCATCCTGATGATCCGCAACAACCGGCGGCGGCGCAAACTCCCGCGTTTCAAGTCCCGTCTCAAATACTGATCTTATTGTAAAAGGCGCGCTCCCCGCGGGAGCGCGCCTTTTTTTGTTTTGTCATCCAAGGCTGATCCGCGATAAGGACAAATCGGTTTTGAAAGGTAAAATTTCCGTCATGCTTTGCCGCAAAGCCTTGAAACCCACTAAGGTTTCCCGCATTTTGCGACTTTGCATGATCAAAAATTACCATCTTTCAAAACTGCTTCGCACCTGAAAACGGGGAAAATCAAACGATTTTTGGTGCGAAGGACGACGGCCGCCCAGCGTCGCGATGATGCCGGTGTACTACGCCGCACCGCGTGACGGGGGCGACGGGAATCGAGATCGCGAGGATCATCGTGCATAACACGTAAAAAGCTCTTGAAAACAGACTTCTTTTCATATGTAGCACCTTTATGACAGAGGCACGCGATCGAAACCGCGTGCCTCTGTTGATTATAGACTATCTGCCGGATCAGTCATCCAGTCCGTCGTTTGAAACGATCGTCGGGCCAATGCCGTTGATGTAGCCGTCCACGACCGTGGTAGTGGCGTCGAGCGTGCTGAACTCCTCGTAGAGGACTCCATCCAGCTCATAACGGATATAGGCAACGACCGCGCGGGATTTGTTTTCCTTGATCCCGGTAAATCTGATGGTGAAGCTGCTGGTCAGCTTCAGCAGGCCTTCCTCCGACGAGCGATACGGATACTCTCTGACGGTAGCGCCGTACTCGCTGTTGGAAGTCTGGTGCTGCGCGTTGTAGACGTAGCAGGACAGATCGTCGGTGCTGGGAGAATACAGCAAGCCGTAGCTCAGCACCTTGACGTCGGAAGCCGTCGAGTAGAACGCGCCGGTTCCCGCCAGCAGGTAGGTAAAGGTGAGAGCTTTCCGTCCGACGTAGCCTTCGGCATCTGTCATCATATAATCTGCCTGCGTCAGAGCAAACAGCGGCGTTGACAGCGCGCGGGACAGGCAGACCTTGGCGCTCGCGACGACGGGCTCATAGTTCGGACGCTCCAGTTTGACGTATACGGTATGCTCGCCGACCGCGGAGAACTTCGGAACGGTGGTGCCGAAGGTCTCACCGTCGGTGGAATACGTGATCACGTCTCCCGTCTGTTTTCCGTACAGCGTAACGGTATGGTTGCTTCCGTCCGCGATACCGTGGTACCCCAGGACGTAGAAGGCGCTCTTTTCAAGGTCGCCCGGCGTGACGGTGAGCGTGCTGCTCACGATCAGATCCTGATAGTTTGTACGGCTGACCTTGGCGTACAGCGTGTGCGTGCCGACATTGCGGATGCCGGACGTCTCGGCGAAGTTGACGCCGTCGGAGGAATAGGTGACGACGTCGCCCGCCTTGGTCCCTTTCGGCGCGATCATCAGATCCTCGCCGGTGTACTTTTTCGTGCCGTCCGCCAGGGTGATACCTGTGATGGCGGCGCCTTCGATGGTAAGCTTGGCGTTCAGCACCAGCGGGTTGTAGTTAGTGCGGTTGACGGTCGCACTAATGTTATAGACGCCGGCGTCGATAAAGCTCGGCATCGCGTCATAGTCGGTGCCGCCGCAGGAATAGGTGACGGTATCGGTGGACAGTTTGCCGGTCAGTTTGAGGGATTTCGCTTTGCCGTTATAGGTAACGGTACTGTCTTCCATCGTGATGCCGGTGATCGTGGCGGGGGTGACGGTCAGCGTGCCGGAACCGGTCGCCGCTTTGTAGCCCGCTTTCTCTACTTTATAATTGTAGGAAACACTGCCGACGTCGGTGAGGTAAGGCGCGATGGAGGAATACGGTCCGCCGTTCACGCTGTAAGAAATGACACTGCCGGACGGCGCGGTGACGACCGCGCTCTTTTCCGTACCGTCATAGACGTAGGAATTGCCGGAAGCGGAGATACCGGAAAGCGTGGAAAGCGATCCGCTGTTCAGTGTAGAGAGCGCCTGATTGGTAAAGTAAGGCGTTGACGTGATGCTCTTGCCATAGTGATGGATCGTGCCGTCCTCATCTTCGACCATATCGTAAATATGATCGGCGGGCACGCTCGTCGTGACAACACCCTGAGAAAGGAAATAGTTGTAATTGAATTTCCACGCGGACAGAGATACGTTATAAACGTTTGCCGCGCTTCCCATATATCCGACGATCCGGATATCCCTGTCAGAGCGCCTCATATTGGGATAGATAAACCGGTTGTTGTTTACGTTAACGGACATTTTAGTCGCGTTCTCGGTTATTACGGTCTCCAACCCGCGGCTGATGCCGATGCCGCGGCTGCAATACTTGAACAAATTGCCGAAAACGGTAAGGGAGACCTTGCTGTAATCAGTCGGCGTCGCGCCTTCAGCGGAGGATTGAGAAATAATGGTTCCGACGACATAGGTATCACCGACATAACCGCAACGGTAAAACTCATTGTAGAGGATCCGTATATTTCCCGTAGTCTCTGAAGTAACACGTCCGGGGTAAGTGTAAACGCCGCCGCATTCATCAAAGCGGTTATAGGAGAACGTGACGTTTACATAACCGGCATCGACAGAGAGGTTGGTCGGTTCGCTGTTGACATAACAGTACGAAGACTTGAAAAAGAAATTGTTGTCAAAGACCAGCCCGTTACTGTTGCGGGTCGTTGTCGCGCGAAAAATAGTCGAATAATACTCGTCGGTCGGTCCGATATAGTTGTCACAGATCCTTCCGTCCTTCAGGCTGTTGGTGTTGAACCACAGGGCCGAGCCGTTGGTGGTATTGGTGGCGCCGCCCGCCAGAATATTCTTTGAAATATTGAAGGTGCAATGGCGGGTGCCAAGGGTGGCGGAGTTGCCGAAACCGCTATAGATCGGACCTCTCTCCGTCGTGCCGACAACGGAAAAGCCGTGGATATCGACGGAGCCTTCCGTGGCGCTGGAGCTGATGGTGACTGTGAAATTCACATCTTTAAGGATGGTCTCCTCCAGCCGGCTCGTGTTCAGCGTCCAGATGCTGGAGCCGCGCGTGATGGGAGATACGTCGCGGTTGTTGCCGTACCATTTTAACTTTTTGTTCGCGTAGATCGACACACCCTCCCGGTAAATGCCGGGCGCGACGTAAATAGAGTAGTTGGTGGACGCCTTGGAATTCGCCGCGGCCAGCGTGGCAAATCCGTTGGTGCCGACGGTGACGAGCCGTATGCCGTCACGGTCGTGGTAAGAGCCGACGCTTCCGTTGGGAAGTCCGGTAAGTCCGGAGTCAACATACAGTGTGCCGGTACCCGCCGCGGCAAGCTGCTCGCGGTCAATGTACAGCGGATAGACGGTGGTGCCGATCTTGACGTACAGCGTCTTGCGGCCGGCGGAAGTGCTGACGGGCGTGCTCTGCGCGGTCGTGCCGGCGGCGTTCTTATAAAGAGATCCGCCGGTGATGACAGGCGAAACGCTCGTCACGCCGCTCGCGACGGCGATATGATACGCCTCATTCTCCGCGTCATACCAGGCGCTCTCCGCGTTCTCGCAGGAAATGGCGCCCGGCGTTTCGAACGCCGTGGTGCGGATGTTGACGTCAATGGAACTGTATACCGTAGAGGAATTGTTAGTAAGATTACTGTTTGTAAATTTTATAGTAAAATGGTTATTGGGCGCCGTCAAGGTCAGCGGTGAGGTCACCACGCTGCCCGCGGCGTTGTAGATCTTGGTGGTAAATCCGGTGGGCGTCAGCGAGATCGGCAGCGCGAAGCTGGTCCCGTCGGTCGTGGCGGTGGCGGTCTTTTCCGCGGCGTTATACGTGACGTTTTCACCGAAGGTGGCGAGGGGAGTATAATTCATATAATTCATAACGGCGCGGTGGTCGCTCGGCTGTTGGCCGTTGTAGTCGCGATAGACAAAGTCGCGCGCCAGTACCTCGACGTATTTCTCATTGACAAAACAGTGGTCAATAGTAGTGGTATAGGAAACCGGAAAGTTATATTTCGCGATCTCGCCGGCAGACTTGAAGGGCGTATTGTAACCCATCAGCGTCAGCATCGCGGTCTCCGACGTCGGGTCGGGATCGGACGCGTCGAAAGTACAGTTATAGTCGCCGGTGGCAAAGCAGGGCATATTCTGCGAAAGTGATTTCATTCTCGCGACAAGCTGCTTGATCTGCAGTGTTTTGTGTTTATAGCCCATGAGCCGTTCGTCATCAGTGGTCGTTGACGGATCGCCGTCCATCAAAACAGCGGAGATGGCAAGGTGGGTGTTGAACATATAGAAGTTTATGTCCTTCTGGCTATCGTACAGCTTGACGTACTGATAATACCGGCTGGCGTCCGACATGTACTGGCCGTTCACATACGCCTCGATACCGGTGTACTGCGCCGCGCCGCTGGATACCCGGCTGAACCGGCTCTTTTTCCAGAAGATCATCAACCCGCTGGCGATAGTCATTGGGTAACTGGAATTATCATCCCTCAGCGCGCGGCTCGCATAGGTGCCGCCCAGCGACGATTGCAGCTGCGTCACCCAATTGAAATCCGTGTCCATAGCCGCTTCCTGGATACCGATGAGATCGGGCGAATAGGTGTTGATGGTATCCACGATATAGTTGAAACGCGTCGCCGAAGACTGGTACTCACCTGTGGTCTCATAATCAAGGACATTGAAGGTCATGACCGAAATGTCGCAGTCAGGCTGGAAAATATACTGCGAGCTGCTACCGCCCGCCTGCGCGACGAAGTACACGGGGATCATCGAAAACGCGAGGATCACCGCGCACACCATACATACGATTCTGGAAGGAAAATTTCTTTTCATTTCCACTGCACCACCTTTTTTAAATGTAAAAATATAAACTGTTATGCGTTCCGCACAAGATACTCTGTATCCAGCGCGATGGCAAGTTCCTCGTTGGTCGGGATAACGAACACGTGTACCCGGCTCGTAGGCTTTGTGATCTCCTGCGCCTTGCCGCGCTCGGCATTTTTCGCATCGTCGACCTCGATGCCGAGGAAAGAAAGCTCCTCGCAGATCTGTTTCCGCATCACCGCGTTGTTCTCCCCGATGCCGGCGGTGAACACGATAGCGTCCAGTCCGCCCATCGCCGCCATATAGGCGCCGATGAACTTTTTGACCTGATAGTTGAACATATTGAGTGCCAGCGCCGCGCGCTCGTTGCCTTCCTTTGCCGCGGCTTCCAGATCACGGAAATCACTGGAAACGCCGCTCAGCCCCAGCACGCCGCATTTCTTGTTGAGAAAATCGCCGATCTCCTCAACGGGAATGTTGTCCTTCTGCATAATAAAGGGCAGGATCGCCGGGTCGATATCGCCGCAGCGCGTGCCCATCAAAAGACCGGCAAGCGGCGTAAAGCCCATCGAAGTGTCGATACATTTTCCGCCGTCCACCGCCGTGATGGAGGAACCGTTGCCAAGATGGCAGGTGACGATCTTAAGATCCTTCGGATCCTTGCCCATCAGTCTGGCGCACTCGCCCGCCACGTATTTGTGGCTGGTGCCGTGGGCGCCGAAACGGCGGATGCCGTAATCCGTATAATATTTATAAGGAATAGCGTAAACGCTCGCTTCCTTCGGCATCGTCTGATGGAAAGATGTGTCGAACACGCAGATCTGCGGGACGTTCTCCCCCATCACCTCGATGCAGGCGCGGATGCCGGTGACCGCTGGCGGATTGTGCAGCGGCGCGAACTCGGTGAGCGCCTCCAGCTTACGGATCTTTTCCTCATCCATAATACAACTTTCCGGGAACACCTCGCCGCCGTTGACGATGCGGTGTCCCACCGCCGCGATCTCGGACATATCCCCGATCACGCCGTACTCAGCGTCTGTGAGATATTTCAATACCAGCTCGATGGCGACCTTGTGATCCGGGAGCGCGATGTCGAACTCTGTCTGTTTGTCTCCCGCGGCGTGCTTGAAGTGTCCGTCTACCGTGATCCTCTCGCACTGACCCTTTGCCATTACGCTTCTGTCGTCCATATCGATCAACTGATATTTCAGCGATGAACTTCCGGCATTCACGACCAGAATTTTCATAAAATGCCCTTCCTCCTGAAAAAAATAAAATTCCTCTTTCCAAAATTCTTTTTTTATTATATAATACTAACAGACAAGTTTCAAGATTTTTTTTGAAAAAAGTAAAAAAACTTTGTAAAGAAGTGAACAAAATTGGTCAATTTTATCATTTGTGAACTCAATCCCCTTCATAACGGACATCATTACCTGCTGAACGCCGTCGGAGAGGCGCCCGTCGTGTGCGTTATGAGCGGTCACGTGACCCAGCGCGGGGCGTTTGCCTGTATGGACAAATGGACGCGGGCGCGGGCGGCGCTGTCCTGCGGCGCGGACCTTGTACTGGAACTGCCCGCGGGAGCCGCCTGCGGCAGCGCGATGGATTTCGCGCGGGGAGCGCTCGCCGCCGCGAACGCGACCGGGCTTGACGGCAGGCTGTGCTTCGGGATGGAGGAGGACAACCTCGAGATCCTGAAAGAGCTCGCGACGTTTCCCGAGGATCAGGTGCAAGCGTTGACCCGCAAGGCGCTGGACGAAGGGGCGTCCCCCGCCGCCGCGATGAGAGAGGCATACAAAACGCTGTCGCCGGAACATTGGACGGCGCTGGACCTTCCCAACAATCTGCTCGCGTTCGAGTACATCAAAGCGAACACGAAATTCGACCTCTTTGCCCTGCGCCGCGTCGGCGCGGCGCACGACAGCGGCCGCCCGACGGGCGATTTCGCCGACGCGTCATACCTGCGGCGGCATCTCGCGGACTATCCCCGCTTTACGCCGTCCGCCGTCCATCCGCTGTACAAATCGGCGATCGACGAGGGCGCGGTGCTGGATCCCAGGCGTTTCGACCTTATGATCACATCGGCGCTGCGGCGCAAGACGCGGGACGAGTGGCTTTCGCTGTATCCCGACGGTCTGGGCGCGCGGCTCGCGGAGGCGTTTGAGACAAAAAGCCTCCTCACTGACGTTTACGATACTGCAAAGTCAAAATGCTTTACACACTCGATGATCCGCCGCGCGGTGCTGCGGACCTATCTCGACCTCCCGCCTTTCACGGGCGATCTCCCCTATCTGCGGGTGCTGGGGCTGAACGATACCGGCGCGGCGCTTTTACGGCGGATGGATCCGTCCGTTCCCCTGCTCATAAAACCCGCGGCGGTCAAAGACCTTTCCGGGACGGCGCGGCGGGCGTTCGACACCGACGCGCGCGTCACCGACGCGTTCAACTTCGCCCTGCGCTCTCCCCGCGCCAAGGGGATGGAATACCGCTCGCCGGTCGTTATCAAGTGACCGCCCTTGCGGGCAAATGATGTTGCCCTGACGGGCAAACGATGTTACGCTTCGCGTAAATGATGTTGCCTTGCGGCAAATGATGTTGCACCTTGCGCAAATCAAGGATGTTTTTCCCCGGTCTTTGACCGGGGAAAAACTACATCAAAAATGTTCATTTATAAAGTTTGATATCGCTAAAAGATCCCCTTCGGTCAAAACCGAAGGGGATCTTTAATATTGGGGTGTAATTACCGCGTGTTTCTGTCTTTCAGCGCGGCGAAAAGGGAGCGCAGGCGGATATTGACCGCGCCGATGTTGGAGATCTCGTCGATCTTGATCTGTGTATAGATGCCGCCCGTCCGCTCGATGATGGAACGGACCTCATCGGTGGTGACAGCGTCCACGCCGCAGCCGAAGGAGACGAGTTGCACAAGACTCATTTTCGCCTCTTTGGGGGCGTTGGCGACATATTTCGCCGCGGCGTACAGCCGCGCGTGATAGGTCCACTGGTCGCGGACGTTGACGCGGAAAGGCCTCACAAGATGGCTGACGCTGTCCTCGGTCAGCACGACGGCGCCGAGTTTGCAGATCAGCGTATGGATGCCGTGATTGATCTCGGGATCGGCGTGATAAGGTCTCCCCGCCAGCACGATGACAGGGCGTCCCTCCTTTTGCGCCAGCGCCCTGTATTCCGCCGCCTTTTTCCTGAGATCGGCGAAATACGCGGCATAGGCGGCATAGGCGGCTCTCGCCGCGCGGCGGATCTCCCGCTTTGTGAAAGGCGGAAAATACTGCCCCAGGATCTCCCGCATCCGCTTTTCGAAAAACGACCGCCGCGCGGGAGAGACGAAATCACAGATGAATATCGTATCCTCCAGCGCCCGCACGTTGCCCTTCAGCACCTGCGGATAGTAGGCGACCACCGGGCAGTTGAAATGATTTTGCCCTTTTTTCTCATCCACGTTATAGGTCATGCCGGGGTAAAAGATCGCGTCCGGCTTTTCCCGCAGCAGCGCCTCGATGTGGCCGTGCATCAGTTTGGCGGGATAGCAGGCGGTATCCGACGGGATGGTGTACTGACCGTCCAGATACGTCTGACGGTCGGAGGTCGGGGAAACGATGACGTTAAAGCCCAGCGTATCGAAAAACGCGTGCCAGAACGGCAGAAGTTCATAGAAATTCAGACCGAGCGGCAGACCGACGGTCTTTTTTTTCGGATCGATACGGTTTTTGCAGTACCGTCCCAACAGTTCGAGTTTGTATTCGTAAAGATCATAGTGTTTGCTCTCGTCCGCGAGGTGGAGCGGGCGGTCGCACCGGTTGCCGGCGATAAAGCGCCTGCCGCCGGAAAAGGTGTTGACGGTCAGCGAGCAGTGATTGCCGCAGCCGTTGCAGGTCACCGCTTTGACGTGATGGGTGAACGCCGCGAGTTCCCGCGCCGTCACAAGTTTGCCCTTCGCGTTTCCGGCGTGCGCGGCGGCGTACAGCGCCGCGCCGTACGCGCCCATCAGCGGCGCGTATTTCGGACGGATGACGTCCCGTCCGATCTCCTGCTCAAAGGCGCGCAGGACGCAGTCGTTGAGAAAGGTGCCGCCCTGCACGATGATGTTTTTGCCGAGACTTTCCGGATCGGCACAGCGGATGACTTTATACAGCGCGTTCTTGACGACGCTGATGGAAAGCCCCGCGGCGATATCCTCCACCGACGCGCCGTCCTTCTGCGCCTGCTTGACGGCGCTGTTCATAAAGACGGTACACCGGGAGCCGAGGTCGACGGGATGGGCGGCGAACCGCCCGAGACGCGCGAAAGAGGCGGCGTCATAGCCGAGCGCCCCCGCGAACGTCTGCAAAAAGGAGCCGCACCCGGAGGAGCAGGCCTCGTTGAGATACAGATTGTCGATCGCGCCGCCGCGGATCTGAAAGCATTTGATATCCTGCCCGCCGATATCAAGGATGAAATCGACGTCCTCTTTGAAATATTTCGCCGCCGTATAGTGCGCGATGGTCTCCACCACGCCCATATCCAGCCCGAAGGCGTTTTTGATGATCTCCTCGCCGTACCCGGTGGCGGCGGAGGAAACGATCTCGATATCGGGGAAATCCCGGTAGATCCCTTCCAGATACGACTTGATCAGCGGGACGGGATTGCCGTTGTTGCCCGCGTAATAAGGACGGAATATATTGCCCGCCTCATCGCACAGCACCGCCTTGACGGTGGTGGAACCGGCGTCGACGCCGAGATACATTTTGCCCCGCGGGGCGGTAAGTTCTCTGGTGCCGAGAGAGGCGCGCTCGTGGCGTTCCAGAAACGCCTTGTACTCCTCCCCGGAGCGGAACAGCGGCCGCGCGCTCTGATACTGTCCGACAAGCGGCAGAGCACCGAGCCGCGCCGCGAAGGAAAGCGGCGTTTCCTCTCTGCCCACGCCCGCGCAGGCGGCGCCGATCGCGACGTAATACAGCGAGTTTTCAGGGCAGACGCCCTTGACGCCCAGCACCTCGTCAAAACTGCGCCGCAGTTCGGAGAAGAAAGTCAGCGGGCCGCCGAGATACAGGACGTTGCCGCCGATCTGCCTCCCCTGGGCAAGCCCTCCGATCGTCTGATTGACGACGGCGTAAAAAATGCCGGCGGAGATATCCTCCTTCCGCGCCCCCTGATTGAGCAGCGGCTGGATATCGGATTTGGCGAACACGCCGCAGCGTGAGGCGATGGTATAGACTTTTTCGTGGCGGGCGGCAAGGTCGTTGACCTCATCCGGCGTCACCCGCATCAGCGACGCCATCTGATCGATGAACGCGCCGGTGCCGCCGGCGCAGGTGCCGTTCATCCGCATTTCAAAGCCGCCGCGCAGAAAGAGGATCTTGGCGTCCTCCCCGCCGAGTTCGATCACGGCGTCGGTCCGCGGCTGGAGCGCTTTGACGGCGAGCCGTTCGGCGTAGACTTCCTGTACAAAAGGCACGTCCAGCGCGTCCGCCAGCCCCATACCGGCGGAACCGGACAGCGTGACGGCGACGGTCTCGCCGGGAAATTCCTTATCGATCGCCGTCAGCATTTCGGTCATCGTCCCGGCGATCTTGGAATAATGCCGCTGATAGCAGGAAAATACAAGTTGATCCTGCTCATCCAGAAGCGCGCATTTGAGGGTGGTGGAACCGACGTCAAGTCCGAGTCGCTTCATACCTTTACCGCCTCCCGTTCCGCGGTCTTTGCCTCCTCATCGGCGATGGCGAGCATCAGTTTGATGCGGTTTTCCTGATTGACCCGGGACGCGCCCGCGTCATAGTCCACCGGAAAGATATTCGCCTTCGGGTAAAGTTCCCGCAGGCGGCGGATGGTGCCCTTGGCGACGATATGATTGGGCAGACAGCCGAAGGGCTGCGCGGAAATGATATTGGTATACCCCTTTTCGATCATCTCCGCCGCCTCGCCGGGCAGCAGCCATCCCTCCCCCATTTTGACGCCTCTGTCGATGACCCGCTCCGCCAGCCGTTTGACCTCGCTGATGGGCGCGGGGGCGACGAACTCGGGATAGGGCGCCAGCGCCCGGAGGATCTCCTTCTCCCAGTCGGAAGCGACGCTTTCCGCGATCTTTCCCGCCAGCTGGTGGGTCTTGGGCGTGCCGTAATAGCGGTGATCCGTCTCCATATTGGAAAAACAGTATTGAAAGAAGCCCAGAACGCCCGGCACCATATACTCACAGTCCTGCGTTTCCAGGAATTTTTCCAGCCCGTTGTTGCCGAAAGGAGAGTATTTCACATAGATCTCCCCGACGATGCCGACCTTTTTCAGATCCCGCTTTTCACGGGGGATATCATGAAAATCCTTTACCATTTCGTCAAGGTTTTTACGCATGGCGCCGCGGGACAGCCCGCGGTTCTTATATAATTGCCAGCGCAGTCTGTCCACCCATTTGGCGACCACCTTTTCGGTGTCCCCCCGATTGATCTCGTAGGGTCTCGTCTGATTTTTAAGGCAGAGCAGCATATCGCCGTACACCAGCGCCCGCACGGCGGACAGCACCATCGGCAGCGTGATATGGAAGCCGCTGTAATGCTCGATGCCGGTAAAACTCAGCGCGATCACCGGCACGTATTCCATCCCCATATTTTTGAGCGCCTTGCGAAGCAGCATCACATAATTGGACGCGCGGCACCCGCCGCCCGTCTGAAACTGGATCAGGGCGCATTTACGCGGATCGTAGTCCCCGCAGGTCAGCGCGTACAGCTGTTGCCCCAGCGTGCAGATCGCGGGATAACACATATCGTTGTGGACGTACTTCAGCCCCGTGTCGATGACGTCTTTTCCCTCGTAGCGCAGGATCTCGAGTTTATACCCCCGCGCCACGAATATCTCCCGCAAAAGCCGCATATGCGTCGGAAAAATATCGGGCGCGAGAATGGTATATTCCTTTTTCATTTTTTGGGTAAAATCGACCATATCCCTATCCTTTACCTATCCGCCGGATCTTAGTTTTCTCTTTTTTTGCCCCAAAAGAACAAAGCGACGGTCCCCGGACCGCTGTGCGATCCGATGGTGGGTCCGATATCAAAGATCCCGATCTCCCCGTTGATACGGGGAAATCTCTCTTTCAGAATGTCCCGTAGCTGCTCGGCGTCCTGCCGGCAGTAAGATTGAGAAATAAAGCATTTTCCGTCATAATCTGCGCCGAGATCGGCGTTTTGCTCCATCCGCCTGACCTGCTCTAAAATGACCTTCTTTTTGGAACGGATCTTGGCGCGCGGGATCAGCCTTCCGAGGTGATCCATATTGAGCAGCGGGCAGATGCCCAGCATCCCGCCGAAAAAGCCGGCGGTCTTTGACACCCTGCCGCCCTTGACGTAAAAGGTAAGATCGGTGGAGAAAAACCAGTGATGCACCCGTAGCTTGTTTTGCTCCGCGAATTCCCGCACCTCCTCCAGATCTTTCCCTTCGTCCCGCAGGTCGGCGAGCGTTTCCATCAAAAGGCCGTAGCCGGAGGAAGCGCCGAGAGAGTCGACGACATACAACTTGCGGTCGGGATAGCGATCCCGGGCGATCAGCGCCGCGTTGCAGGCGGAATTATAGGTACCGGAAAGCCCGGAGGAAAGGCAGACGTGCAGTACGTCCTTTCCCGTTTCCAGCAGTTTGCAGAAATACTCGAGATATTCACCGATATTGATCTGCGCGGTGGCGGTGTCCGCCCCGTCCAGCATACTCCGATAAAACTCATCCATCGACATCGTCTGTCCGAGGTCGTCGATCTTTTCCTCTCCGTTGACGAAAAAACGGAAGGATGTGTACTCTATCCCGCGGGCGGCAAGATGTTCGCTTGTCAGATCCACGGTGGAACAGCAGCTCAAAATGTAGTCGCTCATAGTCAGATCTCCTTTGCAATGAAAAACGTTGTTCTCATTATAAACGAGAGATCGTAAAAAGACTATCTACTGATCTGTTTTTCCGTTCCACAAATAAAAATGGCGCGGTAGAGTGGCGATACGGCCATTCTACCGCGAAAATATCAACTCTACGATTTGTAGAACTAGGCTGACCCGCGATAAGGACAAAGCGGTTTTGAAAGGTAAAATTTCCGCCACCCTTTGCCGCAAAGCCTTGAAAACCGCCAGGTTTCCTGCGTTTTGCGACTTTGTCTGATCGAAAATTTTTCTCTTTCAAAACTCTCCGCACCTGTTAGCGAGGAAAAATCGAGTGATTTTCGGTGCGGAGGACGACGGCGGGCTGGCGCCCGCCGAGGACAACAAGTCGAAAAGTGCCGGTTTTTACCGTTTTTCAGGCGTTTTGTCCTTATCGTGGATCAGCCTACGCCTTCTTTCGCTTGCGGATGCGGAAAGAAAAGAACACGACCGCCTCCGCCGGCGCGATGACGATCAGAAGCTGCCACAAGTTGAAGGGCAGCAGCGCCAGATAGACCGTCAGAATGACGCTCGCCACCAGCGCCGCGACGATGATCTCGTTCCACCGCCGGCGGTGGAACGAGGCGTTGAGCGCCAGCAGGGTGATCAGCATGACCGGTACGGCGTACACGAAGGTCTGCCAGTACACGATGCCGCACAGCCACATAATGACGAAGGTCAGCACCGCGACGGTCCATATGCTTGTCACGGATACCAGCGTGATCGCGGACTTGCTGTACTCCGCGCGCTCCGGCGGCGGGGATCTCCACAGACTGTCGTCCGTCAGAAGCAGATCGACCGTCACGCCGAATATGGCCGCCATCTCTTTGAGGGATCCGGCGTCCGGCAGCGCCTCCGCGCGCTCCCACTTGGATATGGTCTTGTCGGAATAGTTGAGCTTCTCGCCGAGCTGTGCCTGCGTGAGCCCCGCGGCGGCGCGGAGTTTGATGATATTGGCGGCGACGACCGCCTTGAGATCCTCCACGGACATACACGCTCCTTTCGCCCGATCATCCTTTTCGCGGGTCTTCCGAAAAGACCCTTTCTCTTTTGTTGGTATCTTTACAGTACGTTGCTCTTATAATATCTTTGAGAGATAAGTATAACACGATTTGGTAAAAAAAGCAACCATTTTCTTACCGGCGCCCGTCGGTCCTCTTGTTCCGAACGTATTTTAGGGAGATGATCTGTTATGAAACACACTGCCGTCAGATGGATCAAAACCGCCTGTCTTATCTGCGTCATATTTTCTCTCTGCCTGCTTTTGACCGGATGCGGCGCGCAGGAAAGACGCGCCGAGGCGATCCTGGCGAAAGTCCTGACCTGCACCCGGACGCAGAAAGATGATTTCAGCCGCGCGGCGTCCCTCAGCGTCAGCTCAAACGTAACGGGTATGTCCCGGACAGACCGCCTGTCGGAATATCTCACGGCGGAATACGCCGCTTGCCTGACCGACGATTGTATACGGAAAATGGCGTGCAGCCGCGCTTTCCTCGCCGGCGCGGCGCTGTTCACCGAGACCTGCGCGAACATTTTCCCCGAAAACATCGAGTTGTCCCGCGGCTGTCCGCAGGAGGCGTCGTATTCCTACACCGCAGACCTATGGGCGGGCGGCAAACGCGTCGCGATCGCGACGGGCATCCTCGTATTTTCGGGAGAGGATACGCAAAAAGCAAGCCTGCTGACAGTCGATCTGACCGCTGTGTGAGATGGCTGACCCGCGATAAGGGTGCCGCCCTCGGAAACAGCCGCGTTCCGACAGGGCGGGCGGCAGGCTGCCGCCCCCTACACGATGTTTCCCTGACGGGAAAATGATGTTGCGGCAAAGCCGCAAACGATGTCAGGCTTCGCCTGAATGATGTTGCCCTTCGGGCAAATTAAGGATGATTTCCCCCGGTCTTTGACCGGGGGAAATCTTTATAACGGCTTTCCCTCAAGGGGAAGCCTCGCGCCCGATGAAATTGGCGTGTTTTTCGGCTCCCCTGTGTAAGGGGAGCCGAAAAACGCACGCGAAAATCTCTTGGCTTTCTTTATAAAGTGAAACAGAAAAAAGCAGTGAGATCCCAAAGGATCTCACTGCTTTTTTACATTTGATCGTTGAACTGTTTGCGTTTTTCGAAATTTTTGTCGCCGAGGGTGGCCGCGACGGCGCGCAGGTCCTCTTTCTGCTTTTTGCTCAGGCGTTTGGGGATCTCCGTCTCAACGGTGACGAACAGGTCGCCCTTGTTTTTGGTACCGATCCGTGTGACGCCCTTGCCGCGGAAGCGGAAGGTCGCGCCGTTCTGCGTGCCCTCCGGCACGGTGTATTTCACTTTGCCTTCCAGCGTCGGGATCACGACCTCGCAGCCGAGCGCCGCGTCGATGGCGGACAGCGGATATCTGCAGTAGAGATCGCTCCCCCGCCGTTCAAACAACTTGTGCGGCTGCACGCGGATGATGATGTAAACGTCTCCCGCCGGTCCGCCGTTGGCGCCGGCGTTGCCCTGCCCGCGCAGCGTCAGCGACTGGCGGTCGTCGATGCCCGCCGGCACGGTGATGACCTTGGTCTTATCCGCCGCCTTGATGCCGCCGTGACATTCGGGACACGGCACTTTGATCCGCTTGCCCTTGCCGCCGCACGCGGGACAGGGGCGCTGAGACTGCATACTGCCGAGGATGGTGCGCTGGGTCGTGGTGACAAATCCCCTGCCGCCGCACTGGGAGCAGGTCTCAAGTTCGGTGCCGTTTTTCGCGCCGGTCCCCTTGCACGCTTTGCAAAGATCCCTGGTGCGGTAGCGGATCTCCTTCTGACAGCCGAACGCCGCCTCCTCGAAAGTGACGGTGAGGGTCAGCTCGATATCCTCGCCCTTCTGCGGGCGGTTGGAACTTCCGGAACGGCCGCCGAAACCGCCGCCAAAAAACGTCTCAAAAATATCGCCGACGTCACCAAAGCCCCCGAAACCGCCGAAACCGCCGCCAAATCCGCCCGCGCCGCCGGCGCCGAAAGACGGATCGAACGCCGCGTGACCGAACTGGTCGTATTTCGCGCGCTTTTCGGGATCGGACAGGATCTCGTGCGCCTCGCTGATCTCCTTGAATTTCGCCTCCGCCGTTTTATCGCCGGGATTGAGATCGGGATGATACTGCTTGGCAAGTTTGCGGTACGCCTTCTTTATTTCGTCCTCGGACGCGCCTTTCGGCACGCCGAGGACTTCATAATAATCTCTCTTATCAGCCATATTCCTTATTTGTTATCGTCTACGTCTTTGAAATCCGCGTCATACACGCCGTCGGCGTTCTGCGCGTCCGCCGCCTGCTGTGCCGCCTGCTGTGCCGCCGCCTGCTGTTCGGGCGTGGCGTTCGCGTAGATCTTGGAGGACAGATCGTAGATCGCTTTCTGCAGGGCTTCCGTCGCGCTCTTGATCGCCTCGGTGTCCGTGCCTTTCAGCGCCTCTTTCACTTTGTCGATCGCGCTCTGCACGCCCGCTTTATCCTCCGCGGTGAGTTTATCCCCCGCGTCAGCGATGGTCTTTTCACACTGATAGACCATCTGATCGGCGTTGTTGCGGACCTCGATCTCCTCTTTTTTCTTTTTATCCTCGGCGGCGAAATTCTCCGCCTCCTTGACTGCTTTCTCGATATCCTCCTTGGACATATTGGTGGAGGAAGTGATGGTGATGTGCTGTTCCTTGCCGGTGCCCATATCCTTGGCGGATACGTTGACGATACCGTTGGCGTCGATGTCGAAGGTCACCTCGATCTGCGGCACGCCGCGGGGCGCCGGAGCGATGCCGTCCAGGTGGAAACGGCCGAGCGTCTTATTGTCCGCCGCCATCTCGCGCTCGCCCTGCAGGACGTGGATCTCAACACTGGGCTGATTGTCCGCCGCGGTGGAAAAGATCTGACTCTTTTTGGCGGGGATGGTGGTGTTGCGGTCGATCAGTTTGGTGAATACGCCGCCCAGCGTCTCAAGACCGAGGGACAGCGGGGTGACGTCCAGCAGCAGAAGCCCTTTGACGTCGCCGCCCAGAACACCCGCCTGGATCGCGGCGCCGCAGGCGACGCACTCGTCGGGGTTGATGCCCTTGTGCGCTTCCTGACCCATATATTTGCTGATGGCTTCCGCCACCGCCGGGATACGGGTGGAACCGCCGACCAGAACGACCTTTTGGATATCACCGGTGGAAAGACCGGCGTCTTTCATGGCGTTTCGCACCGGCTCCATCGTCTTTTCGACGAGATCCGCCGTCAGTTCGTTGAACTTGGCGCGGGTCAGCGTCATATCCAGATGGAGCGGGCCGCTGGCGGTAGCGGTGATGAAAGGCAGATTGATCTGCGAGGTCATCACGCCTGAAAGCTCGATCTTGGCTTTCTCCGCCGCCTCTTTGAGGCGCTGATACGCCATACTGTCCGCTTTGAGATCGACGCCGTTGGCCTTCTTGAATTCGTCGTTCATCCAGTCGATGATGCGGGCGTCGAAATCGTCGCCGCCGAGGTGGGTGTTGCCGTTGGTGGCAAGCACCTCACACACGCCGTCCCCGATCTCAAGGATGGAGACGTCGAAGGTGCCGCCGCCCAGGTCGTACACCATGATCTTCTGTTCGCTTTCCTTATCGATGCCGTAGGCAAGCGCCGCCGCCGTCGGCTCGTTGATGATCCGCTTGACGTCAAGACCCGCGATCTTGCCGGCGTCCTTGGTCGCCTGGCGCTGAGAGTCGGAAAAATACGCGGGCACCGTGATGACCGCTTCGGTGACCGGCTCGCCGAGGAACGCTTCCGCGTCCGCCTTCAGTTTTTGCAGGATGAACGCGCTGATCTCCTCGGGAGAGTATTTCTTGCCGTCGATCTCTATACGGCGGGCGGAGCCCATATCTCTCTTGATGGAAATGATGGTGCGGTCGGGGTTGGTGATCGCCTGGCGTTTCGCCACCTGGCCGACCATCCTCTCGCCGTTTTTCGCGAACGCGACGACGCTCGGCGTCGTTCTGCCGCCTTCGCTGTTGGGGATCACGGTGGGCTCGCCGCCCTCCATGACCGATACGCATGAATTGGTGGTACCGAGATCGATACCGATGATCTTAGACATAATATATTCCTCCTTACGTCTTTTTCAAAATATCAGTTCGCGACTTTTACCGTCGCGTGGCGGACGATGGGTCCGTCTTTATAAATATACCCTTTTTGCAGTACCTCCGCGATGCTATTTTCGGGTAGATTTTCATCATCAATATGAAAGACCGCCGCGTGGGCGTTGGGATCGAAGGGTTCTCCGACCTCTCCGAACTCCGTGACGCCGAGCGTTTTCAGCGCTTCCTTCATCTGCGTGAGGATCATCGCCACACCCTCTTTGAGCGTGCTGTCCTCCGCCGCGGCAAGCGCCCGTTCGAGGTTGTCGATCGCGGGCAGGAATGTCTTTACGCCCTGCAAAATGCCGTCGGCGTACATACCGTCCTTTTCCTTTTGGGTACGCTTGCGGTAGTTGTCGTATTCGGCGAGTGTACGAAGCAGCTGGTCTTTGGTCTCGTCGAGCTGTTTGCGCAGTTGTTCCGTCTCTTTGGCCGTCTTCGTCTTTTTGGTTTTTTCAGATTTTTCCGCTTTTGCCGCCTTTTCCGTGCTTTCCGCCTGCGGCGCGGTTTTCTTCGTTTCTTCCATATCCGTCTCCTTTACAGGTAATTATCTTTCAAAAACTTCTCGATACACCGCGCGAAATAGTCGATCTGCGAGGCGCTTTTGCCGTAATCCATCCGTTTGGGCCCGAAAATGGAGAACGCGCCAAAGCCCCCGGAGTCGTCCCCGTACTTGCGGATGACAAGGCTCATATCCCGGAAGGTCTCATCCCCGATCTCACTGCCGATGCGGATATCGACGCCGGAGGTGTCCTCCCCGCTGGTCAGGACGTTATAAAGCGCGTCCTTTTTACCGAGGAACGAAAGGATGTTCTGCGCCTTGTGGATCTCGTAAAACTCCGGGTAGGAAAGCATGCGGCTCTGCCCGCTGACCAGCACTTTCGGCTGATGCATGCTCGTGACGACGTTTTTGACGATGCCGACGAGAAAGTCCCAGTTTTTCTGCTTTTGGGAGAGCAGGCGCTCCAGCTCGTCGAACGCGCCGTCGTCCAGCGCCGCGAAGTTCTTGTCGCTGATGTAGGCGCCGAGCGTTTCGTTGAGTTCCCGGATGTCGTCGTCCGTCGCGAGGAAGTACAGGCGGGCAAAGGAGTTTTTGACCTTGCCGCTGCGGGTGACGACCAGCAGATTGATCATATCGTCCGCCGTCTTGATGACCTCGAGTTTCATAATGCGGTCATCCCGACTCTGTGGTACGACAACGGCGCTGGTGTATCCCGTGATCTCGGAGAACAGCGTGATCGCCTGCTGCAGGAAATCGTCCAGCCCCGCGTTGATGCTGCCGATCGCCGTGATGATGTCCTCGGTCTGCTTCATCTCGATGCCGGGTAGCTCCAAAAGATGATCCACGTAAAAGCGGTATCCCTCTTCCGTCGGCACGCGCCCCGCGGACGTGTGCGGCTGCTGCAGATAGCCCAGCCGTTCAAGTTCCGCCAGATCGTTGCGCACCGTCGCGGAGGAAACGTTCATCCCCTCCCGCTCCAGGATCGCCTTGCTGGCGACCGGTTCACCGTTTTCGATGTAACTTTCGACAACGGCTTTCAGTACCGCCTTCTGCCGATCTTTCACGCCTCTCACCTCTTTTGAGAGTTTTAGCACTCTAATTCTCCGAGTGCTAATTTTATTATACTCACTTTTGCCGGATAGTCAATAGTTTTTTGTGAATTTTTTGTTACAAATCAATTTCGGGCACGGAGAGCAGGTTCGTTCTAACCGCGGGGCGCCGGGGTCGTCGCCCCCTACGCTCCTGATAGAATGACAGCGTCATAAGGAGACAGGGGAAGGTACTATGTCTCCTTCCCCTAAAAGAAAAAACCGCTCACGCGGTTTTTTCATTATTATATAAGGTCGGAAATGACGGTGTTGGAAAAGAGCATTCCCCTGTCGTTCAGGACAAAGCGGCCGGCGCGGATCTCTCCCAGCCCCGCCGCGACGTATTTTTGAACGACGGCGGCGGAAAGTTCTTTTGCCGGAACGCCCCGGTCGGTGCGAAGCCCGAGCATGATCCGTTCGGTGCGTTCGTCCTCCGGCGTGAGAGTTTCCGTCCCGGCGAAAGATCCGACGGGCGCGCCCAGCCACACCGGAATGTCGGCGGACTGCCACCGGCGCGTGCCGTCAAAAAAGGAATGGGCGGACGGGCCGATGCCGAGGTACTCCCGCCGCTCCCAGTATCCGCTGTTGTGGCGGGCGCGGTGCCCGGACGGGGCGAAATTCGAGATCTCGTAATGCTCAAAGCCCCGCGCGCGGGTGATATCGCAAAGCGCGTCATACATCGCCTGTTCCTCATCCTCATCCGGCAGGGCGGGCGGATCGTCGTAAAAGGGCGTTCCCTTTTCGATCTGCAAGTTATAACAGGAGAGGTGGGTGACGCCGGCGTCCAGCAGACGGGTGAGACTGTCGGTAAAACTTGATAGCGTCTGCCCCGGCAGGCCGTAGATGAGATCGGCGGAGATCTCCGAAAACCCGCGCTGTTTTGCCGCCTCGATCGCGCGGAGCGCCGCGGCGCCGTCGTGCAGGCGGCCGATCGCGGCAAGTTCGCGATCGTTCAGACTTTGAACGCCGACAGACAGTCGCTCGACGCGGTGCGCTTTCAGCATCGCGAGAAACTCCGCCGTCGTGCTTTCCGGATTGGTCTCGACGGTGAATTCCGCGCCCCCCGCGAGCGGCACGCCGTCCAGCGCCCCCCAAAGCGTTTGCCACGCGGAAAGAGGCAGCGCGCCCGGCGTGCCGCCTCCGATATAAATACTGTCCGCTGTTTCCAAAAGCCCGGCGGCGCGAAAGTAAGCGATGTCCGCCGCCGCTTTTTCGGCGTACGCGGCGTACCGGTCCTCCGTCACCGAGCAAAAGGCGCAGTAGCGGCACTTCCGTTTGCAAAACGGAATATGCAGATAGAGCATCATTCGTCCAGTTTGAGCACCGCCATAAAGGCCTCCTGCGGGACCTCGACGCTGCCGAGCTGCCGCATGCGCTTTTTCCCCTCTTTTTGTTTTTCCAGCAGTTTCTTTTTACGGGTGATGTCGCCGCCGTAACACTTGGCGAGGACGTCCTTGCGAAGCGCCTTGACCGTTTCTCTCGCGATGATCTTGCCGCCCACCGCCGCCTGAATGGGGATCTCGAACATCTGGCGGGGGATGTGTTCCTTGAGTTTTTCCGCCATTTTACGCGCCCGCGGATAGGCGCTGTCGCTGAACACGATAAAGGACAGCGCGTCGACGATCTCGCCGTTGAGCATAATGTCGAGTTTGACGAGTTTGCTCGGGCGGTAGTCGTACATTTCGTAGTCGAAAGAGGCGTAGCCGCGGGTACGGGATTTCAGCGCGTCGAAAAAGTCGTAAATGATCTCCGCCAGCGGCAGTTCGTAGTGGATGCTGACGCGGTCGGTGTCGATGTAGGTCATATTTTTGTATATGCCCCGCCGCTGCTGGCAGAGTTCCATAATGGCGCCGACGTACTCGCCCGGCGAGATAACGTCCGCCTTGACGTAGGGCTCGCTCGCCTCGGCGATCAGCGAGGGATCGGGGTAGTTGGTGGGGTTGTCCACCATAACGACGCTGCCGTCGGTCAGTGTGATCTTGTAGATAACGCTGGGCGCGGTGGTGATGATGTCCAGCTGGAATTCCCGCTCGATACGTTCCTGGATGATCTCCATGTGGAGAAGTCCGAGAAATCCGCAGCGGAAACCGAATCCCAGCGCACCGGACGTCTCCGGCTCGTACATCAGCGCGGCGTCGTTGAGTTCCAGTTTGGCGAGCGCCTCTTTGAGATCCTCATAACGGGCGCCGTCGGCGGGATAAATGCCGCAGAACACCATCGGGTTGACCTTGCGGTACCCGGCCAGCGCCGTTTCCGCCGGGCGGTCCCGCAGCGTGACGGTGTCGCCGACCCGGGTGTCCTCCACGCTCTTGATGGCGGCGGTGAAATAGCCGACCTCCCCCGCGCGAAGCACGCCGGTCTTTTCCATACCGAACACGCGCAGGTATCCGACTTCCACCGTTTCGAACACCGCGCCGCCCGCCATCATGCGCACGGCGTCCCCGACCTTGAGCGTTCCTTCCATCACACGTATGTAAACGATGACGCCTTTATAACTGTCATACACGCTGTCAAAGATCAGCGCGCGGAGCGGCGCGTTTTCATCTCCCGCCGGCGCGGGGATCTTTGTCACCACCGCCTCTAAAACGTCCCGCATATTGGTGCCCGCTTTGGCGGACACTTTGGGCGCGTCCTCCGCCGGGATGCCGATGACGTCCTCGATCTCTCGGATGACCCGTTCGGGATCAGCGCTGGGCAGGTCGATCTTATTGATGACCGGCACGATCTCCAGATCGTGTTCCATCGCGAGGTAGGTGTTGGCGAGCGTCTGCGCCTCGATGCCCTGCGACGCATCCACTACCAGCACCGCGCCGTCACAGGACGCGAGCGAACGGGATACCTCATAGTTGAAATCGACGTGTCCCGGCGTGTCGATCAGATTGATCGCGTAGGTCTGTCCGTCCTCCGCCGTGTAATCCATGCGGACCGCGCGGGATTTGATGGTGATGCCGCGCTCCCGCTCCAGATCCATATTGTCCAGCATCTGCTCGGTGACGTCCCGCTGTTCCACGGCGCCGCAGATCTCAAGCAGTCTGTCCGCCACGGTGGATTTACCGTGGTCGATATGCGCCACGATGGAAAAATTGCGGATATGGCTTTGATCGGGCATTCGCTTTTGTCCTCTCTTTCTCAAAATGACAGGGGGATATCGACGCTGTCGCCGAACATCGTCAGCCGCGCCGTCTCCCCTTCGCGGGTAAAGGAGAAAACGGCGCTCCGCCCCGTCTCTCCGCTGATTTTTTTACATCCGTTTTCCGCCGCCATACAGCCGGCCAGCGTCAAAAAAGCAAATAAGAGCATAAGGATGACACAAATAAACTTTCTCATGCTCTTATTATGGATCGTTTTCCGTTTATTTAGTCAGCGCCTCACGCAAAAACGCGGGGCGGTTGGTGATCAGCGACGTAACGCCCGCGGCGGCGAGTTTTTTCGCCATCTCCGGGTCGTCCACCGTCCAAACGTTGACCATTTTGCCGGCGGCAAGCGTTCTCGCGCACATATCCTGCGTGAAGACCGCCGTATGCTTCGGGTGGATGGCGTCCACGCCGATCGATCTCATATACTCGAAAGCGTTATAGGGCGTATGAGAATACAGCGCGCCGGTCTTTACCGTCGGGTCATACGCTTTGAGTTCGACAAGTGTGGTATGGTCAAACGAGGAATAGATCACTTGATCCGCCACGCCGTACGCGTTGACCATATCGATCAGCGCGGGCACGATGCCCTTGTAGCGTCCCTCCTCGTTTTTGACCTCGATGTTGAGTTTCAGCCCCGTGTCTCGGATCAGCGTGAGAAGCTGTTCCAGCGTCGGGATCTCTTGTCCGGCGAATTTCGGATCTTTTTTGACGCCGAAATCAAAGGCGCGAAGCTCTGCCAGCGTCATTTCCCCAATGACGCCGCTGCCGTTCGCCGTTCGGTCGATCTTTTCGTCATGGCAGATGACAAGCACGTTATCCGCCGTCAGATGGACGTCGGTCTCAATGCCGTCGGCGCCCTCAGCCACCGCTTTTTCAAAAGCAAGCATGGTGTTTTCGGGATAGTCGTAAGAAGCGCCGCGATGGGCGATGATGTCAGTCATTTTCTGTTTCCTCCGCGATTTCCGTCGTTTCGATCATTTCCTCATTTGCTTCCGCCTCTGCCGGCGGAGCGTCATCCCGCGCCGCTCTCTCCCGCGCCGCGGGCAGCGCCGCGGCGGCCGTGATGAGATACAGGATCGCGAACACCCACAGCGCGATGTCCACGGCAAACGCCGCCTTGTCATACGCGGAGACCGTCAGTTTGCCCCACAGGAAGGTGATCAGCCGCACCGGGCCGGACAGCGCGCCGAACGATACGAACAGGAACACGCTCCAAAGGATCTTTGAGTAGTTTTCCTCAAAGCGGTAGACCTGTTTCGTCAGTACGATCATCATAAGGATCATGGCGCACAGCCCGAATATCTCGATGATATTCTCCGACGCCTTGATGGAACGGAAGGTGTCGAAAAACAGTTTGATCAGTCTGGCGCAGGGGTATGCCAGCGCGAACGGCGCGAAGATCTGCACGGCGGATACGCTCCCGCCGAACGCGTTGAAAGCCAGCAGCAAAAAGTAAACGGCGGCGAGCAGTGACATCACGCCCATCCACTGTTTGCCCGCGAGTTTGCAGATCGCGTCCGCCGCCAGCGCGGCGGCGGTCAGAAGGCTGACAAAGCCCACCGGGCGCGTCATCACGTCCCCGGCGACGCCGGGCACGCGCAGCGATCCCGCCGCGCGGAGCGCGAGGCTTCCGGCGGCGACGAGCGCCATAACGATATAAAGAGACACCGACAAAAACCGCTGCCCCGCCGTATCCTTCACAAAAAATCCGTCGGAACCCACCACGGTGCCGAGTTGTATGAGCCGCGCCGCCGCAAGCAGCAATACGCCTGCCGCCGTCACGGTATAAATGGTTTTTCCTTTCATCCGGTCCTCCCGTTATGTCAAGCAAACGCCGGGTGATCCGCTCGCGGGATCCCCCGGCGCCGCGCGAAATTCGACAAAAACGCGGCAACCGTGCGATTGCCGCGTTTTTTCATCCATTACTCCTCGACGATCGCGTCCGCCGGGCAAGCACCCGCGCAGGCACCGCAGTCGATGCACTCGTCAGCGTTGATCACGTACTGCGTATCTCCCTCAGAGATCGCGCCTACCGGACATTCGCCTTCGCAGCTACCGCACTTAAGGCATTGATCGGTGATTTTGTGTGCCATGGTTTGCACCTCCTTATTGAATTACCATCATAATACCACAACTATATAGAGATTTGCAAGTGGTTTTGCAAAAATTTTACGCTTCGGTTTTCAAGGCTTTGCGGCAAAGGGTGGCGGAAATTTCACCTTTCATAACCGCTTTGTCCTTATCGCGGGTCAGCCTTCCACCTTGTCCGTTTTTTTCTTGCCGCCTTTGCCGCTTTTCTCCGCGCCGCTCTTGGGTCCGTGCAGCGGGGTGATGTTGCTTACGGCATAGACTTTATAGGAGATATCGTCGCCGTTTACGAATTTGACGCGGACCTCCTCTTTCAAAACGTTCGCGTCCACGACGGAACCGACGCCGTCCGCCGTTTTGACAACGGTGCCGACGCGCGGCGTGGTCTTCCAGTACTGCTCATAGGCTTTCTGTTCGTATTCCAGACAACACATCAGCCTGCCGCAGGTCCCGGAGATCTTGACGGGATTGAGGGACAGACCCTGCTCCTTCGCCATCTTGATGGAGACGGAATGGAAATCCGCCATAAAACTGTGACAGCAGAACGGCCTGCCGCACACGCCGAGCCCGCCCATCATCTTGCTCTCGTCCCGCACGCCGATCTGGCGCAGTTCGATGCGGGTCTTGAAAATACCGGCAAGATCTCTGACAAGTTCCCTGAAATCCACCCGGCCGTCCGCCGTGAAGTAAAACAGGATCTTGCCGCGGTCGAAGGAATACTCGACATCCACCAGCGACATTTCCAGCCCCAGTTTTTCGATGCGTTCCTCACAGACGCGCAGCGCCTTTTTCTCTTTTTCCCCGTTTTCCCGCAGACGGCGCAGATCCTCCTCCGTCGCCTGCCGGCGCACGCTTTTGAGCGGCGTCTTGATCTGCTCGTCCGGCACCTCGCAGTTGGCAAGGACCACCTCGCCGCACTCAGTGCCGTAACTCGTCTCTACGATGCAGAACGATCCCTTTTTGAACTCTCTGTCCCCCGGATCGAAATAATACACTTTTCCGCCTTCCCTGAAGCGGATGCCGACGATCGTTTTCAAAATATCTCCTCCCCGCACAGCGTGACGACCCGCGTCTCGAGCAGCACCAGGCTGATCGGCGCGGCGCAAAGCCGACGCAAATGCTCTGTTTTCTCTATCACGGCGGCAATGCCGCTCTCTTTCATACGGGAATATCTCGCCTCATTCGCCGTGACGCTGCCGCGAAACACCAGCGCGTCCGTCTTTCCCGTCTTTTTCAGATACAGTATATCACGAAAATACGTTTGCTGCAAGCCCAGAAACGCGGCAAGCGTTTCCCGGTCCGCCGCGACGCTGTGCACCAGCGCGGCAAGATCGTAGGGCGTGCCGCGGATCAGGCAGTCGCAGAACCTTTCGCACAGGGCGATCTTTTCCGGAAGGGTGCCGCTTTCCAGCAGCGCGCGGGCGCCGCCGATCGCGCCGCCGCAAAGCCCCAGCGCCGTTTCCGCCTCCCCGGGATCGAACCCGAGCGCCGCAAGATACCGCGCCGCCTCCGCCTTCTCCGGCAGCGGCACACGGATCCGCACGACGCGGGACAGGATGGTAGAGAGCAGTTTGTCCTCCCGGGAGGTCGTCATTAAAAACACCGCGTAAGCGGGCGGCTCCTCAAGTACCTTCAAAAAAGCGTCCTGCGCCTCGGGCGTCATCTTGTGGACGTCCTCCATAATGTAGATCTTTCGTTTTCCCTCGTTGGGCATCACAAAGACGTCCCGCCGCAGGGCGCGGATCTGATCGATGGGGAACGCGCCGGTCTTTTTCGTCTCTCCGCAAACGGTGATGATATCGGGGTGTACGCCGGAGGCCGCCTTGCGGCAGTCCGCACAGTCGTCCTCCCCGCCCCGCGGGCACATAAAGATCCCGGCAAGCGCCCGCGCCAGCGTCCGTTTGCCGCCGCCCTCGGGACCGCACAAAAGATAGGCGTGCGATATCCTGCCCTCCCGCGCCGCGGCGCGCATCTGCGAGAGGATATTCTCTTGTCCCACCATCTCCGTCATTTCAAATACCTGCGTTCCACGTCCGCCGACAGCAGCAGCGGCGAGACGGGGATCTCCGCCGTATCTCCCGGGCGGCATTCGATATCCGTCACGTCGATCATAGTATGCGTCAGCGCGACGCGTCCGATGACCGGCGCGCGTTTTCCGTTTACCGTCACGTACATCCGGTTGTCCCGCCTGCACAGCATTTTCAGGATGTCCGCGCCGTACCGGCAGAGATCGCGAAAGCGGAAGGTGTCGTAGTCCTTTCGCGTCTGCACGCCGTCCGCGTATCCGACGGCAAGCACCGCCACACGCGTCGGGCGGCGGGTCTTATATACGTTGCCGTAGCCGATGAAATGTCCTTTGCCGACCGGACGGACGTCAATGATCTCACTGCACAGCCGTCCCACCCGTTTGAGCGACATTTCGCTCGCCGCCGGCATCCTGCCGCACAGCAAAGAACCGACGCGCACGGCGTCCAGGTGAAATTTCTCTCCCCGCGCGAGTCCGGAGGATCCCGCGATATGGCAGAGCGGAAAGGTCACACCCGCCTCTTTCAGCGCGTCGACCGTCCGCTCGAACAACGCAAGCTGCTTGTCCGCTGAAGGGTCTTTCTGCAAAAACGCCGCGCCGAGGTGGGAAAAAATACCCTGCGCCTCGATCCCCGGCAGCGCGCAGACCCGACAGATATCCTCCACGGCGTCCGGCGCGAAACCGAACCTGCCGAAGCCGGTATCCACCTTGATATGGATGACGGCGGTCCTGCCCGCGGCGAGCGCGAGGCGGGAGATCTCCTCCGCCTGCGGCACGCCGTCCACCGCCGCGGTATATCCTTTCTCAACGATCGCGGAAAGTTCCGCGGGCGTATGGTAGCAGCTCAGCACCCAGATCCTGCGGCCGGGCGCCGCGATCTCGTCCGCCTCCTCCAGGCGGGAGACGGCGAAAGCGTGTACGCCTTCCTCCTCCAGCGCGTCGGCGACCGCCGCCGCGCCGAGCCCGTATCCGTTCGCCTTGAGCATCGGCACGCAAAGCGCCCGGGTATGCCGCGCCGCCTCGCGGTAATTGGAGACGACGTCTTTCAGATCTACCTCATAATAGGTCACGGTCTTCACTTCTTTTTGTTTTTGATTTTGAACAGGACGTGCTGCATTTTGCGGTACGCCTTCTGTCCCTTTTCCGCCATCCACATTTTCGCGGGATGATACACAAGGTTGATCTCTCCGCAAAATTCCGTGAACTCGCCGTTATATCCTTTCTTGAAACGGTACAGCCCGTAAAGCGGATTGTCCTCCGAAAGATCGCCCGAAACGCCGCGGAAATCATAGATATCACTGCCGCGCTCCACCGCCCATTTGATCATCTCGAACTGCAAAAGATAGTTCGGCATCAGATTGCGGTAGGAATTGGAGGACGCGCCGTAAAGATACCACACCTTGTTGCCGTATCCGACGGCGAGCGTGCCCGCGATGGGCGTTTCATCCTTATACGCCATATAGAGCCGCGCGCTGTCCCCGAGGCATTCCATCAGCCTCCGGAAATACTCCTCGGTGCGGATGACGAAGTTGTCCCGCACGCCGGTCTCCAGCATAATGGTATAGAAATCGTGCAGTTTTTCGGCGGTCTCCACCTTCACCGTCACGCCCTTGCGCTTCGCAAGACGGATGTTATAGCGCGTTTTTTGCTCAAAAGAAGCGAGAAGTTCCTCCTCGTCCCTGCCGTTGATCGGCAGGCGGAACACGTAGCGCGGCTGGATGCCCTCGAAATTCTTTGTGTCCTTCGGCAGACGGAACCCGAGATCCTTCATGATGCCGAGATATTCAAGATCGTCGCTTTTGACGTCGGTGTCCATTTTGAGCGCGTACCCGCCGTATTTTTCCGCCAGCGCCGCCGCGCCGTCCACAAGGTCTTTCAGCACCTCTTTATCGTGCAGGTCGCAGACCGGCCCTCTCGGCGCGTACAGCACCGAGGTGGGCAGCATCGGCATCTTGCGGATCAGCACCGACATGATGCCGCGGATCTCCCCCGCGGCGTTTCGGGAGATGACGCCCTCAAAGGTCCATTCCCTTTTGAGTTTCCCCCACCCGACCGACTGAGCGAAATGCCCCTTGGGGCAGGCGCGGTTGAACTGTTCGTATTCCTCGACCGCTTTCGGGTCGTTTATATTCAGAAATTCCAAAATATACAACTCCTTTTTAGCAGGATTTATTTATATTATACCGAAAATCCGCGCGGTTGTCCACCCTATTTTAACTTTTCGGATAAAAATATTGAAAATCCGTACGACATCGTGTATAATGAAAACAGCAACCGAAAAAGGAGGTAAAGAATATGATCACGAAAGATACGATCATCGCTGACGTTCTGGATCAAAATCCCGACACCGCGCCGTTCTTTTTTGAGATCGGCATGCACTGTCTCGGCTGTCCCTCCGCCAGGGGCGAGACGATAGAGCAGGCGTGCGCCGTGCACGGCGAGGACGCCGACGCGCTGGTCGAGAAGCTCAACGAATTTTTGGGAGCATAACGGAAACGCCGGGTGAGCGTACTTGTTCACCCGGCTTTTCTTTCATGAAAGATGCAGCTGGACGAACGACTGAAAACGATATATGAAATGCTGGATGTGGGGTGTGTGCCGATGGACGTCGGCACCGATCACTGCAAGTTGCCGATCTACGCCCTGCAGACCGGAAAGATCTCCCGCGCCTACGCGGGGGACGTGCGAAAAGGTCCCCTGGAGGCGGCGCGCCGCAACGTCGAAAAGTGCGGTCTTACAAACGCCGTCACCCTGCGGCTTTCCGACGGGCTGTCCGCGCTGACCGATGAGGAGCGGCGGGACATCGATACCGTCGTGATGGCGGGGATGGGAGGACTGCTGATCCGTGATCTCATCGAAAAAGCGCCGTTTGTCAAAACCGAGCGCAAAACGCTGCTGCTCCAACCGATGACGGCGGTCTACGAACTCAAAGACTATCTGCGGACCGCCGGATTTGAAACGATACAGGAACGGATCGCCTGTGAAGGTGATAAACTTTACATAGTGATCAAGGCCGCCTTTACGGGACGAACGGACGGAGCGGCGGATCCCTTTTATCATCTGCGGGAGGATCCGCTGTTTGCCTGCTATCTCACGGCGCAGCGGTGGCGGTTCATGATACAGAAAAACGGTCTCGAAAACGCAGAGACCCGGGACGATACGCGGCTTACCGAAGTGGAAAAACGGCTGCGGCAGATCGAAAGGTACGGTGATTTTTAAGTGAAAGTACAGGATATCTACGACATCACAGACGCTTTCGCGCCCTTTAACATCGCGATGGAGGAGGACAACAGCGGGCTGCTGATCGGGCGGCGCGACCGTGAGGTCGGGCGCGTACTTGTGACGCTGGACGCCGACGCGTCCGCCCTGCGCCACGCGAAGGAAGCGGGCTGTTCGATGATCGTCAGCCACCATCCCTTTTTCTTCCGCGGGGAAAGCGCCGTGACCGACGGCACGCCGCAGGGAGAAAAGATCCTGCGCGCCGTCGAACAGGGCGTGGCGATCCTCTGCGCCCATACCAATCTCGACAGCTGCGAGGGCGGTATCAACGACGTGCTGGGTGAAACGCTGGGTCTGCGGCGGACGGGCAAATTCCTGCCGACCCAAAACGGCGGCATGCTGGGAAGGCTGGGCTCTCACTCCTTTGAAAGCAGGGAGGCGTTTCTGGCGCACGCCGCGAAGGCGCTTGGCACCCGCCCGCGGTATCGCTTCACGCACGGCGTTTTTCAAAAGATCGCCTGGGTGAGCGGCAGCGGCACCTTCGCGATGCGGGAAGCATTCGCCGCCGGTGCGGACACACTGGTCACGGGGGATGTAAAGTATTCCGCCTTTATGGAGGCGGCGGAGATGGGGCTTGACCTTATCGACCTCGGACATTTCGAGACGGAGCAGATCATCGTCCCGGTCCTGGCAAATCATTTGAGAAATAACGGCGTGGCGGTCGAGGAGCATATCACGCGAAATCCCGTCACGCTTTGGGAGAAATAGGAAATGGCACTGGACGCCGCGTTTTTGACATATATCCGGCGGGAACTCGACGACACGCTTTCCGGCGCATTCGTCGACAAGATCTATCAGCCCTCACGGGACGAGATCATCCTGCGGTTCCGGGGCGAGGGCAAGCATTCGCTGATGCTTTCCTGCGCGCCGAACGCCGCGCGCGCCCATCTGACGGACGTGTCGCCGGAAAATCCGAAAGTCCCGCCCAATTTTTGTATGGTACTGCGCAAACACCTCGGCGGCGCGCGGCTGAAACGCGTAGTATGCCCGGCGTTCGAGCGGGTACTCTGTCTCGAATTCGACGCGAAAAACGAATTTTTCGAACCGGTCGAGAAAACGCTGCTGCTGGAGATCCTCGGCCGCAGCGCCAACATCATACTCATCGACGAAAATCACAGGATCGTAAACGCCGTCCGCTACGCCGATCTGTCGGCGCACAGCCGGGAGATCCTGCCGGGGCTTCCCTATGAGATGCCGCCCCTGCAAGGCAAGATCCCCTTTCTTGACGCCTCCCCTGTCGATCCCCTGTGGGACAGACCGGCGGATACCGAACTGTGGGCGGCGCTGATGGACACCTATGCCGGCATCTGTCCCCTCACCGCCCGTGAGATCTGCTACCGCGCCGTTTACGCGACGGACAAACGGATCGGGGACCTTTCCGCGCCGCAGAAAGAGCGCGTCGCGGCGGACATCGCGGCGCTGGTCGATACCATCCGCGCCGGCCGGTGGAACGGCGTGATGCTTCGCCGCCGCTCCGACGGCAAGACGCTGGACTTCACCTTCACCCCGGTGCGGCAGTACGGCGCGGCCTGTTATGAGATCCCTCAACCGTCCCCCAGCGCTCTGCTGGAGGAATTTTACACCAAAGAGGCGGACGCCCGCCGTATGCGGCAGCGCAGCGACGATCTTTTGAATTTCCTCGCCCGCACCGGCGCGCGCATCAAGCGCACCCGCTCGGTCCGGCAAAAAGAACTGGAAAACAGCAAAAGCGCGGACACCTTCCGCGTGTACGGCGAGATCATCCAGGCCAACCTCGGCGCCATCCGGAAAGGCGACCGTACGCTTACCGCCGCGAATTTCTACGACCCGGCGCTTGCCGAGGTCTCCATCCCGCTCGCGCCGGACAAAAGTCCCATCCAAAACGCCGCGGCGTATTTCAAAAAATACAACAAGGCGAAAAAGGGCGCCGGCATCATAGCCGAACTCATCCGCAAGGACGACGAGGAACTCGCCTATCTCGACTCGGTATTCGTCGCGCTGTGCGACGCGGAGACCGAGGAGGATATCGGACAGATCCGCGCGGAACTCATCTCCTGCGGATATCTCAAACCGCGCGGCGGCAAGGATATCAGAAAACCGGATCTCTCCGGCCCCCGCCGTTTTATCACCGACGACGGCTACACCGTCCTGGTCGGCAAGAACAATCTGCAAAACGATCATATCACCGTGCGGCTCAGCCGCAAGGGCGATATATGGATGCACACCAAAGACGTCCACGGCAGCCACACGCTGCTCGTGACGGGCGGCAAGGCGCTCGAGGATATCCCCGACAACACCCTGCTGCAGGCGGCGAGTCTGTGCGCCTTCTATTCCAAGGCGAAAAACGACGGCAAAGTCAGCGTCGACTACTGCCCGGTGGGGCACGTTAAAAAACCGGCGGGCGCCCGGCCCGGTATGGTGGTCTATGAGGGCTACTACACCGTCGTGGTCACCCCCGATGAAAAACTTGCGGAAAGGATACGATGCAAATGAACGGATACGATTTCGACGAGACCATCTATAACGGCGACAGTACGAGAGATTTCTACTTTTTCTGTCTGAAACAGCGCCCGGGCGTTTTGCGCTTTCTGCCGATGCAGGGCGGAAAGGCGCTGTCCTGGAAACTGCTGAAAAAGATCGACAAGACGACCTTCAAGGAGAATTTCTACCGCTTTTTCACCGCCGTCGACGACATCGACGGGATGGTGGACGCCTTTTGGGAGAGCCATTTCAAAAATATAAAAGAATGGTATCTCGCGCAGAAAAAACCGGACGATCTCATCATCTCCGCCTCGCCGGAGTTTCTGCTCCGTCCGGCGATAGAGCGGCTGGGACTTTGCAACCTCATCGCTTCCCGGGTGGATAAAAAGACCGGAAAATACACCGGCCTCAACTGCTGGGGGGAGGAAAAGGTCCGCCGCCTGCGGGAGGAGATCCCCTACGCGACGGTGGACGATTTCTACTCCGACTCCCTCTCCGACACGCCGATGGCGTGCATCGCCGAGGGCAAAAGCTTTATCGTCAAAGGCGACACGCTCATCCCGTGGGAGGAATACGAAAAATAAACAGTCCGCGCGACAAAAACAGCCGACCTTTCAAGGTCGGCTGTTTTCCAGACTGTCAAAAAAGTCGTTTCACCACAGAGAAACAGGAACATAGTTTTAAATAGTTTCGTTTTCAGTAAAGTTCAAAGTCCAAGATCACAACAGAAAAAACAAATGATTTCATTCAAGGAAGCCTTGCCCTGCAAGGCTTTTCTCTGTTTTCCACCGATCCGCTCTCTACCGTACCCACGTACGCCGACGAGAACGGCTCGGTGAAATGCAACTTCCTTTTTTGCAGTCTGCCAGCGTGTTAAAGAACCTCTTTAACACGCTGAAAAACAGCCGACCTTGAAAGGTCGGCTGTTTTCGGAGCAATAAAATTATATGATAAGTTTATGCTTCCTGTTCTTTCATTTTGGCGAAGCATTCACTGCAATAAACAGGTCTGTCTTCTGTCGGTTTGAAAGGAACCTTGCACTCGGCTCCGCAAGCGGCACATACGGCGTCGTACATGACTCTCGCGCTCTTGGCGGCGGCTTTTCTCGCGTCACGGCATTCTTTGCATCTCTGGGGCTCGTTCTGGAAACCCTTTTCCGCGTAGAATTCCTGCTCGCCGGCGGTAAACACGAATTCTTTACCGCACTCTTTGCATACCAGTGTTTTGTCTTCAAACATTTGCTTTACCTCTTCCTTTTTTGGAAAAAAATATTTTACCTGCAAGCGGAATCGAACCGCTTTTCCTTACCAAAGACAGGCATATTATCGAAATTTCCCCCGCACACGGGTCAGCGCGTTGCCGACCGATCTGACGCTCCGTCCGCAAAGAGACGCGATCTCCCGCGTGCCGCGCCCTTCCAGGTATAATGCCAGCACCTTTCTCTCCCAGGGGGAGAGCGCTTCCATCATCTTGTCGTAGACCTCAACGTACCGTTCCTGCCGCAGCACGATCTGCTCGGGATCGCCCGTGCGGTCGGAAAGCGTCTCCTCCAGCGGCACACTGCCGTTGAGGGGCATATGCTTTTTGCGGCGGTCGCTGCGGATGGCGTTGATCATCGCGCGATGGATACAGATCTTGGCGTACTTGACGAAATCCTCATGGCGGGACGCGTCATAACTCTGCACCGCGCCATACAGACCGATAAGACCCTCCTGAAAAAGATCCTCCCGGTCGCCCCCCGTCAGAAAATACGAGCCGGAAATGCCCTTGATGACGGGAAAGAAAAAACGAAGGATGGCGCCGTACGCTTTTTCACTCCCCTGCCGCGCCTGATCCAGCAGCGACGTGTCGAAAAATGTCTGTTTCTCCAAATCGAGGGCCTTTCTGTTTAAAATTTTTCGTCTATATGTACATATTTTATAATATTCCTCGCGTAAAGTCAAGAAAAATTATCACTTTTTTGAAAAAAAGTATTGATTTTGCAAAAGGTAAGTGGTAAAATACAAACAACTGTAAAAATGAGAGGAGGGTGCAGATATGCCGAATATCAAATCCGCGAAAAAAAGAGTGATCGTCACCGAGACGAAAACCAACGCCAATAAGAGCGCGAAGAGCGAACTGAAAACGCTCATCAAGAAATTCGACGCTGCCGTTGAAGCAGGGGATAAGGATGCAGCCACAGTAGCGTATACCGTTGCGGTCAAGAAAGTGGACAAAGCAGCATCCGTCAACCTTCTCCACAAAAATAAAGCGGCACGCAAAAAGAGCCAGTTGACCAAAAAACTCAACAGTGTCGGCTAAACCCTGAAAAACGCGAGAGCACTTCCTTTTTAAGATAGAAGGAAGTGCTTTTTCACATCAAAAACAAAAAACGGGAGATGTCACTATGAAAACAGAAGAGAGAGAGCTTGACGGTCTGCGGTATCTGATCCGCTTCCCCGACGGCTTTGACGCCGAAAAAAAATATCCCCTTGTCATATTCCTGCACGGCGCGGGCACGCGCGGCGACGATATCGAGGTGCTGAAACGGAACGCGTTTTTCCGCATCACCGCGGAAATGCCGCAGTTTTCCTTCGTGGCGGTCGCGCCGCTCTGTTCCCGCAACTCGTGGTGGGACGTTTTCGAAACGCTTGAAAAGCTCGTCCGGCAAACGGCTTCCCTGCCCTGTGTCGACCATACCCGTGTGTCGCTGATCGGCAACAGCATGGGCGGCTACGGCACCTGGGCGCTGGGGATGAGCATGCCGGAATATTTCTCCTGTCTCGTGCCGATCTGCGGCGGCGGGATGTACTGGAACGCCTCCCGTCTGCAAAACGTGCCGGTATGGGCGTTCCACGGCGGCAAGGATCAGACGGTCCTGCCGCGCGAGTCGGAAAAGATGGTGGAAGCCGTCAACCGGAAAGGCGGCAACGCCAGACTGACGATCTATCCCGAAAACGGGCACAATTCCTGGGACGACACCTACCGCGACCCCGAGGTCCTTCGCTGGATGCTCTCCCGGGTCAACGACGGCGCCCCCTCTCCCGATGAGAAAATGGACGCCGTGATCTACGGATAGGAGGCTCCGCCATTGAAGATCACGTTTTTGGGCGCCGCCCACGAAGTCACCGGCAGCTGCACACTGCTCGAGGTCGGCGGCAGATACTATCTCATCGACTGCGGCATGGAGCAGGGCTCCGACGATCTTGAAAACGCGCCGCTGCCCGTCAGCCCCGCCGAGATCGACGCGGTGTTCCTCACCCACGCGCACATCGACCATTCCGGTCTGCTGCCCAAACTCGTCAAAGACGGCTTTGACGGCAAGATCTACACCACCCGCATCACCGCGGATCTCTGCGGCATCATGCTGCTGGACGCCGCGCACATCCAGGAGTCGGACGCCGAGTGGCTGAACCGAAAGGCCAGACGGGCGGGCGAGCCGGAGATCGAACCTCTCTACACGACGGCGGACGCGGCCGCCGCGCTTCGGCATTTCATCGGGCTGGACTACGACCGCGTCTATCCCGTCAGCGAATGCGTCGACATACGCTTCACCGACATCGGGCATCTGCTCGGTTCCGCCTGTATCGAAGTATGGATGCGGGAAAAAGGCACGGAAAAGAAAATGGTGTTCAGCGGTGATATCGGCAACGTACGTCAGCCCATCCTGCGGGATCCGCAGACGGTGGAAAGCGCGGACTATCTTATGATCGAGTCCACCTACGGCAACCGCGAGCATGCCGCGACGGGCGATATGCTGGACGAGTTGGTCGGCATCCTGCGCCGCACCCTGCGGCGGGGCGGCAACGTCGTGATCCCCTCCTTTGCTGTCGGCAGAACGCAGGAAATGCTCTACGCCCTGCGGGAGATCCGCGAAAAAGGGTTGCTCGCCGACATCGGGGACTTTCCCGTCTATATCGACTCTCCCCTGGCAAGCGAGTCCACGCAGATCTTTTTGCAGACCGATCCCGTGTATTTTGACGAGGAGACGAAAGCGCTGCTCAAAAAAGGCGTCAACCCCATCTGGTTCAAAGGCATAGAACTCAGCGCCACGAGCGAGGAGAGCAAAGCCATCAATTTCGATACCCGCCCGAAGGTCATCCTGTCCGCCAGCGGTATGTGCGAGGCGGGACGGATCCGCCACCATCTCAAGCACAATCTGTGGAACGCCAAAAACACGATCCTGTTCGTGGGATATCAGGCGTCCCACACGCTGGGGCGCAGACTGCTCGACGGCGTCAAAAGCGTATCGCTGTTCGGCGAGGAGATCATCGTCCACGCCGAGATCTGTCAACTGCACGGCACCAGCGGCCACGCCGACCGCTCGGGTCTGCTTCGCTGGGTGGACGGGTTTCGCAAAAAACCGTCGCTCGTTTTCGTCAATCACGGCGACGACGCCTCCTGCACCGCGTTCCGCGACACGCTGGAATTCGAGAAAGGGCTGAACGCCGTCGCGCCGTACAGCGGCACGACGTATAATCTCGCCACCGGCAGCGCTGTGTTCACGGCGTCTCCCCGCTTTGTTCGCAAGGGACAGAACGCCGCGTATGAAAAACTGCTTGCCGCCGCCGCCAGACTGCAAAAGACCGCAGGTTCCCTGAAAGGGCGGCCCAACAAGGAACTCGCCGCGCTCACCGCCGAGATCGACGAGATCGTGAAAAGGATGAAATAAGGCTGGCCCACGATAAGGACAAATCGGTTTTGAAAGGTGAAATTTCCACCACCCTTTGCCGCAAAGCCTTGAAAACCGCCAGGTTTCCCGCGTTTTGCGGCTGTGCCTGATCGAAAATTTCCCTCTTTTAAAACTGCTTCGCACCTGAAAACAAGGAAAAATCAAACGTTTTTTGGCGCGAAGGACGACGGGACATTATCTGTTCCCGTCGATCTTTTTCTCTATCGTAACACAGGACGAAGTCAGCATTCTCCGGATCCGCCCGCAAAGATTACGGAGATCCTTGAAAACCGCCCCGTCGATACTGCCGGAATTCCAAAGCATTTTCAACCAACTTTCAGTCTCGGCACACTCTTTTCGGGCAATCTTGAATTTGGAGAGCATATCGGCGAGACTTTGCGGATACTGCGCTTCCGTAATATTCGCGAAAACACTTGATGACGATTTGCGAAGTTGAAAGACCGTATTCGAATTGCCTTTGATCGTTTTGCATAGCGTTTCGCATTGTAAGGCGAGTTTTTCGGAATATTCCAAAAGCAGGTTCTTCGCCATAGGGGTCTCTCTCCTTTCACAGCCGGATCAACGCGAAGCGTTGTATGTCATCGCGACGAAGTCGCGTATGTGATCCGCGAAAGCGGTATGGCATCAACACAAAGTGTTGTATGTTATCAAGCCGCCGTGCCAAATACACGCCTTCGGCGTGATGCCATACGCCGGGCGGGCGCGCTGTCATACACCGCGCGGGCACAACGTCATACACGCCTTCGGCGTGATGCCATACGCCGCGCGAGCACAACGTCATACACGCCTTCGGCGTGATGCCATACGCCTTCGGCGATTCCATACACCGCACTTCGCGCGGTGATGACATACCAACCCGCCTTCGGCGGCTTGGATAAAAAATCCGTCGGCTTTCGCCGACGGATTTTTTGGTGACCCAGCGGAGAATCGAACTCCGGACACCATGATTAAAAGTCATGTGCTCTGCCAGCTGAGCTACTGGGTCATAGGGAATGCTTTTTTATTTTAGCAAGAGTTCCCCTGTTTGTCAAGAAATTTTTAACAAAACAAGGATTTTCCCGTTTTTTGTTGTATTTAGTAAGTAGAGCGAAAAAAAATGAAAGGAACGGGCCTATGAACTACCGCCAAGAACGGGAAGCGTGGGAAAAAGAAAATCTGAGCGAAAAGGCGTGCCTTTCCGCAAACAGCGCCGGACGGAAAGAGCCGATCGAACCCTGCCCTATCCGCACCTGTTTTTGCAGGGACCGGGACAGGATCATCCACAGCAAGGCGTTCCGGCGGCTGAAGCAGAAAACGCAGGTGTTTTTGAGCCCGGTGGGCGATCACTACCGCACCCGGCTGATCCACACGCTGGAGGTCAGTCAGATCTCCCGCGACATCGCGCGCGCCCTGCGGCTCAACGAGGATCTCACCGAAGCGATCGCGCTGGGACACGACCTCGGACATACGCCGTTCGGACACGCCGGTGAGAGAGTGCTGAATGAACTTTGTTCCTTTCCATTCCATCATAATGAACAGAGCGTGCGCGTCTGCGAGACCATCGAGCGGCTCAACCTCTGCCGGGAGGTGCTGGACGGCATCCTTCATCACACCTCCTCCGGTACGCCCTCGACGCTGGAGGGAAAGGTGGTGCAGATCTCCGACTGGATCGCCTATATCAATCATGATATCGACGACGCGGAGCGGGGCGGCATCATCTCCCGCGGCGATCTGCCCTGGTCGGCGAAAACGGTGCTGGGGCTTTCCTCCGGCGAGCGGATCAACACGATGATCACCGCCGTGCTTTCGGAAAGTCAAAAACAGGGCGACGTCGCGATGGCGCCGGACGTGCTGGCCGCGACGAAGGAGCTGCGGCAGTTCCTGTTCGACAACGTCTATTTCGGCTCCGCCGCCAAGCAGGAGGAAAGCAAGGCGCAGCGGATGATCGCGCGGCTTTTCGAGTATTTTACGGAGGATCCCGGCCGCATCCCGCCCGAATACCGCCGGATCGTGGAGGAGGACGGCGCGGAACGCGCGATCTGTGACTATGTTTCGGGTATGACGGATCTGTACAGCGTCAAGTTGTACAAGGAATTGTTCATCCCCTCATCCTGGGAGGTGTGATATGCGGTTTGACGACCGGTTTATCGCGGAACTGAAATCCCGCAACGATATCAGCGACGTCATCGGGCAATACGTCGTGCTTCGCCGCGCCGGCAGCCGGCTCAACGGGCTTTGTCCTTTCCACAGTGAAAAGACGCCGTCTTTCACGGTGTTCCCCGATACGTCCTCGTATTACTGTTTCGGCTGCGGCGCGGGCGGAGACGTGATCACGTTTATTATGAACACCGAACACCTCGATTATACCGACGCGGTACAGTTTCTTGCCGGACGGGCACATATGCCGCTGCCGGAGGAGGACGCCGATTACCAAAAGACGTCCCGCAAGCGGGAGCGGCAGCTGGAAATGCACAAGATCGCCGCCCGGCATTTTTACGACAACCTGCACAAGCCGGAGGGCGCGGCGGGGCTCGCCTATTTCACCGGGCGGGGGCTCGCCAAAAACACCATCACCCGCTTCGGACTGGGCATGGCGATCGACAGTTTTGACGATCTGCGTTCCCTGCTCCGCAAAAACGGGTTCCGGGACGAGGAGGCGTTCGAGGCGGGACTGCTCGCCAAGTCCCAGAAAAGCGATACCTATTACGACAAATTCCGCAACCGCGTGATGTTCCCCGTCATCGACGTGCGGGGCAACGTCGTGGCGTTTTCCGGCAGGGTGCTGGACGACAGCAAGCCGAAATATATGAACTCCCCCGAGACGCTGCTCTACCGGAAAAGTCAGACGGTGTTCGGGCTGAACTTCGCCAAAACAAGCGAGACGGGCACCATCATTCTGGTGGAGGGCAACATCGACGTCGCGACGCTCCATCAGGCGGGATTTAAAAACGCGGTGGCGCCGCTCGGCACGGCGTTCACCAAGGAGCAGGCGCGCCTGCTCGCGAAATACGCGAAAACGGTGCTGATCGCCTTCGATATGGACGCGGCGGGCCGCAAAGCGACGGACAAAGCCGTCGCCTATCTCGAGGAGGTCGGCGTCACGGTGCGGGTCCTGCAATTCGCAGGGGCGAAGGATCCGGATGAATTTTTGCGAAAATACGGCAAAGACCGCTTCGCGATGATCCTTTCGGGATCAAAAAATCCCACACAATACGCGCTGGACAGGCTGAGGGAGCGATACGACCTGGCCGAGATCACGGGAAAGACGGAATATATCCGCGCCGCGGTCAAACTGCTGGCGGAACTTTCCTCGGACATCGAGCGGGAGTTGTTCTGCGGCGTCATCGCCTCTCAAACGGACATCTCCGCGCAGACCATCCGCCTGGAAGTGGATAAAGCGCGAAAGCGGTTCGTCTCCCGCGCCCGGGCGGAACTCATCCGCAGGGAGAGCGGTACGGACGGCGGATACCGCGCCGATCCCGTCAATCCCGAGCGATCCTCCAACATCCGCGCGGCAAAGGCGGAGGAAGGGCTGATCGCCATTCTCAGCCGCCACCCGGATCTCGCGAGCCGGATGGCAAAGGACATCCCGCCGGACGATTTTGTGACTTCTTTCAACAAAAAAGTCTATGAGTTTTATCTGACCCGCCTGCAAAACGGCGAAGCGGCGGACAGCGTGCTGTCCGCGCATTTCGAACCGCCGGAGGTGGCGCGGATCATGAAGATCATAAACACCGAGGTTTTGGGGGAAAATACGACGGCGCAGGTCGGGGACTACGCGAATACGCTGCGTCGCGAGCGGGAAAGGCGCGTCGACCCCGGCACGCTTTCCGCGAGCGTCTTGCAGGATCTTATAACAAAAAGGAGAAAAAACGATGGCAACGGCAATTGAAAAAAAGGTACTGAATGAACTGCTGGAGACCGGCAAACAAAAAGGGATGCTCACCAACAAGGAGATCAACTACGCGCTGGATGATATCGCGCTGGATCCCGAGGAGATGGAGCGGTTTTACGATTCCCTGGCGGATGCCGGTATCGAGATCGTGGAGGATACCCTGGAGGATCTTTCCAACCTCAACGTGGATGACATCGAGGGAAGCGAGCAGGGAGATGCCGCCGCTTCCGATGACGACGCCGCCGCGGACTACGCGATCGTGGATGATCCGGTCAAAGTGTATCTCAAAGAGATCGGCAAAGTGCCGCTGCTTTCGGGCGACGAGGAGATCGAACTTGCCAAGCAGATGATGGACGGCAACAAGGCGGAGGAAGCGATCGCCGAGGCGGAGACAGAAGAGGAAAAGGCGTTCCTGCAAAAAAAGATCGACGCGGGCAGACGCGCGAAAAGCAGACTGGCGGAAGCCAACCTGCGGCTCGTCGTATCCATCGCCAAGCGTTACGTCGGCAGAGGGATGCAGTTCCTCGATCTCATCCAGGAAGGCAACCTCGGTCTGATCAAGGCGGTGGAAAAATTCGATTATGAAAAGGGCTATAAATTTTCCACCTACGCGACGTGGTGGATCCGTCAGGCGATCACCCGCGCCATCGCCGACCAGGCGCGCACCATCCGCATCCCGGTGCATATGGTGGAGACCATCAACCGTGTGATGCGCGTATCCAGACAACTCGTACAGGAACTTGGCAGAGACCCGACCAGCGAGGAGATCGCCAAGGAGATGGGATATCCCGAGGACAAGGTGCGGGAGATCATGAAGATCGCGCTGGATCCCGTATCGCTGGAAACGCCGATCGGTGAGGAGGAGGACAGCCATCTGGGTGATTTCATCCCGGATGAGGACATCCCCGCCCCGGTCGAGGCGACGGCGCATATCATGCTCAAGGAACAACTCAAAGAGGTGCTGGGCACCCTGCACGAGCGGGAAGCCAAAGTGCTGGAACTTCGTTTCGGCCTGGTGGACGGCAGACAGCGGACGCTGGAAGAGGTCGGCAAAGAATTCAACGTCACCCGTGAGCGCATCCGTCAGATCGAAAGCAAGGCGCTGCGCAAACTGCGTCATCCCTCCCGTTCCAAAAAACTCAAAGATTTCATCGAAATGTAAGGGAGGTGCCCTCCTTGACGGAAACCGTCTTTTACCGACTGCTTCCCGGCTGTCCGCTGCAGCTCATGCGCGCCCGGGCCGAGGGGGAGCAAACGGTCTTTATCTTTCGCAATGTCAGCTGGTGCGATCTGACGTCCGCGGAACTTGCCGCGGGCGATACGCGGCAGACGCTGACGGACATACCCTCCCGCGCCGAGGTCCGCGCGGCGTTTCCGAGCGGCGCGGAACCGGTGGTGCGGAACGTCGTGTTTTCGGACGGCGTCGCCTGGCGCAACGAGACGCTCTCCGCGGGAGAGGATCTGCCGGCGCCCGCGGCGGCGGGACCGTCCATGCCGGAGTTTGAGCGGTATGCTGAAGCGTGGAAAGGCACCGACCCGCTGTACCGGACCGAATACACCGACCGCTTCTGGCGGTGCGGCTGCGGGCAGATCAACGAAGCGGGGCTGACCTTCTGCGGCGGCTGTGACAGACCGAAGGAATGGGTGACCGCCCACGCCGACGGCGAGACATGTCTTAAAACGGAACAGGCAGAACAGGCGTCGCGGGAGACCGCGCGAAAACAGGCCGCCGCCCGCGCCGAGAAACGCCGGGAAAAACGCGGCAGGATCCTCGCGTACGCGGGGCTTGGCGGCGGTATCATCGTATTTTTCGCCGTTATCCTCACGCTTACGCTCTTTTTCTTCCGCCCGGCGCGGCACTACTATTTTGCCACCCGCGCGGAAAGCATCGATAACTTTTTCGGCGCCCTGGAGGAATACCGGGCGGCGGGCGGCTACCGCGACGCGCCGGAGAAAGTGGTGGAGATGCGCCGTCTGCTCACCTGCAAGACGCGCGTTGCCGCCGGATATCTGCATACCGTGATCGTCGACACCGCCGGCAAGGTGCAGGGCACGGGATACGCCAAAGACGGCGTCCTGCTGACCTCCAAATGGAACGCGATCCGCGCGGTCGCCTGCGGGGAGACCCATACAGTCGGCCTGCATTTCAGCGGCACCGTGATGGCGGTCGGAAAAAACAAATTCGGAGAGTGCAATCTTACCGCCTGGAAGGATATCGTCGCCATCGGCGCGGGAAACGGCTTTACGGTCGGCCTGCGTTCGGACGGGACCGTCGTGGCGGCGGGCAATAACGCCAGCGGTCAGTGCGCCGTTTCCGGCTGGAAAAACGTCAAGGCCATCGCGGTCGGACGGGACTTTGTGCTGGGACAGACGGAAAGCGGCGAGATGCTGTTCGCCGGCAAGGATCACGACGGGCTGGCCGAAGGCGTCGGACAGTGGCAAAACGTCGTACAGTTCGCCGCGGGCAACACACACGCTGTCGGCGTTACGGCGGACGGCGCCGTCGTCGGCGCGGGCGACCGCACGATGAGCGCGCTGGAAGTCGGGCAGTGGTCGGACGTCATCGCCGTTTCGGCGGGCAGGCACTTCACCGTCGGCGTCCGGGAGGACGGCACGCTGGTCGCCTGCGGCACCAATCAGCGCGGGCAGACGTCGCTGGACGACGTGCGGGACGCCGCCGCCGTCATCACCGGGCAGAACTACACCATAACGCTGCAGTATGACGGAAGCCTGATGTTTTTCGGAGAGCAGTCCTATGAAGAGGGCCTGATCGGCAACTGGTCGCTGAAATAATGAATATTGAACACTGATGATCCCCCGGTCAAAGACCGTGGGATCATCCCAGACTGTCAAAAAAGTCGTTTCACCACAGAGAAACAGAAACATAGTTTTAAATAGTTTCGTTTTCGGGAAAGTTCAAAGCCTGAAATCAAAACTGAGAAAAACAAATGTTCTCATCCAAGGAAGCCTTGCTCTGCAAGGCTTTTCTCTGTTTTCCACCGATCCGCTCTCTACCGTGCGTCGATGCAAAAGTTGATGAGCGTCGGCTTTTTCGAAAAAAGCCGATCGCTTTGCAACGTTGCATCTCCTTTTCCGAAAAAAGTATTCACTTTTTTCGGGTGGAAAAGTACGCCGACGAGAACGGCTCGGTGAAATGCAACTTCCTTTTTTGCAGTCTGCCAGCGTGTCAAAGAGGTTCTTTGACACGCTGTGATGATCCCCCGGTCAAAGACCGGGGGATCATCCTTAATTTGCGCGCAGCGCAACATCATTTGCCGAAGGCAACATCATTCAGGCGGAGCCTGACATCATTTGCGGCTTTGCCGCAACATCATTTAGAAGACATAGTGCCGTCCCCTGTCTCCTCAGTGCCGTTCCCTGTCTCCCCGCCCGCTCTGTTCTGTTTTTTTAACGTAAAGTTTTGTTTTTTATCTTGTTTTCTATGAAAAACGTTATTATAATAGGATTATGATAATAAAAGGGGGATACATCAATGGCTCAACTTTTGATCACGGCGAACACCGGAGCATATCAGGCGGCGGCCGACGCTTTTTGTAAAATGTTCCGGAGCGTCACAGGGCGGGACATCCTTGTGTCGGACAAGGACGACGGCCAAAGCGATCTGTTTCTGCTCGGCACCGACGCCGTCAACGACGTTGCCGCGCGGGAGATCCTGGAAGGACATATCGGTTCTCTTGACCTGCGCTACGGCACGGACGACTACCGCCTGCTTTCCTTCGATCTGGACGGCAGACGCGCGGTGCTTTTGGCGGGCGGCAGACCCCGCTCGACGCTGTATGCCGTCTACGACTATTTCGAGAGATACGCCGGCTGTCACTATTTCTGGGACGGCGATATCATCCCTCATCTTGACGACCTCCCGATGGAGGGCATCGACGTGAAAGAAAGCCCGCGCTTTGAATACCGCGGACTTCGCTACTTCGCCCACCGCGGACTCAAACGCTTCCAGGCGGAGCACTGGTCCTTTGAGGATTGGAAAAAAGAACTTGACTGGATGGCGAAAAAACGGCTCAACTTCTTTATGCTTCGCATCGGGATGGACGACGTTTGGCAGCGCGCTTTCCCGGAGGACGTTCCTTACCCCGAGGAATACGAGAACATCAACTACCCCGCTGATTTTTATAACGCGGACGGAAAACTCACGCCCGGTTATAACGACCGTTCCGACCTTTGGAAACTGCGCTATCGCGGCGAGCTGCGGGAAAAGGTGCTGGCGTACGCGAGAGATCTCGATCTCTCCTACCCCACCGACTGCGGCACGATGACCCACTGGTACAGCCGCACGCCGACGACGTTTCTGGAGGCGAAACAGCCGACCTTCCTGGAGCAGTGCGACAGAAAGCACAACGAAAACGACACCGGAAAGGTCTTTGATTTCCGTCAGAAACAGAATATGGACTACTATATGAAACTCACCGAGACGATGGTAGAGGAATACGACAAGCAGACGGCGCTGTTCCACACCATAGGGCTTGGCGAGCGGAAAATATATCCTGACAAGCAAAAAAACTTTACACTCAAACTGTTCACCTACCGCCGTATTTTAGAGAGCATCCGCGAGCGGTTCCCCGACTCTACAATGATGATCGCCGCGTGGGACTTCATCGGCTGGTGGACGCCGGAGGAGGTACAGGGCCTTCTCAAGGAATTCGATCCCGAAAAAACGATCATCCTCGATTACACGTCGGAAGCGGACGATCCGGAGATCTGTTTCCTTAACTGGGGCGTCGTCGGAAAATTCCCCTGGATCTTCGGTCTGTTCCACAGTTTTGAATCGGAAAGCGAACTGCGCGGTCCCTATGACCGCAGCTGCGAACGGTTGAAAGTGGCGGCGGAGGATCCCTACTGCAAAGGGATGGTCCTGTGGCCGGAACTCAGCCACAGCGATCCCATCATTCTTGAATTTCTCACGCAAAACGCGTGGTCGCCGCTTGCCAATACTGTTGAGGGTCTGGTAGAAAACTTCAGCAAAGCGCGCTACGGCGAAAACGCCGCCGTGATGAACGACGCCTGGCAGCATATGCTGCCGCTGATCAAACTCGGAGACTGGGGCGAATATTCCCGCCGTCCCGAGAGCGACCCGCACCGCTACGACTTTGCCCCCAACGCCTACGCGCATCTCGATCTTTGGACGCGGCTGACGGTCTGGCTGCAAAAGTACTACGGGGACGCCGCGCTGGCGGAATACTACCGCCGCAAGCTCGCCGCCGAGCAAAAAGTACTGCCCTCGACGATCAAGGCGCTGGAGATCCTGTCGACACTCGGCCCCGCGACAAGCGATCGCTTTGTCCTGCGGGATACCGTGGATATGGTCCGCACCGCGCTCGGCAGATATCTCAACCTCGTCATCGTTTCCGTGACCTTCGATATCTCGAACAAAGACTACCTTCGCGCGGCGGAACCCTGCTATTTCGAACTGCTCGCCGCGATAGAGGAAGTGCTGGCGCTCAATCCCGGGGATTTCTCCATCTATCAAACGCTGGAAGAGATGCGCCGCGTCGCGCCGGTCAACCCCCGCGCCGAGACCATCATCAAACACAATATCCACAACCGTTACAGCGCTCAGCCTGCCTGTGAACTGATAAAAGGGATCTATGTCGACGAAGCGCGCCTCGTTTTCGACTGGCTGAAAACAGCGGCTCCCGACACCGAAAAACCGGATTTCGAAAAACAGATCGCTCCCCTTGTGGATCGGTTCTATGACAAACCGCTCGCCGAACTACAGCCGGACGCTCCCGCGGATCCCGGCACCGTGATCCGCCGCGCCATCGACGCCATCCGCGCCGCCGCGAAAGTGCTTGACAGAGCGTAAAACCGGACTGCGGCAAGAAAGGCGGGAAACGTATGATACGGTACATCGCGAAGCATAAAACGGTCATCGGCGTGATCCTGATGATCATCGGCGTTGTGTGGCTGATCCCGGCGCTGGCGGTCCGCACGACCGTCTATCATATCAAAGGCTACACGCTGATCGACGACAGTGACGAAACGTATAATACCTTCCGCGTCGAATACGCTTACCCGCGCGGTGAGACGGAACGGACGGCGGATTACAAAGAGATCCTCTACAAAGACGTCTTTCCCACTGTGGGAGAGGAGGGCGTCTGCCATTACTGGCTGTTTCCCCCCTACCCCGTTTTCCGCGGCGACGCGCGCAGTCCCGTCCCGCCGCTTATATGCTTCGGGATCGGCTTTGTCCTTGTCTGCTTCCGCTTCCCGTGGTTCCGTTTGAAAAAGAAAAAGCGCGAAACCGAATAAAACAGGTAAAATTAGCACTCTCGATATGAGAGTGCTAATTTTTACATTCTGTTCATAGTTTGTTCACACTTTCCGCCGAAAGATGGTATACAATACAAGTAGGCTGCCCCGCGATAAGGACAACGCGGGTCAGCCAACGATCAAGGCAAGAAAGGTGGGTTTACTATAATGAACACACAAAAATATACGCAAAAAACGCTGGAAACCATCCGCGCCGCGCAGTCGCTCGCCTCGGAGCACGGCGCGCCCGCCATCGAACAGGAGCATCTTCTCTATGCCCTGCTGACCGGCGAGGGGCTGATCCGGGAACTGACGGGATCGCTGACCGCCAACCCGCAGGGGCTGACCGACGAGGTGCGCCGCCGCATGGAGGCGCTGCCCAAGGTGAGCGGAGATCGGGACGTAAACAATATCTACGTCTCGTCAGACGTGGAAAAAACGCTGACGCTGGCGGAAAAGATCGCCGAAAATATGAAGGACGAATACGTCTCGGTGGAGCATCTGTTCCTCGCGCTGTTTCGCGCCGCGAACCGGGAACTCAAGGCGCTGTTCCAAAGTTACGGCGTCACCGAGGATAAGATCTATGAGGCGCTGCAGCGGGTGCGCGGCGGCCAGAGAGTGACCTCCGACAACCCGGAGGAGACCTACGAGGCGCTCAAAAAATACGGCGTCGATCTGGTGGAAAAAGCCAGAGGCGGCAACGTCGATCCGGTCATCGGGCGGGACGATGAGATCCGCAACGTCATCCGCATCCTCTCCCGCAAGACCAAAAACAATCCCGTACTGATCGGCGAACCGGGCGTCGGCAAGACCGCCATCGCCGAGGGGCTCGCCCAGCGCATCGTGCGGGGGGACGTGCCGGCATCGCTCAAAGACAAGACCGTTTTTTCGCTGGATATGGGTTCCCTCATCGCCGGGGCGAAATACCGCGGCGAATTTGAGGAACGCCTCAAGGCGGTGCTGACCGAGATCAAACGTTCCGAGGGACGGACTATCCTGTTCATCGACGAGCTGCACACCATCGTCGGCGCGGGCAAGACGGACGGCGCGATGGACGCGGGCAACCTGCTCAAACCCATGCTGGCGCGGGGAGAACTCCATTGTATCGGCGCGACCACCCTCAACGAGTACCGCGAGTATATCGAAAAGGACGCGGCGCTGGAACGCCGCTTTCAGCCGGTTTTAGTGGAGGAGCCGACGGTGGAGGACACCATCGCCATCCTGCGCGGTCTGAAAGAACGGTATGAAGTCTACCACGGCGTCAAGATCCAGGACGGCGCCATCATCACCGCCGCCACCCTGTCCGACCGCTATATCACCGACCGCTTTCTGCCGGACAAAGCCATCGACCTCATCGACGAGGCGTGCGCCATGATCCGCACCGAGATCGACTCGATGCCGACCGAACTTGATATCATCCGCCGCAAGATCATACAGCTCGAGATCGAGGAGGCGGCGCTCAAAAAAGAAAAAGATGACAAGACCGCGGGGCATCTCGCCGCCATCCGGGAGGAACTCGCCGAGATGCGGGAGGATTTCGCCGCCAAGCAGGCGAAATGGATCTCGGAAAAAGACGCGATCCAAAACGCCCACGCCGTAAAATCCGAGATCGAGCAGATCAGCCGTGAGATCGAGCAGGCGGAGCAGGCGTACGATCTCAACAAGGCGGCGGAACTCAAATACGGCAAACTGCCCGCGCTCAAAGAAAAACTGGAGGCGCTGGAACAAAAAGCGGACGCCGCGAAAAGTGAGAATTCCCTGCTCCGCGACAAGGTGACGAGCGAGGAGATCGCCCGCATCATCGAACGCTGGACAGGCATCCCCGTCGCCAAACTGATGGAGGGCGAGCGGGAAAAACTGCTCGGTATGCCGGATCTCCTGCACAAGCGGGTCATCGGGCAGGACGAGGCGGTCCGCAAGGTCAGCGACGCCATTCTGCGCTCCCGCGCCGGCATCTCCGACCCGAAGCGCCCCATCGGCTCTTTCCTGTTCCTCGGCCCCACCGGCGTGGGCAAGACGGAACTTGCCAAAGCGCTCGCCGAGGTGCTGTTCGACGACGAGAACAACATCGTGCGCATTGATATGAGCGAGTATATGGAGAAATTCTCCGTCTCCCGCCTCATCGGCGCGCCGCCGGGATACGTCGGTTACGAGGAGGGCGGTCAGCTCACCGAGGCGGTCCGCCGCAGACCTTATTCCGTCGTGCTGTTCGATGAGATCGAAAAGGCGCACCCGGACGTTTTCAACGTCCTTTTGCAGGTGCTGGACGACGGCAGGGTGACCGACTCGCAGGGCCGCACCGTCGATTTCAAGAATACCATCCTCATCATGACCAGCAACCTCGGCGCAAGTTATCTGCTGGAGGGGATGACAGCGGAGGGCGATATCTCGCCGGAGGCGCTTTCCAAAGTGGACGCGGCGCTGAAGGCGACCTTCCGTCCGGAGTTTCTCAACCGTCTGGACGAGATCGTATGCTACAAGCCGCTGACCAAAGACGACGTGCGCCGCATCCTTACGCTGATGACGCGCGACCTCAACGCGAGACTTGCCGACCGGGACGTGCGGTGCGAACTCACCCCCGCCGCGATCGACTTTATCATCGAAGGGGGCTTTGATCCCCTGTTCGGCGCGCGACCGCTCAAACGGTTTTTGCAGACCAGCGTCGAGACCCTGCTCGCCAAAACGCTGATCGCGAGGGACGTCCCGCCGGGCACTGTACTGACCGTCGACTGTGTGAACGGCGCCCTTATCGTACGGTAAATCATTGTAAAAAACTGTCCGGCGGCCGCCGGACAGTTTTTCGTTTGCGTTCTGATATGCGGGGCGCCGGGGCCGTCGCCCCCTGCCCTCCCGACAAAATGGGTGCGTTGTAGGGGGCGACGACCCCGGCGCCCCGTTTTGTTTCGTTCCGACACGGCGGGCGGCAGATTGCCGCCCCTACGGCGAACAGCGCCCGCTTTTGTCTCGTTTCCCATCCCTCAGCAGGGCCGTCTGCGACGGTCTGACTGCTCACTTTACACAAGGGGGCCTTTGAGTGTACCTATCCCATTGAGAGCGTAAGAACGGGAGGCGGCGGCCTCCAAAAAAGCGCGATCCGCCGCTGTCGGCGTACCGGGCGTCAGCGCGCCGTCCAGAATGAGATCGCCGAGCGGCCGCTCTATCCTGTGCCGCACAAAACGGCGCAGCGGCCGGGCGCCGTAGCGGTCGGTATCGGGACAGCCCGCGATCCACGCCGCCACGTCCTCCCCGAAGGAAACCCGATACCCCTTGGCATCGAGCCGCCGCGCGATCTCCTCGAGATACCCTTTCGCGATACGCTCCAGCGCCGGCGCGGTCAGCCGGTGGAACAGCACGATCTCATCAAGACGGTTGATGAGTTCCGGGGAAAACCGCTTTCGAAGCAGATCGTCCAGCCGCCTTTTGTCCGCCCTGCCCTCGCCGGCAAAGCCGATGGATACGCCGTCTGTCAGTCGTGCGCCGACGTTGGTCGTCAGTACAATGACGGCGTTTCTGAAGTCCGCCCGCCTGCCGTCCGAGCCGGTCAGCGTCCCCTCCTCCATAATTTGAAGCAAAAGTCCCAAAACGTCGGGGTGCGCCTTTTCCGCCTCGTCGAACAGGATAACGCTGTACGGATCGGCACGCACCGCCTTGATGAGCGTGCCGCCGTCATCGTGCCCGACATATCCCGGCGGCGCGCCGATGAGACGGGAGGCGGCGTGCTTTTCCATATACTCGCTCATATCGAACCGTATCAGCGACTTTTCCGTACCGTACACCGCGCGGGCAAGCGCTTTGCAGACAAAACTTTTCCCAACGCCCGTCGGCCCCGCGAACAGAAAACAGCCGTAAGGTCTCTCGGGATCGGTCAGCCCGAGCCTGGCGCCGCGGATCGCCGCCGCCAGCGCGGCAAGGCTTTCCTCCTGTCCGTAAACGCTGCGGCCGAGCGTTTTCTCGAGATCCCGCAGGCGGTCGTTTTCCTCCTCATCGCAGATCCCCGCGGGGATGCCGGTCCAGCGGGACACCACGGCGGCGATATCGGCGCGGGTAAGGCGCGGTTTGGCAGGCGACCGCCGCTCCCCCAGCCACAGGTCGACCCGTCCGTCCGTCACCGCCGCCTCAAACGCCGCGCGGTCATCTGTCTGTTCGCAGGTCAGCACCAGCCGCGCCGCCGCCTCATCCAGAAGATCGAGCGCCTTATCCGGCTGAAAGCGGTCGTGGATGTACCGTTCGGAAAGTTCCACCGCCGCGGAAAGCGCGTCGTTTTCGATGATCACGCCATGATGGGCTTCCAGTCCCGCGCGCGCCCCTTTCAGGATCTCCGCCGTCTGTTCGGCGGTCGCCTCCCGCAATATCACCGGCGCGAGCCGCCGCTCCAGCGCGGCGTCCTTTTCGATATGCCGGCGGTATTCCTCCGGCGTCGTCGCGCCGATGACGCGGATCCTGCCCCGCGACAGCGCGGGTTTGAGGATATTGGCGGCGTCCACCGCTCCCTCCGCCGCGCCGGCGCCGATCAGCGTGTGGATCTCGTCGATGAACAGCAGGATATCGGGATCTTTCTCGCATTCCTCCACAATGTTTTTGAGCCTTTCCTCAAACTCCCCGCGGTATTTGGAACCCGCCACCATATTGTTGAGCTGTAAGGTGTAAACGGTCTTGCCCCGCAGTCCCGCCGGCACGCCGCCCTTGACGATGCGGTCCGCCAGTCCTTCCGCCATCACTGTTTTTCCGACGCCCGGCGGTCCGATGAGACAGGGGTTGTTTTTTCGCCGCCGCCCGAGGACGCTCATCATCCGCTCCATCTCCTGTTCCCTGCCGATCAGCGGATCGACCTTGCCCGCGCGGGCAAGCGCGCAGAGATCCACGCCGTATTTAGCAAGCGTTTTGGGAAGCCGTCTGCCGCCCCGGTCCGGTTCTCCCGCCCGCAGACGATCCTCCGTCGTATCCCGCAGCACGGCGGGATCCGCCCCGCATTTTTTAAGGATGACCGAAGCGGTGCATCCGTTTTCCCGCAGCATCGCGTATAAAAGATGCTCGCTGCCCACCTGCGCCTGCCCGAACCGGTGCGCCGCGGAAAACGCGGCGCTGACGATCCGCCTCGCGCGCGGCGTCATATCGGCGGAGGACAAAAATACCGGCCGCGCCGTACCGATGAGCGCGCGCACCTTCTTTTCCGCTTTCTCAAAGGTCACGCCCGCCGCCAGGCATATCCGCGCGCCGATGCCGTCCCCCTGCCGCAGGATGCCGAGCAAAAGATGCTCGCTTCCGATATAGGTATGTCCCATCGCCGCCGCCATTTCCAGCGCCTGCCCGATCGCCGCCGCCGCTTTTTTGGTAAAACGATCCATCATACACCTCACATTAGGCTGACCCGCGATAAGGACAAAACGCCTGATAAACGGTAAAAATCAGCGCTTTTCGGCTTGTTGTCCTCGGCGGGCGCCAGCCCGCCGTCGTCCTTCGCACCAAAAATCACTCGATTTTTCCTCATTTTCAGGTGCGAAGCAGTTTTGAAAGAGAAAAATTTTCGATCAGACAAAGCCGTAAAACGCAGGAAACCTGGCGGTTTTCAAGGCTTTGCGGCAAAGTATGGCGGAAATTTTACCTTTCAAAACCGCTTTGTCCTTATCGTGGGTCAGCCTTTTTCTACTTCATATTTTTGACCGCTTGAAGTTCCGATATTCAAGTGTATGATAAAGCGCCCGTCCACTTGCAAAAAAAGAAACAAGATGCTACAATAGCGTAGAGGTGAAAAACGTGCTGAATATCGTTCTTTACGAGCCGGAGATCCCGCAGAACACCGGCAATATCTCCCGCACCTGCGCCGTGACCGGCGCAAGGCTCCATCTGATCGAGCCGCTGGGCTTCGACATCAGCGAGCGCAGCATCCGCCGGGCGGGGCTTGACTACTGGAAATATCTCGATCTCTCCGTCTATCCCGACTGGCAGTCGTTCCGGTCGAAAAACGAAGGCGCCTTTTTTTATTGCTCCACCAAGGGGGAGAAAACATACAGCGACATAGGCTTCGCGGAGATCCCGGAGGATATCTTTCTCATTTTCGGCAAAGAGAGCCACGGACTGCCCGAGCCGCTTCTCAAAGAAAACTACGACCGCTGCATCCGCATCCCGATGCGGGACGAGGTGCGCTCCCTCAACCTTTCCAACGCCGTGGCGGTCGTCACCTACGAGGTCCTGCGCCAGCAGGGCTACCCCGGGCTTTGCGGCAGGGGCAGTCTGACCGGCAGAGAAGACTGATATTTTATTATAATATATTTATATTGACGGCAAAAGAAAAGCGTGTTATCATATTATATTAGTGATAATACGCTTTTTTATTGGGAAAGGAGTTCACTTATGAACGCACAGGAGATCATCAAATTCATCGCGGACGCCGAAAAGAAAACGCCGGTACGGCTTTTCATCAAGGAAAAACGCCCCGTCGACTACGGAAACGCGAAAGTGTTCGGCGCCGGGGATAAGATCGTGTTCGGCGACTGGAAAGAACTCCGTCCCATCCTTGAGAAACACGCCGGCGATATCATCGATATCGTCGTGGAAAACGACAGGGTCAACTCGGCGGTACCGATGCTCGACCTCAAAGACATACCGGCGCGGATCGAGCCGGGCGCGATCATCAGAGATCACGTCACGATCGGCAAAAACGCCGTCGTGATGATGGGCGCGATCATCAACATCGGCGCCGTCATCGGCGAGGGCACCATGATCGATATGGGCGCGGTGCTGGGCGGCAGAGCGACCGTCGGCAAAAACTGCCACATCGGCGCGGGCGCCGTGCTGGCGGGCGTTATCGAACCGGCGAGCGCAACCCCCGTCATCGTGGAGGACGGCGTGCTGGTCGGCGCCAACGCCGTCATCATCGAGGGCGTGCATATCGGCAAAGGCGCGGTGGTCGCCGCCGGCGCCGTCGTCATCAAAGACGTGCCGGAAAACGCGGTCGTCGCGGGATGCCCCGCGAAGGTCATCAAAATGAAAGACGAGACGACAAGTCAGAAAACGGCGCTGGAACAGGCGCTGCGCACCCTGTAAGGAGACCGAAATGGAAAAAACGCTTCCCTTTACCAAACAAGACGCCCTCCGCTGGACGGCGGAGCATCCCACGCCTTTTTACGTCTATGACGAAAGAGGCATTGAAAAGTGCGTGACGGATCTTTATAAGGCGTTCGCCTGGAACGAAGGATTTAAAGAATATTTTGCCGTCAAGGCGCTGCCCAATCCCGCCATCCTGCGACTTCTCAAAAGTCTCGGCTGCGGCGCGGACTGCGCGTCGGTGCCGGAACTGGTGCTGTGCGAGAAGGTCGGCATTCAGGGCGAGGACATCATGTTCAGTTCCAATGAGACGACCGAGACGGAATACCGCACCGCCAAAGCGATGGGCGCCATCCTCAACCTCGACGATATCACCCACATCGAATTTGTCGAAAACACCGTCGGTCTGCCGGACACCGTCTGCTGCCGCTACAATCCCGGTTCTTTCCAGATCACCAACGACATTATGGGGCATCTGTACGATACCAAGTTCGGTATGACCCTGCCCCAGCTCAAAGAGGCGTACCGCGTTTTAAAAGAAAAAGGCGTCAAACGCTTCGGTCTGCACGCGATGCTGGCGAGCTGTTCGCTGGACGACAATTACTACCCCAACCTCGCCAGAGAGTTGTTCCGCCTCATTTTGGAGATCCGGGAGGAGATCGGCGTTACCATCGAATTCGTCGACCTGTCCGGCGGCATCGGCATCCCCTATCTGCCGCAGGAAAAACCCGTGGACATTATGAAGATCGGCGCGATGGTCAGGGAGGTCTACGATCAGGTGATCACGCCCGCCGGGATGAAGGTCGCGCTGTTCACCGAGATGGGACGGTATATCACCGGCCCCTACGGTTATCTGCTGACCACCGCCATCCACTATAAACACATCTATAAAGAATACGTCGGCGTGGACGCGAGCTGTTGTGATCTGATGCGCCCCGCCATGTACGGCGCCTACCACCATCTGACGGTGCTGGGCAAGGAGAACGCGCCGAAGGACACCAAGGTGGACGTCGTCGGCTCGCTGTGCGAGAACAACGACAAATTCGCCGTCGACCGTCTGCTCCCCCGCATCGACCTGGGCGACCTGCTCGTCATCCACGACGCGGGCGCGCACGGACACGCGATGGGTTATAACTACAACGGCAAACTGCGGTGCGCGGAATATCTGTGGAAAAAGGACGGCTCTTTCCAAATGATCCGCCGCGCCGAAACGCTGGATGATTACTTCGTCACGCTGGACGTGGATGAGGAGTTCTCAAAGCAATGATGAGAGACCGGCTGGATCCCGCGCTGTTTTCCCTGCGGCGCAGTATGATCCGCGAGTTTTCCGCGCTGGCGTCAGCCGCGCCCGACTGTGTGCGGCTGACGCTGGGCGAGCCGTCGGAGGACACCCCCGCCGCCGTCCGCCAAGCGGCAAAGGACGCGCTGGACGGCGGACAAACGCATTACATCGCCAACAACGGCGCGCTTTCCCTGCGCCGCGCGATCTCGGAATTTGAAAAAGAACGTTTCGGGCATACCTACGCCCCCGACGAGATCATCGTGACGGCGGGCGCGACCGAAGCGCTGTTCATCGCCCTGCGCGGCGTACTGTCGCCGGGAGATGAGATCATCATCCCCGCCCCGGCGTTCGTGCTCTACGAACAGCAGGCGCTGCTCTGCGGCGCAAAGCCTGTTATCGTCGATACGACGGCGGACGGTTTTCAGCTTCGGCTCGATCGCCTTGCCGCGGCGGTGACGGAGCGCACCAAGGCGATCGTCATCAACTCTCCCAACAACCCGACGGGCGTTGTGTACGACCGGGAGAGCGCCGACGCCGTGTGTCAGATCGCCGCGGAGCGGAATATCTTTATAATATGCGACGACGTGTACCGGTCCATCGTCTACCGGGACGACTGCCCGGCGGTTTCCGATCTTGAGGAATACAGGGAAAACATACTGCTCGTGCAGAGTTTCTCCAAACCCTACGCGATGACCGGCTGGCGGATGGGCTATCTCGCCTGTCATGAAAGCATAAAAGAACGGTTGGAACTCATCCACCAGTTCATCACGGTATCCACCCCCGCGCCCTTTCAGGACGCCTGTATCGCGGCGCTGGCGCAGGACGTTGGCTCCTTTGTCGCCGCCTACCGGCGCAGGCGGGACACGGCGCTTGCCGCGCTGCGCGGGATGGGGCTGGACGTTGTCACGCCGGACGGCGCGTTCTATCTGTTCCCCTGCCTCGGGGAGGGTGTGGACTCGGCGGCGTTCTGCCGGGATCTGATCGCCCGCGCGGGCGTCGCGCTGACGCCGGGCGTCTGTTTCGGCGCCGAAGGGTACGCCAGGCTTTCCTACGCCTGTGACGATCAAACTCTGCTGACCGGTCTTGACCGGCTGAGCAAATATCTGAAAAAAGGATGAGAAAAATGTCTGTACTTGATACGGCAAAACGGTATCAACCGCTGCTCACCGAATGGCGGCACACTTTGCACGCCCATCCGGAACTCAGCGGCAAAGAATATCACACCGCCGAGTGGATCGAGGGCAAACTGCGGGAGATGTCCGTGCCAAGCGTGCGGATGACGGAGACAGGCGTTGTCGCGACGCTCGCGAACGGCCCGGGAAAGACCGTGGCGCTGCGTGCCGATATCGACGCCCTGCCCGTTACGGAAAAGACCGGGCTTCCCTTTGCCTCGCAAAACGAGGGTGTGATGCACGCCTGCGGGCATGATATCCACACCACGTCCCTGCTCGGCGCCGTCAAAGTGCTTTTGGAGCACCGCGGCGACTTTTCCGGCACCGTCAAATTTCTGTTCCAACCTCACGAGGAGGGCAGCGGCGGCGCGAAGCCCCTCATCGCGGCGGGCGCGCTGCAAGGCGTTGACGCCACCTTCGGCTTCCACGTCGCGCCGGATCTGCCGACCGGAACGGTCGGCGTGAAATACGGCAAATTTTACGCCGCGTCCAATCCCTTTGCCTTTACCGTCACCGGCAAAAGCGCGCACGCCGCGCGCCCGCAGGAGGCGGTGGACGCGCTGAAGGCCGCCGTTGACATCGTCACGGCGCTGAACGCCCTGCCGAAGGAGGATCGCGTGCTGTCTGTCTGCACCCTGCACGCCGGCACGGCGGAAAACGTCATCGCGGGGCGCGCGGAAGTCAAAGGGGCGCTTCGCACCCTCGGCAAGGAAAAACGGTTGGAGTCCGTAAAACTCGTGCGGGATACCATCCAACGGATCTCCGATGAACACCATACGAAGGTCGATATCACGATCCGGGACAGCAATATCGGCATCACCAATCACGACGCTTCCGTCGCCCTGGTGCAAACGGTTGCGGAGGATCTGCTCGGAAATGACCGCGTGACGGTCATTGAGCGGCCTTTGATGATCTCGGAGGACTTCGGGTATTACCTTGAACAAACAGAAGGATGTTTCTACCACATCGGCGTCGGCGGCGGCGCGCTGCACGCGGCGGACTTTTGCCCGGATGAGGCCATGCTGTCCACCGCGGCTGCCATGCACGCGGGCGTGGTGCTGAAATATTTAGAAAAGTAGGAGAAATATATGCAAACCATCGTTGTAAAATTCGGCGGCAGTTCGCTCGCCAACGCCGATCAGATCCGCAAGGCGACGGATATCGTAAAGCAAAATCCCTCCCGCCGTTATATGGTGGCCTCCGCCCCCGGCAAACGCACGCCGGACGACGTAAAGATCACCGATCTGCTGTATACCTGCTACGACCGGGCGGTCGAAGGGCGGGACTGGACGTCGGCGCTTTCCGGCATCCGGGAGAGATATGAGGAGATCGCGCGGGATCTCGGCGTCACGAGCGTTGACCTTGCCGCGGAATTCGACACACTGCAAAAGCATCTGGAACATGAGCCGAAGGCGGACTATATGGCAAGCCGCGGCGAGTATCTCAACGCCAAGATCATTGCCGCTTACATCGGTTTCGACTTTCTGGACGCCGCCGACTTCATCCGCTTCGACGAGACCGGCGTCTATGACAGCGAAGCGACGGAAAAACTGCTCGTCCCCCTGCTGCTCCGCCACAAAAAAGCGGTCATCCCCGGCTTTTACGGCGCTCTGCCGAACGGCGAGATCCACACCTTTTCCCGCGGCGGCAGTGATGTGACCGGTTCCATCGTCGCCAAGGCGGCGAAGGCGAACGTCTATGAAAACTGGACGGACGTTTCGGGCATGCTGGTAGCGGATCCCCGCATCGTCAAGGATCCGAGACCCATCGAGGTCATCTCTTATAAAGAACTGCGGGAACTTTCCTATATGGGCGCCAACGTCCTGCATCAGGACGCCGTGTTCCCCGTCTATTCGGCGGGCATCCCCATCAACATCCGCAACACCAACTGCCCCGACGACAAGGGTACGATGATCGTACGCCATGTAAAAAACACACAGCCGGAAAAGATCATCACCGGCATCGCCGGCACCAAGGGCTTTACCAACATCCTCATCGAAAAGTCCATGATGAACTCCGAGATCGGGTTCGGCGCCAGGGTCCTGCAGATCTTTGCGGATTTCAACGTATCCTTTGAGCATCTGCCCAGCGGCATCGACACGCTTTCCGTCGTCGTCGCCACCGAGGACTGGAAGGACGCGCGCACCGACATCCTCAAACGCATCCAGGAGGTCACCCATCCCGACAATATCAAGATCGAGGATCACATCGCGATGATCGCCGTGGTGGGACACGGCATGGTCGGCACCAAAGGTCTTGCCGCCCGCGTGTTCAACGCGATCGCGAAAGCGGACCTCAACATCCGTATGATCGACCAGGGCTCCAGCGAGATCAACATCATCATCGGCATCAAGGATGAGGATTACGAGACCGCCATCCGCGCCCTTTACGCGGAGTTCGAGAAGGATCTGTAAAATAAAAACATGATCATAAAATCGGGAAACAGAATGTTTCCCGATTTTTATTTTGAAAAAACCTTGCGAAAGTTGTTTTGCCGTGATATACTGAAACCACCACACATATTTTGAATATCTTTATATCCGTCGGAGAGCGTTTTGGTAAAAATGCGTTCTCTCCGGTTTTTCTCCGACTGTGAAGATATTCCGTAAAATATGTGTGGTGCATAGAGGAAACGCGTTTTTCGGTGCGTTTCCTATGGAAGCGCACTTTTTTATTTTGTAAGGAGAAAAAAATGGAGAAGGATCTTGGAAAAATGAATTTTGACCGTCTCTATGAGTTGTTTTTCGAGAGCGGGTTCGGAAAGTTTTTGGATAAGGAGCCTGTTTTTGAGGAGATCAACGGCGCGGTGTTCGATCTGGCGCGCAAGGCGTATATCGCGGGCTGTCGATATAGTTACGAGATCTTTACGGCAAGCCAAAGCGATCCGGAAACACAAAAACAGTAACAGGAGACAGGGAACCGTCCCCTGTCTCCTATTGCCGCGTTCACAACCCCTCAGTTTTCCGATTTGGAAAACCGCTCCCGCAGGGAGCCTTTTTCCAAATCAAAAAACAGCTCCCCTTACACAGGGGAGCCTGGTAAAAAGAGGATTTCCCCCGGTCAAAGACCGGGGGAAATCTTTTAATTTAAGTCATTCAATAAACAACGCTCATATAAGTCGTTCAATGAGCGATGCTCAACGCGCGTTATTTCTCCGCGAGGACCGCGTCGAAGGCGTCGGTGATCTCCTTGTCGGGCGCCTTTGTGACAAGGCTGACGACTACGATAAAGATACAGGCGACGACGAACGCCGGCAGCAGTTCATAGATGTTCCACACGCCGCCGAGCGGACGGATGAGGAATTTCCACAGAAAGATCGTCGCGCCGCCGGACAGCATACCCGCCAGGGCGCCCCAGCGGTTGGCGCGTTTCCAGAACAGCGAGAACAGGATGACCGGGCCGAACGCGGCGCCAAATCCCGCCCACGCGAAGGATACGATGCGGAACACCGAACTGTTCGGATCTCTGGCAAAGAACACCGCGACGATGGCGATACAGACGACGCTGATCCGCGCCAGCCAGACAGAAGCCTTTTGGGAGAGTTTGACCTTGAAAGTCTCCTGCACGAGGTTTTGGGAAATACCGGACGCCGCCGCGAGAAGCTGAGAGTCCGCCGTGGACATGGTGGACGCGAGGATGCCCGCGAGGATAAGTCCCGCCGCCAGCGCCGGCACGTATCCGAATTTGCTGATCACCTTGGCAAGGTCGACGATGATGGTCTCCGCGCCGGACGCGCTTTCATAAGTCGGGACGATGCCCGCTTTCATCAGCGAGTAGCCGACGACGCCGATCAGGATCGCCACGCCCATCGAGATGACCACCCAGACGGACGCCACTCTGCGGGAGAGTTTGAGTTTTTCCTTGTTTTCGATCGCCATAAAGCGAAGCAGGATATGCGGCATACCGAAGTAACCGAGACCCCACGCCATCGTGGAGACGACGGGGATCGCGCCGTAACTGAGCGTTTCCCCGCTCGCGACGTCAAATCCCTTGAACACGTCAAGATAGCCGCTAAGTCCCTTTACGTTTTCAAACACGTTGCCAAATCCGTGGATCATACCCTCGCCGACGCCGACAACGACGACCAGCGCGACGGTCATAATGATGCTCTGGATAAAGTCCGTCGTGGAGGCGGCGAGAAAGCCGCCCAGCGTGCAGTACAGCGTGATGACAACGGCGGACAGGATCATCGCCGTCATATAGTCCATCCCGAACAGAGAGTTGAACAGTTTGCCGCACGCCGCGAAACCGGACGCGGTATAGGGGATGAAAAAGATGATGATGACGAGCGCCGCGATGCAGGTCAGCATACTGCTTTTATCCCCGAAACGTCTGGCAAAGAAATCCGGCAGTGTGAACGCGCCGACATGGTGGCTGTATTTCCGAATGCGCTTGGCGACGAACAGCCAGTTGAGATAGGTGCCGATCGCGAGCCCGATCGCCGTCCAGCTCGCCTCCGCGAGTCCGCACATCAGCGCGACGGCGGGCAGTCCCATCAGTAGCCATCCCGACATATCCGACGCCTCGGCGCTCATCGCGGTGACGAGCGGCCCGAGTTTGCGGCCGCCGAGATAGAAATCATCCGAACTCTTGGTCTTTTTGGAACTGACAAGTCCCACGATGATCATCACAACCATATACAGGACGATGGCGCAGATGATCACAATGTTTGTCGTACTCATTTTATTTCCTCCTTCTTAAATGAAACAAACGTATTATAACATAACAAAAAATGGAACGAAACACAGAACCGCGTTCAGACAAATTCCGAACGCGGTTACTATATTTGGCTTTGTATCAACAGATTTTAACTGTACAAAAAATAGAATATTATAAACACTAAAAAAATATTTTTACTTGTTTTTGTATTTACTCATCAAAACCGGCATCATCGAGGCAGAATAGGCTTTCAGCGAATACTCGCCGTTGCAGATGCACCAGTCGTACATCAGCGCCCGCTCGCACAGCGCGTAGACCTTGACAAGTTCGTTGACGCTGACCTCTGTCGTCAGTTCCCCTCTCTCCTGCCCCTCGGCGCAGATCTGCCGCAGCAGACGGTAATAGGTGCGCTTGCGGTCGAGAAGGTGTTTTTCCCCCTTGGTGATGAGTTGGGTCGCGTACATCCGCGCCAAAAGTTCCAGCGGCACCGTCCGCTCGATCATCCCGAACAGTTCGCCGTTGATATACATCAGCATCTCGAAACGATCCATATCCGGCGGCAGGTCTTCCATAAGCTGCTCATATTTTTCGTCGAACAGATAGGAAAGGGTGCTGAGCAGCGCGTCCTTGCCGGTGAAATAGTGGTAAAAGGACCCGCGGGACGTCCCGCTCTCCTCGATGATGTCCTCCACCGTCGTCTCCTCGTAACCCTGCTCATAAAACAGCCGCCACGCGGCGGATATGATCTTTCCTTTGGTATTTCGTTCCTTGCGTCTGGACATCTTCAGCCCCCCAATACGTAGGTATAGACCATTTTGGCGATGCAGCCGAGCGCGAATACCAGCAGATAAAAACTCCAGACGCTTTTGCCGGAAGCCGGCGTGACAAAGCGAAGTTTGCCGTTTTTACCGCGCGCGTCGACGATCTTTTCCAGCAGTTTCATCGCCAGCGCCAGCACAAGGAATATCACGACGATCGCGAAAATAACGAAAATGGTGTCGGACAGAATAAACGTCACGTAATCGGAATGGGTATAGAGCAGCAGCGCCGCCGCGTTGTTGAGCAGATGGGCGATGACGGCGGGCCAGACCGAGTCGAACAGTTTGGTCAGCACCGCGTAGCAGATCCCCGCCACGAACAGCGACAGCAGATGGATGGGATTGGCGTGGAACAGGGCGAAAATGAGAGAGGTCACCAGCACCGCGCGGGTCGTGCCGCAGCTCTCATACTCTCCCAGCGCCAGCCCCCGGAACAGAAATTCCTCCGTGACCGCGGGCAAAACGACCATCGTCAGCGCCAGCGTCAGCGGACTGCCGGTAAAGGAGACCATCGCCGTCGGGTTATCCGTCTCCCGCAGCGCGTGAAAGATCGTATACCCCACCACGTTGAGCGCGCCGCAGATCATACAGATCGCGACGCTCAGCACCAAAACGTGCGGCAGAAATCTCACCGGCATCGCGTGAAGGCGAAGCGCGGCGGAGGTCTTTTTTTTGCCGATCTTCAGATAGATCGCCATCGGCAGCAGAAAGATCAGCGCGTAAATGCCGATCACGCCGATGCCGCGGATCCTCAGCAGACTGAGATCCTGCACGACCGCCAGCGCGGCGAGCAGTAAAAAGATGATAAGGCACAGCAGCGCTATGCGGTTTTTGACTTCCTTTTTCCGCATACCGTCAGGCTCCGTACGTGATCTGCGCGCGGATCCGCTCCGCGGTATCATCGCCCGCGAGACAGCCGATCAGACACAGCGCGAAATCCGCCGCCGTACCGGCGGCGCGGGAAGTGACGATCATACCGTCCCGGACCACAGGGTCGCCGGAAAGCACGGCGCCTTCAAGTTCTCCCTCCATACCGGGAAAGCAGGTCGCGCTTTTGCCCCGCAGCAGTCCCTTATGCCCGAGGATGGTGGGCGCGGCGCAGATCGCCGCGATAAAACGCCCCATCGCGGCGCACTCATCGATGGCGGTCTGTACGGCGTCGCTTGTCTCCAGATTGACGTATCCGGGATATCCGCCCGGTAAAACGATCATCTCCGCCGTTTTGATATCGACCTCATCCGCGGGGATGTCCGCCGTCACCGTCACGCCGTGCGCGCCGGTGACGTTCCTGCCGCTGACGCCGACGGTCCTGACCTCAACGTCCGCGCGGCGGAGCAGATCGACGGGCGTGAGCGCCTCGACCTCCTCAAAGCCGTCCGCTAAAAATACGTATACCATTTGTTATCCGACCTTTACCAAATATTTGTGGAGGATGAGAGCGGGATCATAGGAAAGTTTCGCCCTGCGAAGCCCCTCCTCGCCCGAATCGTCCTCACGGTTGACATATTGGTACTCCATACAGTACCGCCGCACGAACTCGCGGTTGATCAGCGGGTACGCGCCGCGCACGTCCCCCAGCGCCTTTTCGGCGTGGACGCAGAAACAGAGATCGGACAGCGCCTCCCCGAAGGAATACGCGACGATCCGTCCGCCCGTGATCAGCACGAGCCCCTTCATCCCCGTCTCGAAAAAGACGTCCATCTGTTTTTTACCCATTGCGAGTTCCGTTTTGAAATTCTCGTCGGCGCGGCCGCTGTTGCGCGCCGCCCACTCCTCGCGGAACGCGATAACGTCCGCCATATTGTCCGGCGTGATCTCCTCGGTTCGCCACTCCTCGTTGTCCCGCAAAAAAGCGTTGATATGATTGCGCTTTGCCGCGAGTTTTTTGCCGGTGAGAGAGGCGAGTTTTTCCGAAGTGTAGAGATAATCCGACCAGCGGCGGTCATAAGAGATATCGATGTCCCCCAGGCGCTCCCGCAGCCACGGAAGTTCGTCATCCGATACCTCGAACAGCGTAAACTTTCCGCCACGCTCCGCGATGATGCCGTCCAGCACCTCGTCCCGTCCCGCGCCGACCGGCACGGAAAACATATCTTGATAGCGGCAGATCAGCGTGCCGTCCATATTCGCGATCTGCATACCCGCGTCGTTCGCCCAGGTGAAAATATTGCCGAAGGACAACTCACAGTTGAGCCGCCGGGAAGCGAAATTGGCGGCGGTGATCCACGCGGCGTCCTGCGCCGTGACACTGCGAAAAGGAAATGTCATTCAAGCACCTCTTTAGCGGCGTTCCATACCTTTTCGAAGTTCTCGTCCTTGGAATAGGGCCCGTTTTCCCCGTAAAGTTTTATCACTTTCCACCCGAGCCGGCCGGCGGCGTACAGCGCGCTTTGCCGGCAGGCGGCAAGATAGTCGAAATCTTTTTCGTGGATGTCCTTACGGCTGTCGTCGCCGTGGTAGCGTTTCTCGATGAGTTTGAAAGAGATCGACGGATCCATATCGAGATACAGCGTCAGATCCGGCTTCGGCAGACCTAAAAGCCGGTATTCATAGTCGCACAGCCAGTCAAGAAATCCGTCCCACTCTTCCTTCGGCAGTTTTCCCATCTGGTGGGTGGCGTTGCTCGTCGTGTACCGGTCGGCGATGATGATGCCGCCCTCCTCATACAACTTCTGCCAGTGTTTTTTATAACTCGCGTAGCGGTCAACGGCGTAAAAACTCGACGCGGCGTACGCGTTGACGTCCTCCGGCGCGGTGCCGAACTCGCCGCCGAGATACATTTTGACCAGCGCGCTGGACGGCTCCTCATAATCCGGAAAGGAGATCTTTCGCACCAAAGCGCCCCGCTCCGTCAGCCGTTCGGTCAGACGGCGGCTGTGCGTGTTTTTGCCGCTGCCGTCCAGACCTTCAAGTACGATCAGTTTTCCCATATCATTCCCCTAAAAAGAGTTCCCTCATTTCTTTCATTTTGCCGCAGGTCATCGCGCCCTCGGTGCAGGGACCGCTCACACAGCCCGGTCCCGCCAGGCGGAACAGCGTCGGCGCTTCTTTTTTGACAAGGCGCGCCATTTCGGTGGCGAGCGCCCGGATCTCCCACTGCGCGCGGTTGCAGCAGCGCAGATGGAAAAAGTGGAGCAGGCTTCTCGCGTTCATCGTCATCATCATTTTGGTCGCGCAGGCGTTGGGCAGGACGTAACGCGCGTCCTCGATCGCCTTTTTCTCCGCCGCTTTTTTGTCCATGCCGGCGGCGGTGTATTTCTCCTCCAGCGTCGCGGCGAGCGCCTGATACGCGGCGAAAATGTCCGCCATCGTTTTTTGATACCGCGCCGCCGCGTCGGGATCCTCCGCGATGGCGGGCGGCGTCACAAATGTAAAGTTATTTTCCTTTACATACCGCTGGCTCTGCACGCTGAACGAGGCGATACGATGCCTTGTGATCTGCGCGAGCAGCGAGCGGGACACCCCTTCGATGCCGAAGGTGAAGGAAACATGCTCGATGGGGCTCTGATGTCCGAGAGAGGTGAGCATTTCAAGAAATTTGTCTGTCTTTTCTTTTGTCAGCCCCTCCATCACGGTGGAAATGTCAGCGCTGGCGTAGCAGAGTTTTGCCGCCGCCGCGACGATCTGTTCCGCGTTCGGTGTACAGCTGATCAGTTCAACTTTCATTCTGTCTCTCCCCTTTTTCTTTCCTTTTTGTATTTGCGGACGCTGACAAAGAACACCGGCAGTTTCATCATTCGTTTGATCCGCCACGGTTCTTTGATCAGCCGGTACAGCCATTCAAGTCCCAGTTTGATAAAGAGTTTCGGCGCGCGCTTTATATTGCCCGCGTACACATCAAGACTGCCGCCCAGCCCGATCATCAGTTTGACCCCCAGCCGGTCGCGATGTTTTACCATCCACTTCTCCTGTTTGGGAACGCCGAGACAGACGTAAAGCGCGTCGGCGCGCGCGGCGCGGATCGACTCGATGACCTCGTCGTCCTCTTTGAAATATCCGTCCCGCACGCCGCAGATGATAAGATCGGGATACTGCGCTTTCATTTTATCCGCCGCGGCCTGCGCCACGCCCGGCTTCGCGCCGAGCAGAAAAAGACGTTTGCCCCGCCTTGTGATCTCCGGCAGTAAATTCCAGCCAAGCTCGCATCCCGCGACCTTGCCCTTCATCGGCGTGCCGAGCATTTTCGCGGCGCGCACCACGCCGATGCCGTCCGGTATGATATAATCCGCCCCGCGTATGATCTCTTTGATCCGTGCGTCCTCCACGCAAAGCTGCAGGATCTCCGCGTTGGGCGTGACGATGATCTTAGGCTCCGCGCCGTCCAGGAACGCGGCGGCGTCGCGCACCGCCTCCTCCATGGTGACATTCTGCACGGGGATGCCCACAACATCTACGGTCATCTTTTTTCTCCTTTTTAGGAAGTATATATAGTTATTATAACAGAAACAACTTTCGATTTCAACCGTCCTGCCCCTTTACAAGCAAAAAAAATTGTGCTACAATAAATACAGATCAGACAGAAAGGTATGATGCGTTATGGCGACCGCCAAGAAAAAAACCGAGTATTTCACCTATAAAGGGCTTCCCTTCGTGCGGAGCAAGAATTTCATCTATTACGGTGATCCGTCGGATGAGTATATCGTGTTTATGAACATCCTGGAAACGGACAACTCTCCCGACAAACTGCCCACCCGCGTCAGCGTGGAACTGCTGCTGACAGACGAGTCTCTCCCGCCGATGGAGCGCTCTCTCAAGCGTAAGGAAAAGTCCAGCCTCTACGAGGCGTTCGATCTCGGCCAGATCTGGCTGGAACGCGCGAAAAAAACAAAGTAAAAAGCGAAAAAGAAGAGGGTCACCCCTCTTCTTTTTTTCGTCTCAGGATATCCATCGGCGAAAGGGGCAGACCGCAGGAAAGAACAAGCGTCTGCTCCGCGTGCGGCGCGTCGGTGACCGGCGCGCCGTCCTCCGTGCGCATCTCCCCCACCGTAAATGCGGCGGGGTCTTTGCCGGGAGAGAGCACCTCCAGCGTGTCCCCGGCGGAAAACTTGTTTTTCTGCGTGACGCGCGCCCTGCCGTTCCCCCCGTCCAGCACCGTCGCCACGACCTCATAGGTGCGCTCGTAGCCGCCCTTGCGGATCTCCGCGCCGCCGCCCAGCGGGGAAAAGTAAAAACCTGTCGAATAGGGACGGTGTGAGACTTTGCGCACCTCCCTCTCATATTTTTCCGCGTTTTGGAGCCCTCCCGTCGCGCGGATCTCGTCCAGCGCCCGGCGGTAGGCGGCGGTCACGGCGGCGACGTAATAAAACGTCTTTGCCCTGCCCTCGATCTTGCAGGCGGTAACGCCAGCCTCTTCCAATTCCTTCAAATGGGAGATCATACAGAGATCGTTGGCGTTGAAAATAAAACTGCCCCGTTCCGTCTGTTCCACGGGGAAGTACAGTCCCTCTCTCGTCCGCTCCGTCACGGCGTATTCCCAGCGGCAGGGCTGTGTGCAGGCGCCGTGACCGGCGTCCCTGCCGGTGAGATACCGGGACAGGTGGCACCTGCCGGAGACCGACATACACATCGCGCCGTGCACGAAGCATTCGATCTCAAGCTCCCGCGGGGTGTCCCGCCGGATCGCCGCGATCTGCTCGAGAGAGAGTTCCCTCGCCAGCACGACGCGGGACGCGCCCATCTCATAGTACTGTACGGCGGCAGGGGCGGCTGTCACGTTCGCCTGGGTGGAGATATGGATCGCCACGTCCGGCGCGTACCGCCTTGCCAGCGCCATCACGCCGATATCCGCGATGATAAAGGCGTCGGGCCGGATCTTTTCCATCTCGCGGAAAAACGGGATCATCCGTTCCGTCTCCCCGGGATAAGGAAAGATATTGACCGTCACGTACAGCCGTTTCCCAAGACTTCGGCAGAGGCGGACCGCCTCCCGGATATCGTCATAGTCGAAATTGCCGCAGGACGAGCGCATGCCGAATTCCTTATAGCCGATATATACGGCGTCCGCGCCGTAATGAAGCGCGTAGCGCAGGCGTTCGGGATCGCCCGCGGGCGAGAGAAGTTCCATAAAATTTTCCTTTCAAAAAGCCGCCGAAAGGGCGGCTTTTTTCGATTTATGATACCGTGCTGGTGCCGCGGGAACTGTTGCCCGCCTTGCGGACGTTCGCCATATGCTCGCTGTACGTTTGGGCGAACAGCGTTCCCTCCTCGCTCGCCACAAAGAAGTAATAATCCGTCTTCTCCGGCGCCAGCGCCGCCTTGATGGCGGCAAGTCCCGGACAGGCGATGGGTCCGGGCGGCAGACCTTTGTATTTATAGGTGTTATAGGGGTTTTCCGTTTTGGTGTCCGCGATGGAAAGCACGCTCTTGCGCTCCGGCAGGATGTACTGCACTGTGGCGCAGGACTCAAGATAGGGATAGGTACTGCTGTCCAGCCGGTTGAAAAAGACGCTCGCGACCTTGCCGAACTCCGCCTCGTTCGCCCCTTCCCGCTCGACGATGGACGCCATCGTGATGATCTCATCCAGGGAGTATTTACTGCTTTTCAAAAGCTTCGCTATCTCGTCGTCCTTGATCTTGGCGGCGAAATTTTTCAGCATCGTGTTGACGATACTGACCTCGTCCTTGACGTAGATCTCATAAGTATCGGGGAACAGATAGCCCTCCAGGCGGTTGTTGCGCGCGGGCAGATCCTTGAGAAAGTCGTAGTCGTACTCGTGCTCGTTCATCGCGCTTTCCAGTTTGCTCCGGTCGGCGTATCCCTTTTCCACCAGCAGGTCAATGATCTGCTGCTGCTCGTATCCTTCGGGGATGGTGATCTTGGCGACCTCCCTGCCCTCGCCGCTCTTTTTGAGCTCTCTTATGATCTCTTTATAGTCCATATCGGCGTTGAGTTCATGCTCGCCGCTCTGAAAACCGCTGACTTTTTTGAATTTGCAGTACGCCTTGAACACCGTGCCCGAACCGATGACCTCATTCTGCTCCAGGATCTTGGCGATCTCGGACGACCCCGCCCCCTCCGGGACGTTGACGACGATGATCTCCTCCTCCTTGATCAGCGCGAACATATCGTTGACGGCGTATATGAGCATCCAGGCGAGCGCGAGCGACACAGTCACGAGGATCAGATAAAAAATCAGATGTCCGTTAAATCGTTTCATATTCTTTTTGGAAAACAGTTCCTTAAAATCAAATCTGTCTTTTTCCGCGTTGGTGAGCGTCCGTCTGCGGGGCGCGCCCGCGTTCCGCGTACCGTCGGTCGGGATCCGCCGCGTGGCGTCATCCGTCTGCGTGCGGCGGTACTCCCCCGCCGGCATGGACTGCGGCTGCTGCCGCTGATAACTGCCGGTGGCCGCCTTGCGCGGCGGTCTCATTTCCTCCATCGGGCGACTCGCCTCCTTCTTTAAAAAGATCATAATTATTATATACTATATTTTTTCATTTGTCCACACCTAAATCCGTCCGGCGCATATAGTGGGTATAGGAGTGATGATATGCAGCAAGATTTATTTGCCGCGGCGAACACGCGGCGCGGATTTTACAGTTTGTTCGACGAGACGATCGAGGCGTGCGCCGATAAGATCTTTCTGATCAAAGGCGGTCCGGGCACCGGCAAAAGCACGTTTATGAAAGCCGTCGCCGACGCGGCGGACCGCAAAGGATACGCGGTCGAGCGCATCCACTGTTCCTCCGATACCGCCTCGCTGGACGGTGTGCGTATCCCGCAAAAGGGCATGCTGATCCTGGACGCCACGGCGCCGCACTGCGTCGATCCGAAACTGCCCGGTATCAGGGAGCATCTGCTTGCTTTCGGGGAGTTCTGGGACGCGGAACTTCTCGCGCCCTACGCGCAGGAGATCAAAACGCTTTCAAGTTCGATCTCCGATCACTTTACGCTGATCTACCGCTATCTCGCCGCCGCGGGAGAGATCCGGCAGGCGGCGGAGACCGTCCTGCGCCGGGCGTTCGATACTGAAAAGGCGGAGCGTACCGCGGCAAGACTTTTGCGGCGGCTCGCCGTCCTGCCCGAAGGAAAACCGGGGAAAAGGACGAAAAAGATCGTCTCGGCGCTCACCAAAGACGGCGTTTTGCAGTATGACGAAACTCTGCGCGCCGCCCACACCGTCGTCGTGGAGGACAGTTATGACGGCGCCGCGCTGTTTATGGACGTCGTCGACAGGGCGCTCTCCCGGCTCGGCGCGGACCGCGTGATCTTTGCCGATCCGCTGGATCCCGATCGTATCGACCACATCCTGCTGCCCGAACGCGGTATCGCGTTCGTCAGCAAAAACTACCGCCTGCCTACAAAGGCCGACGGCGCGGAAAAGACGATCCGTCTGCGCTCTTTTCTCGATCCGGCGATCCTTGCCGCGCACAAAAACAAACTTGCCTTTTCCAAAAAGACCTGCCTTGCCCTGTATGACGGGATCTTTTCCCTGCTCGCGCGGGAAAAGGAACTGCACGACAAACTGGAAACGCGCTATATAGAAGCGATGGACTTTGACCGCCTGACGGCGTTCACAAAGGACTTTATTCAAAAAGAGATCTGAGAGAAACGCGCCTTTTGCCGCTTGGCAAAAGGCGCGTTTTTTATTGTTCTTTTTCGGAAAGGGTGATGACCGGGCTTTTGAGAAGCCCGAAAGGCGTGAGTTTGTACTCGTAGCACCAGGCGTCGCCCGTCGTGCGCCAGATGGGCGGCCCGATCCAGCGGTTGCTGAGATCGACGTTGTGGACCGGTCCGAAGGAGTTCTGCCGGTTGCCGAACACCGTGATTTGCAGCGTGTGCGCGCCTTTTTCAACATTTTCCACCGTCAGATCATAAGGCGGGAACACGATCCGCCCGACGTCCTTTCCGTCAAGGCGGACGGCGATCAGCGCCCCTTTATAGCTGGACGCCCGGATCGTCAGGTCGGCGGTCTTTTCCGTCGTCAGCGGGATGTCGTAGCGGATATTGCCGCCGTAAAACGGCATGCCCTGCGGCACGATATCAGAAAAACCGATCCTGTCCGGCAGGCGGGTCAGCGTGGTTTTCACGCCGGCGACCCGCACGCCGAACGCTCCCAGCAGATAGCACCACTCGACGTTGGTGCGCGCGCCGAAGGGCATGGTCAGGATCAAATCGTTTTTGCCCTCGCGGATGACCGGCAGGGGCACGGTCTTGATCGCACGGTCGGTAAACCAGCCGTCGATCGGGGCGGAGACCGTCTCGCCGTTCAGGGTGACAGTCATTTTTTCAAGTTCCTCCGCCGCCAGTTTCACACCCTCAAAACGCCGCTCGCTCTCAACGGTAAACCGCAGGGAAAGCGTATGCTCCTCTTTTGCCCGCGGCATCGTATACGGCTGCGCGAGACTGCCGTACCGTTTAGGATATCCAAACGACTCCCGCAGGGCGGCGTCAAGGCGCAAAATTTCCTCCGCCTCCCGCCAGGCGCCGCCGTCCGGCGCGTATTCGGCGCGGTCGAGCAGCAGAACGTTTGGCTCCTCCAGCCGATAGGAGACGGTATCCTTGATCGTATACTCTTTCAGCGCGCGGCGCCGCGGGGCGGGCGCGGTAAACGCCGTCTCCGCCGCGGGAGACAGACGGATCAAAAGGCTGTCATATCCCTCCACGCGGCGGGAGATGACGGTATTTCCGTTTTTGATCACACAGGGCATCGGCTCCGTTTCGCCGGTCAGCGTGTCGTACAGCGTCGGCGTGAAAGCGCCGCGAAGGGTCAGCGTGATATCGTCGGGCGGCACGACGTCGTCCTGCGGCGCGCCGCCGGACGATTTGGTGCAGTTTCTTTGTTTATGGGCGATAAACAGCCATTGGTCCTTCCCGTCCCGCCGCAGGGCGTAGACGAGGTTTTCCGCCGTTTTTCCGTCCGCCGTCGTGACGGTGACGATTTTTTCCTCCGCAAGCGCCCGCGCGAGCGCCGCCTTGTCAAAGGGGATCCTGACGCTTTTTTCATAGAGCGGGACGGCGCCGCCGCTCTTTTGTCCGTCCACGAACGCGGGACAGGCGCCCATAAAGACGACCTTGCCGCCCGCCGCGGCGAATTTTTCAAGAAAATCAAGGGTGGCGCGGCGCAAGGTCAGGTTGCCGGGCAAAACGATCGCGTCGTAGGTCATTTTGCCGACCTTGCGGGCGTCGGAGCCGGTAAGTTCCGGCAGCGTCCCCTCGCAGAGAAAATCGAAATCGAGATGCTGACCGAGCAGCCATTCGGTGACAGAGGCGAAATTCCGCTCCAGCGCCGACATCTGCCCTCTCATTTGGGTATTGGGTCCCATCGAGATCCACATACTTTCCGACGGATGGACGACGGCGATCCGAACGATCGGCTCGCCCCGCGTCATCGCGGTATTCACCCGCGCGAAATGATCCTCTATGATCCTGTATTCCTTATACCAGGGCGACTGATAGCCGATGGAAGCGGGATAATCCCTTTTCGCCTCCCCCGCCATGGACACCCACGCCAGATGCGGCACTCTGACCGTGACGCCGAGCGCCGCCTGCCAGTCCCCCTGGAACTTATGTCCTCTGAAATCAAAAGACCAGCCCGTCACGCCGTACAACTCGGAGAGCATCCCCTCCTTGCCGTACTGATGGACGGCGGACTGGGTCTGCTTGGCGGTGGTGAGTTCCACCGCGTCGCATAGCATATCGATGCCGGGGATGCCGAACGCGCCGTACCCCCGCATCACTTCCCCGCAGGTGATGGTCTGTCCTTCCAGCGTCGGCTCCCGCAAAAGGTGACCGGTCAGACTGATGCCGTTTTGCACGCACCACGCCCCGATCTGCCCGCAGAAATTCTCCGCGAACAGTTTCGCCACAAGACTAAAGTATTTATACTTTACAGCGGTGTCGGAACGGTCTTTACGGATCCAAAACAGTTCGGGCAGTGTCTCCAAAAGATCCTCGCCGTACGCCTCCCGGTACGCCTCCTCGAAAAAGCGGCTCCAGGCATACACGATCCGCCCGGTGTGATCGGGAGAGGGCAAAACGCAGGATTTTTCGTGATTGGCGTTGGGCTCGTCGGTGAAAATGGCGGGGATGGTCTTTCCGAACGCGTGCCCCACCTTTTCTTTATAGCGTTCATGGGTCGAGCGGATAAACGCCGCGACCGCCTCACGATCCATCGCGTCGATGTAGGTCTGTCCGTTGAACCATGTGGAATTCTTTTCATTGACGACGTAGGCGTACCATTTGACGCCCCGCGCCGGCTCGTCCTTCCCGATCCGGCGAAAGGAGATCAGAAAACCGTTTTCCAGGATAACGTCATAGCAGGCAAGCGGATACGGCACGCCCTTTTCAAGCGCCCTGACCTTAGGCGTGTCCCACCCCTGATCGGAGGAAAACAGCTGGAGCCTCTTGCGGCGGTAAGGCGGAAACGCCGTCACCCTGCCGCCCGCGGGTCCCGACGACCAGCGATCCTCGTCGTACAGCCACACAAGCATTTTTTCGCTTTCCGCCTTGCGGACGCAATCGGAAACGTATCCCATAAACTCGTCTCCGAGATATTCGGTATCAAGCCCGGTGCGGGAATGGATATGCGCGCCGCCGAACCCCATCTCCTTAAAGCAGTCGATCTGCCGCAGCAGTTCCTCCCGGTCAAGTTTACAGTTCCATGACCAGAACGGCGCGGCGCGGTATTCCGCCGTCGGCGCTTTGAAAAGCGCCTCGTCCGCCGGGCGGTCGTTCTTTTCGTACAACATGGCGTTCCCTCCCTGTGATAACATCTTACCTTCATTATAAGGAACGCGCCGCGATAAATCAAGAGTTTCCTCCCCGCCATAGGGAAAGCGCCCCGAAAACAGACTGTTTTCGGGGCGCTTTCCCTATAATGTTTTTCGGAGTGGATATTATCGGTTGTTGCCGGAGTTTCCGGTGATCTTCTCTCCGGTCGATTCGCTGAGGGTGATCTTGATGGTGCTGTACTTGCCGGTTTCATAACGGTAGTAGCGGATCTCCACCGTATCGCCCGCTTTGCATTTGCTCTTGGCGGCGTCAAGTTCCGCGAAGGAGGTCACCTGCTCACCGTTGAACTCGGTGATGATATCATAGGAGCGCAGACCCTGCTTGTAGGCGTCGCTGGTCTCGTCGATATAACTGACGTACACGCCCACCGGGATATTATACATCAGCGCCATCTGATTGGAGACGTCCTGTCCCTGGATGCCGATCATCGGACGGCCGCTGATATAGCCCTTGGAGATCAGCTCCTGGATGATGGGCAGCGCGTCGTCGATGGGGATGGAAAATCCGAGCCCCTCGGCGGCGGTGTCCGAGATCTTGGAGGAATTGATGCCGACGACCTGACCGTACAGGTTGACCAGCGCCCCGCCGGAGTTGCCGGGATTGATGGCGGCGTCGGTCTGGATCAGCGTCATCTGGGAATTCTCGATGGTGACGTTGCGCTCGAGCGCGGATACGATGCCCGCGGTGACGGAACTCGCGAACTGCAGTCCGTAAGGGTTGCCGATGGCAAGCACCGTCTCGCCGACCTTGAGTTCGGCGCTGCTGCCGATATCGGCGGCGTCCAGCCCGGTGGCGTCCACCTTCAGCACCGCGAGATCGGTCTTGCTGTCCGAACCGATGATCTTGGCGTCATATGTCGTATCCTTGCCGTCCGCCAGCACGACCTTAACGCCGGTCGAGCCGTCGATGACGTGGTGGTTGGTGATGATATAGCCGTCCTCGGAAAAGATGATGCCGCTGCCCTGATCCTGACTCGCGTACCAGCCCTCGCCAGTCGAGGCGACGATGCCGACGACCTGCGGGGTGACCTTCGCGGCGACCTCCTCGGTGGTCATAACGCTGGCGTCCTTCTTTTCCTTCTGCGAGACGGTCACCGACGGATTTTCGGGAATATCCGAGGTGTCTTTATCATTGTTGATTTCCGTCTGCGACGTGCCGGCGCCGCCGGAGGAAGGCGCCGCCGCCTGCCGGCGCAGGACAAGTATCGCCCCCATGGACGCGATCAGTGAGACGATCAGCAGTGCCGACACGATGATCAGCGCCACGATAAGGGGATTTTTTTTCTTTTTGACCGCCACGGGCGTCACGGTCTGCGGCGCCGTGTAGGCGTAATGATAATACGGATTGGGATTTTGCACTGTATACACCGGCGCCGCCTGCGGCCGCGGACGATCCGCCGCTTCCGTTGCCGTTTCTTCCGCCGCGGGCGCTTCGGCCGAGGGCTGCGCCGCTTCCGCCGCTACTTCCTCCGCCGCGGGCGTTTCGGTCACGGGCTGCGCCGCTTCCTCCGCCGCGGGCTCTTTCGTCATTTCGGTTTCCTGCGTTTCATTTTCGGGGGAATTCCATTCGTTCATTCTTTCATCCATTGGGGATGCCTCCTCTGTCGATTTTATGATAATAGTGTAACACGCTTTTTTGAAAAATGTATGAATAAACCGCGATGATTTGTTAAACTTCCGGTTTCGGAAGTGTAAAGGAAAACTCCGCGAATTCATCCTTCCCGGAGGAGACGTAGATATCCCCGCCCAGATCTTTTATAATGGTACGCACGAGATACAGTCCGATGCCGACGCCCCGTTTGTTTTCGGAACGGCTCTTGTCCGTTTTATAAAACCGCTCGAAAATATGCCCGGCGTCCTTCGGGTCGATCCCTTTGCCGGTGTTGCGGATACCGGTCAGCACGGCGCCGTCCTTTTCCGCCAGCGTCAGCGTGACGGTGCCGCCGTCGTTTACGAATTTGAGCGCGTTGTCAAGCAGGTTGAACACGACGCGGTACACGCTGTCCTGATCGGCGTAAACGTAATAATCGCCGCTTTCGTCGCCCTTCCACAGGACGTTGATGTTTTTCTCCCTGAGGCGCTCCTCAAAGCCGGTAAGGTTTTTCTGCAGGACCTCCGCCATATCGAACGCCGTCTTATTATATACCATCTCGCCGGAATCGATGCGGGCGACGTCCAGCATGGAGGACACCATCCGGGAAAGCCGCCGGATCTCCGCCGAAACGATGGTAAGATATTTGTTTTGATCCTTCGGCTCGATAACGCCGTCCAGAATGCCGTCGATAAATCCGCCGATGGTGGTCATCGGCGTGCGCAGTTCGTGAGAGACGTCCTCCACGAACCCCCGGCGCATCGTTTCCAGCCGGTCGAGCGAGTCCGCCATATTGTTGAACGCCGAGGCAAGTTCCCCGAGTTCATCCGAGCCTCTCACGTCCAGCCGCATTGAAAAGTCGCCGTCGGCGTACGCCTTGACCGCCTCGCCCATCTGCGTGAGCGGACGGAACATCCGGGCGCTCACGAAATATACGATGACCAGCGCGATCATCAGCGCAAGACCCGTAAACGCCATATACATCAGCAGAAACGGCGCGAGATACCGCCACATCCCGACGCTCGTCGTCGTGACGAACACCGCGCCGATGATCTCGTTGTCCCCCGTCATAACAGGTTTTCCGACGGTATACGCGGTGCGGGCGCCGTCCCGCTGTAAAAACTGTCCGGTCGCGCGGTAGTCCTGTCCGTTCAATACCTGGCGGGCCGCCTCATCCGGCACCAGCGTGTTGCGGCTGTTCTCGCTCATGCCCTCCACGGTGCTCATCGCGACGGTACTTCCGTCATTGATGATGATGACGTCCGCGCTGAGCGCCTCCTTGACGACGTCCATCGCCGTACCCATAATGTGCCCCGCCACGAGATAGGAGTTCTTGGGCATGCGCGCGTACATCGTCGCGAGTTTGCCGGCGGCGGACTCGAGATTTTCCGTCGTCTCCTCGATCCGCTGCTGCGCCAGAACAGAGGCGCAAAGACCGCCCATCGCCGCCAGCGTCAGCAGGATGATGGACGCGGACGTGATGAAATATTTGAGAAAAATGCGTTTCTGCATCCGGTGCATCTGTTTTACACCACCTCGAATTTATACCCCACGCCCCAAACGGTCTTGAGGCTCCATTTGTCGCTGACGCCCTCCAGCTTTTCGCGGATGCGTTTGACGTGCACGTCCACCGTGCGGGAATCTCCGAAATATTTAAATCCCCAGATCTCGTCCAGCAGCTGGTCTCTGGTATAGACGCGGTTGGGGTGGCTCGCCAGGTGATAGAGCAGTTCGATCTCCTTGGGCGGCGCCTCGACGTCCTTTCCGCCGACCCGAAGTTTATAATTGGTCAGAGAGACGTACAGACCCTCGTATTCCACTTCCTGCAGGCCCGTGCCGGTCTCCTTTTCGCCGTTTGCGCGGCGCAGCACGCTTTTGATGCGCGCCAGCACTTCCTTGGTATCAAAAGGTTTGGTCACATAATCGTCCGCGCCGAGTTCCAGCCCCAGCACTTTATCAAACGTTTCGCCCTTGGCGCTGATCATAATGATCGGCACGGTGGAGAGTTTGCGGATCTCCCGGCAGACCTGCCAGCCGTCCATACCGGGCAGCATAATATCCAAAAGGATGAGGTCGGGGGAAAAGGTCTTGAATTTTTCCACCACCGCCGATCCGTCATATACGCAATCCGTCTCATAGCCGTCTTTGCGCAGATAAAGGCTCAAAAGTTCACAAATGTTCTTTTCATCATCAACGATCAGGATCCTTGCCATATCCGTCACTCCTTTCTTTCCGGTAACCGCCGGACGATCGGACCGCGCCGAAGGCGGTGATCGCAAAACGGTTACTCTACTATTATAAAAAAATCTGCCGGAAAATGTTGGACAAATTGTGAATAAAACGGTAACGATTTTTAAAAATCGGCCGGCGCGTCCATTTTGCAAAGCACCGGCGCGCCGCTCTCCGGCGCCGTTTCCCCCGCTGTGAGATCGAGGATCGCCCGGCGGAAAGCGTCCGCGTTTTCCTGAGGGATCAGACAAGTGATCCCGACCTTTTCCGCGAACTCCGTCTCCTCCGTACGGCCCGAAAAACGGCCGATACATTTTTCGATCGCCTCGGCATACCGGTAGGAAACGGACATACGCATCGGCACGGCGCGGCGCATCACCATCACGCCCGCCGCCGCCACGCCGTCGGCGCACCCTCTTGTATAGGCGCGGGAAAGCCCGCCCGTACCGAGCAGGATCCCGCCGAAATACCGCACCACGGCGACGGCGATATCATACACGTCCTCTTTCTGCAGAACGCCCAGCATCGGCCGTCCCGCCGTGCCCTGCGGCTCGCCGTCGTCGCCGCATTTCTCGAAAAACGGTGTGTGGGTGCGGCAGGCGCAGCAGACATGGCGCGCGTCGGGATGTTTTGCCCGCACGGCGGCGAAAAACGCCTCGGCCTCCGCCGGCGTGCTCACGCATTCAACGTAGGTGATGAACCGGCTCTTTTTCTCGGTAAATTCCGTCCCGGCGGCTTTTGCCGCCACCTTGTAGCCGTTATTGCTCATACATTTTATAGAGATCGTAGTAGATCCCCTGTTTTTCCATCAGCGTTTTGTGGTCGCCCTCCTCGGCGATGCCCTCGTCGGTCAGCACGATGATGCGATCGGCGTTCTGCACGGTGGTGAGACGGTGCGCGATGATCACCGCTGTCCGCCCGACGCTGAGTTTTTCGAGAGACCGCTGGACCAGCCGCTCGCTCTCGTTGTCCAGGGCGCTGGTCGCCTCGTCCAGAATGAGGATGGGGGGATCCTTCAGGAATACGCGCGCGATGGAAATGCGCTGTTTCTGCCCGCCGGAAAGTTTCACCCCGCGCTCTCCCACGTAGGTATCATATCCGTTCGGCAGTTCGGAAATGAACTCGTGGGCGCCCGCCGCCCTGGCGGCGGCGATGACGGCGTCGTCATCCGCGTCGGGCCGCCCGTAGAGGATATTCTCTTTCACCGTGCCGGAAAACAGATAGACGTCCTGCTGGACCACGCCGATCCGGCGGCGCAGAGACTGCAGCGTCAGCCCGCGCACATCCTTGCCGTCCACCAGCACCCGCCCGCTTTCCACGTCGTAAAAACGCGGGATGAGGCTGACCAGCGTGGTCTTGCCGCCGCCTGACGGTCCGACCAGCGCGACCTTTTCCCCCGGACGCACCGTAAGCGAGATATGGGACAGGATCTCCCTGCCTTCCTCGGTATAGCGGAAACTCACGTCATCCAGCGTGATCTCACCTTTGACCTGTCCGAGCTGACGCGCGTCCGGCGCGTCCTCGATATCCACCGGCACGTCCAGTATCTCGAAAAAGCGTTCGATGCCCGTGATCCCCTGCTGGAACTGTTCGGTAAACTCCACGATCCGCCGCACCGAGGTCAAAAGCGCGGACACGTACAGCAGATACGCCGCGTAGTCCGCCACCGTGATGCCGCCATTAATCAGGAACAGCGCGCCCGCCACAACGACGGCGATGTACATAATACCGTCAAACAGGCGGGTGGTGGAGTGAAAGCCCGCCATATAATAGTATGACCGTTTTTTGATGCGGAACAACAGACGGTTGTCCGCCTCGAATTTTTCCCGCTCCACCGGCTCGCCCGCGAAGGATCTTACCACCCGCACGCCGAGCAGGGAGTCCTCCACACGGGCGTTGAGCTCGCCGGTCTGCACCCGCCGCTCGCGGAACACCTGCCGCATCCGTTTGTTGAAAATACGGGAACAGATCAGCATGCCCGGCAGCATGGCGAAAATGATGACCGTCAGCCATACGTTGAAACGGCAGAGGATGGCGAAACTGACGATGATCTTGACGCTCGCGACGAAAAACTCCTCGGGACAGTGGTGCGCGAATTCCGTGATCTCGAACAGATCGTTCGTGATGCGGGACATGATCTGTCCGATCTTGGTGTTGTCAAAGTAATTGAAGGACAGGCGCTGCAAATGCTCAAACAGCGCGGTGCGCATATCCGTCTCCATCCGTACGCCCATAATATGCCCGATGGACGTCATATAAAACTGCGCCGCCGTGTCGACCAGCCGCAGAAAAACGTAAAACAGACCGACCTTCCAGACAAACGAGACCGTCAGCGTCGAAAGATCAGACGTGGCGCGCCCGGTGATGGCGCGCACGATGAGCGGAAACACCAGCTCGCAGACCGTCGTAAAACTCGCCATCACAAGATCCAGCGCCATTACGCCCCAATATTTTTTATAGTACGGCAGAAACCGCCGCAGTAAGTTGAAAGACCGGTGTTTCACTTGCTTTTTCCTCCGTTTTGTCCTTATCGCGGGTCAACCTTAATTAAATAAATAAAAGATCCCCGCAAGCGCCGCTTGCGGGGATCTTTGTTTTCAGTCATTCAGTCCTTTTTCAATGAGGTCTACCAAAGCGTCGACCGCTTTTTCCTCGTCCACGCCGTCCGCGATGATCGTAACGGTGGAATTTTTCACGATACCGAGGGACAGAACGCCGAGCAAGCTTTTGGCGTTGATCTTGCGCTCCTCCTTTTCCACCCAGATCGAACTTTTATATTCATTGGCTTTCTGAATAAAAAACGTGGCGGGACGGGCGTGCAGCCCGACGTCATTGGTCACTGTGACTTCCCTGGAATACATTTTCGTGCCTCCCGTAGTTTTTGTGTACTACTATAATAGTCCAAAAACCGGTCGCCGTCAACACATTCCCCGCAATTTTGTCATATGTACCAAGTTTTTGTCCGTTTGGCACCCGATTATTGGGTTTTTTCCACACGGAAAACAGCGGCGTCGCCCGCGTACAGACGGGTACAGACGGTCAGGATCTTTCCGACGCCGACGGTGTCTCCCCCCTCGGCGTACAGTCCGCCGTTTTTCTCCTCCAGCGAGACGCGGGTGGTGACGATATAGTTGACGGCGTGGGCGTTTTCCACGAACTCCACGCTGCCGTCGGCAAGCGTCGTCTCACGGTAGGCTTTTTCCTTCTCGACGGACAGGATCTTGCCGAACGCCTTGTTTCGCACCATCATCCCCTGCCCCTCGGCAAAAGGCTCCTGCATCAGCGTCGTGGGGACGCTGAGAAAGCGCAGTGTGATATCATAAGACACGCGTGCCGTCGTCTCGGTGGTCGCCGCGCTGTTCTTTGCCGCCTCGGAACTGCGAAATCCGATGAACCGCACCGCGGTAACGACCGCGAGCAGGACCAGGAACAGCAGGACGACAAGATCGATCCAGGAGAGTTTCCCGAACAGTTTTCCGTTTTTCATCAGGACGCCACCTCCAATGCCACGACCTGCGCGGTCCAGTTGATCTTTTGGCTGACAAGCAGCATATTGTTGTTCAGCGCGATCCTGCGTTTGCCGACGAAGGTGCCGCGGTTGGAACTCGCGGTCGCCTCCCCCTTGACCGTAACGTAGAGGACCGAGTACTGCGGCATCAGCGTGTTGACTTCCTTGCCGTCGCCGTCATAGCGCACCGTCTTGTACGGCTTGCGCTCCAGCGCGGTCACCTCGCCGATCTTGCCGCCCTTGTCGGTGTACAGTTCGTCCCCGATCTGCAGCAGTTCGAGGTTGTCCTGCCGCACCTGCGGAAGCAGAAAGGTGGCGGTGAAGGGATACGTCTTTACCTGAGACTGCGTGCCGGTCTGGGTCTTGACCTTGGGGCGGGTCAGCAGATATATGCCCGCGGCGGTCACGGCGAGCAGCGCCAGAAGGATCAGGATATCCACGACGGGGATCTTTCCGAACAGCCTGTATTTTTTGTTCATTCGCTTTCTCCTTTCACAAGCATCGCGCCGAGAGAGAACATCATAATGCAGAAAAGATTGTTATTGTAAAAGATAAAATCGGTCATTCCCTGAAAGAGCAGTCCGATCCATACGGCGCTCAGCGTGACGGACAGGGTCCTCGCCCGCCCGGCGGGCAGGGCGCGCTGCACGCTGTGCGCGCGGCGGAAGCAAAAGACCATCAGGAGCGCAAGGGACAAAATACCCAGCACGCCGCTCTCGCACATCGTCTGCAGAATAAGATTGTGCGCGTGGGGGGCGTCCTCCACGGCGGTCAGCGCGTACCGCTCATAAATACTGCGAAACGCCGCGTCCCCGATGCCGACGCCGATCCACCAGAAATCTCCCAGCATCGCCACGCTTCCCCGCCAGATATTCAGACGGTAAGAGGTGGAGGTATCGGAGAAATTCCCGATGCTCTGAATTCTCGTCAAAACGCTTTCCGGCAGATAGAGCGGACTCGCGGCCGCCAGCGCCGCCATCGGCCACAGCCAGCGGATGTCCCGCCGGCAGAGGCAGACCGCCAGGATGATGAGCAGCGCCACGTAACAGCCGCGGGAATACGTCAGCACCATATTGGCGGCGAGCACGACGCTCGTCACGCCGAAAAACACCTTGCCCCGCCATCCTCTGACCCGCATCGTCACCGCCGCCGCCAGCGGCAGGGCGATGAGCAGGAACGCGCCGTAGATATTGGGATTTTCAAACGTGGCGGTCAGCCGCCCGAAATCCTCGGAAAACAACTCGGTATCCGTCCACACGGCGCTCATCTGCCCCGTGACAAACTGGAACAGACCGTACAGCCCGATGGGCATCGACAGCGCCGTCAGCACGCAGACGCTTTTCCACAACCTGTCTTTTTTTGTCAGCAAAACGAAAGCGCAGGGCATCACCGGCAGCATACAGAACCGTATGCCCCCCGCCAGCACCCCCTGGGAACCGCCGTACCCGATGAAGGTGTACAGCAGGATGACCAGCGCGTACAGCAGCCAGAACACGATGGCGTTGGGCAGCGCCGGCAGCGTCTCCCGGCGGAACACGACGGCGATCAGCGTCAGCGCGAGCGTGGCGAGCGACAGCATCATCACCGCGAGCGTCGGAAGGCAGGTGGCGGCGGCGACCGTCACCAGCAGACCGTACCACGCGATATCCGGGATCTTCATCAGCCATCCGAGCAAAACGGAGGACCGCAGGAAATCACATATCTTACTGTTCAGAAACCGTTCCGATAACCGGTCAATGGTGTGGCGTTTCTCTTTTTCCCCCTCGAACCACGCCGCGATGGCGGAGGAGCGCAGAAATACCGAAAGCCGTATGCTCGCGCCGCTGATCATCCGGATGAAACGGCTGGCGAGCAGCGTCTGTCTGATCTTTTCCCTCAAGACGCCGCCCCCTTTTTCTTCCGTTTGACGGTTTTCAGGATCTCGTCCAGTTCCGCGGAACGGACAAGTTTCAATACGGCGAAATACGCCCCCGCGCCGATCAGCAGGGCGCCGAGGGTGGCAAGCCCCGTCCCGGCGAAGGAGGCGCCGAGCGGAACGGAAAGTCCTTTATATGTGCCATACGCCGCGCCGGCGAGCGCCAGAGCGGCGAGCGACGTCTTGCCCAGCGAGATCCACAGATCCCGCGCGAGCAGTCCCCTCGCTTTTTTCAGCGCGAACAGAAGCAGCATCCCCGCCATGCACCAGCCGCTGATGACCGTCGCCCAGGCGAGCAGGCGGTATCTTCCGAACACTTTGACAAAGACCAGCGACAAAACGATGTTGAGCGCGATGCCCGCCAGCGCCGCAAGCATGGGCAGCCACGGTTTTTGCATCGAATAGTAGAATTTGTTGAGGATCTCCTGGAAAGAAAGCGCCAGCATGCCGATACAGTATACGGTAAGGCAGGCGGCGACCGCCGCGGTGTTCTCCGCGGTGAACTCCCCTCTCTGATAGAGCAGGCGGATGACCGGCGCGCCGCATACCGCCATAAACGCGGTGATGGGCAGAACGATCGCGGCGACGGTCTTGAGCATCTGCCGCCCGATATCGGCGGCGCCTTTACCGTCTCCCGCCGCGAACCGCCGGGAAAGTTCCGGAAAATACAGATTGGTCATCGCGGCGGCGAACACCGCCGCGAGGATAAAATAGGTATCGTAGGCGTAGTTGAGCGTGCTGAGCGCGCTGTCCGGCAGACCGGAGGACAGATTGTTGGAGATCAGCGTGTTGATGGGCTGCGCCAGAGAGGAGACGAACAGCGGAAGCGACAGCACCAGCGCCCGGGTGAGGTCCTTGTCGCCGAAGGACAGCACCGGCGTGTAGCGGAACCCCCGCCGGATGATGAAGGGCAGCAAAAACAACAGTTGGAAACTCCATCCCAGCGTGAACGCCACGGCAAGCCCGCCGATGCCGAAAAAGCGATCGAAAAACAGGAAATACACGATGATCGTCAGATTGGTGAAAAGCGACACCAGCGCCGGCGCCGTGAACTCCCCGTAAGATTGCAGGATGCCGATGAATATGTAAGCGACCGTCGCGAACAGGATGATGGGCAGGATCCACCGCATCATCGGCACGGCCAGCGCCATCTGCGCTTTGTTGAAGCCGGCGGCGACGATCTTGACGTAGGCGCGGGGAAAGATCATCCCCGCCGCGCAGATCAGCACGGACAAAATGCCCGCGAACCCGAGAAAGTTACTGCCGAAGCGGTTGGCGGCTTTTTTGCCGTCCTTTTGCAGCCGCTCGTTGAACACCGGGATGAACGCGCTGACGATGGCGGTGCCGAGCGTCACGTCATACAGCGTGAGCGGCAGTTTGCTGATCGCCTGGAACACCGCTGCGGCGTCTCCCGTGCCATAGTAAGCGGACAGAAAGATATTGCGCGCCATCCCCAGCACTTTGGTGAGCAGTATACAGGCAACGATCAGCAGATAGGTGCCGGATCTGCCCTTTTCTCTCCCGTTTTCCACACGGCGCGCCTCCCTTCCGGTCGATGGCCGCCCTCCCCGTCAGCGGAAGGCGCGGCTTCACTCTAATAGTCCCATTATATACCATCTACTTTCGTTTGTAAAGACAAATATCAGATAAAAAGACGCCCGCCGTTTGCAGGGCGCAGACGATGAGAAGCGCCGCCGCGAGGACGTCGGGACAATAGAAAATATCAAACAGCGTCACCCGCCGCCACGCCGCAAAAACAGTGTAAGGCAAAACTCCTTTACATATTCCCATCGCCGCCGCGCAGACGAGGATCCAGAGCGCCGCGCCGGCGCTCGCGCCGATCTTTGCCGCGCGGCGCGCGGCAGTCGTTTTCTCCCGCCGCGCCATGCTGACCGCCCCGCCGAACAGCGCCGTGGTCTCCGCGAGCAGCGGCAAAGGACGAAGCCCCGACGACGGCGAACCGACGGTCCCCCGCAGCAGACAAAGCGCCGTAATGAAGGCAAGCACCGCCGTTGTCGCGCCGCCCGCCGTTACCATCGCCCGACAAAGCGCGCGCTCCCCAAAGCGGGAATACAGCCATACGATCGCCGCGGCGCCCGCCGCGATCTGTACGGTCGGCACGCCCGCGGTATACAGTCCCGTCGTCCGCGCCGCCGCCCACAGCAAAAGGAGAGCGGAGACGCCCGAAAAGACCCGCGAGAGCCATACGGGCGCCTTTTCCCACGGCAGCCAGATCAGTGCGCCCGCGGCGGCGCACGCCGCCGCGGCCTCCAAAGTCCCCGCCGAAAGCGCGAGCATCGGCAGTCCCCCGCCCCACATCGCCGCCGTCATACGCGCAAGGATCAAAACATACCGGCTTTCTATGTGTAAAGTATTTTTACTTTTCATTTGTCGTCCCCGATCCTTCTGTCCTGAAAACACCGGCGAGCCGACTGCCGTCTTCCGCCGGCTCCAAAAGCGGTATTTCGCAGGATCTGCCTTGCAGCGCGTCCGCCGTCACGCGCTCGAGACAGGGCGTTCTGACGCCCGCGGACGCCGCCGCGTTTTTCAGGTGATCCCGTACCGACCGCGCCCGCAGATCCTGTTGTTCCCTGACGGCGAGCAGTTCCGCCGCGCCGCCTTTTGTCACCGCGACGTAAGGGGACTGCCCCGACCAGTCCCGGCAGAGCATCGCGCAGACCTCCGACGGACGCGCGGCGAGAGAGGCGCCGAGCAGGATCAGTCCGCAGTGCTGCAGCGTCGGCGTTCCGTCCGTTATACCGTCCAAATCCGTCAGCGCCTGCGAGAGGGTATCCCCCTCCGCGGTCAGCAGATAAGAGGACACCGTCTGACGGTCGGCGTGATAGACATCCGCGATCTCAAACCCGAAGGAATATTTCATCCTCGTCCCCTTGTCGACGGAGATCCCGGCGATGCGGCAGGTCTGCTGCAGTTCCGTCCGCCCTTCGCAGCAGAGCAGGACGGCCGCCGCGGCAAGCAGGGCGATCAGCACACGGTGTTTTCTCATCGCTTCCGCCGCCTTATGATATTATCGGTAAAGATCCGCTGACGGAATATCATCCGGTCCGCCCGATCCCTCAAAAAGGCGTCCTGGCGGAAGCGGCGGTAAAACGGAGAGGCCGTGTAGAGATACGGCACGCCGAAACTTCTGACCGAACAGAGATACGCGCGCGCCGCCGCCCACGCCGCCGCGACGCCCGGAAGTCCCAGCCATACCCCGGCGAGCAGCATCGCCAGGCGCAGGTAAAACACCGTGCCGCGCAGCTGACGGACCATCAGACCGCAGGTGCCGGCGAGCGCGCCGATGATGATCATCGGCGCGCTGAAAAACCCGGCGTCCACCGCCGCCTGCCCCAAAATGATCGCGCCGACGATATTGACCGCCAGTCCGATCGCCTCCGGCATCCGCGCGCCCGTTTCCCGCAGCAGTTCGAACACGCCGAGCAGGATCAGCATCTCGGTCATCGAGGAAAACGGAACGCCCCGCTGCGCCGCGGCGATGCTGTACGCGAGTTGTTCGGGCAGCATCTGCGGATGATGCAGGATGAGCGCGAGATAGACGCCGGGCAGCAGGACGGCGAGCCAAAACCCCGCCCATCGCAGAGCCCGCCCCACGTTGCCGTAAAGAACGGTGAAAGCGTAATCATCCGGCGTCTGGAACGCCTCGACGAACAGAAACGGCAGCGTCAGCGCCGTCGGACAGCCGCCCGCCAGCAGGGCGATCCGTCCCTCGCACAGCCTGGCGCACACGACGTCGGGCCGCTGGGTGGCGCCGGCGCGCGGAAACAGCATACATCTGCCGGCGCAAAGCGCCTCGGCAAGCGACGCCGTGTTCCACACCCCGTCCGTATCGATCGCCCGGATCGCGCGGCGCACTTTCCGCACCGTCTCCCGCCGCGCGATCCCTTCGAGATAGCATATCGCCACCGGCGTCCGGGATCTCCTGCCCACCGTGAGGATCTCGGTCTTGAGATCGGGCGTCGACAGGCGTTTTTTGAGCAGAGAAAGCCCGTGCATCAGATTTTCGTTGAAACCGTCATGGGGACCGGTCACACTGCCCTCGCCGTCCGGCTGGGAAACGCTTCTCTCCCTGGGCGCCTTGACGTCCAGCAAAAGGGCGTGGGCGTCCCCCTCCGCCAGCACCGCGCAATCTCCCGAGACGATACGCGCCGCGGTCAGAAAAACGTCGTCGCAGTATTCCTGCGACGGACAGCGGATGACCCTCCGCGCCGCCTCCGCAAGCGTGCCCGCGTCGCTTACGGTCAGCGGTTCCACGATCTCCCGTCCGATCCTGCCGCCGTTTGACGTATCGTCAAGAAAACAGACCGCCGTCCCCACTCCCCCGCGGGCGCTGTCCACCCGC
>LVAN01000026.1 GCA_001604045.1 Clostridiales bacterium Firm_08 | reverse complement strand
GCGGAGCCGCCGTTTTAGTAATATTTTTATTGCCTTTCCCGATCCCCTGTGCTATGATGGAAAAAACAAAAAAGAAAGCGGGATAAAAATGAAAAAACTTGATTTTCACGTCCACATCTGCTGTCCCGGCGTGCCGGCGGCGGAAATGGAGGAAAACTTCCGGGATATGATAAAACGGCACGATCTGTGCGGCGTGGGCATTATGGCGCTCCATCACGTGGATGAGGACTTTTTTGATGACTGCAACGATATCGCCCTGCGTCTGCGGGAGCGGCTTCCCGGCAGTTACGCCTTTGCCGCCGTCCGGCGGGACCGGGATCTTGTCGAGCAGGCAAAAGAGATACAGGCGCTAGGCTTTGACGGCATCAAACTGCTGGACGGCAAACCGTCGGAGTACCGCTTTTTCGGTTCGGGGTATGAAACGCCGGAATATGACCGGTTTTTCGCGTACTGTGAAGCGGAGCAGATCCCGCTGATGATCCACAACAACGATCCCCGCGCCAACTGGATGGAAACGCCCAAAACGCCGAAACTTCGGGAAAAGGGATGGTTCTACGGCGACGGCGACGTTCCGTCGCAGGAGGAGTTTTTCCGGATGCTGGAGGGGGTGCTGCGCCGCCATCCGAACCTGCGCGCCGCCATCGCCCATCTCGGGTTTTATTATGACGATCTTCCCCGCGCCGCCGGGCTGCTTGAAGCCTGCCCCAATCTGTTTTTCGATATGACCCCCGCCGTCCCGGTATTCGTCGAACTGTCCGCCCGCCGGGATGAGGCGGAGGCGTTCATCCGCAAGTATCACGACCGGCTGATCTACGGCACCGACGCGTCCGCGGATATGCGCGACGGAAACAGTCCCTACCGTTTCAACAACACGAAACACGAGATCATGGACGTTTTTTACGAAGGCGACACGCCCCGTGAGGTGGGCAAAGCCGGGTATCACATCGAGCCGGTCCGCCTTGAGCCTTATATGTTGGAAAACATCTATTACAACAACGCCCTGCGGTTTATGAACAAGTAAAACGTGACGTCGCATAATAAAAAGCGGCGTTCTCCTTTTCGGAGAACGCCGCTTTGATTTTGTCAAAGCCTCTGCGTAATGGTTGAGGGCGTGATGGCGAAAGGCGATTTGATCGCGTTTCGGACCGCCTCGCGGATGGCGGGCAGGTCGCGCGCCAGATCCGGAAACTCGGCGGGGATCCAGGAAATATCATCCGGATCGCCGCCGGTCAGATAGCAGTACCAGGTCAGCCCCAGGGTGTAGCGGCCGCGGTCGAAGGACATATGGAAGCCGTCCCGCGTCAGCGTGTCGCCCATATAACTCGTGCGCAGGTTTTGAACGGCGGCGCAGCAGGGGATGATCCCGCTGTAATAATATCCCGGCGCGGGCGCCGTTTTCGGCAGGATCTTTTCCTTTACGGTGCTTACGACGGCGCGGAACATCGTCATCTGATCGCAGTTGTAGTTCGGGAAGTACCGAAGCGTGCAGTCGTGCTGATACGTCCAGGTCATATGCCAGTAGAATTTCGCGTTCGGATTGGTCTTATGGGCGTTGACGTAGTCGTACAGACGGAACGCGGTGTCATAGGTTTCCGGCAGACCGCTCTGCCCGCTGTTCTGCTGGAAGGTGATGATGTCCCAATCCTCGGCGGTCAGCGTGTCGAGCAGCGTTTCCCCCTTGAAATATTCGATGGTGCCGTTGGTGTTGCGCTCATAGGTGTAGGCGGGGAGGTTTTTCTCGATATGCTCCATGTGCTGTTCCAGCGTACAGCCGCCGTGATAGAGATTGGCGGTGATGACGTTGGTATAGCCGCCGTCCTTCAGGATATCCCAGAGAAACTGCAGCGCGTCCTGGCTGAAACTGCCGCCGATCGCCAGGATCTTGAGACCGTCTTTTTTCATAAAGAATTCCTCCTTTTACGGTTGCTGTGTATAGGTCGACGCGGTGACGGAATAAGGCGTCGAGAGGGCGCTTTGGACTGCCTCGCGGATGGCGGGCAGGTCGGCCGCGAGCCCGGGATAGGCGTCGGGCACCCAGGTGATGTCATTCGGATTGCTTTCGGTCAGACGGCAGTACCAGGTCAGCGCCACGGTATAGCGGCCGCGGTCTAAGCTCATGTGGTAGCCGTCGCGGGTCAGCGTGTCGCCGATATAACTGGTGCGCAGGTTCTGGATGGCGGTGCCGCACGGGATGACGCCGCGGAACGTCTGACTGCCGCTCGGAACGGTGTTGGGCAGGATCTTGGTTTGGACGGCGCCCAAAATGGCGTTATACATCGTCATCTGATCGCTATTGTATTTCGGGAAACTGGAGTGCGTGCTGTCGCTCTGATACGCCCAGGTCATATGCCAGTAGATCTTGGCGTTCGGGTTGGTTTTGTGCTCATTGACGTAGGCGACAAGATCGTAGGCGGTGTCATAGGTGTTCGCTTCGCCGCTGCTGCCGCTCGCCTGCTGGACGGTGATGATGTCCCAGTCCTCATCGGTCAGCGCCTGCAGCAGGGTGGCGTCTTTGTTGGCGTTGATGGTGCCGGTGGTGTTTTTATAATAGGTATATTCGGTGGCGCTCGTCTGGATGTAGTTCATATGCTGCGCCAGCGTACAGCCGGCGTGATACAGGTTGCCGACGGTGACGTTGGTATAGCCGTCGTCTTTGGCGATGTTCCAGAGGTACTGCGTCGCGTCCTGACTGAAGCTGTTGCCGATGGCGAGGATCTTAAGGCTGTCCTTATTATCAGGGGTGTTTTCTATTTTTGTAAACATGGCGTTGATCTTTTCCGTACTTGTGAACGTATCCACATCCATCAAAGTCACGTCCGCGTACTGCGGGACGGTAAATTGAGCCGTACAGGTGCCCCAGCCGACCTCAATGGACGTTTTAAGCTGGAAACCCTCTCCCGGTTCTTTCAGGTAAAGTTCAATTTTTCCGTCATGGAAGCAAAACGCGAATTCTGCCGTCCAGTCGTCGCTGTCTATCAGGTCGGCGGATATTTTCTTATTGCCGGATTCGGGAGTGCGGACCCCGCCGTTGGTCACGTTCTGATAGATGCCGTTCGTGGTGCTGCTGCCGACACGCCGGTTGATGAATATATTCGCGTTATTGGAACTGTCTTTATACGCCGCGAAAACAATATGTCCCGATTTGCCCGAAACGGATTTTGTGTTGATCCTTCCCGTGACCCCCCACTGACTGCCCGCGACGGGGGACGCGTTGTTATAGAACGTAAAGTACGGCGCGTTCTCATCTGTGTCGAGCTGACTGATCGTGATCTTTTTCAAACACTCGTTTTCCGAAACCTTGGACGCGTTTACCACGTCACCGATCTTGGGGGCATATAACGTTGACGGCGTGACGGCGTAAGGCGTCGCGATGGCGTTGCGGACCGCCTCGCGGATGGCGGGCAGGTCGTTGGCGAGCTCCGGATAAGCCTCCGGCACCCAGGTGATGTCGTCCGGGCTGCCGCCGGTCAGGCGGCAGTACCAGGTAAGACCTAGCGTGTAGCGCCCGCGGTCAAAGGTCATATGATAACCGTCGCGCGTGATGGTATCGCCGATGTAGCTGGTGCGCAGGTTCTGCACCGAAGTGGCGCAGGGGATGACGCCGTTGTAATAATACCCGGGGTTGGGGATGGTCTTGGGCAGGATCTTGGTATTGACGGCGTTTATGATGGCGTTGTACATCGTCATCTGATCGCGGTTGTAGTTCGGGAAACTCGAATGGGTACTGTCGCTCTGATACGCCCAGGTCATATGCCAGTAGAACTTGGCTTTCGGGTTGGTCGCGTGCGCCTTGACGAAGTCATAAAGATCATACGCGAGGTCGTAGGTCGCGGGCTGACCGCTCTGGCCGCTGTTCTGCTGGAAGGTGATGATGTCCCAGTCCTCATCGGTCAGCACGTCCAGAAGCGTCTGATCCTTGATGTTCTGGATGGTGCCGGTGGAGTTTCTCTGATAGGTGTAAGCGGGCGAGTCGTTGGCGATATAGTTCATATGCATCTGCAGGGTACAGCCGCCGTGGTAGAGGTTGGCGGTGATAACGTTCTTATACCCGCCGTCTTTGGTGATCTGCCATAGATACTGCAGCGCGTCCTGACTGAAACTGCCGCCGATCGCGAGGATCTTGATGCTGTCCTTGGACGGATCGTCCAGCAGGTCGGTTTCCACGATCGTCGGTCCGACGCCGTTGATGTAGCCGTCCACAAAGGTCGCCGCGCCGCCGACCGGACTGTATTCGACAAAGAACTCGGTATCGCACTCATATCGGATGTAGAGCGCCATGCCGCGCGCCCGGTTCGCGTTGACCTGCTTGAAGCGGTAGCTGAACGTACTGTACAGCCGCGTGACGCCGGTCTCGGCCGCCCCGTATATATAACGGACGACGGGCAGTTTCGACGTGTCGCCGCCGGCTTTTTCCAGCGTGACGAAATCGGAGACCGCGTCCATACTCGTGCCGTACAGGACGCCGTATTCCAGCACCTTGACGTCATGAGGAGCGTTTGCCAGTGAGGCGGTGCCGCGGATGTTGAAGGTGGAAAGCAGAGAATAGCGATGGTTGGCCGCCGCCGTGACGCCGGAGTTGGTTACCGAAAGTTTGAACATATCGGACAAGGCGTACGAGGCGGGGATCACGACTTCGGAAAGGGGCTTGATGGCGCCGCAGACGGTGCAGTGGATGGATTGCTGACCGTCGGTGTCGGGCGTCGGCTCGTAGTCGACGGTATAATCGCTTGCCCAGGTGTGCGCCAGGGTGGTGATCGCTTCCGTTTTGGTGTCGCCGCAGACGGAGCAGGTGTAGGTCCGTTCGCCCGCGACCGAGCAGGTCGGCTGCCGGGTGATGACGCCGCTGTTCCATTTATGGGCGCCGCCGCCCGCCTTCCAGCCGGTGACCTCGGCGACTTTCGCGATCAGCGTCTGCGCGCGGTCGGCGTGCGCCGCCGCGGTGGGGTGGCCGATATATTTCTCGGACGAGGTGATGGTCGCGAGTTGCTGGAAGTAGACTTTGTTGTCCCCTTCCGCGCGGACTTCCGCCACCGCCGCCTGAATCTCCTCGATGAGACCGAGCCTGGTAAATCCGTGAACGTAGATGATCGCGGCGCTCGGCTGAGCGGCGCGCACCTGTTTGATAAACGCCTTACAGCCCGCCTGGAACTCCGCGGGGTCAAGGTCGGCGACGGTGGAGTCGTTGCCGCCGACGTCGATGACGACGACGTCCGCCTGATACTGACTTTGATCGTACAGCACGCCGGGAGTCAGCCCGCTCTCATAGTCCGGGCACATCGTATAGTCGATACATTTATAGAGCAGGGGCGCGACTTTTTTACTGTCGCCGCCGTTGTTGCGCACGACGCCGCGGCCGGAGATGGCGACGGTCTGGTTGTCCGCGCCGAAGTATTCCGCCGTCAGCGCGGCGAAGGTGACGGTGCCGTCCTCCGTCGCGGTGGACCAGGTGGAGGCGCCAGTGTTGATGGTACCGTAACCGACCGTGATGGAAGCGCCGATAAACTGCATTTTGCGGCAGGGCTGTTCGGGCGGCGCGAGTTTGGAGCCTTCCTCGTGGACCCACAGGCGCCGCAGCGCCGCCGTGGAGGAACGGCCGTTGGTGCGTTTGACGACTTTAAGGGTGTGGTTGCCGGGCGCCAGCCCGTCCGCCAGCACGACGGTGGCTTTGCGGAAGTTCATCTCGATATCTTTGGAGGCGCGCACGCCGTCCACGTAGACGACGAGGTACGCGGTGTGGGTGCCGCCGGGGTTGGAGGACTCCAGCTGGGCGGTGGCGCCGGTGCCGTAAAAGGCGAACTCAAAGCCGCTGTTGGTCCAGTTGAAATAGTGCTCGCCGTTGCCGCCGACATAGGTCCTGCCGATCCAGCGGACCTCATTTTCAATGTCGAACAGACGGTTGTTGGGGATCTCCTCGTCCTCCTCCTCGCCGTTGGAGCGGGTGGTCATCGCGCGGTCGAGATAATACCAGTCCGCCGCGCCGCTGCCGGTGAAGACGGGGCTGGCGGCGAAACCGTCCGCCGTTTCAAAGTAGTTGCCGTCCAGAACAAGGGCGGTGGTGGAATAGGAGCCGAGGCGGAACGCCTCCGGCGTGTTGATGAAACGGTTGCGGGAGAACACGAACTTGTTCGCCATATTGCAGTAGGCGCCGGTGATGCTGTTTTTGGCGGCGTAGAGGCCGATCGCCGCGTAGTTCGCGACCGGTGTGCCGGTGCAGACAAAGATGTTGTCGGAGACTTTTACGAACGTCTGATCGGACGACCACTGGATCGCCAGCGAATTGATGTTGGAGGTCTCGTCGGTGTTGTTGCCGTAAAAGACGTTGTTCTGTATATTTATCGTCACCCTTGCCTTGCTGTCGACATTGGTATTGGTGTCGATGTTGTTGCGCGCGCGGGCGTTGATGACCTGCGTGGTATAGGTGCGCAGCATACAGTCGGAGATGGTGACGGTCGCGGCGCCGGTGTCCGCTTCCAGCGGCGCGCCGTCCATCAGTTTTTTGTTGCAGGCATCGTCCATATAGACCCGCCGCACGGTGAGATCGTTGGCGCGGAACTGCAGGCAGTTGGCGGTGGTCAGCCCTTCGACGCGGACGTCCTCGATGGTGACGTCGCGGTCAACGAGGACGGAAGCCGCGTGATAGGCGTACAGGGGTTGAGCGGTGCCGGTATAGCCGGTGATGAGGATGTCTCTCCACTCAAAAGAGGCGTCGGCGGCGCCGCCGTCCATCAGCCGGCCGCCGCCGGTCAGGGTGACGCCGTCCACGACGGAGTCCGCCGCGAATTTCCATTCGCCGGTTATGATGGTCTGCTCGCCGGACCATTTGGCGGACAAGGGCCAGTCCGCCGTGTCCGTCGCGCCTTCCTCATTGGGGGAATAGCCCGCCATGGCGCCGCGGATGACGATCGGTTTGATGAAGGTCGCCGCGCCGTAGGTGCCGGGCGCGACGATCAGCGTGCCGCCCGCGGGGACGGCGCTGATCGCCGTTTTCAGATCGGAAAACGCGTTGACGCCGGACTCCAGCGTGTACGTCCGGGCGCCGAACCGGTAGGAAGCGGGCATGGAGGTCGCCCAGGCGGAGCATACGAGGATGTCGCCCGCCGTCTGATCGAAACGGGGCGTCGGATCGGTGGACTTGCCGACGAGATTGCGGTCGGTGTAGTACCAGTCGCAGGTGGTGACGACGGAACCGGTCGTCAGCGGCGCGCTGACGACGCCGTCCTGAGACTCGAAATAGTTTCCGCTCAGATCGACGGCACTGCCCGCCGCGTCATAGAAAAGGGCGTTGTTTACGCCGATAAAACGGTTTTTGCGGATGGTGACCCGCTCGCCGTAGGTGATCTTGGTGTTGGTGGACGTGCCGGCGATCGCCGAGTATTCCGGGATGGTCGCGGCGTCGCTGATGAAGGTATTGTCGGTGATCTCCACGAACACGTTGGCGACGTTTGCGGCGAAGGCGATGGATTGGTTGTTGGTGGTCTCGCCGCAGTCGGGGTTGTAAAAGACGTTGTGGTCCACGATGATGGTCATTCTCGCCTTTTCCGCGAGATCGCGGTTGAGCTGTTTGGAATTGGTGGTGACCGCCGTGGTGTGCGAGTTGAGCCGGATCGGGCGCGTGACCGCCGCGTCGCGGATCATGCAGTCATGGATGCGGAAGGAGACCGCCGACGTCCCCGCGTCCGACCAGGAGGTGGTGACGGTGTCGGTCAGACGGTCCTCGGCACCCGCCGGCAGATAGACGCCGCTGATGTCCACGGTCTCCGCGCCGGTGGAGATCGCGGACGCCGTGGTGGTGCCTTCGATGCGGACGTTCTCAATGGTGATGTAGCGCCGAAAGGCGTTGGTCTCGCCGTAATAGGTCCGGAAATAAATGGGGGCGGCGCCCTTGGTGCAGTCTTTCAGGATCAGGTTGCGCAGCGTGAAAGTACAGTAGCCCGGGTCGCCGTTGTTGGAACGGAGCTGACCGTCTCCGCTGACGGTGACGCCGTCCACGGTGACCGCGGTACAGTCGGAGAAAACGGTGGATCCGTTGGCGGCGAGGTACCAGATGTTGGTCACAATGGTCTCGCTGCTGCCGCGCTCCGGATTTGCCGTCCAGTCGTCGGTATAACTCGCGCCGCGCACGTTGGGATCGATCCCGGCCTTGGCGCCGAGGATCTGCAAATTCTTTTTGATGGTCAGGGAGGAACTGTATGTACCGGGGCAGAGGATGACGTTAGCGCCCGCCGGGGCGGCGTCCGCCGCTGTCTGAGCGCTGGAAAATGCGTTGACGCCCCAGGTCAGCGTATAGGTCTTTCCCTGAAAAGTGTAAGTCGCGGGGACAGTGCTTTCTTTCCAGGACAGGTTGACGATGACGTCGCCGTCCGTCAGCGAGGCGGCGACCGCCGCCGGCAGCGTGACGCCGGACAGAAGGCCTATCGCCATCAGCAGGGCGCAGAGCAGACTGACAACTCTTTTCCCGTAAAATTTCATAAACGTACCTCCTAATTCCCTTATAATTATTTCGCGCGTAATATAAAGTAATACACTTTCATTATAACATCGCGCTTGCCGCCTGAAAACCGAAAAAACCGAACAAAAGGTGGAAAAAAACAAACAACATATCCATAAATTAGCATACATATCGTTTGCGAGTCGTTATATACAGATTTGCCATATGAAAAAGAACCGCAAGGGCCGCTTGCGGTCTGTCATTGATAGCGTTCAGACAACTCTTTGATCGCGGCGGCGAAGTCCCGGCGCGCCGTTTCCGGCGCGACGATCTCAACGCCCTTGCCGAGCGAGAAGATCCAGCCGTAAAACTGCGGCGAGAGGGCGACGGGCGCGATCATCTGCACATGCGTCTCGTCGTCCGGGCGAAAACTCGCCTGTTTGCCGAAACGGTCGATAAAAACACCGATAAGCGCGCGGTCGATGCGCAGGGTGATCTGCTCGCGCTCGCCGCCGTACATATTGAAAAGCTGCTGGGTGTAATCGTTGGGACGGAGTTTTTTGAAGGCGTCCTGCCCCTCGCGCGGGTCGTCAAGCACCGTTACGCGATCCATTTTGTCCACGCGGTAGTGGCGGATGCTCTCTGTGCCGTGATCGAAGGCGATCAGGTAGTATTTTTCCTCGTCCCACGCCACCGACCACGGGGAAACGCGGTACGGCGCGCCGTCGTGACGGTAGAGTTTATGCGGGCGGTGCTGTGTGTCCAGCGTCCAGTTGAAATACCGGAACGAGAGTTTTTTGCCCTCCAGCAGGGCGCGGTATACGGCGTCAACGTTGTAATAGATCGTCTCATTGACGGTCTTGTTGCGGGTGGCAAGGTCGGTCTGCTGTTTGAGGGAGCGTCCCTGATAGACCGAACAGAGCCCGGCGAGCTTGTCGATCAGCGCGCGGCTCTTTTTTTCGGTCAGAAACTGGCTGTATCCCACCGAATCGGCAAGAAGCCGCAGCTCCGGCATCTCGAACAGCCGTTCGGCGAGATAATAGCGTACGTGTTTGTCCCGCACCGACTCGATCTCCAGTCCGAACTGCCGCAGGCACTCGATATCGTCGTAAAACGTCTTGCGTTCCAGCGCGATGCCGTGGCGTTTTTCAAGGATCTCGGAGATCTGTGTGCGGGTGAGAGGATGATTTTCATCTGTTTCGGTCAAAAACAGGCGGGCAAGGTACAGAAGTTTGGACTTTTGTCCTTGTGAGCGCGGCATATCACGCCTCGTCTTTCCGACAGCAGTGAGAACAGCCTGTCGCTTTGAAGTCCGGTTCTTTGCCCTGCTTTTTGTAGTAATCTTCCAGCGCCGCCTTGATGGCTTCCTCTGCAAGCACCGAACAGTGCACCTTGACCGGCGGCAGACCGTCCAGCGCCTCCATCACGGCTTTGTTGGTGATCTGAAGCGCTTCCTGTACCGTTTTGCCCTTGACCATCTCGGTCGCCATCGACGAGGTGGCGATGGCGGCGCCGCAGCCGTAGGTCTTGAATTTCACGTCGACGATGACGTCGTTTTCGATCTTGAGGTACATTTTCATAATGTCCCCGCATTTTTGGTTGCCGACCAGCCCCACGCCGTCGGCGTCGGGGATCTCTCCGACGTTTCTCGGATGCTCGAAATGGTCTTTTACTTTATCGCTGTACATAATTCATACTCCTTTGCCTGTCCGTTTTTCAGCGCGTCTTCCCATACCGGGGACATGTCCCGCAGGTATTTGACGATGCCGGGCAGTTTTTCCAAAATATAATCTACGTCCTCATCGGTGTTGTCCCCGCCGAGGGTGATCCGAAGCGATCCGTGCGCCACTTCGTGGGTCAGTCCGATGGCGAGCAGAACGTGGGAGGGATCGAGCGATCCCGTCGTGCAGGCGGATCCGCTGGACGCGCAGATACCCGCCATGTCGAGTTTAAGAAGCAGCGCCTCTCCCTCGATGAACTCGATGGAGACGTTGACGTTGCCGGGCAGCCGTTTGTCCCTGCTGCCGTTGAGGCGGCAGTACGGGATGTCCCGCAGGATGCCGTCGATCAGCCTGTCCCGCATACGGGTCAGTTTCCGGTTGGTCTCCTCCATCTCGGCGACCGCGAGCTCCAGCGCCTTGGCAAGCCCTACGATAAACGCGATATTCTCCGTGCCCGCGCGCTTGCCGCGCTCCTGGCCGCCGCCGTAGATCAGCGGCAGGGGCAGAACGCCGCCCCGCACGTAGAGAAAGCCGATGCCCTTCGGCGCGCCGAACTTATGCCCGCTGGCGGACAGCATGTCGACGCCGAGTTCGTTCACGTCGATCGGGATATGCCCCACCGCCTGCACCGCGTCGGTGTGGAAGGTGATCTTGTGTTTTTTGGCGACCGCCGCGAGTTCCCGGATGGGCTCGACGGTGCCGATCTCGTTGTTGGCGGTCATAATGGAGATCAGCGTGGTGTCGGGACGGATGGCGGCTTCCAGCGCCTCGGGCGCTACCAGACCGTCTTTGTCGACGTCAAGATAGGTGACGGCGTAGCCCTCTTTTTCCAGCGCCTCGGCGGTGTGGAGGACGGCGTGATGTTCGATCTTCGTGGTGATGAGATGCCCCTTCTTTTTGCGAAGGATGCCCCACAGCGCCATATTGTCGCTCTCACTGCCGCAGGAGGTGAAAATGATCTCGTTCGGCTTGGCGCCGATGAGTTCCGCCACCGTGCGGCGGGCGTCAAGGATCGCCATTTCCGTTACGTCGCTCATCTCGTACATACTGGACGGGTTTCCGTAATGCTCTGTCAAAAACGGCATCATCGCCTCCAGCACCTCGGGTCTGATCCTGGTGGTGGCGGCGTGATCCGCGTATACAAAATGATCCATACACAAATCCTTTCTATTTTAACTGTTGCTTTTGTTTACGATTTGTTCCCTGGCGGCGACGGCGAGCGCGTCGCACCGTTCGTTTTTCTCGTGCCCGGCGTGGCCTTTGATCCAGACAAGCGTTACCTCGTGCCGCCTGAGCAGCGGAAGCATCCGCTCCCACAGATCGACGTTGAGCGCCGGTTTTTTGTCCTTTTTGCGCCAGCCGTTTTTTTGCCAGGCGTACACCCAGCCCCGCGTGATCGCGTCGCAGAGATATTTGGAGTCGCTGTAAAGCGTCACCTTGCAGGGCTCTTTGAGCGCCTCCAGCCCGACGATGGCGCCGAGCAGTTCCATACGGTTGTTGGTCGTTTCGGCAAAGCCGCCGGAAAACTCCTTGCACCGTCCGTTATACTCTAAGATCGTGCCGTAACCGCCGGGACCGGGGTTGCCGCTGCACGCGCCGTCGGCATAGAGATTTACCTCTTTCATCTATCGATCTTTTCCACGCCGCCCATATAGGGGACGAGCGCCTCGGGGATGGTGACGCTGCCGTCCTCGTTCTGGAAGTTCTCAAGGATCGCGGCGGTCGTTCTGCCGATGGCGACGCCGGAGCCGTTGAGGGTATGGACGAACTGCGCTTTGCTCGTGATATCGTCCTTGTATTTGATGTTGGCGCGGCGCGCCTGGAAATCAAGGAAGTTGGAGCAGGACGAGATCTCAACGTATCTGCCGTAGGACGGCATCCACACTTCGATGTCATAGGTCGTCGCGCTGGAAAAGCCGAGATCGCCCGAGCAGAGCCGCACCACGCGGTACGGAAGTCCCAGCAGCCGTAAAACGCGCTCCGCTTCCTCGGTCAGGGTCTCAAGTTCCTCCCAGGACTGTTCGGGCCTGGTGAATTTCACAAGTTCCACTTTGTTGAACTGATGCTGACGGATCAGCCCTCTCGTGTCTCTGCCCGCGCTGCCCGCCTCCGCGCGAAAACACGCGGAATAGGCGCAGTAGCGGAGCGGCAGGGCGCCGCCGTCCAGGATGTCGCCCCGGTACATATTGGTGACGGGGACTTCCGCCGTCGGGATGAGAAACAGATCGTCCGTCGTCTTGAAGGCGTCCTCCTCGAATTTGGGAAGCTGCCCCGTGCCGGTCATCGACGCGCGATTGACGAGAAACGGCGGCAAAACTTCCTCATAGCCGTATTTGGCGTGGGTATCGAGATAGAAATTGATGATGGCGCGCTCCAGTTTGGCGCCGAGCCCTTTGTAGAAATGAAAGCGCGCGCCGCTGACTTTGCCGGCGGTCTCGGGATCCAGGATGCCGAGATCCCTGCCGATATCCCAGTGCGCTTTGGGGGAGAAGGAAAATTCCCGCGGCTCGCCGAAACGGCGAAGCTCGACGTTTTCGCTGTCGTCCCTGCCGATCGGCACGCTTTCCGCCGGCAGGTTGGGGATCTCATAGAGCAGTTCGCGGATCCGCGCCTCGATCTCGCTCTGGCGGGCGTCGTGCGCTTTGATCTCATTTGAAAGCTCTTTCATTTCCGCGAAGATCGGCGCGGGGTCTTTGCCCTCCTTTTTCATCTGCGGAATCTGCTTTGACACGGCGTTTTGCCGCGCTTTTTTCTGTTCGGAGTCAAAGATCAGCGCGCGGCGCTCGTCGTCAAGACGCGCCACCTCGTCGATCTCTCTGTCAAGATCCATATTGCGGCTTTTGACGGCCGCTTTCACGGTTTCAATGTTTTCCTTGATATATTTTACGTCAAGCATTTTATTTTACCTTCTCCTCTAAATCGTCATAGATCGTCCGCGCGTTTTCCGGCAGTTTGTCCCGTTCGATCGTTGCCAGCAACGCCGCGGCGTCCTCTTTCCGGTCAATATAGGCGTACAGGGCGCGGGACAGTTTGTCAAGTTCGGTCAGGGTCTGTTCCGCCGCCGTGAGCAGCGCGGCGTCGGTTTCCGCCTGCACGCTGAGCGTCTCGTTGCGGCGGGTCAGAGCCTCGTTGCTTTTTTTGAGCGCCTTGTTCTCATCCTGGATGTTGCCGAGTTTTGATTTGGTGCTTTCCGTCGTCGCGGTGGCGGTCGCCGCCTCGGTGCGGTAGCCCTCCACCTTTTGGTTCATTTTCCGCTGGATCACCGCGCTGCCGCCGATCAGGGCGATCAGCACGACGCAGAACACCGTCGCGTAGATCCACAGAAAACGGATATCTTTTTTGAACTCTTTTACCTGCGTTTTTTTCTTGTCAAGTTCCTGCTTGACGCGGGTCTCCGGCGTTTCCGGGGTTTTCGCCTCCGCCGGGACCTCCGGCTGCAAGGCTCTTTTATCATCCACGGTCTCCACCGCCTTTCAGAACGTCTATGATCTTTTCCAGTTCCGCGACCGAATAATATTCGATCTCCACCTTGCCGCGGTTTTTGGGCGTGTGGCGTACGGTCACTTTGTTGCCGACGTGTTCCGAGGCTTCTTTTTCCATCTCCCGCAGGGCGCGGCGCACGTCGTCGGACAGCGGCGCGGACTTGCGGGACGGCGCTTTCATTCGCGCGACAAGGGCTTCCGTCTGCCGCACGCTGAGTTCCTCTGTGATGACGCGGTTGGCGAGCGCCAGCATATCATCCGTCTTTTCCAGCCCCATCAGCGCCCGGGCGTGTCCCGCGGACAGGTCGCCCGCGCTGATGAAATCAATGATCTGTTCCGGCAGGGACAACAGCCGCATACGGTTGGAGATCTCGGGTCTTGACTTGCCGACGCTTTTCGCGATCTCCTCCTGGGTCATATTGTGGACGTCCGCCAGCGTGCGGTAGCCTCTCGCCTCCTCGATGGGATTGAGATCCTCCCGCTGCAGGTTTTCAATGAGCGCCAGCTCCATATTCTGTTGTTCCGTCACGGTGCGCACGATGGCGGGCGCGGTCTCTTTGCCCGCCATGCGGCAGGCTCTCCACCGCCGCTCTCCCGCGATGATGCGATACCTTTCGCCCTCGATGGGTTCAACGATGAGCGGCTGGATCAGGCCGTGTTCCTCGATGGACGCGGCAAGCGCGGCAAGCGCCTCCTCGTCAAAGCGTTTGCGGGGTTGGGCGCGGTTGGGTTCGATCTCCGAGACGCGGATCTCCCGGATACCGCCTGCCGGTTCCGGCGCGGGCGTGAGATCGTTGTCCTCAAAAATGGCGTCCAGCCCTTTTCCAAGTCCTTTTTTCATAAATCGCTCTCTTTCTGTTGCTGCGCTCTGATAAATTCGGCGGCAAGTTCTCTGTACGCCAGCGCCCCTTTGGAATAGCGGTCGTACAGCTGGACCGGCACGCCGTGACTGGGCGCCTCGCTCAGCCGCACGTTGCGGGCGATGACGTTTTTGTAGACCTTGTCCCCGAAAAAGCGCTTGACTTCCTCCTTGACCTGCAGGGTGAGATTGAGCCTGCCGTCGTACATCGTCAGCAGCACTCCCTCCAGATGCAGGGCGGGATTGTAGGTTTGTTTGACTTTTTTGATGATGCCGATAAGCTGGGAAAGCCCTTCCAGGGCGTAAAACTCGCATTGGATGGGCACCAGCGCCGAGGACGCCGCCGTCAGCGCGTTGAGGGTCAGCAGGCCGATGCTTGGCGGACAATCGATGAAAATGTAATCGTAGAGATGGCGCACCTCGCCGAGCGCCTTTTTCAGCAGGCTTTCCCGGTGATCCATATCTACCATCTCGATCTCCGCGCCCGCGAGCGCCTTGGCGGCGGGCAGCAGAGAGACATTTTCCACCTTTGTCGTCAGGATGACGTCGCGGATGTCGGCGTTGCCCATCAAAACGTCATAAACGGACGAGCGGATCTCCTGTCTGGAAAACCCGTATCCGCTGGTGGCGTTGGCTTGCGAGTCAAAATCGACGAGCAGGACCTTGTTCCCCATTTCCCCGATGGAACAAGCAAGGTTGACGGCGGTCGTCGTTTTGCCGACGCCGCCCTTTTGGTTGATGATCGCCACGATCTTTCCCATGTTTCTCCGTCCTTTTTCGCCGATTTTTTATCAGTATCCATTAGTATATCACAAAAAAAACGAAAATGAAAGATTTTTTGGTGTTTTTTACAAATTTTTCTTATTTTTATAGAACGGTTAG
>LVAN01000044.1 GCA_001604045.1 Clostridiales bacterium Firm_08 | reverse complement strand
CCTCCTCCGGGCTTATGCTTCAAAAATTCCGCGTCCATCGCCTGTATAACGCGGACAAATTCGATGCGCTCGTCCACCCCGCGCACGTCCGCCATATCGCAGAACGCGAGTATTTCCGAGAGCGGGATACAGCCAAGTCCCATTCCAACTGAGCGGGACGGAGAGAGCATCTGAAAAGCGTTCCAAAAGAAAATCACGCCCTCGTCAAGCTCCGGGCGCGATTCGAGCGACTTCACACGGACGCCTTGCTCCGCGAGGTCTTCAAGAAAAGAAGCGGACGCTCCCCACTGGAGTTCCCAGCGGAGAGCGTCTGTCAGTTTTTTATCGTGTCTTCCGTGACCTCCGCCCGGAAGTTTGAAATAGCCGCAGCCTGATTCTGTACGTCGCGGAAGAGGTCGGGAAGGTCGCTGAAAAGCTTGACGGCGTTCTCCTTGGAGAACGGAAGCGGCTTGCCCTTCTCGTCCGTCACACCTTCCCACCCGAGCACCACGGATTCTGCGTACACGTCGAGGAAGAGCTTTTCCGCTACGTCGTCGGGGATCGTTCCGGCGTCGATCTGGCGCTTGTACGGCCTGATCTTCGAGGTGAGCGCCTTCTGAAACGCCGCGTTCGCCCCGCCCGCCCGTGCAACCTTGATCTTGAAATCGCCGTAGTCAAGGACGATTCCTTCCTTTTCGAGCGTCCTGTCAGTACGGAATACACTGTAAGGTCCGCTCACTACGCAACGCCCCTTTCAATCATCAGAGTGCATCCGTTCACGGAGTCGTACAGCCCCCGGTAGGTCATGCTGGCCATGATGTCGCTGTCGTTTCCCTGCGCCTGCACGGTCCCCGTCTCGAACTTAATGTTTGGTATTGTAAAGGTGTACTTTTCTCCCGCCGTGCTGCCAAGAGTGAACGCCAGCGCCGTAGCGTCTCCGTCCAAAAACGCCTCGTACAGTTCGATGTCCTCAAAGTATGCTTCAATCGAACCGGAAAGCTCGAAGCGCCCCGCGCCGATCCCCAGCGCGTTCACGCTCCCCGCCGCTGTCGGAGCGCGGAGATTGTTCGTCGCATCGAGGCTCAGGCTCGACACATGCACGCCGGAAAGCCCTGCGACGGAGAACCCTGCGAAATCGGACGCGGCGTCCATCACCTCGGTTGTACTTGCGGACAGATACGATGCTCCGGCTACCGCCTCTTCCGCAGCCTCTCCCGACATGCCCAGGAAGTCGAAGGAACCCTTCACTATCTCCTTTGTGGTGCACGTGAGACTGAACCCGTTCGCCTGCATTCCCATGAAGCGAAAATAGGCGTTCGGGGTAAGGTCGAGAAGCGTCCGTTCCAGCGTGAAGCTCTTCGGCGTGGAGCCGTTTTTCAGCACCGTAGGCATAGCCGCCACGCCCACGGTGATTTGGTCTGCCGTGCCGTCGCTCGTCCATCCGGAGCCGACGACAAGCGTAACGGTCTTGAATGTCTTCTGTCCGCTCACCGTGACTCCCGTTGCACCCGGTGTGATGTCTTCGGTAATCGGATCGTCGTTCGCGTCCGTGCCGGTGATGGTAATTACACCCGCAGTATCCGCGCTCCCTGCGACTGTCCGCGTGACGGTTATTTTTGCGGACGTAGCAGGTTGCGCCGCTATCGCGTAGACGCCGTTTATCATGTCCGTGCTCGCCACAATCTTGTCCGGGTCTGCCGCGCTCCCGCCGCTCCAAGAACTTTGAAGAGCGCTTGCAAGCCAATCGTCATACGTACCGTAGGAAAGCTCGAACTCCACTCCTCCACCGGCTCCTCCGCCCACCTGTATCAGGTCCATGACGTTCCGGTCTGCTCGAAGCTCGCTGGAAACGATGTTTTCCCGCGTCACATCGAGCGATTCCCCGGTCAGCCGGACAATTTGCAGCGCGGGAGTGGTCGGCGTTGTGCCGGGGATACTCTCCACGACATACGCCAGCCGCACCCTGTCGGCGCTTGCTATCGCCATATTTGATTACCTCCTTGTGTTAAATAAAAACGTCCCGCCGGAATGGAATGGAGACGTTTATCTGATGCCAGCCGTCTGCCAGCGAAGTATTGAGAATTTGCGCGGTCGCCGGTGAGAACCGGATACCGCTTACCTGTCCTTGGAAAATCGCCGCTGCTGCGTCTGCATAGTCGCGTGCGGTCGATTCTCCAGAAAGGAGAGGGACAAAAATCTGAATCACCACCACACCGACATATCCGGCGATGTTGCTCCCGGGTGAGCCGATGGACCTCCACGAGCCTTCCCCGTCGAGGACGTTGAACCGCACCCACGGCCCGGACGGAGGCGTGAAATTGACGTTCGGCCATGCTATCGGCGTTTTCTCCTCGTAGACCGCAGGCGGTCCGGCGCTTTTCAGCGTCTTCCAGCCGGTAGAAAACACGCCCGCAAGCGTATCGAAGGTTGATTTGCTGTTCATGCCGCACCCCCGTTGAAATGCGCTTCTATCTCCGCTACGGAAATTTCAGCCACGCCGAGCGGAGCCTGTTGAGAGTGCCCGTGTTCGAGCGCCGCCGCATAGGAGAGATTGTTCGAGAGGTGTATTTGCTTGAGGTCGCGGTATGCCGATAGGATTATTGCACCTCTCATCATGGCGTCGTTGACCGTGCTATCGGTTGTCGTCTCGTCCGCGCCGCCGATACCAACCATCCAGTTCGCCCGGAAGCGCCCCGTGTCAACCGGGCTTTTCATAGTCACCTTTTTGAGCAGTTCAAGCGCGATCTTGCGGATGAACTTCGGCGCTTGTTCCTTCTCAAGCGATACCCCCCAGCGCGTCAGGTCGATTGAAAAGTGTTTCGCGTTCGCCACGTCCTCACCTCCTCAGTTGGAGGTTGTAGTAAAGGGCCTCGCCGCCCGGTTGAAACGGCTCCGAACGCATTACCCTGTATCGCTCCGTCTTCACGTCGATGTAGTCTCCGGCGACCGGCGTTGTGGCGATATCCGCCGCGAGCATGAGATTCACGTCTCCGGCCTGTATCGTCGTGCCGTCCACCAAGTGAGCGGC
>LVAN01000025.1 GCA_001604045.1 Clostridiales bacterium Firm_08 | reverse complement strand
TTTCAAGGGATACGGCGGGTTTCCCGCCGCCGCGTGCATTTCCGTCAATGACGTCGTCATCCACGGCATCCCCTCCAAAAAACAGATCCTCAGGGCGGGCGACATCGTCAGCGTGGACGTCGGCGCGTATATCGACGGTTTCCACGGTGACACGGCGTTCACCTTCCCGGTGGGAGAGGTGTCCGACGCCGCGGGTCGGCTGATGGACGCCACCCGGGAAAGCCTTTACGAGGTGATCGGTTTTTTGAAGGAGGGCGTTCGGATCGGGGACATCGGGCACGCGGTGGAAAGTTACGTCGCCGCGCGGGGATACAGCGTTGTCAGAGACTTTGTCGGCCACGGCGTCGGCAGAGCCCTGCACGAGGATCCCGGTATCCCGAACTACGGCAGAGCCGGACACGGTGTGCGGCTGATGAAAGGTTCCACCGTCGCGATCGAGCCGATGGTGAACGAAGGCACCGGAAAAGTGAGCGTTGACGCCGACGGGTGGACCACCCGCACGGCGGACGGCAAACTCGCGGCGCACTTCGAGCATACCTTCTACATCGATACCGACGGCTGCCGGATCCTGACCGATCCGGAGGACTGACCATGACGGACAAAAACGTCGTCATCGTGACGGCGGGCAAGGATAAGGGCAAGACCTTCCTCGTCACCGGACGGGAAGGGGATCGCGTGTATATCGTAAACGGCCGGCGCGTCAAAGCGCAGCGCCCCAAAGCGAAAAACCCGCGGCACGTCCGTTTTATCGCTTCCGTCCCGCCGCCGGACCCCCTCACCAACAAAAACGTTTTATCAGTATTGAGGCTATTGAACGATAGTACGGATCACAAGGAGGAAACGTAAGCAATGTCCAAATCGGATATGATCGAGCTGGAAGGAGTCGTGACGGAAGCGATGCCCAACGCCAACTTTCGGGTGACGCTGGACAACGGACATTCCATTTTGGCTCATATCAGCGGTAAACTGAGAATGAATTATATCAGGATCCTGCCGGGCGATAAGGTGACGGTCGAAATGAGCCCGTACGACCTTACCAAAGGCCGGATCATCTGGAGAGCAAAGTAAGGAGGCAGTTACAATGAAGGTAAGACCTTCCGTAAAACCCATTTGCGAAAAATGCAAAGTCATCAAGAGACACGGTAAAGTTATGGTGATTTGTCAAAATCCCAAACACAAACAAAGACAAGGATAAGGAGGTTAGAAACCTAAATGGCTCGTATTGCTGGTGTAGACTTACCCAATGAAAAAAGAGTGGAGATCGGTTTGACCTACATTTACGGGATCGGCAGAAAATCGTCCAACGATATTCTGGCGGCGACCGGCATCAATCCGGATACCCGTGTGAAAGATCTGACCGAAGACGAAGTTGCTAAGATCAGAGATGCCATTGAAGCCGGATATACCGTCGAAGGTGATCTGCGGCGCAACGTGGCGATGGACATCAAACGTCTCATCGAGATCGGTTGCTATCGCGGACAGCGCCACAGAAAAGGTCTGCCGGTCAGAGGGCAACGGTCCAAGACCAACGCTCGTACCCGCAAGGGTCCGAGAAAGACCATGGCCAATAAGAAGAAGTAAGGAGGGAGCAAACCATGGCAAAAGCTGCTGTAAGAAAAACGACCGGCAAACGCCGCGTCAAAAAGAACGTAGAACGTGGAGCTGCCCATATTCGCTCCACCTTTAACAACACGCTGGTCACCATCACCGACGTAAACGGTAACGCCATCAGTTGGGCGAGTGCCGGCGGCATGGGTTTCCGGGGTTCCCGCAAGAGCACCCCTTATGCCGCGCAAATGGCTGCCGAAAAGGCCGCGAAAGCCGCGATGGAACACGGTATGAAAACCGTGGAAGTATTCGTTAAGGGACCGGGCGCCGGCCGTGAGGCCGCGATCCGCGCGCTGCAGACCGCGGGGCTTGAGATCAGCCTGATCAAAGACGTGACCCCGATCCCGCACAACGGCTGCAGACCGCCGAAAAGAAGAAGAGTTTAAGGGAGGACAAACGATATGGCAAGATATACCGGTGCTGTTTGTCGCCAATGCAGAAGAGAAGGAACCAAGCTCTTCCTCAAAGGCGAGAAATGCTATTCCGAAAAATGCGCGCTCGCCCGTCGCTCTTACGCCCCGGGTCAGCACGGTCAGAGCAGAAAGAAATTCTCCGAGTACGGTCTTCAGCTCAGAGAAAAACAAAAGGTCAGAAGATATTACGGCGTGCTGGAGAGCCAGTTCGCGAAATATTTCGAGATGGCGGAGAAAAAGAGCGGCGTCACGGGTGAAAACCTGCTGCAGATCGTCGAGTCGAGACTCGACAACGTCGTGTTCCGTCTGGGCTTTGCGATGTCGAGACCGGAGGCGAGACAGCTCGTCCGTCACGGTTTCTTCACCGTCAACGGCAAGAAGGTCAACATCCCGTCCTATCTCGTGAAAGTCGGAGACGTCATCGCTCTCAAAGAGGGCGCGACCTCTTCCTCAAAGATCAAAGCGATCCTGGAAGCCAACGAAAAGAAAGCCATCGTCAAATGGCTGGAGCTGGACGGAACGACCGGTAAAGTCGTGGCGCTGGCGCAGAAAGAGGACATCGATCTGGCGATCGAGGAGCATCTTATCGTCGAGTTGTACTCCAAGTGATCCTCGTTTTATCGTTTTATACTACACATAAGGAGGGATTGTTTTGATCGAAATGGAAAAACCCCGCATCACCGCGGAAGTGACCGGCGAAAAGGGCGAATACGGCAAATTTGTCGTCGAGCCGCTGGAAAGAGGCTACGGCACCACCCTCGGAAACTCTCTGAGAAGGATTTTGCTTTCCTCCCTGTCCGGCTGCGCGGTCGTAGCGGCAAGGATCAACAACGTACCGCATGAGTTTACCACGATCGAAGGGATCAAGGAGGACGTCACCGAGATCGTCCTGAACATCAAGGGCATCATCCCCAAACTGTACTGCGACGGTCCCAAGACCGTATACCTCGACGCTGTCGGACCCTGCGTCGTCACCGCCGGTGACATCAAGGTGGACAGCGACGTCGAGATCCTGAACCCCGATCACGTGCTGGCGACCCTCGGCGAGGACGCCGTCCTCAATCTGGAGCTCGTGATGAGCCACGGCAGAGGATACGTCACCAGTGAAAACAATAAAGAGTTCGTCGCGGGTCAGCTCAACCTGCTCGCGGTGGACAGCAGTTACTCTCCCGTCACCAAAGTCAACTTCTCGAATACCAACACCCGCGTCGGGCAGATCACGGACTTTGACAAGTTGACGCTGGAAGTCTGGACCAACGGCGTCATCGACGCCAGCGAAGCGGTATCGCTCGCCGCCAAGGTGATGGACGAACATCTCGCGTTGTTCATCAACCTGTCCGAGCGCGCCAAAAACGCTGAGATCATGGTGGAGAAAGAGGAAGTCCGCAAGGAGAAAGTGCTGGAAATGCAGATCGAGGAACTCGATCTCTCGGTACGTTCCTTCAACTGCCTCAAACGCGCCGGCATCAGCACGGTGGAGGATCTCACCAACCGCACCGAGGAGGATATGATGAAAGTCAGAAACCTCGGCAGAAAGTCGCTGGACGAAGTGATCGGCAAGATGGCTTCGCTCGGGCTGACGCTGAAAAAAGAAGAAGATTAAAGGGAGGGAATGACTTATGGCAAGCTTTAGAAAGCTCGGCAGACCGACCGCTCACCGCAGAGCGATGATGAGAGGGCTGGTCACGTCTTTGCTGGAAAAAGGCTCGATCGAGACGACCGTTACGAGAGCCAAAGACGTACGCAGAGTGGCGGACAAGATGATCACCCTGGCGAAAAAGAACACGCTGCACACCAAACGGCAGGCGCTGTCTTATATCACCAAGGAGGACGTTGTCAATAAACTGTTTTCCGAGATCGGCCCGAAATACGCCGATCGTGACGGCGGCTACACGCGGATCTACAAAAAAGGACCTCGCGTCGGCGACGCCGCGGAGATCGCGATCATCGAACTCGTGTAACGCGCGGCGTTCACGATCGAATTAAAAACAAAACCGGCTCCCCCGCACACGCGGGAGAGCCGGTTTTTTCGTTTCGGACGTATTGTTCTTTTGGAGCCTTGTTTTGTTCTGACTTGGGATCATTGCTGTCGGCGGCCGTCATATTCCCCGAGCGGTTGGGGGATCGGCTTGACGCCGACCGCGGCGCAGTATCCCGCGATAAAAGCGGCTCTCGCGAGGCCAAAGAGCGCGGCGCTGGCCTTATCATACTCACAGCGCTCTAAAAACAGACCGAACGCTTCCTCCAGCTTCTCATCAGCCTCTTTACACATGGGAAATACCTCCTTTACAATAAAAAAGTGCGCGGCATAGGCCACGCACCGAAAAATACATAGCCCTTTTTGCTGCAACACAATCATACTGTTCCAAAAACAAAATATGAACAAGGGAATATGTATTTTTACCGAATGGTAAAAATACATATTTTGTTTTTGGAAAGATTTTTAATTGTGTTGCAGTTTCAGTGTATCACAAACGTTTTATAAAGTCAAGCGAAGCGGTGGAACACAAATAAGCGAGAGGTTCTGCCCCTTGCACCCCCTACAATATACCCATAGAATAGTCGTAAAAAAAGGCTCCCTTGTGTAAAGGGAGCTGTTTTTTGATTTGGAAAAAAGGCTCCCTGCGGGAGCGATTTTCCAAATCGGAAAACTGAGGGATTGTGAACGCGACACATGATGTTTCCCTGACGGGAAAATGATGTTGCGCTACGCATAAAGTAAGGATGATTTCCCTGTCACAGGCGGTCTGCAGCGTCAGATATCAGCCGTCGTGAGCAGGGCGCAGACGGCGCCGTCCCGCAGAAAGGAGCGATCCAGCAGGCGGGTCAGATCTGTTTCCCGGACCGCGGCAAAGGGGAGAGCGGACGCTTTATAATACGCCTCTTTCAGCGTCCAAAGGCGCAGGATCCGCTCGGGATCCTGCCCGGCGTACGCCGCCTCCGTCTCTGTCGCGAAATGGCGCAGGACGGCGGGGGAGACGGAGCGAAATATCTCGATGTCGACGCCGACGGGAACGTCGCTTACCGCGGCGGCGGCAAGACCGCCGCTGTGGGACAGGGACAGGAAACACGGGCAGTTTTTAGGATAGGGTCTGCCGTTTTCGTCCTGTTCGATGGTGACGAACCGCATGCCGGTACGGCGGAAAAGAAGTTCCCTTGCGAGATATTCCGCGGCGGCGCTCTGCCGCAGACGGCGGGGCGGATACGCGGAGATCCGCGCCCGGCGAAGGGGCGACATCGCGGCGAGCGTTTGCCGGATCGTCTCGTCGGACAGCGTATTTATGTCGATGATCTGAAAGTCAGCGGGCATATTTTTCTCCTCGCGGTTGAAAAAATGAAAAAATAGTGGTACAATAACCATTATAAGGGAGGTGGCGCGGAAATGTCAACCGAAGGCTGCGTTTGGAGCGCGGTTTTGCTTTTGCTGTTTTTGATCGCGCTGCTGCCCGTGGGCGCGAGGGTGCGGTACGACGGGGAGAGGTTCTCTTTCCGGCTCCGGCTCGGCAGGTGGGATATCGGCGGCGAAAAGAAAAACGCCGCTCCCGTAACGGATGAGAAAAAAGCGCCCGAAAAACGCGAACGCAAAAAAAAGAAAAAAAGATCCGCGATCGACACGGTGCGGGCGATATCCGGCGTGGCGAAAAAAGCGGCGGAGAAACTGCCCTGGCTTTTGCGCCGCGTGATCTTGCAGAAACTTGATATCGCCGTCATCTGCGGCGGCGAGGACGCCGCGGGCGCGGCGTTCGGATACGGGCTGGCGTGCGCCTCGCTCTATCCGGCGGCGGGATCGCTCGCCGAGGCGACGGGCGCGCGGGCAAAGGACGTTTCCGTCGATATCCGCTGTGACTATGAGAGGGCGGAGACTTCCTTCACGCTGGACGCCGCGGCGGCGCTGCGGGTGTGGGCGCTGGTGACCTTCGCGGTCTGGATGCTGATCGCGTTCGTTTCGAAAGGAGACAGGTAAATGAAAGAGAAAAGATCCAATGAACTGTATGAAATAATGCGGGAAACGACCGATAAGATCACCGACCTTGCCCGTGCCAGCACGACGCTTGGCACGCCGGTCGAAAAGGATGGCGTGGCGGTGTACCCGATCTCAGAGATCAGCGTCGGTTTCGCGGGCGGCGGACTTGGCGGCGGTTCGAAAAAACAGCCGTCGGCGGGCGCCGGCGGCAAGGTGCAGACGACGCCGGTCGGCTTTCTCGTGCTGGAAAACGGAAAAGCGCGGGTGATGGGGCTGGACGCGCCGGAAAGACAGAAAAACGGCCCGCTGTCCGGGCTGCTTTCCGCCGCGGCGGGGCTGTTTGGCAGGAAAAAAGAACAGGCGGAAGAATAGAGAGTATTTGAAAAAAAGGAAGCTATTCAGCTTCCTTTTTTGTTGCAGGCGGGCGGCAGGTTGCCGCCCGCCATAGTTACGGTCCGACACGGCGGGGCGACTTAAAAGAGGATTTCCGAGGCGTTCGCCCCGGAAATCCTCTTTACTATTCACATTCATTTTACCGTTTGCCGCAGCATTTTTTGTACTTCAGGCCGCTGCCGCAGGGGCAGGGATCGTTGGGACCGGGCTTTTTGCCGACGCGCACCGTCTTGCCCTGCGGGGTCTCGCTCTCGCCGCCGCTGGTGCCGGTCTCTTTGGCGAGCTGTTCGCGGCGGACTTCCTCCTCGCTCTTGATGACAAGGGTGAGCATCGCGCGCACGGTGTCCTCTTTGATGCCGAGCACCATCTCATCGAACATATCCGCGCTCTGCAGGCGGTATTCGGTGATGGGATCCCGCTGACCGTAGGCGAGCAGCCCGATGCCGCGCTTGAGTTCCTCCAGCGCGTCGATGTGATCCATCCAGCGGGCGTCAACGCTGCGCAGCAGCATCACGCGCTCCGCCTCGCGGATCATATCCGGCCAGCGCGCCTCTTTTTCGGCGTAGATCGCGCGGGCGCGATCCGACAAAATGTCTTTGAAATCCCCGGCGTCCATCGAACGGACGGTTTCGACATCTGTCGGAAGCGCCTCGCCCTGCAGGATGTACGCCGCCTCGGCGTTAAGCCCCTCGATGTTCCAGCCGTCGGGATCCTCGCCCTGGATAAAGCGGCCGATCAGATCGCTGATGACGTCGCCGATCATATTCTGGATGGAAGCGCGCACATCCTCGTCGTCCAGAACGCTCTGGCGCTGTTTATAGATGATGGAGCGCTGGGTGTTGACGACGTTGTCGTATTCCAGCACGTTTTTACGGCTGGTGAAGTGGACGCTTTCCACCCGCTCCTGCGCGCGCTCGATAAAGCCGGTGAACAGGTTGCTTTCCAGCGGCTGATCCTCCGGCACGCGGAAGGTGTTCATCACGTTTTTGAACCTGTCGCCGCCGAACAGGCGCAGCAGGTCGTCCTCGCCGGACATAAAGAACTGCGTCGTGCCGGGATCGCCCTGACGGCCGGAACGGCCGCGCAGCTGATTGTCGATGCGGCGGCTCTCATGCCGCTCGGTGCCGATGATATAGAGTCCTCCCGCGGCGACGACCTTCGCCGCCTCCTCTTTGATGCCGGCGCTGAATTTGTCCATCGCCTCGCGGTACTCGGCGCGGGCTTTGAGGACTTCCTCATCCTCGGTCTCGGCGTATCCCGTCGCCTCGCCGACGACCTCGTCGGAGTATCCCCTTTTGACAAGTTCCTCTCTCGCCATATACTCGGCGTTGCCGCCCAGCATGATATCGGTGCCGCGGCCCGCCATGTTGGTGGCGATGGTCACCGCGCCGAAGTGGCCCGCCTGCGCGATGATCTGCGCCTCTTTTTCGTGGTACTTGGCGTTGAGGACGCTGTGCGGGATGCCGCGGGATCTCAGCAGTTTGGACAGGATCTCGCTCTTTTCGATGGAAATGGTGCCGACCAGCACCGGCTGACCCGCCGCGTGGCATTCGGAGATACGGTCGATGACGGCGTCAAATTTCCCTTTTTCCGTCTTGAAAATGACGTCGGGCAGGTCTTTGCGGGCGGAGGGCTTGTTGGTGGGGATCTCCACCACGTCCAGCGCGTAGATGCTCTCGAACTCCTGCTCCTCGGTCAGCGCCGTACCGGTCATGCCGGAGAGTTTCGCGTACATACGGAAATAGTTTTGCAGTGTGATGGAGGCAAGCGTTTTGCTCTCCTTCTCGACGGCGACGTGCTCCTTCGCCTCGATCGCCTGATGGAGCCCTTCGTTGTAGCGCCTGCCGTACATAATGCGCCCGGTGAACTCGTCGACGATCAGCACCTTGCCGTCCTTGACGACGTAGTCGATGTCCCGCTTCATAATACCGTGGGCGCGCAGCGCCTGGTTGATGTGGTGGGAGACCGTCATATTGGCGGGATCGCCGAGGTTTTCGACGTGGAAGGCCTCCTCCGCCTTGGCGACGCCTTTCGCGGTGAGCGTGACGTTTTTGCTCTTTTCGTCGATGAGATAATCGGCGCTCGCGAGCGCGGCGTGCTGTTCTTTGGTCAGCGCGTCCCTCATCAGCACCTCGTCGTATTCCATACCGGCGAACTTGTCGTAGTCCACCTTGCTGTCGGTGCGCACCAGCTTGAAACCGCGCAGTTTGGAGACGAACTGATCCGCCACGCCGTACAGCGCCGTCGATTTGGTGCCGATACCAGAGATGATGAGCGGCGTGCGCGCCTCGTCGATGAGGATGGAGTCCACCTCGTCCACGATGGTGAAATTATGCCCCCGCTGGACAAGATCGGCCTTGCGGACCGCCATATTGTCCCGCAGGTAGTCAAATCCGAATTCGTTGTTGGTGCCGTAGGTGATGTCGGCGGCGTAACTTTCCCGCTTTTCGTCGGGCGTCATCCCGCTGACGACAAGACCGACCGTAAGGCCGAGAAAACGGTACACTTTGCCCATCCACACGCTGTCGCGGCGGGCGAGGTAGTCGTTGACGGTGACGATGTGAACGCCTTTGCCCGTCAGCGCGTTGAGATAGGCGGGCAGGGTGGCGACCAGCGTTTTGCCTTCACCGGTCTTCATTTCGGCGATACGTCCCTGATGCAGGACGATGCCGCCGAGGATCTGCACGGGGTAGTGCTTCATCCCCAGCACTCTGGCCGACGCCTCCCGCACCAGCGCGAACGCGTCGGGCAGGATATCGTCAAGCTCCGTTTCCGGTTCGGAAAGTCTCGCTTTGAGAACGCCGGTCTGCGCCCGCAGTTCGGCGTCGTCCATCGCGGCGTATTTATCTTCCAGCGCCAGCACCTCGTCCACGACCGGCATCAGTTTTTTGACCTCCCGCTCGGAACGCGTGCCGAACATTTTTTGAAAAAGTCCCATAATCTGTCTCCTGAAACTGAAAATTTGTATCTATTATAAATCATCTTTTACGAAAATTCCATAACATTTTGTAAAATACTTGAAAACTTCGGAAAAATATACTAAAATATAGGAGTGAAAATTTGTATCGAAAAAGGAGACAGACTATGGCTTACAACAAGAAAACCGTAGACGACATCAACGTCAGGGGTAAAAAAGTCCTGGTGCGCTGTGACTTCAACGTACCGCTCAAAAACGGCGTCATCACCGATGAAAACCGCATCAACGCCGCGCTGCCCACCATCGAAAAACTGGTGAAGGACGGCGGACAGGTGATCCTGTGCTCTCACCTCGGCAAGCCCAAGGGCGAGCCCAAACCGGAACTTTCCCTCGCGCCGGTGGCAAAGCGCCTTTCCGAGAAACTCGGCAAAGAGGTCGTGTTCGCGGCGGATGACAACGTCGTGGGCGACAACGCCAAAGCCGCGGTCGCCGCGATGAAGGACGGCGATATCGTCCTGCTTCAAAACACCCGCTATCGCGCGGAGGAGACCAAGAACGGCGAGGCGTTCAGCAAAGAACTCGGCTCGCTTGCCGATATTTTCGTCAACGACGCGTTCGGCACGGCGCACCGCGCCCACTGCTCCACCGTCGGCGTGGTGTCCTATGTCAAAGAGGCGGTCGCCGGTTACCTCATCGGCAAGGAACTCAAATATCTCGGCAACGCCGTGGACGCGCCGGAGCGGCCTTTCGTCTGCATCCTGGGCGGTGCCAAGGTAGCGGACAAACTGACCGTTATCGAGAACCTTCTGAACAAAGCCGACACGCTGATCATCGGCGGCGGCATGTCCTATACTTTCCTCGCGGCGAAAGGATACTGCGTCGGCACCTCGCTGCTGGACAGTGAAAAGATCGACTATTGCAGAGATATGATGGAAAAAGCGGCGGCGAAGGGCGTCAAGCTCCTGCTTCCCGTCGACTGCAAGATCGTCTCTTCCTTCCCCGATCCCATCGACGGACCGGTGGAGGTCTCCGTCGTTGACGCCGACAAGATCCCGGCGGATATGATGAGCCTTGATATCGGACCCAAAACGGCGGCGCTGTTCGCCGACGAGGTCAAAAGCGCGAAAACCGTCGTCTGGAACGGCCCGATGGGCGTGTTCGAGAACCCGACGCTGGCGGAAGGCACCATGGCGGTGGCGAAAAGCCTCGCCGAGACCGACGCCGTGACCGTCATCGGCGGCGGCGACTCCGCGGCGGCGGTCAACACGCTTGGATTTGGCGACAAGATGACTCATATCTCCACCGGCGGCGGCGCTTCCCTGGAGTTCCTCGAGGGCAAGGAACTGCCCGGCATCGCGGCATTGCAGGATAAATAATTTAAAAACGCTGTCCCCCTTACGATCCCAACAAGATTGGCGATTTCCCCTGCCTCCCTTGTGTAAAGGGAGGCGCCGATCGTTCTGCCGTTGCGACGATTATACCAAATCGTCGCCGGCACCATAGATCGAGCGCCGCCGAGACGGAGGGATTGTGAACGAAACTTTGCCAACCCCTCAGTTTTTTCGGGAATTATATTCCCGAAAAAACAGCTCCCCTTACACAGGGGAGCCTTTGATATCAATAAATTGAAAGGACGATTACCATGAGAAAATACGTGATCGCCGGCAACTGGAAAATGAACAACACGCCGGCACAGACCAGGGCGCTGATCGAGGAGATGAAGCCGCTGGTGGCGGACGCCAAATGCGACGTCGTCATCTGCGCGCCCTACGTCGATCTCGCCGCCGCCGTGGAAGCGGCGGAGGGCTCCAACATCGCCATCGGCGCGGAAAACCTGCACTGGGCGGAAAAGGGCGCCTTCACCGGTGAGATCAGCGCCGAGATGCTGAAAGCCGTCGGCGTCAAATACGTCATCATCGGGCACAGCGAGCGCCGGCAGTACTTCGGCGAGACCGATCTGACCGTCAACGCCCGCCTCAAAGCGGCGCTGGCGGCGGGGCTTATCCCCATCGTCTGCGTCGGCGAGACGCTGGAGGAAAGAGAACTCGGCATCACCGTCGAGACGGTGGCGCGGCAGACCAAGATCGCTCTCAAAGACATCGACGCCGCGGCGGCGAAGGGCGTTATCATCGCCTATGAGCCGGTCTGGGCGATCGGCACCGGCAAGGTGGCGACCGACGATCAGGCCAATGAAGTCAACGGCGCCATCCGCGGCGTTCTGGCGGACATCTACGACAAAGCGACAGCGGACGAAATGGTCATCCAGTACGGCGGTTCGATGAACGCGGGCAACGCCGCGGGACTGCTCGCCAAAGAACATATCGACGGCGGTCTGATCGGCGGCGCCTCTCTCAAGGCGCAGGATTTTGCCGTCATCGTCAAAGCGGCTTCCAAATAAGCGGGGGACGGACGGATGAAAAAACCTCTCGTTCTCTGCATTATGGACGGCTTCGGTAAGGCGCCCGCTGACGCGGGCAACGCCATCGCCGCCGCCAAAACGCCCAACCTTGACAAACTGACAGCGGCCTGCCCGATGACCTATATCGCGGCGTCGGGGATGGCGGTCGGTCTGCCGGAGGGACAGATGGGCAACAGCGAGGTGGGACATACCAACATCGGCGCCGGGCGCGTCGTGTATCAGGAACTCACCCGCATCACCAAAAGCATCGACGACGGCGACTTTTTTGAAAACGAGGCGCTGGTCGGCGCGGTGCGAAACGCCCTTGACAAGGGAACGGCGCTCCACCTGATCGGACTTATGTCAAGCGGCGGCGTCCACTCCCTCAACACCCACGCTTTCGCCATCGTGGAACTCGCGAAACGGATGGGGCTTCAAAAAGTTTATCTCCACTGCCTGCTGGACGGCAGGGACGTGCCGCCCGCCAGCGGCGCGGATTTTGTCGACGAGGCGGCGGAAAAACTCAAAGAGATCGGCGTCGGAAAGATCGCGACCGTCATCGGCAGATACTACGCGATGGACCGCGACAACCGCTGGGATCGCGTGGAAAAGGCGTACGCCGCGATGGTGTACGGTGAAGGCGTCAGGGCGGCGGATCCCGTCAAAGCCATTCGCGCGTCCTATGAGACGGTGGACGGGGACGGCAAGCACCTGACCGACGAGTTCGTGCTGCCTACCGTCATCGACGGCGCGGCGCCCATCGGCGCGGACGACTCCATCGTCTTTTTCAACTTCCGCCCCGACCGGGCGCGGGAGATCACCCGGGCGTTCGTCGACCCCGATTTCAAGGGATTTGAGCGCAAAAAGGGATTTTTCCCGACCTTCTACGTCTGTATGACGCAGTACGACGCGGCGATGCCGAATGTCAACATCGCGTTCAAGCCGCAGAGCCTTCACAACACGCTGGGCGAGTATCTCGCGAAAAGCGGGATGACCCAGCTGCGCATCGCGGAGACGGAAAAATACGCTCACGTCACATTTTTCTTTAACGGCGGCGTGGAAACGGTGTACGACGGCGAGGAGCGGGAACTGATCGCCTCGCCGAAAGTCGCGACCTACGACCTGCAGCCTGAAATGAGCGCGCCGGAAGTGACGGAAAAGGTCGTCAGCCGCATTTTGAGCGGCAAATATGACGTTATCATCCTCAACTTCGCCAACTGCGACATGGTCGGGCACACCGGCGTGTTCGACGCGGCGGTGAAAGCCGTCGAGGCGGTGGACGAAGGGGTCGGCAAAGTCGCGGACGCGGTGGAAAAAACGGGCGGCGTGCTGCTCATCACCGCCGACCACGGCAACGCCGAGCGGATGATCGACGCGGACGGATCCCCCTTCACGGCGCATACCACAAACCTTGTGCCCTTCATCGTCGTCGGCAAAGACTGTCGGCTGAAAGCGGAGGGCGGCAGATTGTGCGACATCGCGCCCACCATGCTGGACGTTTTGGGTCTTTCCCGACCGGCGGAGATGACAGGGGAAACGTTATTTGTTTAATTTGTTTTGCAAACAAAATAAAAATATTAGGAGGAAAAAACTATGTTTTGCAGAAACTGTGGAAGCGAAATGGACAACAACGCCGCCGTGTGCCTGAAATGCGGCGTGGCGGCGGGTCAGGGACAGAACTTCTGCCAGAATTGCGGACAGCAGGTCCTTCCGGGCGCGGCGGTCTGCACCAACTGCGGATCGCCCCTGCCTCAGCCCATCCCGGCGGGCGAGCAGAAATCCAAAATGGCGGCGGGCCTTTTGGGGATCTTTCTCGGCGCATTCGGTGTGCACAACTTCTATCTCGGCTACACCGGCAAAGCGGTGGCGCAGCTGCTGATCAGCGTGCTGTCCTGCGGATTTCTTTCGTTCGCGAGCGGCATCTGGGGTCTCGTGGAGGGCATTATGATCCTCACCGGCTCCATCGATAAGGACGCGAAAAACATCCCGCTCAAAGACTGAGCGTCGAAGTGAACTCTAAAATATCCCCCCGGCGAAAGCCGGGGGGATATTCGTTTCGCGGGGCGCCCCGCCAAGTTGGAGCAAAAAAATATTGCAATAAAAAAGGGATAGTAGGGGGCGGCTCGTCGGAGCGCGACCTGTTTCGTCCGCGGCAATTCTGTCAAATTGTCGCAAGGACTTTTCGGTCGGCTCCTCCTCCTTCCCAAAAAGTCACGCTGCGCTACCAACTTTTTGGGAGCCCTAAAAACGGCCGCCCCGCCAAGTTGGAGCAAAAAATTATTGCAATAAAAAAGGGATAGTAGGGGGCGACGACCCCGGCGCCCCGTCAAGTTGGAACAAAAAATTATTGCAATAAAAAAGGGATGGTAGTATACTTATAATGTATAGTTTAAAATAAAGGTCGGAAAGATGAAAGTATTTTGGAGGATATTTGCCGGGGCGGCGGCGCTGATCGTCGCGGTGATGACGATACTGTTCGTCGTCTGGCGGCCCGCGCAGGAAACGGGGGAGGAGCAAGGGGATCTTGTCACCTATCTCACCTCCGACGCCGTCGGGGACGACGACGAGCGGCTGGCGACGTCCTACGTGACGAGTTCGGACAGCAGTTTTTTCGCGCGGGGCAGGCGGCTCGCGCAGGAGATGCGGGAGGCGTCGCGCATGGCGCCGGCGTATCTGCACACGTTTTACGATCAGGCGCGGCGCCGGGCGGCGAAGGATCCGCTGAAGGTCTTTAGCGGCGCGGGCGTCCTGATACGGCTGTACGTGACGGAGGACTGCGACATCACCGATGAAAAGGGGAACGCGGCGCGGCGCGCCGCGGCGGGCGACGAACTGACGGCGACGGGAGAGAAAAACGGCTCGTTCGTCCTGACGGACGGCGGTCTGCTTCCGGCGGCGCACGCCCGCAGGATCTGCGTGATGAGCGACACCGCGGGCACGCTGTTCTGTCCCTACGCCGTCGATATCCGCGTGCCGCAGTACCTGCGGTTCGACCGCGGCGGCAGTCTGTACCTCACCTTTACCCCCGACAACGAGTGCGTGTCCCTGTTTTTGGAGGGACTGCCCGCCGGCAGCAGTTATGAACTGTTCGACGGCGGCCGCCGCAAGGTCGGCTGCCGCGTGATGCACGGCGAGGGAACGCTGGAAATATACCACAAGGGAAACGTGCGCGGCGCCTACACGCTCCGCCTGACCTGCCCCCGGGCGAGCGGCACGGTCCGCCTCACCTTTTACCGGGACGGCAACGAATGGGATCAGAATATGGTGGAGGTCACCCTTGACAAGACCTACGAGGGCGTGTTCGACTATTACGGCGACGAGGACTTTTTCGTCGTCAGCGACGATATCGCCCGGGACGCCGACGCCGTGGCGCTGTCCCTTTCCGGCGCGGACGCCGATCTGTATCTCTGCGCTTACGACCGGGACAAAAACCTCATCGGGCGCTTTATCCGAAAGCGCGGCGGGGGAGACGAGGTCGTTTTGTACGGATTGAAAGGTCTCTACGCGCTGGGCGTGCGCACGGTGGACGGCGCGGCGTCGGCGGGACGGTACGGCGTGCGCTTCCGCTACGTGGACGTGCGGCTGCTGGGCCTGGAGACTTACGGCTTCAAACTGTCCGGCACGCCGGACTGGTCGGAGGCGGGGGACGGCTATCTCACCGCCACCTGCCGGGGACTGACCGACAAGCGCGTCGTCGAGGTGCTGGCGGTGGGGCGCACCCGCGTCGAAATGAAACTGACGACCTGGTCGGGCGCGACCTATACGGTGAAGGAAAACGAGCCGCTGCCGCTGCACGCCGGCAAAAACACGCTGACCATCACGGTGGAAAGCAAAAAGGACACCCGGCGGATCACGCTGGTCATCACCGACAGCGGCGGCTATGATATCATCAACGCGTTCACGGTGCGGGACGCGGCGTTTTACAGTGAACCGCGCTCGACGTCCAAACGGCTGGGCAATATCCCGGCGGGGGAGAAGGTCATCTGCTACGGCGAGGAGAAAAACGGATTTCTCAAAGTGGAGATGATGGACGGCACCGGCGTTATCGGCTGGGCGGCGTGGTCCGATCTCTTTTCCGACTATAAGATATGCGATATGCCCTCCTCCTACAAGACGGCGATCGACCGCCTGCGGAAAAATCATCCGAAATGGAAATTCACCTTTGTAAAAACGGGGAGATCCTTATCGCAGGCTGTTTCCGACGAGACGCGGCAGTCGCCCATCGTGTGGAGCGGCGACGGCTGGACGACGCCGTCGGAGGAGACGGTGCGCTACTATCTCGATCCGAAAAATTTCCTCAACGATAAAGATATCTTTATGTTCGAAAAACAGACCTACCACGCGGGGACATACTCCGAGGCGGGCATCGCCGCGATCTGGACGGAAAAGCCGGAGGCGGCCGGCAGCGGGGCGTATTACGGTTCCCTATTCGCGGAGGCGGGCAGGGTGTCGGGGCTCTCTCCCTATTTCATCGCCGCGCGCGCCGCGCTGGAAAGCGGCAGCGGCACCAGCCGTCTTGCCAAAGGCGAGGTGGCGGGCAGCGAGGGATATTACAATTTCTACGGCATCGGCGCGGTGGACACCGACCCGGCGGCGGGCGGCGCGCTCGCGAAAAAATACGGGTGGGACAGCCGCCGCAAGGCGATCATCGAGGGCGCGGTATGGATCCGCGATCAGTATGTGTCCGTTTTGCAGTACACGCCCTATTTCATCAAATATTCCTTTGTGCCGGAGCGCGGCTGGCACCAGTATATGACAGATATCGCCGCGCCGTACAAGGACGGCGGGATGCTCTGCGCGGCGCACCGCGCGGGCGGGACGTATGACAGTGAGATAGAGTTTGTCATCCCGGTGTTTGATTGAACGGCGGCGCGGCGCGTTAAAAAAGGGAGGAAACAGATATGAACAAAAGATCGTTCGGCGTCAACCGGCTGGGTGTGCCGGTCAGCGCGTATGACATTTCGGACGGACGGCTGGCCGTCACCGTGCTGGATCACGGCGCGACGCTGCAGAGCGTCCGTTTCGACGGCGTGGAGGTCGTGCTCGGCTACGCCGATATCGGTTCCTATGAGAGGAACGGAGGATATCTCGGCGCGACGGTGGGACGGTGCGCCAACCGCATCCGCGGCGGCAGGTTTTCCCTGAACGGAAAAGAATATCAGCTGGATCTCAACGAGGACGGCATCATCCACCTGCACGGCGGCATCAGCGCCCTTGACCGGCAGATGTGGCGGGTGGAGGAATGCGGCGAAAAAGCGATCACGCTGTCCGTCGCCGATATCGGCGCGGCGCACGGCTATCCGGGCGATATGCGGATCACGGTGACCTTCCGCCTGGAAAACGAAACGCTGAACATTTCCTATACCGCGGTCTGCACCGAGGACACGCCGGTCAATCTGACCAATCACGCCTACTTTACGCCGAACGGCATCGGCAGCGGCAAGACGCATGATGTGGAACTCAGGCTGAACGCCTCTCACTTCATTCCCATCGACGACCGCCGCATCCCGCTGCCCGGCGCGCCCCGCCCCGTGGAGGGCACCATGTTCGATTTCAGGGTCCGCAAGCCGATCGGACGGGATATGGGCGGCTTCGATCTGCAGCGGCTGGTCGCGGGCGGTTACGATCACAGTTTCTGCATCGACGGGGAAGGGTACCGGGAGTTCTGCGAGATGTACGGTCCCCGGACCGGCATCCTTATCACGGGATACACCGATCAGCCCGCCGTGCAGTTCTGTAACGGCACGCTGCTGGACACGACGGACGGCCGGCCGGATCTCGGCGTCGATCGCTACGCGATCTATGAGGGATTTTGCCTTGAGACCCAGCACCACCCCGACTCCCCCAACCGTCCCGAATATCCAAGCACCGTACTGAAAGCGGGGGAGACGTTCAAGAGCAGGACCGCGTTCCGGTTTGAGCGGCGCTGAGCGCCGCAGTTATGAGTTCCGCTGCGCGGAACACTATGAGCGCTTCGCGCGTTATGATCGCTTCGCGAGTTATGAGTGACTGCGTCACGTTCGTGGAACTCATATCATAACTTTGCGGCTTTGCCGCAAATCATAACTCTAAACTCTAAACGTCTTGCGGGCAATGCCCGCAAGGTCATGTTCCGAGACGAGAAATGAATTTCGGCCGGGTTTACCGGAAAGGAGATAACCATGGAAGAAGAAATGAAAAACACCGTTGAGGAGCCGACGCCGGAGACGGCGCAAACGCCAGCGGCGGACGGCGCGAAAGCGGCGGGACGGCCGGGAAAGGCGCATATCGCGCTCACCTTCTGCGTAGGGCTGGCGTTCATCTCTCTGGTGGTGTGGTTCATCGTGGAGATGATCCTCGGCATCGCCTCTATTTTCCACGCGAAAAACGTTTATTCCGCGGGGGTGGACGCCTCCGCCATTTCCGGCGCGTCGGCGCTTTCCGAACAGCTCGCCGCCGTGACGCCGGAAAGCAAGGAATATTTTGAGATCCTGCTCGCCGATTTCATCATGCAGGATCCGCCCGTCTTTAAAAACGCGGGAGAACTCGACAGCGTGTACGGCATCAGTTACGGGCTGTGGCAGGCGATCGCGCTCAACAACACGCAGGGGATCCTCGCCGTCGGCGAGGAGGACCAGCAGTACCGCGTCCCCAAGGCGCTGGTGGAGAAAATGGCGCGCTACTATCTGCCCTCTCTCGGAAAACTCGATCATCAGAGCGTCGAGATCTGCGGCGAGTTCGCCTATAACAAATTCAACGGCACCTATACCGTGCCGCAGTCCTATCCGACCGATTATCTCGTGCCCAAAGTGGTCTCCGTCGGCGCGCTGACGGAAAACGACACCCTCGACGTGACGGTGGACTGCTATAAAAACAACGCCGACCCGACCGAGCCGGTGGAAAACGGCGAAAAGGTCAAACAGGTGATCGTCACCCTCAAAAAGACCGAGAACACCGCCAAAGAGGACCTCGCGGTGGAACAGTATCACTATACCATCCTGTCGATGCGATCGGAGGAAGAGGAATGACGCCGACCTGGACCAAATTTTACGATTTCGTGCCGGAGCATCTCGAATACCCGGAGAAAACGCTCTACGAGACCTTCAAGGCGGCGGCGTACAAGCACCGCTACCGCGCGGCGATCGACTATTACGGCGCGAGGATGCGGTTCGATACGCTGCTGGATCGCGTCGGCGCGGTCAGCAACGTGCTCGTCAATCTCGGCGTCCGCAAGGGGGATCGGGTGGGCGTCTGCCTGCCCAATCTGCCGAGCGCCGCGTCGCTGTTTTACGCCGTCAGCCGTCTCGGCGCGGTCTGCGTGATGATCCATCCGCTCTCCTCGTCCGACGAGATCGCGCAGATCGTCCGGGAAACGGGGATGAACACACTGTTCCTCACCGACGTCGCCCTGCCGCGCCATCAGAAAACGCTGGCGGAGTGCGGCGTGCACAACGCGGTCTGCGTCAGCCTGTGGGAGGACGCGCCGCTTTTCAAACGACCCTTCATCCGCCGCGCGGCGGTGAAGCGCGCGGGGCTTTCCACAACGCCGGAATGCCCGAATTTACTGCGGGAAATGGTGAAACTCAGCGATTTCAAAAACAAGACGCTGGACACGCCGACCGATCCGGTAAACGACACCGCCGTCATCCTGTACAGCGGCGGCTCGTCGGGGCGTCCCAAAGGCATCCGGCTGTCCTCTTTCAATTTCAACGCGCTGGCGTATCAGGTGTGCAGTCAGGTGGACGACTGGCCGCAGGATCCGTCGATGATGGCGATACTGCCGTTTTTCCACGGGTTCGGGCTGGGGGTGTGCCTGCACGCGGCGCTGATCCACGGCATCACCTCGGTGATGATGGCGCAGTTTTCCGCGCGCGGATTTCTCGATATTTTGCGCAAAAAGAAGCCCAACGTCATCACCGGCGTGCCGACGCTGTATGAGGCGATCCTGCGGGAGAAAAAGGCAAAGATCGGGGATCTTTCCTTCCTGCGCGGCGTGTTCTGCGGCGGCGACGCCTGCCCGGCAAGCCTTAAAAAACGGTTCAATAAATTTTTGGAGGAACACGGCGCTTCGGTACGGCTCAAAGAGGGCTACGGACTGACCGAAACGGTCACCGCCTGCGTCGTCACCCCGCCGAACCATGAGCGGGAGGGCGCGGTCGGCGTGCCGCTGCCCGACGTATACGTCAAGATCTGCAAGGCGAAAAGCGAGGAGGAGATGCCGACCGGCAGGATCGGCGAGATCCTCGTCTCCTCGCCCACGCTGATGCTCGGTTATCTCGACGAACAGGACACCGCGGCGGTGCTTTCCCGCCACGCCGACGGACGGACGTGGCTGCGCACCGGCGACCTCGGACGGATGGACGCCGACGGATATCTGTATTTCACCGGCAGGATCAAGCGGGTGGTCAAGGTGTCGGGGTTTCCCGTCTATCCCGATCTCATCGAGGAGGTCATCGGCGCGATCTCCGGCGTGGAGCGGGTCTGCTGTATCGCCGTGCCGGATCCCTATAAAATGAACGTTATCAAAGCCATCGTCGTGCCGACCGACAAGACGGTGGATCCCAAGGCCTTCGCGCGAAAGGTGATGGATACCGCGGCGCGGTATCTCAACGTTTACGCGAGACCCCGCCGCATCGAACTGACGGCGTCGCTGCCGCTGACGAAAGTCGGCAAGGTCAACTATCTCGCCGTGGAGATGGCGGAACGGAAAAAACAACAGGCAAAAGCGGAGATGGAGTAACAGCGAGTCAATGAGCAGAGAGACCTGTCTTGAAAAGATCAAAAAACTGCCTCTTGCCCCCGGCGTCTACATTATGAAGGACCGGGACGGGAACATCATTTACGTCGGCAAGGCGAAAAAACTCAAAAACCGCGTCGGGCAGTATTTTGTCGGCAATCATCTGCCCAAAGTCGAGCAGATGGTCCGCCGCGTCGACGATTTTGACTATATCGTCGCGCCGAGCGAGACCGAGGCGCTCATCCTTGAAAACAATCTCATCAAACTCCACCGCCCGAAGTATAACATTTTACTCAAAGACGATAAGACCTACCCCTATCTCGCGCTGGACAAAAACGCCGGGTGGCCGCGGCTGACCCTCTGCCGCCGCCGGGAAAAGGACGGCAAGGTCTATTTCGGGCCCTTCGCCTCCGGCGGCACGGTGCGGGACATCAAACGGCAGACCGAACAGTTGTTCGGGCTTGTCACCTGCGTGCCGAAACGCGGCACACGCCCCTGCCTTTCCTACCGCATCGGGCAGTGCTGCGGGCCCTGTACCGGCAGGGTGAGCCGGGAGGAATACGACGAGCGTGTGGCGCAGGCGCTGAGTTTTCTCAAAGGGGACTATAAAAAAACACTGCGGGAGATGCGCTCTCAAATGGAACGCCACGCCGAGGCGCTGGAATTCGAGCAGGCGGCGGCGCTGCGGGATCGTATCCGCAGCATCGAGCGGCTGGGGGAAGGGCAGATTATCGACGTCGCGCCGGATATAGAACAGGACGTGTTCGGACTGGCGGCGGCGGAGGACAGGATCTGTATCAGCGTTATGACGGTGTCGGACGGCAAGGTCAGACGGCAGGAGCGCTTTTTCCCCGACGGCGCGGAGGAGCGCGTACTGCAGAGTTTCATCGAGCGATACTATTCCGATATGGAACATATCCCGCCCCGCGTGGTATTGCGGGAGAGCGGGGAGATCGAGCCGGTGCTGTGGGACTGGCTGACTGAAAAGCGGGGGACGAAGACCGGGGGCGTTTTCCCCAAAAGAGGCGTGCATCTGAAACTGCTGGAAATGGCGGAGAAAAACGCCGCCGAGGGGCTTGAGATGCGCCTTTCCCTCCAGAAAAAAGCCCACCGTCTGTCGGTGGGGCTGTCGGAGTTTTTAGGACTTGAAAAACCGGTCGGACGGATCGAAATGTATGATATCTCCCATTTCGGCGAGGACGCGATGGTGGGCGGGATGGTCGTCTGGCAGAACGGCGGTCTCAAAAAAAGTCTCTACCGCCGCTTCAATATCCGCCAGGGCTTCATTGACGACTACGGCGCCACCCGCGAGGTGTTCCGCCGCCGGCTGGAACGGTACAAAAACGGCGAAACGGGCTTTGCCGAGGCGCCGGACGTCATTTTGACGGACGGCGGCAGGGGGCATTTGTCGGCGGTGGAGGAGATCGTGCGGGAGTATCTGCCGGACTGCGCCCTGTTCGGGCTGGTCAAGGACGGCAGGCACCGCACCCGGGCGCTTGTCACGCCGTCGGGGGAGGAGATCGGACTGGCGGGCGTCCCGCGGTGGTTTTCCTTTTTCACGATGCTGCAGGACGAGGCGCACCGCTACGCCATCACCACGATGCAAAACAAAAAAAGCAAAATGATGACCCGCTCCGGACTTTTCGACGTGCCGGGGCTGGGGGAAAAGCGCGCGCGCGTCATTATGGATCATTTCAAAACGATGGAGGCGCTGCGCGGAGCGGATCTTGAGGCGCTGCGGGCGCTGCCCGGCATCCCGGAAAACGCGGCGGCGGCGCTGTATGAATATCTGCACGGAGAACGGAAATGAGAGTGATCACGGGATCCCGACGGGGGAAAAAACTCACCGCCCCCAAAGGGCTTGACACCCGCCCGACGCTGGATCGGGTCAAGCAGGTGATGTTCGACACCATACAGTTCGATATCGAGGGCAAAACGGTGCTGGACCTGTTCGCCGGCAGCGGACAGCTCGGCATCGAGGCGCTGTCGAGAGGCGCTGAAAAGGCGTGGTTCTGCGATATCTCTCCCGAGGCGGCGGATATCGTGCGCAAAAACCTCGCCGCCTGCGGATTTGAAAAAAAGGCGCAAGTCACTTGCAATTTGCATACCGTATGTGTTACAATGTTAAAAAGGGCGGGAGAGCGCGCGGATATCGTCTTTCTCGATCCGCCCTATCACAGAGGTCTGGCGCGGGACGCGCTGCGGCTTCTGACGGAACAGGACGTGCTGTCTCCCGGCGCGCTCATCGTCTGCGAGCACGCCTCGGACGAGGCGGTGGAGCCGCCCGGCGGCTTTGCCGTCCGTAAGGAAAAAAAGTGCGGCGCCGCCGCGCTGTCGATATGGATAAAGGAGTAAAAATGATCACAGCGATCTGTCCCGGGTCTTTCGACCCCATCACGCTCGGTCACGTCGATATCATCCGCCGCGCGGCGGATATGTTCGATCACGTGATCGTGGCGGTCCTGCGCAACGCCAAGAAAAACGCGTCTTTCACCATCGAGGAGCGGATGGAGATGATCCGCAAGGTGGTCGCGGATATGCCGGACGTCAACGTCGAGGTGGACACTTTCGACGGTCTGCTCGCAGACTACGCGAAGATCAAAAACGCCACCGTGCTGGTCAAAGGGCTTCGCGCCGTCACCGATTTCGAGTACGAGTTCCAGATGGCGCTCGCCAACCGCCGGCTCAATCCCGACCTTGAGACCGTTTTCATCACCACCCGCGCCGAAAATATGTATCTCGCGTCCAGCCTTGTCAAGGAGATCGCGCGAGGCGGCGGTTCGATCAGCGATTTCGTGCCCGCCGTCGTTCGTGAGGAAATACAAAACAGATTATGTAAAGGGGAAATCGAAAAATGAACTTTGAAGAAATCATCAACGCAATGGAAGATCTCGTGGAAAACGCATGGTCCCTGCCGCTTTCCGGCGGCAAGAGCGTCGTGGACGCCTCGCAGATCTTGGAATTCATCGAGGATCTCAGGATCGCTTTCCCGGACGAGATCAAGCGGTCCCGTCAGATCATTTCCCAGCGTGACGATATCGTCACCCGCGCGAAAAACGAGGCGGAAGCCATCATCGGCGCCGCCAACACCCAGGCGCAGAAAATGGTGTCTCAGCAGGAGATCTATCTGCTGGCGCAGCAGAAGGCGAAAGAGATCATGACCACCGCGCAGAACTCCGCCAAGGAGATGCGCGCCTCCGCCGTGCAGTACTGCGAGTCGGTGCTGGAGCAGACCGAGGCGGCGCTGGGCTCCATCCGCAACGCCAACAACGAAACGCTGCAGAAATCCGCCGCCGCCGTCAAGGAGACGAGATCCAAGATCAGACACACGCAGGTGTGAGGGTTCCCTTCGTCGGAGCAAGACCTTGTAAAACAGGCAGTAGACGCAAGATCTACTGCCTGAATTTTTACGGTCTGCTCCTCCTCTTCCCCATTGGTGAGGGCACCAACGGGGACCCCGAAAACGATGTTGCGGCAAAGCCGCAAATGATGTCAGGCTTCGCCTGAATGATGTTGCCCTTCGGGCAAATGATGTTGCCTTCGGCAAATGATGTTGCCTTCGGCAAATGATGTTGCCTTCGGCAAATGATGTTGCCTTCGGCAAATGATGTCAGGCTTCGCCTGAATGATGTTGCCCTTCGGGCAAATTAAAGATAAAACCTGCAAGCTTTGCTTGCAGGTTTTTTTCGATAATTTACGCGCGGCGTAACATCATTTGCCCGAAGGGCAAACATCACATAGGGCTCCCAAAAAGTTGGTAGCGAAGCGTGACTTTTTGGGAAAGAGGAGGAGCGAACCGTAAAATATTGCCTTGCCGTCTTTGCGACGGCAAGGTGTTTTTACAAGGTTCAGCTCCGACGAAACGCCGGATTGAAAGCGTACAGATTTTTCTTGTTCATCCGGTCGACAAGGCGGTCCAGCGCCTCGCCGAAACGCTGATAGTGCACGATCTCCCGCTGCCGCAAAAACCGCAGCGGCGCGACGACCGCCGGATCCTTGATCAGCCGCAGCGCGTTGTCGTAGCCGGTGCGCGCTTTCTGCTCCGCCGCCAGATCCTCATGCAGATCGGTGATGGGATCTCCCTTGGACTGGAAGGTCGTCACGGTATAGGGCACGCCGTTTGAGTCGGTGGGGTAGATCCCGCCGGTATGCTCCATATAAAACGGCGCGAAACCCTGCTTTTGCAGTTCCTCGGCGGACAGACCGTCCGTCAGCTGACGGATGACCGTCGCCAGGATCTCCTCGTGCGCCATCTCCTCACTGCCGATGTCCGTTAAAAGCGCCATCGCGTCCGCGGTGGGCATCGCGTAGCGCTGGGACAGATAGCGCTGCGCCGCGCCGAGTTCTCCGTCGGGGCCGCCGAGCAGCGTCAGCACCAGCCGCGCCGTTTTCGCGTCGGGGCGGGTGATATCGACGGGAAACTGCAGTTTTTTCTCATATTGCCACATTTACACATCCGTCCTTTCCCACGGCCATGGTTCCTTGATCCAGTCCCAATACTGTTTGTTTTGCACGCCCGCCGCCGTCAGCGGACCGCAGACTTCCTCATACCGGCGGGTCATCTCGTTTACCTCCGCCCGCGTCTTGTGATAGTACGCCAGCGCTTTTTCATCCTCCGGATGGGTGTCGAGGAACAGCGCCGCGTCTTTCAGCGCGAAATCCGCCGCCTGCAGGCGGCGCAGCATCTCTTTGCGGTTCATCTGGCCGCCTCCTCGAAGGGCAGGTCCAGCGCGGGGAACAGCGTTCCCGCCGCCAGCGCCTGATCCCGGTCATAGACAGCCGTCCACCGCTGCGGCGGGATATACGCCATAGCGAGCGGCAGCGGCGCGGGCATATCGCCCCACGCCCCGTTTGCCGCGCGGATCATTTCACTTTCCATTTTTTTCTTTCCTTCCCGGCCTTTGCAAGGCCACTACCATTGTACGGCCCGCCCGCCGGAAGGGTGAGAAAGTTTCAAAAAACGCTTGTAAAATGCCTCGCGTGATGATACAATGTCAATAAGTACAAAACAGGGGAGGGTTTTCGTTTATGAAAATCGCGAAAGAGTTCAAGGAATTCGTAACAAAAGGCAATGTGATGGATATGGCGATCGGCGTCATCATCGGCGGAGCGTTCGGCAAGATCGTCGCCTCGCTGGTGGACGACATCCTGATGCCGCTGATCGGGCTGGCGCTCGGCGGCAAGGATTTTTCCGGGCTTTCCGTCAAGGTGAAGGACGCGGTCGTCGGATACGGCGCGTTTATTCAGAACATCGTTGATTTTCTGATCATCGCGCTGTGCATTTTCGTGATGGTGAAGGCGATCAACACCGTCAAGGAGCGCGCCGCCAAAAAGAAAGAGCAGGAGGAAAAAGAGGAGGAACCCGCCAAAAGCGACGAGGTCGTCCTGCTCGAGGAGATCCGCGACCTGCTGAAAAACAAATAAGAACGTTGAAAATGGCTCCCCTGTGTAAGGGGAGCTGTTTTTTGATTTGGAAAAAAGGCTCCCTGCGGGAGCGATTTTCCAAATCGGAAAACTGAGGGGTTGTGAGAGAAACGATATTTCGACCGTAGGGGCGGCTGCCGGCCGCCAGCCGTGTCGGAACGGGACAAAACGGGGCGCCGGGGTCGTCGCCCCCTACATGATGTTTCCCTTCGGGAAAACGATGCTGCGGCAAAGCCGCAAATGATGTTGCCTTCGGCAAATGATGTTGCCCTGACGGGCAAATTAAGGAGACAGGGGACGGTTCCCTGTCTCCTTGAGGGGGCTACTTTTCTTTGAGGATCAGCGGCAGGACGCACAGTCCGTACACCGCGGCGAACAGCGCGCCGCCGGTCAGCAGGGCGGCAAGCCCCGCGCCGCTGACAAGGCGGGAGACAAAGTACGCCGCCGCGGCGGCGGCGGGCGGCAGCAGCAGCGGGAAAGGGCGTGGCGCCGCGCCGGTGACCTTGATGAGGCGGCGGGTCTCCAGCAGGCTGACGCCGACGTTGCTCACCACCATCACCGCGAGAAAACCGTCGATGCCGAAACGGGGCAGCAGCGCGAGCGCCAGCGCGATGCGCGCCGCCGCGTCCATAAGATTGTAGCGCAGGCAGGCGACCTGTTCGCCCACGCCTTTGAGCAGACCGTCCACGATGAGGTCGAGATAGATGAAAGGAACGGTGACGGCGAGAACGGAGAGCATCCCGCCCACCGCGCGGCTGTGATAGAGGATCTCGCCGAGCGGCCGCGCGAAGCGGAAAAAGCCGCCGCCCACGCCCACCGAAAGCGCCCAGGAGATCCGCAGGGTCCTGCGGGTGAGATCCCGGATCCTGTCGTGGCGGCGCAGGGTGAACGCCGTTGTCAGTTCGGGCAGCAGCAGGGAGGAGATCGTGGCGAGCACCGACGAGGGGAACATAATGAGCGGCAGCGCCATCCCTTTGAGCGCGCCGAACCCGGCGACCGCCTTCTGACGGTCGCCGTAGCACAGCGCGGCGCGGGCGGGGATGATCAGATTTTCCGCCGCGTGCAGGCCGCCGGTCAGCCCTTTGGAGGCGGCGATGGGCAGTACGACGGGCAGAAAGTCGCGGGAGACCGTCGGATCTTTCGCGCCGGCGCGCCGCCTGAAGCGGCGCGCGTCCGCCCACAGCCAGCAGACCAGCGCGATACAACTGACCGCCTCGGCGGCGGAGTTTCCGAGGCAGGCGGCAAACGGCCTGCCGGCGGCGGGAAAACCGTCCATCAGCCAAACGGTGAGACCGATGCGCACCGCCTGTTCGAGGATCTGCGTGACGCAGAGCGCCCGCACCCTGCCGACGGCGATGAACCATCCGCCCGCCGCCGCGCTGACGGCGACGAAGGGAAGCCCCGGCGACAGCGCCCTGACGCCCGCCGCGGCGGACGCGTCTCCCATCAGCCGCGCGGCGATGCCTTCCGCGCTCAAAAACAGGCAGGCGGCGATCATCAGCGCCACCCCGGCGCTCCACGCGAAAGCAAAACGGACGACGCCCTCCGCGCTCTTTTCCCTGACGTGCCTGCCGCCCGTCAGTTTGGTCACCGCCACGCCCAGTCCCGCCGCCGCCACCGTGGCGCAGGGCGCGTAGACCGACAGCATCATCTGATACGTCCCCACGCCCTCTTCTCCCATCCTCGCCGCCAGGAACACGCGGAACGCCATGCCGCTCACCCTTACGGCGGCAAGAGAAGCGGTGAGGAGCAGGGTGCTTTTTATGAACTTTTTTCCCGCCATATCCGACCTCCTTTTT
>LVAN01000001.1 GCA_001604045.1 Clostridiales bacterium Firm_08 | reverse complement strand
GCTCCGCGTTATCACGCGGAGCCGCCTTGAATTTTATCCGAAGTTTTTATCAAACTGCGTGAGGATCTGGGCGACCTCGGCGCGGGTGGCTTTGCCCTTCGGATTGAAGTTGCCGTTCGCGCCGGCGACGAGTCCCGCCCTCTGACAAGCCGTGACCGCGCTTCTTGCCCACTTCGAGATATCTTTCGCGTCCTTGAAGGTCACCGCCGCCTGCTTTGGCTTCAGCGTGATCTTCATATGTTTCGCGTAGGTCACGAGAATGGTACAGATCTGTTCTCTGGTGATGGGGTCGTTCGGCATAAACTTTCCGTCCGCGCCCGCGACGATATCGTTGCCGCTCGCCCATTTGACGGCGCCGGTATACCACTGGCCGCTCTTCACGTCGGCAAATACGGTCTTAACATTATTTTTGAGCGTTACGCCCGCCATGCGGGACAGCACCGACACGAACATCGCGCGCGTCATATCGCCGTTCGGGTCGAACCTGCCGTTCGCCCCGGCAAAGATGCCGTGATTTACCACGTAACTGACGGCGCTGTAATACCACGCCTTTTTGGGGATATCGCTGAACGCTTTCGAGGGATCCACAGTGAAGGTGACGACAACGCTTTCCGCCGGGATCTCATTCTTTCCATCCGCGTCGGAGAAGCATTTGCCGCAGTTGGAGCAGGTCCAATGCTCGATGTTGCCGTTCGTCTTTTCCGTCGCCGGTCTCGCCGGGACGCGGATGATATCATGCCCGTAGATGCAGGCGCTTTCGGCGGCGAGCACGTAAGACGAGCAGTGCGAGATGCGGAAGGTCGCCATGCCGCCTGTTACCGTCGCGGCGCCCGCGTTCTGGAACAGGCGCGTTTCGGGATCGTAATAATACAGGATGTAGGTGCCGTCCGGCAGATCGACCGCGACGGTGACTTCCGCCGTACCGGGGAGATCGCCGTCATGGGAGAAGTCGATGGCCTCGAACTGGTCGGGATCCATGATCTCCCCCGCCGCCTCCGCCGCGGGAGATCCCTCGTCTCCCACACTGATCTCCATATTCACGGGAATGTCCGGCGATGTGATGTCCACACCGTCGAATTTCCACTGATATCTTGTGTCGCCGTAATCATCGCTGTACACGAAGGTGATGGAAAGACCGGTGTCCGCGATGGAGGTGAACACTTCCAGTTGTTTTTCCGCGGGAACAAACTCCTGCTCCGCGTTGTCATTGTAATAGATCATTTCCGTTGATCCGGCGGCGGCTTTCAACTCACCGATCTTTTCGATCAGCGAGTCGATGTCGCAGGACTCCAGCTGGTTTTCGGTGTTTACCATCGGCAGCGTTGTCAGATCGAAGGAGGCGACGTATCCGCCGTCCATCGACCGCGCGATGACCTTTGTCGTTCCTTCCGTGATGCCCTGGACGACGAGCAGATGGCTGGTCGTGGCGTCATTGATCCTGGCGACGGTCTCGTCCTCGACGGACCAGACCACCCTGGGATCGGTCGCGTTGAAAGGTGTGATGGTAGCGGCGAAACTGCGGATCTTGCCGACCGGGATGGTGAGATCCTCCCCCAGCGTGATGCCGGAGACCGGGATGATGGTATCGTCATGAACGTAGCTCGCGGTGTTCGCCGCGATGGACGCGGCAAACGCGCTCATCCCAGACTCGAAGTCCCCTCTGAGGTTGATCAGGATGCCGCCGGTCCCGTACGCCAGCGAGCGGTAATCCCGGAAATAATCCTTTGTGGTGATCACGCTGGTGGCGACGCCGAACTCGTTCAGCCGCTTGATCAGTTCTTCCATATCGGCGATGCCGTGCGTGTTTTCGTTTTTATAATCGGCGTCGGTGAGCAGGAAGGCGAACCGCGCGGCGTCGGAGTTGAAGGTCATGACCTCCCGCTCCACCGCGTTGCCGAGGACGTCCAGAACGGACTCCGGCGTGTCTCCGCCGCCGTCGGCGTCCAACTGTCCGATCTGCGCCAGAAGGTCCTCGATATCATAGTTCTCGAACCAGATGCCGTCCCGCGCGTTGTAGTGCAGCACGGTGGAGGCGGCGCCGTCCTCCACGATATCCTTATAGTCGATCAGGGAAATGCGGAGTTCCGCGTGCGTGCCGGAAAGCGCCGTCACGAAATCCTGCAGGGTCGTGCGCACCTTTTCGATGACCCAGCCCATAGAACCCGTGGTGTCCACGGCGAGGACCAGATTGATCATTTTGCCGCTGAGGTCCAGCCCCGCGAGGCTCTCATACCCCGCGACAAGGAAATCCGGTCTGGCGCGGGAGACCGCGACCCCGAAAGAGTCTTCGCGGTCATCATACGTTTTGACGAACAGGAGGTAGGTCTTTCCGGCCTCCAGCTCCCGCCCGATCAGGAAATTCAAAGAAGTGCCGCTGTCGTCCACATCTCCCAGCCTGCGCCCCGCGACATCGAACAGACGTCCGACGGGATCGGCGTCTCCGGTGGAATAGAAATAGTATGTTCCGCTTTCCGCGGGCGTGAACTTCAAAGGCATGCCGTATTCGCCGCTATAACTATAATCGACCGTCACGGGGCTGCCCGGCGCCAGCGCCGGGGCGTCCGGGTACAGCGACAGCATATCGGCGACCGGCACGTGGATGCTCGCCGAAACATCGCCCGCCGTGACGGTAAAGAGATTGTTCGTCCCGCCCGCGGTCCAGGTCCACTGATCGGCGTGACCGGACATGGTGGTCGTATCATATTCCACCGCGCGGGAGGAGCCATCCTCATACGTCGCGGTAATGGTCAGGATGCTGCAGATCGTCGTGTCATAAAAGCAAAAGTATTCTATATCGGCGCCGGTGGAATCATCATAATAATCATTCCAATATCCGTCGTCTTTCCCGATGGTCAGCGCCGCGTCCGGCGAGACGAGCGCCAGCGAAAGAGCCGTGATGACCTTTTCCTCCATCGCGCAGACTTCATATTCGGCGCTCGATCCGCTGCTGTATCTCCTGGTCAGCAGGATGTATGTTTTTCCCGCCTCCAAAACGGCCCTCAGACGGAAATTGCTGTTTTTCCCGTTGTCATCGTCACTGCCGAGATATCCGCCGCTGCCGTCATACAGGTCTATATAGGTATCATACTCTCCCGTGGAGAAAAAAGTATAGGTGCCGTCCCGCTCCGGGGTGAAGCGCAGGGCGCCGGAGGCCGCCGTGCCGTCATACGAGACGTCAAACGGCTCATCCGCCGTGAGCGCCGGCGCGTCCGCGTACAGCGCCGCCGGATCGACGATGGGTATGCTGACGCTCGCCGACACGGCGCCGGCGGTGATCGTTACGGTGTTGTCCGTCCCGCCCGCGGTCCAGGTCCACTGATCGGCTTTCATGGACAAGAGGCGTTCATCGAATTCCATCGCGCGGGTGGATCCGTCCTCATAGGTCGCGGTGATCGTCAGAATATCAAGGATGGTGCTTCGGTCGAAACAGTAATACGTCTTATTGGTGCCGCCGGTCTCGTCGTAGTAGTCGGTCCAATATCCGCCCCGTCCGAACGTCAGCGCCGCGTCCGGCGAGATGAGCGCCAGCGAAAGAGCGGTGATATCTTTTTCCTTCGTAACGCTGACCGTGTATTCGGCGGGCTTTCCATTCAGTCTTTTTGTCAGCAAAAAATAGGTTTTGCCCGCTTTCAAAACACTTTTCAGGCAGAAATTGCTGATTTCCCCGCCGTCATCATTATCGCTGATGTGATGAAAGTCACTGTCATACAGCGACGCGTATGTGTCATACTCTCCCGCGGAGGAGAAAGCATAAACGCCGTCCCGCTCCGGGATAAAGCGCAGGGCGCCCGAGATCTCCGTACCGTCATACGAGACGTGGGCCGGCGCGTCTGCCGTAAGCGCCGGCGTATCCATATAGGATACGACGCAGACCTTATACTGGCCGTTCGTTTGGCTGCCGTTATCCCTTGTCAGCAGAAAATACGGTTTCCCCGCCTCCAAAGTGATCCTCAGACAGAAATTGCCGTCCTCTCCGCCGTCGTCATTTTCTCCGATCAGCGTGTCGCCGCTGTCGTACAGAGAGGCGAACGTGTCGTCTCCTTCCATGGAAAAGAAAGCGTAGGTACCGTCCCGTTCCGGAGTAAAGAGAAAGCCGCCCGAGGCTTCCGTGCCGTCATACGAGACGTCGACCGGCACGCCGGCCGTGAGCGCCGGCAGATCCGCGTACGATATAACGTAAACCGTATACTCGGCGATCGATTCGCTGCTGTATCTCCTGGTCAGCAGGAAATACGTTTTCCCCGCCTCCAAAACGCTCCTCAGACGGAAATTGTTGCTTTCCCCGCTGTCATCATCACTGCCGAGATATCCGCCGTTACCGTCATACAGGTCCACATAGGTGTCATACTCTCCCTCGGAGGAGAAAATATATACGCCGTCCCGCTCCGGGGTGAAGCGCAGGGCGCCCGAGGCTTCCGTGCCGTCATACGAAACATCGGCCGGCGCGTCTGCCGTAAGCGCGGGCGCCGCCGCGTATCGCTCCGAAAGGTCTCCGTCTGAAGCGTAAGCGGCCGTGTATGCGCCGCCGACGGAGGAAAAGATCAGTGCCAGTGTAAGGATCATGCTGATGAGTTTTTTCATAGTCGTTCTCCTTTTTACTGCTTGTTTTTCGGAATTTCGCCGGGTCGGAAAGAGAGATCCCGATACTATAAAATTACCATATTATAACGGGCTTGTCAATTTATTGTTTGTCGGCGGTGCGTTCTCCGGCGGCGCGGCATAAAAATTCAGCGGCAGTTATAAAATCCTGCCGCTGAATGATGTTCTGTTTGCCGGGGCGCCGGTAGTTATCAGAGTTTCACCGGTTTTCCGGTCGCGATGCTCTCGTAGCACGCGTTGATGGCGGCGATGGTGCCGCGATGTCTGGCGAGATGGATCTTGGGCGTGCGGTGGAAACGGATGTTGTCCACGAATTCATCGACCAGTCCCACCCACTCGTCAAAATAGGTGTAGCGGACGATGTATTTCTCCTCCGGATTGCCGTTCTCATAGACGTTGGGGCCGAAACAATCGGTCATCAGCGTGCCGCCATCGCCGCTGATGGTGATGTTGACCTCCATGCGCTTGGGAAAAATCTCCCAGCCGGGGCCCGGCACCTTCAGTTTGTTCTCCTTTTTGGACCAGGAGGGATCCAGTGAGAAAATGACGCCGTTTTTCATCTTGCCGATGACGGTGAGCATGTCCTCCTCCTCGAGATCCTCGCGGATGTTGGGGCCGACTTTGGCGAAAATGGTGTCAAATTCGCTGTCCGTCACCTCACGGATCATATCAAAGATGTGAGGATGGTCGCACAGCGCGCCGCCGCGGAACCGCGGGTCGCCCTCTTTGAGGGGGACGCGCTTGCCGTAGCTCGCCTCGGGCTGACCCTGCCAGGGGAACGCCCACACGGGGGAGAGGGTGACATTGGTCGCCTGGAAGGACCGCATCTGCCCGACGCCGGCGGCAAGTTCCTTCATCCGCACGACGGTGGGGTTGTAATGCAGTTCCAGTTCGATCTGAAAAATGATATCGTTTTCTTTGACAAGACGTTCCATCTCGTCATACTCCGCCATATCGAAGGTGGGGATCTTCATCGAAAGGATATGGATGCCCCGCTCGGCGCAGAGTTTCACCTGCCGCAGGTGGTCGGAGTTCTCGCTCGCCAGCACCACGGCCTCGATCTCGGGATGGGCGTCCAGCATCGCCTCGTCGCTGTCGTAACAGGGGATGCCGGAGACCTTGTCAAGAAAGACCTGTTTTACCTCGTCGTTCGCCGTGGAGACGGCGACCCAGTCGAGTTTCGGGTTCTCTTTGAGCACCTGATAGTATTTTCTCGTATGACCGTGGGTCATAGACATCATCGCGATCTTGAGTGGTTTCACTGCGCGTCACCTGCTTTCAGATTTTCGCCGCACCCGGCGCTTTTCGCGGACAGCGCCACCAGCGCCGTCAGCGTTTTGTCCGCCTCGATAAAGGCGTCGGCGAGCGCCTCGTCCGCCAGCACCGCCTGCGCGCAGCGCACCGTGCTGACGTCGGAGACGTTCAGTCCGTACAACTCGAAGTCCACGTCGGTATAGGTGACGGGCGTGGGGGAGTCGGTGTAGAAATAGGTGGAGGATTGCGGGACCTGCGTGTCCACCGCGCGGTCGCACGCCACGCCGACGCGCGCCGTGATCTCGTGCTTATCGACGATCGGCGTCCCGGCGGCAAGCGTTGCCGCGAGTTCTATGGTGCAGATGACGCCGCTCTTTGTTTCCGCGACGGTGTTGGACGTCGCTCCGTTGCGGAAGGTGGCGATCTCTTTGATCTCGTCGTCCAGCACCCAGCGGCAGACGTCAAGCTCTTTATAGAGCATTTCATCAAGAGACGTCCCTTTCGGCGCGATGTGGGAGATCCGCACGGCGCTGACGCCTTCCAGCGTGCCGTCGTGCACGAGGTTTTTCAGTTCGATAAACCGCCGCTCACTCCGCCAGGGCAGCAGCGGCACGGTCTTGCCGCCGACGGCAAGGGTCTTGCCGCTCAGCGCCGCGCCCCGCGGCAGATCGTATTTTTCGACCAGCAGGTCGAGATATTTCTGAAGTTCCAAAACGCCGCGCCTCCTTACAGCATCTTGACTCTCGGACGGTATTTGGCGAGATACGCCGCGTTTTTCTCATCGCCGCCCGGCGTGTTGGCGCTGGACCATACCGGCGGGGTGACGCCGCGATCCAGGCACTGTTTGACCGTCTCGATCTCGAGAAGGTGCGCGATATAGAAATCAATGATGTTGGAAACAGGGCCGATGGGGGTGGGAAGTCCGGGGACGTTCACCACCGCGTCGCCGACCGGGTTGAAGTCCTCGATGCAGACGTCGGCATAGTCGAACAGGTTGGTCTTGTTCGGGTGACGGATGAAGTGATCCGCCGGCATTTCTCTCTGCCACGCCTCGGACGAGACGGCGATGATCTTGACGCCGCGCTTTTTGGCTTCCATCGCCGCGTCGATGGTGGCGGGATTGATGCCGATGTTGTGGAAAATGATCAGCACGTCGTCTTTTTTGAGATCATAGTATTTGATGATCGCCGCGCCGAAGTTGACGGTGCGCTCCAGTTCAAGATATTTCAGCGCCTGATTGAAAACGGAAAGTCCCGTCTCCATCACCGGGTCGATGCAGGACAGTCCGCCCGCGCGGAAAAACATCTCGCCCACCGGCAGGGTGGTGTGGCCGCCGCCGCCGTACACGTGGATGAGACGGTCGTCCGCGATGGCGTCCGCCATCAGTTTCGCCGCCGCCTTGATATTTTCCTCCTGGGTGTCGTTGATCTGCTTGAAGTTCTTCTGCAGATACTCAAAATAGCCGAAATCGTTCATCTTATTTTTCCTCCTTTTTTAATACACGTTTATAGTTTTCTCCGATGCGGTCCCAAAGTTTGAGCGGTTCGGGCGCCGCGACCACCGTGCCGTAGCCGCCGCGGTAAGTCCAGGTGGCGAGTCTGTCGACGCCGGCCGCCTCGATCTCGTCAACGGCTTTGTCGATCTGAGCGTAATCGGCGGGCGCCTTGTTGTAGCCCATCAGCCAGCGTTCGCTCTGCTTGCCGTATTTTTTCGCCATCGCGACGGTGCGCGCGGTGATGTTGCGGGCGAAGCTCTCCGGCAGTTCCCAGCTGACGATGGTGGTGGAAAAGACGTCGAAGTAGGGGCAGGACGCCACCATCTCCCAGTTGTCATATCCGCGCAGTTCGGTGATATAGTAAGTGTTCATCGTCGCGTGCACGCAGCAGGTGATCTCCAGTTTCGGGTTGATCTCCTTGAGGACGCGGGAGGTGTCGGACAGGGTGAACAGCGCCTCTCTCCAGCGGAACTGCTTGACGTCGTCGTTCATAAACTTCGGCATCTCGTAGCCGTAGTATTCCTCGAACTTTTTCATACATTCGGGGCAGCGGCACGCCCAGTCGTCGCCCGAGCCGCCGGTGATGGAGGCGTAGGCCTTGGGATACGCGTAGTGCGGCTCATCCCAGAAAAATCCGTCGATCTCCGTCTCCCTGGCGAGTTTGACGCACAGCCGCTTGAAATAATCGCGGAACGCGTTGGTGTTGAAACACGCGTTGGGCAGTACCTCTCCCGTGTACGCCGATACCTGGCGGTGATGGATGTTGTTCTGTAAAAACAAACTGACCTGCTCGCCGCCGAAATACTTGCCGACGCCCCAGAGATCCGCCAGGACCCGCAGCCCCAACTCGTGCGCTGTTTTCACGATGTTGTTGATGTTGGGGAACCAGAAGTCCATATCGAACTCGGTGAGCGCCAGGATGACAGTATCACAGCCGTGATCCTTCATCTCCTCGAAATCTTTGCGGGCATGTTCCACGTAGTTCATTCCGTAGTAACTGACCGCGGTGTGCTTGATCGCCATAAGGAAATACCCCTTTCAAAAAAATTTTTATGCCTCTATTATAACACTGTTTTTTCCGCCGCAAAACCGAAAGAACCGAACAAAAGGTGGAAATTTAAGAACAAAAAAGGTATTTACAAAATAATATGTATATGATACAATCATAGTGGATAAGTGGAAGGAGATGTGGACGTGGATCTGTTGCGAACAAGAGACTCCGTGAGGATCCTCGCGGTCCTGGAACTGGACTGGCGGCATAACGACACGACGGTCGCGCCGCGTCCGTTCCACGCGCTGTCCTACCGTATCAGGGGGGACGCTGTTTTTTCCGACGGAAAAACAAAACGGCGCGCGACGGACGGTTCTCTCCTCTATATGCCGAAAAACACGGGATACCACCTCAAAACGGGAGAGGAAAAACTGATCGTCATCCACTTCGAGGCGCCGCAGGCGCCCCCCTCCTCTTTCGAGATCATCGAGAGCGGCAACAGGGAGCGCACCGAGTCGCTGTTCGCCACCGCGGCGGACGCCTGGAACAAAAAAGAGCCCGGGTATTACCACCGGGCGATGTCCGTTCTGTATAAGATTTTCGAACAGATGGAGCGGCAGTCGATGCCGGTCGAACAGGCAAAAGGACAGCGCCGGATCGAGCCGGGCGTCAAATACCTGCATGAGCATTTCTCGGATCCCGACCTCGATATCCCGACGCTGTGCGCCCTGTGCGGGGTAAGCGACACTTATTTCCGGCGGCTGTTCGGCGCCGCCTACCATACCACGCCGCTCAAATATATCCGCCGTCTGCGGCTGGAATACGCGGCGGAACTCCTGCAGACCGGGCTGTACGGCGTGGAAAGCGCGGCGGGCAAAAGCGGATTTGCCGATCCCAAATACTTTTCCGCCGCTTTCAAGGCGAAATACGGCGTCGCGCCCTCGTCCTTCAAAGGGCTTTCCGGGTAACGTCCGTCTTGCGTTCACGGCGGCGCTCCGCGGCGCATCCGATCATGAAATATCCGGCCATCCAACCGGCAAACACAAGAAGTTTCAACATTTTACTGACCTTCTTTCTTTTATTATGTCATCATTGTACAACAAACACGGTCCGATAAAACGGACAGGGGGGCGATGCAAATGAAAAAAAGAATATGTCTCGCGCTTTGCGTCGTTTTCATGCTGACGATGTTCAGCGTGTTTTCCCATGCCGATGTCGGGGACGGCAAGGAGATCTGTCCGACCGAGGATCCGACGCTTGAACAGATGGCGGCGTACATCGACCGGTATATCGATGACGGCGCCGGCAAACACGTGCAGGTGGCGTTTCAGTTCAATCCCAACAACTACGCGGGGTTTGAAACGGCGTTCGTTCCTTTGATAACGCAGGATTGGGGCGAATATCTCTTTACCCTCTACAAATGCAATCTCTACGGCAACGATTATCAGACGGCGCTGCTCGGCACAAGTTATTCCTATATGGAGACCAGCGGCGTCATCACGGGTTTTTGGGCGGTCATGGATCTGAAAATGACGGACAACACCGCCTTTAAGACAAAGATCGACACCATCGTCGCCGCCGCGAAGGCGTCCGCGTCGGACAAGCGCGGACAGCTCAAATATCTGTACGAATACCTGCGCGCCAACGTCGTTTACGACCACGCGGTCCAGCTGGACTCTGGATCCGAGACCGCGCTGATGCACGGCAAGTCGATCTGTATGGGGTATTCCCGGGCGGTCGGGGAATTCTGCCGGGAGATCAACGTACCCTGCCTGTATATTTCCAGTTCCAATCATATGTGGAATTCCGTCTACGTGGACGGAAAATGGTATCATATCGACGCGACGCAGGGCTTTTTCCTCAAAGAGGACGACTATTTCCCGAGAGCGGACTGGGACAGCGATCACAAATATGATACCAAGTATAAACGGTGGGGACAGCAGTTCCTTTTGAACGGTATGACAGGCGACGCGGAGATCGTCGGCGAGGCGCGGCGAGGCACCCTGCTGCGTATGGAGGTGGAGACGGACTCCGCCGAGACGCTGCATTACGAGTGGCGGCGCAACGACGTGGCGATCCCCGGCGCGACGGACGCCGCCTACCGGCTGACCGTCAACGACGTCGGCAAACGCGTCAGCTGCGTCGTGTCGACCGCGAGCAGTTACGGAAAACTCAAAGACGCGACCGCCGTGGTGGCAGACCTCGCGGCGGGGGAACATATCTGGGACGAGGGCGTTGTCACCGAGGCGCCGACCTGCAAAAAGGCCGGGACCAGGACCTACACCTGCCTCGACTGCGGCGTGACCAGGACCGAGGAGATCGCCAAGACCGTCCACAACTGGAACGCCGGCGTCGTGACAAAAGAGGCGACCTGCAGCGAGACCGGTCAGCGCGTCGTCACCTGTACCATCTGCGGCGATCAGATCATCACCGATATCCCCAAACCGGAACATACCTGGGGCGGCGAAGTCATTATCAAAAATCCGGGCTGTACGGAAGCCGGTGAAAAACGCTATACCTGCACCGTCTGTCAGCAGACGCGCAGCGAGACCATTGCCCCTGAGGGACATTCGTGGGAAGTCTCCTATGTGGAAGTGCCCGCCACCTGCTCCGCGGAGGGCTCCTCGCTCATTTTCTGCACCCGGTGCGGTCAGCAGGATCACCGCGCCATCCCCAAGATCGCGCACACCTGGAACACCGGCGTCGTCACCCGCGCCGCGACCTGCGCCAAAGAGGGCGAGCGGATGTACACCTGTACCGTCTGCGGCGGGACGCGCAAGGAAACCATCGAAAAGACCGCCCACACCTGGGCGAAAGACTATACCGTCGACAGGGAAGCGACCGTTTCGGCAGTCGGACAGAAAAGTATCCACTGTACCGTCTGTAACGCGATCAAACCGGGCAGTATGGTCGTCATCCCGAAACTGTCTCCCCGAAATGTTTTTTCGGACGTTCCCGCCAAGGCGTGGTTCAAGGAAGCCGTGTATTACACGGTGGACAGAGGCATTTTCGCCGGCATCACGGCGACGACCTTCTGTCCGAACGACGATATGACCCGCGCGATGTTCGTCGCCACCCTCTCCCGCATCGCGGGCGTGGCGGTCAGCAACAAATCCATCACCGTCTTTTCCGACGTCAAAAGCGGGCAGTGGTATACCGGCGCGGTCAAGTGGGCGAGCGACAACGGCATCGTCGCCGGCTCGAACGGCAGGTTTATGCCAAACGAGCCCATCACGCGCGAGCAGATCTGCACCATCCTTCTGACCTATTCGAAATATATGAAGATCACGCTGAAGCCAAAGCAGGCGGCGGTGACCTTCAAGGACGCGAAAAAGATCTCGTCCTGGTCAAAGTCGGCGGTCACGACCTGTCAGCGGGCGGGGCTTGTCGCGGGGGCGGACGGCGTCTTTAACCCGCAGGGCAAAGCCAACCGCGCCCAGGTCGCGCAGATCCTCGCCGCGTTCCACAAGAATTACTGCAGCGGCGAATGAAATAAAAAACGCCTCACCGCGCAAACTAACAGCGGGAGGTAGAAACAATGGAACACAAAAAAGATCGGCGCGAACCGCCGATCGACCGAACGCCGTCGACGGCGGCGGTGGCGGGTCAGCCGGAAGACGTGTTCGACATCATCAACAAATACGGCACCTATGAGATCCAGCCGACCGCCGAAAGCGAAAACAAATTTCCCGCGATCGCGCAAGGACTTGCGCAAAAACGAAAAGAAAACGCCGAGCCCCGATAAGGGCCCGGCGTTTTTTGACAGATGAGACGCCGCCTTTTTATTCGCCGCCGCTTTCGTTTTTTTCCTCCGGCGGCGCGTTGAACAGTTCTTTCACGATCCGGGACGCGCGCGCCATTTCACGGAACGGCACGTAGATCCGCACTCTCTCCCGCATCAGCCCTGTCTTGATCGCCACCGCCGCGCCCAAGACGTTTTTCCGCATAAACGGGATATCGTTCTGTTTCAGGACGTCCTCCAGCATCTCTCCCCAGATCCACTCTTTCTCCGTCAGATAGCACGGATCCTCCGGCCGGATCTCCCGGAGCCTCTGCCTTCCGCACATCGGGCAGTCCTCCGTGTCCCACGCCACATGGCAGGCTTCACAATACCGGTACATACGCATCCTCCTCAAAAATCATCTTATTATAATAATATCACCCTCTCACTAACCGGTTTGTCACTTTTTCGTCAAAAAAACCCGCCCGCCGGGGTCTCCGGCGGGCGGGTTTTGATGCGGTTTTAAGACGGTTTATTCCTCCGTCGGCTCGGCGGGGGCGGCCTCGACGGCCTCCTCGGTGTAGCTGACGACCACCTTGCGGCGGGGTTCGCTGCCGACGCTGAACGTCGTGATGTTGGCGCGTCCCGTGAGTTTGGCGTGGATGACGCGGCGCTCATAGGGGCTCATCGGTTCAAGGGTGATATTCTTGCGGTATCTTGCGGCCTTGTCCGCCGTCTTTTCCGCGAGATCCTCCAGCGCCGCCACGCGTTTGGCGCGGTAATTTTCGGTATCCACCGTGACCTTGACCTTTTTGTCAAGCTTACGGTTGACGAACAGTCCCGCGAGATACTGCACCGCGTCCAGCGACTCGCCGCGCCTGCCGATCAGCACGCCCATTTTGCTGCCGCTGACCGTCGCCTCATAACTGTCCGCCTCCCGGCTGCCGACGCGGATCTCGGCGTCGGAAAGTCCCATCGCGTCCGTCGTGCCCTTGAGGAACTCGATCAGCGCCGCGCTGACCTCATCCTCGATCTCCGGCGCGGGATCGGGCAGTACCAGCGGCGCCTTGGGCGCGCGGTCTCCGCGGCGATCTCTGCGGCCGCGGGAGGAACGCTCCCGCCGCTCGGGTCTCTCGGATCTCTCGGGTCTCTCGGCGCGGGGCGGCACACTTTCGGGATGATCGCGCTTGGCGATCTTTTCCACAAAGGCGTCTTCCGCGGGCGCCTGCTCCGCTTCGGCGGTCGCCGCTTCCGGCTCGTCGGGGACCTCTTTTTCGATCTTGATCTTGGCGTTGACGGCGCCGAGACCGAACAGTCCCTTGACCGGCATCGTCACGACCTCATATTCAAGAAAATCTTTGTCTTGTCCAAGCTGCGCCGCGGCTTTTACCACGGCGTCGTCAATGGTCTTTCCTTCAAAAAACAGTTCTTTAATCATCGCTTGTCTCCTCGGGAGTTTGCTCCGGTTTGTCCTGCGCCTGCTTCACGGCAGGTTTCTGCGCGGGATTTTTCTTTTTCTTTTTCTTACCCTGGATCGCCATTTGTTTTTTGCGGGCGGATTCGCTTTTCTTTTCCTTTTCCAGCCGCTTTTGCGCCTCGATCTTAGCGTACGCCGCCGCTTCCTCTTTTTTCGGATCGTAGATCTTATTGAGCAGGAACAGCTGCGCGATGCCCAGCGCGTTGCTGGTCAGCCAGTACAGGCCCAGCCCCGCCGGCACGATGAACGCGATATACAGCGAGAACAGCGGCATGATATACAGCATCATCTTCATACTGCCGCCCGCGTCTCCCGCCGCCTGCTGCGCCGGGTTTTTCTTTTGGCTCAGCCAGCTCATCAGAAAAGACGTGACGCCGGACAGGATCGGGATGATCAGGATCATAAACGCCGCCGTTTTCCAAACCTCTTTCGGCACGAGCGAGAGATCCAGCCCCAAAAACCTGGTGTTGATGGGCGGGTTTTTCAGCCGGGACAGGATCTGCGACTCATAGCGGTTGAAGTTCTCCGCCGTGATATTGACGCCTTTGGCAAAGCCGTCAAGGATCGTCGCGCCTTTATCCGTCGTCGTGATGCCGAACTCCCGCACCGCCGTCTGCCAGATCTCGGTCAGGGACCAGTTCGCCATAAAGGTCAGCGGACGGCGCACGATGGTATACATCATAAAGATCAGCGGCATCTGGATCAGCGTCGGCAGACAGCTCGACATCGGGTTGTAGCCCTCCCGCTGATAGAGTTTCTGCAGCTCCTCATTGTACTTCTGCTTGTTGGAGCCGTACTTTTTCATAAGTTCGTCCTGATAGGGCTTGAGCCGCACCATCGCCATAGATCCCTTCTGCTGCCGCATCGCGAGCGGGAACAGGACGATCTTGAGAACGATGGTGAACAGGATGATGGCAACGCCGTAGTTGGGGATAAAGGCGTACAGCCACCGCATCAGCTGCCCGATCAGGCCGCACAGCGCGTTCCACATAATTCTTTCACTCCTCTTTTCGGTCTTTTTTCAGACGCTGAAAGATCGTTCGCTCCGGCACGTAGTCGATCCCGCCCTTTGACCATGGATTACAGCGCAGCAGCCGCCAGACGGCAAGCGCCCCGCCGTAAAGGATCCCGTGCCGGCGGACCGCGGTCATCGCGTATTCCGAGCAGGTGGGATAGTATTTACATTTCGGCGCGGTATGAGGGGAAATAAATCTGCGGTAAAACCGCAGCGGGAGCAGGAACGCCTCCCGTACGTACTTTATGATCCTCATATTTCTTTCAGCATTTTCGCAAGGGCGGCGGAGATATCGGTGCTTTTGGCGCTCCGGCATCTGCCCCTTGCCACGACGACGATATCCGCCTTCGGCAGCTCGTCGGCGTGCGCGGCAAAACCCGCGCGCAGGATCCGCCGGATGCGGTTGCGCGTCGGGGCGTTGCCCTGTTTTTTGGTCACGGTGATCCCGAGCCGGGGGGCGTTTTGTCTGCTTTTCAGAACGTACATCACGAACAGCGGGCAGACGAAACATCTGCCTTTCTTATACGCCCGCCGGAAAATGTAGTTTTCCTTGATACTTGTGATCACACGCAACACCTTACTTTTCCGCCGTCAAAACGCTCGGGGCGCGGACCATGCCGCGGCCGGCGGTTTTGTAGAGATCTGAAAAAAAGCGGCGGGTTTAATAAAAAAAGGCTCGCTCGAGCCTTTTTATATTTCAGTGCGACAGTCTTTTTCTTCCTTTGGCTCTTCTTCTCGCCAAGACTTTTTGCCCGTTCGACGTCAGCATTCTGCGGCGGAAGCCGTGGACTTTGCTTCTCTGTCTTTTTTTCGGTTGATAGGTCCTGAGCATATTCTATCCCTCCCTTTGTTTTCGCCTATGGGACGCGTCCGCGTCCTTTTCGCGTTTTCGTGACGTATTGATAATTATATATTTTATTTTCGTGTTTGTCAACTAAAATTTCAAAAATTTCGAGATATAGTCCCCGACCTCTCCGATCGGAAGCCGGACCTGCTCCATACTGTCGCGCTCTCTGACGGTGACGCAGCCGTCGGTCTCGGTGTCGAAATCATAGGTCACGCAGAAGGGCGTGCCGATCTCGTCCTCCCTGCGGTAGCGTTTGCCGATGGAGCCGGTGTCGTCGAAGTCGCAGGGGAACTGTTTCGCGAGCTTATCGTAGACTTCCAGCGCCTTGTCGGACAGTTTTTTGGACAGCGGCAGCACCGCCGCTTTATACGGCGCCAGCGCCGGGTGCAAACGCATCACGACGCGGGTGTCGTTTTTCTCCGCGTCGACGACTTCCTCGTCGTACGCCTCCACCAGAAACGCGAGCAGAACACGGTCACAGCCCAGCGACGGCTCGATGACGTAAGGCACGTATTTCTCTCCGGTGACCGGATCGAGGTATTCCATTTTCTCGCCGGAATGCTCGGCGTGCTGTTTCAGATCGTAATCGGTGCGGTCCGCGATGCCCCAAAGTTCCCCGAACCCGAACGGGAACATAAACTCGATGTCCGTCGTCGCCCGGGAATAAAACGCGAGTTCCTCTTTCGCGTGATCCCGCAGACGGATGTTTTCCTTTTTGATGCCGAGCGAGAGCAGAAAGTTCTCGCAGGTGTCCTTCCAGTATTTGAACCATTCAAGATCGGTGCCGGGGGCGCAGAAAAACTCCATTTCCATCTGCTCGAACTCCCGGATGCGGAAAATGAAATTGCCCGGGGTGATCTCGTTGCGGAAGGATTTGCCGATCTGTCCCACGCCGAAGGGGATCTTTTTGCGCGTGGTGCGCTGTATGTTCTTGAAGTCGACAAAGATGCCCTGCGCGGTCTCGGGGCGCAGATACACCTCGTTTTTGGCGTCCTCGGTAACGCCCTGGTAGGTCTTGTACATCAGATTGAACTGCCGCACCTCGGTAAAATCGCATTTGCCGCAGTCGGGACAGACGATATTTTTTTCCTTGATAAAATCATAGATCTGCTCGTTCGTCCAGCCGTCCGCGACCTCTCCCGTCGCGTCCTCGATCAGCTTGTCCGCGCGGTGGCGGGTCTTGCACGCCTTGCAGTCCATCAGCGGATCGCTGAACCCGCCGACGTGTCCCGACGCCACCCAGACCTGCGGGTTCATCAATATCGCGCTGTCAAGGCCGACGTTGTAGCGGGACTCGGTGACAAACTTTTTCCACCACGCCTTTTTGATGTTGTTTTTCAGTTCCACGCCGAGCGGACCGTAATCCCACGAGTTGGCAAGCCCCCCGTAGATCTCGCTGCCCGGATATACGAACCCCCTGCCCTTGCAGAGGGCGACGATCTTTTCCATCGTTTTCTCGTTATTTTTCACGAATATCTCTCCTTTTTTTCTTAAAAGCAATTTTAATTATAATCAACCTCTCTTTTTCTGTCAATGAATTTTCCACAAATTGTGAGGAAAGTGTTGATTTCTAATTTACTATATGTTATGATATTATAGTATAAATAATAAAAATAAGGCTGTAAAAAGGAGGAATTTGAAAAAAATGCAATCTTTTTCGGACGTTTGGGAAAAAGCGATGACCCTGATCGAGCCGCAGGTCACCAGCGTCTCCTTCAACAGTTGGATCAAGCTGCTCAACCCCGTGAAAATGGAAAATAACGTCGCTTTCTTTTACGTGCGTACGCTCTTTCAAAAGGGAACGATCGAAAATAATTTTTCCGAGATCATCGAAAAAGCGCTGACCGATACGATGGGCTTTCCCGTGCGCGCCTCCATCATTACCGAGGACGAGGCGCCGCCCCGCATCATCGAACAGGCGAAACCGAGAGAAAAACAGTTCAACGAAGTGATGCAGCAGGATCAGGACTATCTCTCCTCGCCGATGAGCAAACTGACCTTTGAGAACTTCGTCGTCGGCGCGGAAAACAAGTTCGCGCACGCCGCTTCCGTTTCCGTCGCCAACAACCCCGGCACCGGGTTCAACCCGCTTTTCATCTACGGCCGTTCCGGGCTGGGCAAGACCCATCTGATGTGCGCCATCGCCAACGAGCTGCGCCGCAACGATCCCGATATCAACATCCTTTACATAAAATGCGAGGATTTTATCAACGATCTGGTGGAGTCCCTGCAAAAAGGGAAAATGGCGCAGTTCCGTAAAAAATACCGTTTTGTCGACGCGTTTCTCGTAGACGACATCCAGTTCATCGCCGGCAAGGAACAAACGCAGGAGGAGTTTTTCCACACCTTCGAGGCGCTGCATGAGGCAAGCAAACAGATCATCCTGACCTCCGACCGTCCGCCCAAGGATATCCTGCCGCTGACCGACAGGCTCCGCACCCGCTTTGAAATGGGCGTGATGGCGGACATCCAGCCGCCTCAATTCGAGACGCGCTGCGCCATCATCAAGAACAAAGCCGACTCTCTCGGACTGGAACTCAGCGACAACGTCGTGGAATTCATCGCGAAAAAACTGCATACCAACGTCAGAGAACTGGAAGGTGCTATCAACAAGATCAAAGCCTATAATATGCTTTATAATGAAAAGCCCTCTCTGGTCACGGCGCAGAACGCCGTCGCCTCTGTTATCTCGGAGAGCCGGCCGACCAGCGTTACCGTCGATATGATCATCGACAACGTTTGCCGTTACTACTATCTCTCGGCGGACGATATCCGCGGCAAGTCTCACAAGGCGACCATCGTGCGGGCGCGCCATATCTGTATGTATATCGCCCGGCAGATGACGGCGCTTTCCCTCAAGGAGATCGGGGAGAATTTCAGCAGCAAGGATCACACCACCGTCCTTCACGCCATCAAAAATATCGAGGCGGACATCGAAAAGGATCCCAAACTCAAACAGGATATCAGCGAGCAGATGGAAAATATCAAAAAATCCTTCTGATTTCCCCTTGATTTTCCACTATCCACATAAAGTCATCAACATCCGTCCACATCTTTTTTCAGGACGGATCCACCCTGTGGATAAGCAGTCCGTTCTCCACCGCTCGTCCCCTTCGTTTTGAACGGCCGCTTTCCCTTCGTAAAAAGGAAAAACCCGCTTTTTCACTTTTTCACAGGCTCTAATACTAAGAATACTAAAAGAAAAAAATTCTCTTGATGAGAGGGAGGAAAAAAATGAAATTTACTTGCGACAGAAGTCGGATCAGCGAAGCGGTAAGCGTCGTCGGACGCGCCGCCGCCGTCAAAAGTTCTCTCAGCGCGCTGGAGGGCATCCTGATAGAGACCGGAGACGGTTCCGTCACTTTTACCGCGTATGACCTCGATATCGGCGTGGTCTTTACCATCCCGGCGGAAGTACAGGTCGACGGAAGCATCGTTCTGCCCTGCCGTCTTTTTATCGACATCGTGCGTAAACTGCCGGAAGGCGGCGTCAGCGTGTCGACGGACGATAAATTCCGCACCAACATCACCGGCGGCAGTAAAAAATTCACCATTATGGGACAGTCCGCCATGGAATATCCGGAACTTCCCACCATCATCGAGGGGGACGAGCTGACGATGGAAAACGGCGCGTTTTCCCGCCTGCTGCGGCAGACGGTGTTCGCGGCGGCGGACAGCGACGAGCGCCCCATCCTGCAGGGTATTTTGTTTGATATCTCGCCGGAGGACAAAAACATCAGCGCCGTGGCGGTAGACGGCGTCCGTCTCGCCATACGTAAAGAAAAGATCATTGAGTTTTACGGAAAGAACGTGCAGTTCGTCATCCCGAAAAAAACCGTTCTGGAGATCATCAAAAACCTGCCGGAGGATAAAGAGGAAAAGATCGCGGTCTCTATCTCTCATAAGCATCTGATCTTTGAGATTGCGGACAAGCGGATCATTTCCCGCCGGCTGGAAGGGGAATTTCTCAATTATAAAAGCGCGATCCCCGCGCAGTTCACGTTCGCGGTCAATATCGAAAAGAGGACTTTCGCGGCGTCCATAGAGAGCGCGGCGCTGCTTGTCAGCCCTACCATCCGGATCCCCATCCACTGCAATTTCGATTTCGGCACGGTCAAGATCTCCACGGCGACCAATATGGGAAAATTCTATGATGAATTTCCCACCGAACCGTTCCAGACGTCAATGGAGATCGGCTTCAATCACCGTTATATGCTGGACGCGCTTGCCGCCTGCGAGGAGGATGAGGTGCGCCTGGAACTCGGCAATCCGAAGACCCCCATCGTCATCAAACCGAAAGAAGGAGAGGATTTTATTTTCCTCGTACTGCCGATGCGGTTGACCGGCAATGAATAAGTAATATGAAGATCCGACGCGTCCATCTGCATAATTTCAGAAACCTGAAGGATCTGCGGCTGTCCTTTCCCGACGGCGTGACGGTCATTGCCGGCAAAAACGCGCAGGGCAAGACCAACATCCTGGAGGGGATCTATCTCGCCGCGTCTCTGCGCTCATTCCGCGCCAGCCGGGAGGAAGTGATGATCCTCGCGGGACAGGATGAGGCGAGCGTGGACGTGACCTTTGAGCAAAACGGCAGAGAGCATGAGATCTCGGTGATGCTCAACCGCCGCGGAGGGAAAAAAGTCACCATCGACGGCAGGCGGGCGGAAAAAAACCGCGACGCGCTGGGACTGTTCCAGAGCGTCGTATTCACGCCGGATCATCTGATGATGATCAAGGGCGCGCCGCAGGAGCGGCGGGAATTCATCGATATCGCGATCTGTGCGACGGATACGAGGTATACCGAGGCGCTGCTCCGGTACAACAAGACCCTCAAAAACCGCAACCGATTGTTAAAAGAAATAGAAAACGACCCCTCTTTGGCGGCAACACTGCCGGTATGGGACGAGATGATGGCGGCGACCGGCGGATACGTCGCGAAGTGCCGGGCGGAATACATAAGACAGCTCGATCTTGCCGCGGGGCGGATCTATGAGGAGATCTCCGGCGGACAGGAAAAGATCAAACTCCTATACCTCAACCAATTTTCAAAGGATGAAAAGACCGAGGAGCAATACGGCGAACTGATCCGCGAGCGGCTTGAAAAAACGCGAGGCAGAGATATAGAAAACGGTATGACGGGCAGCGGCGTCCACAAGGACGACATCCTGATCATGATCGGCGGCAAAAGCGCCAAGTTTTTCGCCTCCCAGGGGCAGATCCGCTCCGTCGCGCTGTCCGTGAAACTCGGCGAGGCGGTGATCAGCGAGGCGCGCACCGGGGAAATGCCGGTGATCCTTTTGGACGACATCTTTTCGGAACTTGACGGAAACCGTCAGAAATTTATTATGGATCACACGCTGAAAAACCAGTGTATCGTCACGACCTGCGAGCCGGAAAAAATGCGTTATCCGGGAGCGGCGACGCTGTTTATCGAAAAGGGGGAGATACAGTGTACCTCCACATAGGACAGGATATCGTGCTGCGCCGGGACGAGATCATCGGCGTTTTTGATATGGACAAAGCGACGGTACAACAGAAAACGAGGCTTTTTCTTTCCGAACAGCAGAAAAACGGAAAGATAACATACGTCGGAGACGATCTGCCGCAGAGTTTCATCGTCACCGACCGGGGCATATACGTTACCGTGATCAGCGCGGCGACACTGAAAAAGAGACTGGGTAAGATTTTTGAGCAGGAGGAACAAAATGGAACAGCAACACGCCTATGATGAAACACAAATACAGGTGTTAGAGGGGCTGGAAGCGGTCAGAAAGCGTCCGGGTATGTATATCGGATCGACTTCTCTGCAGGGCCTTCATCACCTGGTATATGAGATCGTCGACAATTCCATCGACGAGGCGATGGCGGGCTTTTGCACCGAGATCGGCGTAAAGATCCTTGCCGGCAACGTGATCGAGGTCTATGACAACGGCCGCGGCATTCCCATCGGCATCCATCCGAAAATGGGCATCCCCGCGGTGGAAGTCGTTTTCACGGTACTGCACGCGGGCGGCAAGTTCGGCGGCGGCGGATATAAGGTATCCGGCGGACTGCACGGTGTGGGCGCCAGCGTCGTCAACGCGCTGTCCGAGTGGCTGGAGGTCGAGGTCAGCAACGGCGAGCACGTCTATTTCCAGCGGTATGAGCGCGGCAAATCCGTCGAGAAAATGAAGGTCATCGGCGACACGGCGGAGACCGGCACGAGAGTGCGGTTCTACGCGGACAGCGAGATCTTTGAGACGCTGGAATATGAGTACGAGACGCTTTTGCGGCGGCTCAGGGAGCAGGCGTTCCTCAACGCGGGGCTCAAGATCGTGTTTTCCGACGAGCGGGATCCCGAAAAGATCCGCTCCCAGACGCTGCACTATGAGGGCGGCGTGAAAAGTTTTGTGGAGTTCCTTAATAAAGGCAAAGAGGCGATCCATGAGGATATCATCTACCTCAACGGGGAAAAGGACGGCTGCGCCGTCGAGATCGCGATGCAGTATACCGGCAGTTACAGCGAGTCCATCCTGTCCTTTGCCAACGACATCCGCACCATTGACGGCGGCACGCACGAGGCGGGGTTCAAAAACGCGCTGACCCGCATTATGAACAAATACGCGCACGCCAAGAACATATTTAAAAAAGAAGAGGAAAAATTCGAGAAAGAAGACGTCAGAGAAGGTCTGACCGCCGTCGTATCCGTCAAGGTCGAGGAGGCGGAATTCGAGGGGCAGACCAAGACCAAACTCGGCAACAGCGAGGTCGGCACCATCGTCACCAAACTGATGAACGAACAGCTCGGCGATTATCTGGAGGAAAACCCGAGGGTCGCCCGCACCATCATCGAAAAGGCGCAGCTCGCCTCCCGCGCCAGGGAATCCGCCCGCAAGGCGAGAGAGACGACCCGCAAGAGCGCGCTGAGCAGCGGTATGTCCCTGCCCGGAAAACTCTCCGACTGCCAGATGAGAGATACCGACATCACCGAGATCTACATCGTCGAGGGCGACTCGGCGGGCGGCTCCGCCAAACAGGGGCGCGACCGCCGCTTCCAGGCGATCCTGCCGCTGTGGGGCAAGATGCTCAACGTGGAAAAAGCGAGAGAGGACAAGGTCATCGGCAACGACAAACTGATGCCCGTCATCACGGCGCTGGGCACCAGCATCGGTATGGATTTCAACATTGAGAAACTGCGCTATGGCAAGATCATCATCATGGCGGATGCCGACGTCGACGGTTCCCATATCCGCACGCTCCTGCTGACGTTTTTCTTCCGCTTTATGCGGCCGCTCATCGAGGAGGGACATATCTATCTCGCCCAGCCGCCGCTGTTCAAGCTGACCAAGGGCAAAAACGTCGCCTACGCCTATTCCGACGAGGAGCGCGACGCCATCAACGCCGAGATGGGCGGCGGCGCGCTGATCGCCCGCTATAAAGGTCTCGGTGAGATGAACCCCGATCAGTTGTGGGAGACGACGATGGATCCGAGACGGCGCACCATCATCAGGGTCACGATGGAGGACGCGGCGCAGGCGGACGAGATCTTCTCCATTCTGATGGGAGATAAGGTCGAGCCGAGAAAAGAGTTCATCGAGACCAACGCGCAGTATGTGCAAAATCTGGATATTTAAGGGGAGAGGAGGATATATAAAATGAGTAAAGCCACTCCCAACGAGAAAAAAGAACCGATCAGTTTTGAGGGGCAGATCCTCAAAGATCTGGATATCGTAAAAGAAGTCCGCAAGGCGTACCTTGACTATTCCATGTCCGTTATCGTCGGCAGAGCGCTGCCCGACGTGCGGGACGGTCTCAAACCCGTCCACCGGCGGATCCTCTATACGATGTTCGAGGCGGGTCTGACCCATGACAAGCCCTACCGCAAATCCGCGACCACCGTCGGCGACGTGCTGGGTAAATATCATCCCCACGGCGACGCGTCCGTCTATGACGCGATGGTGCGGCTCGCGCAGGATTTTTCCCTGCGCTATCCGCTGATCGAGGGACAGGGCAACTTCGGCAGCATCGACGGCGATCCCCCCGCGGCGTACCGCTATACCGAGGCGCGTATGGAAAAACTCGCGATGGAGATGCTGACGGACATCAAAAAAGAGACCGTTGATTTTATGCCGTCCTTCGACGACAAGGGACAGGAGCCGACGGTGCTTCCGTCACGGTTCCCCAACCTGCTCGTCAACGGTTCGTCCGGCATCGCCGTCGGCATGGCGACGGATATCCCGCCCCACAACCTTTGCGAGGTGGTGGACGGCATCATCGCGCTGATGGAAGACCCCGGGATGACGACGGATGACATCATGCAGTTCGTCAAAGGTCCGGATTTCCCGACCGGCGCCGTCATTATGGGCAAGAGCGGCATCCGCCGCGCCTATGAGACGGGCCGCGGCAAGATCTATGTCCGCGCCAAAGCCGAGATCGAGGAATATAAAGACCGCTTCCGCATCGTCGTGACCGAGATCCCGTATATGGTGCGCAAAAGCGCGCTGATCGAAAAGATCGCCGACGAGGCGAAAACCGGACGGGTGCCCGGCATCGCGGACATCCGCGACGAGTCGGACAAGGACGGTCTGCGCTTTGTCATCGACCTCAAACGGGAAGCCAACGCCCAGGTCGTGCTCAATCAGCTGTACAAATATACCGATATGCAGGCGACCTGCTCCATCATCAACCTCGCGCTGGTGAACGGCGTGCCGAAGGTGCTGCCCATCAAGGCGATGATGCAGGAGTACATCAAACATCAGGAGAGCGTCATCCGCCGCCGCACCGAATTCGATATCCGTAAGGCGAAAGCGAGAGCGCATATCCTCGAGGGACTGCTCAAAGCGATCGACTACATAGACGAGGTCATCGAGATCATCAAAAAGAGCGCCAGCATCCAGGACGCGAAGACCGCGCTGTCCGCGCGCTTCGATCTGACCGATATCCAGGCGCAGGCGATCGTCGATATGAGGCTTGGACAGCTCACGGGACTTGAAAGAGAAAAACTTGAAAACGAGCTGGCGGATCTCAACGCCAGGATCGCCGACTGGGAGGACGTCCTTGCCCACGAGGAGCGCATTTTCGATATCATAAAGACCGATCTTACCGAGATCAAGGAAAAATACGGCGACGAGCGCCGCACCGAGATCGGCATCGGAGACGTCGGCATCGAGGATGAGGATCTGATCCCCGAGGCGCAGAGCGTGTTCACGCTGACCGAGGGCGGCTATATCAAACGGATGCCGACCGACGAATATTCCGCCCAGCACCGCGGCGGCAGAGGCATCAAGGGGATGACCACCAAGGTGGAGGACATCGTAAGGGAAATGTTCGTCGCCTCCACCCACGACATCCTGCTGTTCTTTACCACGCGGGGCAGAGTGTATAAGATCAAGGGATATGAGATCCCCGAATGTTCCCGCATCAGCAAGGGAAGCAACATCGTCAACATCCTGCCCATCGAGGCGGATGAAAAAGTCACCTCCGTCATCCACGTCAAAGGGTTCGAGGAGGAAGGATATCTGCTGATGGCGACCCGGAACGGTACCGTCAAAAAGACGGCGCTGTCCCTGTACGCCAACATCCGCAAAAACGGCGTCATCGCCATCGTGCTGGACGATGAGGCGGGCGACGTGCTGGTCGACGTGCGGCAGACCAAACCGGGCGATACCGTTATGCTCGCCACCCACAAGGGCAAGGCGATCCGCTTCGACGAGGCGGACGCGCGCCCGATGGGCCGCGCCACGCAGGGCGTGCGGGGCATCCGCCTGGCGGCGGACGACTACGTCATCAGTATGGAGATCGTTGATCCCGACGGCGCGCTGCTGACGGTGACCGAGCGCGGTTACGGCAAGCGCACCCTGCCCTCCGAGTACAAAGTCCAGTCCCGCGGCGGCAAGGGGATCTTCAACTATAATCTCAGCGCGCAGACAGGATTTGTCGCCGCCGCCAAAATGGTGCGGGCGGACGACGATATCCTGCTGATCACCAGCGAGGGCGTCATTATGCGCACCGACGTTTCCGAGATCAATCTGCTCAGCCGCAGTACCAAGGGCGTTATCGTCACCAGGCTTCCCGACGGCGTAAAGGTCGCGGGCATGTCCAAGGTGGAGGACGATAAAGACGGTGAGGAAACGGTTGAAGCCGAAACCGCCGAAACGTCCGCGGAATAACGCTTCCCGCCCAAACTCTCCCGGTTGAAACAAGCATGCAGCGGGCGGCAGATCTGCCGCCCGCTAAGGATCGTTCCGACAGGGCGAAACCGGAAGGATCGTGAACGATACAATAAAGAGAAGTGAGAACCATCATATAAGGATCATGGAACAAATCAAAACGTTTTTACAAAAGATCGATATGCCGGAGGCGGCGATAGAATGTTATACCGCCTGCCTTTCGGCGATCGGGGAGAACAAAGAGGCGGCGGCGCTGTTGCGCTCGGTCACCGACCGGTATGAAAAGGACTTCGCCTTTGACGCCGCGGAGATCGTCGAAAAGGCGGACCGCGCCGCGGAACTTGCCGGCGTTTCGCCCTTCACGGCGTACGCCGTTTTCTGGCTCGCGATGACGGGACGGCTGAAACGTTATTACGACGAAAAAGGATACCCGGAACAGCTTTTTTACCACACGCTCAAAGACTTTACCTACAAAGCGCAGGAAACGATGAATTTGCACGGCGTGTACGGACTGCACTGTCCGAAATGGTATCCGAATTTCTTTAACGGAAAGCGCGTCGCGTTCGGCAATCTGCAATTTGAGCAGTACGCGTTCTCACCGGAGCAGCCCTTTCGCAAGGACGGCGTCGTCATCCGTCACGGGGACCCCGTGCTGAACGTCCACCTGCCCCGCACCGGCAAACGGCTGGACTACGAGGGCGTGGGAGCCGCGTACCGGGAGGCGGCGGAGTTTTTCAAAGACTGGTTCGGGGAAAGACCTGTCGTTTTTTACTGCAGTACCTGGCTGTTTTTCAAGCGGAATTTCGAGGCGCTGTCCGAGACGAGCAACCTGCGGAAGTTTTGCGGCGACTACGATATTTTCTTTAACGCGGACTACGACGACTATACGCAGGTATGGCGGCTGTTCGATATGTTCTATACCGGCGATCCCGAGGCGCTGCCGGGGGATACCTCTCTGCGGCGGTTTTACAAAGACCTGATCCGCAAAGGGGAAAAAACAGGCCGGGGCAAAGGGATCTATATTTACAAATCATAACGGGAGGGGACCGGAATGAAACACTATGATCTGATCGTCGCGGGCGGCGGACTGACCGGCGTCGCGGCGGCGGTGAGCGCGGCGAGACGCGGCAAAAAGGTACTGCTCGTCGAGCGGGCGAACTGTCTCGGCGGCGCGGCGGTCAACAATCTTGTGCTGCCGTTTATGCGGTACTGGACGACGGTGGAGGAGCAAAAGCGGTACCTCAGCGCCGGGCTGTTCCGGGAGATCCTTGACGGCCTCGCGGCGGCGGGCGCGCTGGACGAAAACGAAAAGACCTTTGATACAGAGTATCTCAAACTCTATCTCAACCGTCTGATCGCGGCGGCGGGCGTTGTCCCGCTGTTCAACGCCACCGTTATTTCCGCGGCGAAAGAGGGCGATACCGTCACATCCGTCACTCTTTACACAAAAGAGGGGCTTATGGAGATCGGCGGCAAGATGTTCATCGACGCGACGGGCGACGCGGAACTTGCCGCGATGAGCGGCGTCCCCTTCGTCCAGGGACGGGAGGAGGACGGGCTCTGCCAGCCGATGACGCTGTGTTTCCGGGTCGGCAACGTTGATACCGAGGCGTTTTACGGCGTCAGCCGGGAGAAACTGAACGGCATCTACCGCGCCTATCAGGCGGAGGGAAAGATCAGCGACCCGAGGGAGGACGTTCTTTGGTTCAAAACGCTGATGCCCGGCGTCGTGCATTTCAACACCACCCGGGTCATCCGGCGGGATCCCGTCGGCGCGGCGGACGTCACCGCCGCGGAGATCGAGGCGAGAGAGCAGACCTTCGAGATCGTGAAAATGCTGAAAGAGAGCGTGCCGGGCTTTGAAAACTGCAAACTGATCCAGACGGCGCCGCAGATCGGCGTGCGGGAGAGCCGCCGTATCGTCGGACGCCACGTTCTCACCCAGGAGGAACTCAAAGCGTGTACCGTCTTTGAGGATTCCATCGCGCTGGGAAATTATGACATTGACATCCACGATCCCGCCGGGGCGGGCACGTCTCATTATTATTTCGCGCCGGGGACTTACTATACCATCCCTTACGCGAGCCTTTTGCCGCGAAGCGGCGCGGACAATATGATCGTCGCGGGACGGTGTGTTTCCGCCACGCACGAGGCGCAGGCGTCCATCCGCATCATGCCGATCTGCTGCTGTCTCGGAGAGGCGGCGGGCACCGCCGCGGCGCTTGCGCTGACCGACGGCGTCACGCCGGACAAGGTGGATATCCCCCGCCTGCAGACCGCGCTGCGAAGCAGCGGCGCGAAGATATAACAAAATACTTTTTATCCTTCAAAAGCAACGTGTGTTTCCGACTTGTCAATGACAAATCGGAAACACACGTTGCTCTTTTCCGCGTTTTTTTGTATAATCGAAATGGAGAGTTCCATATTCAAATAAAAGGAGGAAAAAATATGAAAAAACGAGTAACGGCCATGCTGCTCTGTCTTGTGATGGTCGCGGCGCTGCTGCCGGCGCAGGCGTTCGGCACGCCGGGACAGACGTCCCGTCTGCGCGTTCACTACGATCAGAACGGTGGCAGTCTTTTCGCGGCGACGGGAGAGAATACCCCGCAGGCGATCGCCGGGGACTACCTCTTTGACGGCGAAAGCGAGGTGACCGCCGGACAGACGGTCCGCCTGCTGTTCAGCGAACAGCTCGCCCTTGACTGGAACGAGTATGAACAGAGCGGCAACGTCGCGTTCACCGATCCCTGGACCGCGAACGACCGCGCGATCTATGTCGTGGCGCGGTACGATACGGCGGCCGGCTGGTTTGACGGCCCCGTCGTCGAAAACGGAGCCGCCGTCCGCGACGGATTTTCCTTTGAGAATAATATATTGACCTTTACCATGCCGGAAAACGGCGTCGAGCTGGAGGCCTTCTGGACCGCGGGCGACTATGCGTTCAGCCGCTTTCAGGGCACCGACGAGGCGCCGGTGCTCGTTGAGTGCAACTGGTGGGGCGACGGCGACGTCCTCCTGCCGGACGACATCCCCGCGGAGAACGTCCTGAAACGGGACGGCCGCCTGCGGGTACGCGTGCCGTTTGACCGGCAGACGCTGACCCTTTCCTGGACGGGTACCGCCCGCCGGATCAACGTGGACGGCGCGGGAAATAACGGCGGCCGTCTGGAGATCGAGGATCCCGAGGGTACGTCCTACACACTGGCGCTGGATCAGACGGACGGCGACAACAAGGCGACCCACTACAACATGGAATTTGAATTCGAAGGCGGCGGCGGTCAGCCGGAAGGCGCGATCCGCGTCGACTACGATATGAACCGCTGCGTTATGTTCGCCTCAGTGGGCGGCGCGGCGGAAACGTTCGCCATGTCCAACGAGGACTTCTCTTTCCTGACCGGAGAGGGCGTCGGCGCGGTCAGCCTGCGCTTTGACACCGAACAGTGCTTTGACTGGGAAAAATTCAACGAGACGGACGAGCGGGCGTTCCTGCCCGTCGGCGAGGAATGGCATTATCTTGACAACGCTTACATTCAGGCGTGTTTCGAGGAGGCGGACGGCGAGTGGTTCGACGGGCTTGTCGTCAGGGACGGCGAGGTCGTCAAGGACGGCTTCACGTTTGAAAACGGCGTGCTTTCCTTCACGCCGCCGTCGGCGCGGGGCGTTGAGATCCGCGTGTACACCTCCGGGGAGGACTACGATTTCGGCACGTTCGGCGGCACCGTGGAAAAACCCGTCGTCGTCGAGTACAGATGGTGGGGCGCCGGCAGCGTCCGGACGATGGCGGAGATCCCCGCCGGGGATAAGATCGAGGCGGACGGCCGCGTCAAGATCCGCGTGCCGCTTTCCTACGCTTCCGTTATATTCGCCTGGAACGAGGGCGATCCTCTCCGCCGTATCGGCGTAGAGGGCGGCGGCGAAAACGGCGATTATCTTGAAATTTTCGAACCCGAGGGAAGCGTATACGTGCTTTCGCTGGGTCAGCAGGAGCCGAACGGCGATCCGAGGACTTTCTATCATATCGAATTTGACTTTGATGGAGGCTGGCACGGCAACGGCGAGGTCCGCGTCAACGGCGACAACAACGGCGGCGCCGTGTTCGCCGCGGCGGGCGAGATCCCGACCGAGACCCGGGAATACAGCGTGATGGCGATGGAACAGCCGCTGTCTTTCCTCAAAGACGGCGAGCCGACCACCATCAACCTGCTGCTGGACGGCACCAAAAAAGTCGATTTCGACAAACTGGAACAGGGTGAGTTCGCGCTCACCACGGCGGACTTCCGCGAGGACAGAGCGCTGTACGTCTGCGCCGGCTTTGAAAACGCGAACGGCGAATGGATCGACGAGGTCGTCGTCGCGGACGGCAAAGCCGTCTACGAGGGCTTCACCTTCGAGAACAACGTGCTGAGCTACACGCCGGTGAGCGACAACGACGTGGAATTTGAAGTCTTTTGGTCCAAAGAGGACTACGAATTCGCCCGCTTTAACGGAACCGAAGAGGCGCCGGTCATCTTAGAGATCAACTGGTGGGGCAGCGGCGCGCCCGTCCTGCCGGACGGCATCCCCGAGGAAAATATCAAACGCTCCGAGACCCGCCTGCGGGTCCGTCTGCCGGAAGATCAGGCGTCCATCGTGATCGGCTGGGAGGGCACCGCCCGCCGGATCGGCGTGGACGGCGCCGGCGGGCAGGGCGAGCGCCTGGACATCGAAAACCCCGAAGGCGCGTCCTATACCCTCACGCTGGATCAGATCCGGGACGATGGCGAGCCGGAGACTTTCTATCATATCGAAATGGAATTCGAGGACAGCGGCGAGGTACAGGCGAACGCCCTTCGTATTGATTACGACACCGCCAACGGCAGCGTGTTCTATCAGGGCGAGTACGTCACCGGCCGCAAGGACCTGCCCTATGAGCAGGATCAGATCAGCGTCACGCTGGATCCCGCCCGCGCCAACTCACGGCTTGCGCAGGAGATCGGCGGCTTTGATCTTGAGACCCTCGCGACCCCTGTCGATCCTTACGCGCCCTGCGTTTTCGTCCGCTACCCGCTGGGCGGCGGCGAGTGGTACGAGGAGTTCGTCGTCTGGAACGGCGTTTCCGAGGTCGAGGGCTACATCTTTGACAACAACGTCCTGACCTTCGAGCCGGCGACCGCCGACGGCATCCAGGTCGTCGTGTTCTGGAACGAGGCGGACTTCGCGACCCGCGTCTTTGAGGGTACAGAGGAAAAACCTGTCGTCGTGGACGTCCTGTCTGTCGGCAAGGTGCCGCTGGAGTTCTCCGAGGCCGTCGGCGAGGAGGATATCTCGGTATTCGAGGGCGCGACGCAGACGCTGATCAAATTCCGCCTGCCGGCCGCCGTCCGGACGCTGACCGTCTCCTGGCCGGAGGATGAAACGCTTACCAAGATCATCCGCTACTTCTCGGAGGAAGGCCCGCAAACGATCACCGGTATCGAGGGCGGCAGTTTTGCGCTGGCGCTGGACGACGACCGCAATTATTATATGATGGACTTCCGCTTCGCGGACAAACCCGCGGGACCCGACACCGCCGCGCTGATCGCGGCGCTGCAGGCCGCCGGGGCGGTCAAACGCCGGGACTACACCGATCTGTCCCTGCGCAAACTGGACGAAGCCGTCACCGCCGGCAACGCCCTGCTGGAAGATAAGACCGCGCCGCAGACCGACGCGGACGCCGCCGCGTCGGCGATCTGGGCCGCGATCAGGGGTCTTGCCAAACGGTCGCCGGTCAAGGTCTCGGCGTTTGCCGACGTCAAGCCGAGAGACTGGTATTACGCTTCCGTCAAGTGGGCGGTGGAGAACAATGTCACCGCGGGCACCGACGCGACCCACTTCGCGCCGAACAAGACCTGCACCCGCGCCGAGGTCGTCGCTTTCCTGTGGAACGCGGCGGGCAGACCCGCGCCCAAAGCGAAGAAAAACCCCTTTGCCGACGTCAAAAAGAGCGACTGGTTCTACAAAGCGGTGCTGTGGGCGGTGGAAACGGGCATCACCAAGGGCACCGACGAGACCCACTTCGCGCCGAACAAGACCTGCACCCGCGCCGAGGTCGTGGTGTTCCTGCGCGCGAGCGAGGGCAACCCCGAACCCGCCACCGCCAAAAACCCCTTCACCGACATCAAAAAGAAAGACTGGTTCTACAAAGCGGTGCTGTGGGCGGTGGAAACGGGCGTCACCAAAGGCACCGACGCCACGCACTTCGCGCCGAACAAGACCTGCTCCCGCTGTGAGATCGTGACCTTTATGTATCAGGATTTCATCAACGGCTGATATCGAGGATACTTTCAACAACAGGGAAGTATTCTCTCTCCCAAAAAGAGTGAAAAGACGGAGGATCATCCTCCGTCTTTCCTTTCTCTCAAATTGAGTAATATTATATTCTTTTATATTCTCTTATATTGGGGTGGAGTCCTCCCGCAGCCGATGAAATCCGCGTTCTGACCCCGCGGGCCGCCGGGGGCCGTCAGCCCCTGCAACGCACGCAATCAAATCGGGAGAGCAGGGGCGGCTTGACAAATCCTCCGAAAAAAGGCATAATAAAAAATAGTTTACTTTTAAGGAGAGGCACAGATGGTTTTCAGTTCGACCATTTTTTTATGCGTATTTTTGCCTGTCGTGCTGCTGTTATACTACGCGGCGCCGGGCATTCATCTCAAAAATGCCGTGCTGCTTTTATCCAGCTTGTTTTTTTACGCGTGGGGAGAGCCGAAATATATCATCCTGATGACGGTTTCCATTTTGGGAAACTACCTGTTCGGCCTGGGTATCCACGCCCGCCGGTCCAAAGAGAAAAAAGCCCGCGCGCTGTTGGTGTTTTCCGTTTTGTTCAATCTCGGAACGCTGTTTTATTTCAAATATTTCACCTTTGCCGCCGGCGTGCTTTCCTCCGTTCTCTCGAAGGAGATCGAGGTGGGTAACATCGCGCTTCCCATCGGTATTTCCTTCTACACCTTCCAGGGCATGAGTTATGTGATCGACGTATACCGGCAGGACATGTCCTCGCCGGACGGCGTCATGGTGCAGAAAAATCCCGCCAAGCTCGGGCTTTACATCTCCATGTTTCCGCAGCTCATCGCCGGACCGATCATTCGGTATTCGGACATCCGCTCCTATCTGAGCGAGAGGAGATCCACCTTCGCGAAGTTCTCCGAAGGCGCGGAGATCTTTATCAGGGGGCTCGCGAAAAAGGTGATATTCGCCAACATCCTGGGAAATGTCGCCACGCAGATCATGGAGACCAACGCGAAAATGATCTCCGCACCGCAGGCGTGGCTGGGGGCGTTCTGTTACAGTCTGCAGATCTTTTATGATTTCTGCGGGTACTCCGAAATGGCGATCGGACTGGGGAAAATGTTCGGATTTGAGTTTATGAAAAACTTCAATTTCCCCTATATCTCCCGCTCGGTCACGGAATTCTGGAGGAGATGGCACATCTCCCTTTCGCAGTGGTTCCGGGATTATCTCTATATCCCTTTGGGCGGCAACCGGAAGGGAAACGTGTATTTCCATCTGTTCATCGTGTTCCTCGCCACGGGCATATGGCACGGCGCCGATTGGGGATTTATCCTGTGGGGGATGTGGCACGGGGCGTTTATGCTGATCGAGCGCGTCCTCAAAAAGCGCGGGATCTCACCACGTCTGCCCAAACCTGTTTCCGGGGGGCTCGGCTGGCTGTATACGATGTTTGTGGTGATGCTGGGATGGGTGCTGTTCAGGATCGTGGACGTTCCCGACACCGTCGCGTATCTCAAGGTGATGTTCGGGATCTCTCACGCCGATTTCGTGCGGTACGGCATACGCTGGTATCTCAACGACCGCACGCTGACCGTGCTGGTGTTCGCCACCCTGTTCTGCTTCCCGTGGCGGGAGGTCCTTTTCGCGCGCTTCCCCGCCGCGCGGCGGTTTTCGGAGGATACCCGGGTCGTCATCGTCCGTCGGGTGTGTTTGCTGCTGCTGCTGGTCCTTTGCTTTTTGCTGATCACCAACAGCACCTACAATCCTTTTATCTATTTCCGGTTTTGAAGGGGGCCGAATGAATGAAAAAAGCTGTCAATATCATTTTTTGCGTCATGTTTTTCTGTTTGCTGGCGCTGCCCCTGGTCTTTACCGATTTCCGCAAAGATCAGCGCTCCGAGATCGATAACAACTATCTGCCGGAACTTGACACGTCGGACGTGCTGGCGCTGCAAAAATCGGCGGAGCCGTATATCAACGCCCGCATCGGATTTCGCGCGGAAAGCCTTGACTTGTATCAGCAGATCAACGACAAGGTGTTCGGGCTGATGGAACATCCGAGTTTCATGTACGGCAAGGAAGGGCACGTGTTCTATAAGGCGCCCCGTTATATCAAGGATTATCAGCATCTCAATCTCAGCAAAAAGAAAGCGGCCGCTTTCGCGGACGGCATCAAGGGCTTTCAGGAATATTGCGGGAAAAACGACAAAATGTTCCTGTATTTTCTGATCCCCGACAAAAAAACCGTGTACGCGGAGTATTTCCCCGACGAGATCCACGTCAAGGGGACCACCTCCCGCACCGATCAGATGCTGAAGGCGCTGAAGGAGCGGCAGGTCGATCTGTTCTGGGCGAAGGACGTCATGCTGGCGGGCAAGGAAAGGATGGAGGTCTGCAACAAAAAGTATGACGCGACGCACTGGAACGAAAACGGCGCGTTTTTGGTCATTCAGAAACTGTATGAGATCCTCGGTGAGAGGTATCCGGAGATCGGACCGCTGTCCGCGGAGGATTACAATGTCACGACCAGCGTCATGACGTCTCTGCCCACCTCTCATTTCACCATCAACGAGGAAACGCCGCTGTACGAACTGAAAAACAAAAGCGCCGCCAAAGGCGACAAAGAGAAACTTGACTCGCTGATATATCCCTCCGAAAAAGACAACTACGCCACGCGCGCGGTCAACCCCGCGCAGAGCGATAAGCCGAAACTGCTGCTCATCCATGACAGTTATATGATGCGCAAGGAAAAGTTTTTCACGGAGAACTTCAGCGAGGTAACGTTTATCCACCGGTACAATATTTACAATCAGGATGTATTCGAGTATTATGTGAGGGAACTGGACCCGGACATCGTGATCTACGAAAATCCGGAACGTTCCTGGCCGATCGATCTTTTCAAAGAGTACACCCTTCCCGCCGAAGCGGGGGAAAGCGGAAAATAAAGACGAAAGACGGAGGATTTTGTCCTCCGTCTTTCCTTTCTCTTAAATTGAGTTATATTATATTATATTCTTTTCTATTCTATTGGGCGTGAGGACTCCGTGAGTCCTCACTGAGTCCTCACGAAGCCCTCACGGAGCCCTCACGGAGCCCTCATGGAGTCGGCGACGGTCACGTTCCGACAGGGCGGGCAACAACGTAGAAATGAAGGCAAGGGGCAGAAACATCTTGTTGTCCCCCTAAAGGCCCCTTTGTGTAAAGGGGAGCCGGCGGCGAAGCCGGCCGGGGGATTGTGAACGAAACGATAGGGATCGACTCTGACTTTTTCACATTCACAACCCCTCGGTTTTTTGAAATTCTCCGTTCCAAAAAAACAGCTCCCCTTACACAGGGGAGCCAAAAACTTCCTTATTTCGCGCCGGTTTACAGCTGATACTTTTTCAGAACGTTGCGGAATTGGAGCGCCTCGAGGATATGGTCGGCGGAGACGGCCTCGGCGCCGGCAAGGTCGGCGACGGTGCGGGCGACCTTCAGCACCCGCGCGTAGCCGCGGGCGGACAGCGCGTCGTTCTCGAACTTGCGGCGCAGGATGAAGTTGCCCGCCTCGTCCGGACGGCAGAATTCCTTGACCGCGGCGGGGGAGAGATCGGCGTTTTTGGTAAAGGGAAGCCCTTTGTACCGTTCCCGCTGGCGGGCGCGGGCGGCGTCGACGCGCTGTTTGATATCGGCGGAACTCTCCGCTTTTTCGGTGGAGGAGATATGATCGAACGGCACGGCGGGAACGTCGATGTGAAGATCGATCCGATCGAGGATGGGGCCGCTGATCTTTTGCAGATACCGCCGGATGGCGGCGGGGGAGCAGGTACAGGCTTTGGTCGGATGCCCGAGAAAGCCGCAGGGACAGGGGTTCATCGCGGCGAGCAGCGTGATGTTCGCCGGGAAGGTCACCGACGCCGAGGCGCGGGACACCGTGATCTCGCCGTCCTCCAGCGGCTGACGAAGCGCTTCGAGCAGCGTCGCGGAAAACTGCGGGAATTCATCGAGAAACAGCACGCCGTGATGCGCCAGCGAGATCTCGCCGGGACGGGGATGGGTGCCGCCGCCGCAGATGGCGGGCAGCGACGCCGAATGGTGGGGCGAGCGGAACGGCCGCCGGCGGATCAGACCGCCGTCCGGCAGTTTGCGGGCAACGGAGTAAAGTTCCGTACATTCCATCGCCTCGTCGAAGGACAGATCGGGCAGGATGGTGACGAACCGCTTGGCGAGCATGCTTTTGCCGCTGCCCGGCGGGCCGATCATCAACACGTTATGGCCGCCCGCGGCGGCGATCTCCAAGGCTCTGCGGGCGGGCGCCTGCCCCATCACCTCGCTGAAATCGACGTCATAGGACGCCTCGTCGCTGTGATACACCGCGGGCTCTGCGGGCAGCAGGCGTTTTTCGCCCTTGAGGTGGAGGAGAAGGTCTTTCACCGTGCCGACGGGGAAAATGGCAATGCCCGTTACGTATTTTACCTCATCAAGATTGTCTTTCGGCAGAAAGACGGCGTCGTAGCCGAGCCTTGCGGCGTGGCGCACCATCGGCAGGGCGCCGTGGATGGGCAGCACTCTGCCGTCCAGCGACAACTGCCCCATCAGCGCGGCGCGGCGCAGATCCGCCGTCAGCTGGCCGCTGGCGGCAAGCAGCCCCACCAGGATGGGAAGGTCGTAGACCGCGCCGTTTTTCGGCACGTCCGCCGGTGAGAGGTTGACGACGATCCGTTTCATCGGGAACTGCGTGCCGCTGTTGCGCATCGCGGCGCGCACCCGCTCTTTTGACTCTTTGATGGCGACGTCCGCCAGCCCCACGATATCGAACATCGGAAGACCCTGAGAGGCGTCCACCTCCACCGTAACGTCAAAGCAGGACAGCCCGTTCAGCCCGAAAGAATGTATGCTCGCCGTCATATTTTCCCCTCTTTTTCTTGCGTCTTTTATGATATTATATCGAAAAAGGATGAGATTTACAAGAAATCCGCCCGAATTTTTCAAAATAATCTTTACATTAAATAAAAGAAGTGCTACAATAAGTTGGAATGTCCCGTACTTATTAAAAAAATTTTTATTTATTTGAGGGAGGCAAAAATTCATGGCAAGAAAAATGAAAACCATGGACGGCAACAACGCCGCGGCTCATGTGTCGTACGCGTTTACCGAAGTGGCGGGGATCTATCCCATCACGCCGTCCAGTCCGATGGCGGACTACGTGGACCAGTGGTCGGCGCAGGGACTCAAAAACATCTTCGGCAACACCGTCAAGGTGGTCGAGATGCAGTCCGAAGCCGGCGCGGCCGGTACGGTGCACGGATCTCTGGCGTCCGGCGCTTTGACGACGACCTATACCGCGTCGCAGGGCCTGCTGCTGATGATCCCGAACATGTACAAGATCGCGGGCGAGCTGCTGCCCAGCGTGTTCCACGTCTCGGCGCGGTGCGTGGCGTCCCACGCGCTGAACATTTTCGGCGATCACTCCGACGTCTACGCCTGCCGTCAGACCGGTTTCGCGATGCTCGCGGAGACCAACACGCAGGAAGTTATGGATCTCGGCGCCGTGGCGCACCTCGCGTCCATCAAGGGCAGAGTGCCGTTCATCAACTTCTTTGACGGTTTCCGTACGTCTCACGAGATCCAGAAGATCGAAGTCTGGGACTATGAGGATCTGAAAGAAATGTGCGATATGGACGCCGTACAGGCGTTCCGTGACCGCGCGCTCAACCCCGAGCGCCCGGTGATGCGCGGTTCTCACGAGAACGGCGATATCTTTTTCCAGCACCGCGAGGCGTGCAACGCTTATTACGACGCGCTGCCCGAGATCGTGGAAGAGTATATGGACAAGGTCAACGCCAAGATCGGCACCGACTATAAACTGTTCAACTACTACGGCGCGGCGGACGCCGATCGCGTTATCATCGCGATGGGTTCCATCTGCGACGTGGCGGAGGAAGTCATCGACTACCTCACCGCCGCCGGCGAGAAAGTCGGTCTGCTGAAAGTCCGTCTCTATCGCCCGTTCCGCGCGGACAAAATGGTGGAGGCTCTGCCGGCGACCGTCAAAAAGATCGCCGTTCTGGACCGCACCAAAGAGCCGGGCGCTCTGGGCGAGCCGCTGTATCTTGACGTCGTCACCGCGCTCGCGCAGCAGGGCAAGAGCGTCCTGACCGTCGGCGGCCGTTACGGCCTCGGCTCCAAGGATACCCCGCCGTCCAGCGTTTTCGCCGTCTATAAAGAACTTGCCAAGGATCAGCCCAAACTGCACTTCACCCTCGGCATCGACGACGACGTGACCTATCTGTCCCTGCCCGAGGAGCCCGCGCCCGACACCGCCGCCAAGGGCACCGTCGAGTGCAAATTCTGGGGTCTGGGCGGCGACGGCACCGTCGGCGCCAACAAGAACTCCATCAAGATCATCGGCGACCACACCGATAAATACGTCCAGGCGTATTTCCAGTATGACTCCAAAAAGACGGGCGGCATCACCATTTCCCACCTGCGTTTCGGCGATAAGCCCATCAAGAGCCCGTATTACATCAACAAGGCGGACTTCGTCGCCTGCCACAACCCGTCTTATGTGCTGAAAGGCTACAAGATGGTCAACGACGTCAAACCGGGCGGCGTGTTCCTTATCAACTGCCAGTGGACGCCGGAGGAACTTGACAAGCATATGCCCGCCGAGGCGAAACGCTACATCGCCAAAAACAACATCAATCTTTACACCGTCAACGCCATCGACCTGGCGGTGGAGATCGGTATGGGCAAACGCACCAACACCATCCTGCAGTCCGCGTTCTTCGCGCTGGCCAACATCCTGCCCGCCGAGGACGCCATCAAGTATATGAAAGACGCCGCGACGAAATCCTACCTCAAAAAAGGTCAGGATATCGTCGATATGAACCATAAGGCGATCGACCGCGGCGCGACCGCGTTCGTCAAGATCGACGTTCCCGCCGCCTGGGCGGACGCCAAAGATGACGCCGTCGAGGACAAAGAGGAAGGCCCAGCCAAACTCGTCAAGATGGTGGACGGCATTATGAAGCCCGTCTCCAAGATGCAGGGCGACAGCCTGCCGGTCTCCGCGTTCGTCGATCACGCCGACGGCACCTTCGAGCAGGGCGCGTCCGCCTATGAGAAACGCGGCGTCGCCGTTATGGTCCCCGCGTGGAACAACGAGACCTGCGTCGGCTGCAACAAGTGCGCCTTCGTCTGTCCGCACGCCACCATCCGTCCCTTCGCGCTGTCCGACGCGGAAAAAGCCGGCGCTCCGGACAACATCCGGTTCGCCGCGAAAGAAAAGACCGTCTCCAACAAGGGCTACGGCTACACGCTGGCCGTCTCCCCGATGGATTGTATGGGATGCGGCGTCTGCGTCGGCGTCTGCCCGACCAAGTCGCTGAGCATGGTCTCCACCGAGAGCCAGCTCGCCGAGCAGAAAGTCTTTGACTATTGCGTGGCGAACGTCTCCGAGAAAAAAGAAGTCACCGCCAACGTTACGGCGATCTCCTCGCAGTTCAAGAAACCGCTTCTCGAGTTCTCCGGCTCCTGCGCCGGCTGCGCCGAGACTTCTTACGCGAGACTGATCACCCAGTTGTTCGGCGACAGAATGTACATCTCCAACGCGACCGGCTGTTCCTCCATCTGGGGCGGCCCCGCCGCGACCTCTCCCTACACCGTCAACGGTGAGGGCCACGGACCCGCCTGGGCGAACTCCCTGTTCGAGGACAACGCCGAGCACGGCTTCGGTATGTACCTCGGCCAGAAAAAACTCCGTGAGGATCTGAAAGCCAAGACCGAGGAACTGATCGCGAGCAAACCCTGCTGCGCCGAACTCAAAGAAGCCGGGCAGAAGTGGCTGGATACCTATGAGGACGGCGAAGCCAACGGCGAGGCGACCAAGGTCTTTGTCGCCACGCTGAAAGACAGCGTCATCGACGGCTGTCCCTGCGACGCCTGCAAACTCGGCGCCGAGATCCTCGCCAAGAAAGAGTACCTCTCCAAGAAGAGCGTATGGATCTTCGGCGGCGACGGCTGGGCGTATGATATCGGATTCGGCGGTCTTGATCACGTGCTGGCTTCCGGCGAGGACGTCAACATCATGGTCTTCGATACCGAAGTGTACTCCAACACCGGCGGTCAGGCGTCCAAGGCCTCCCAGATCGGTCAGGTGGCGCAGTTCGCCGCCGCCGGTAAGGCGATCGCCAAAAAGAGTCTCGCCGAGATCGCTATGTCTTACGGCTACATCTACGTCGCGCAGATCGCGATGGGCGCCGACAACAACCAGACCCTCAAAGCGATCCGCGAGGCGGAAGCCTATCACGGCCCGTCCCTGATCATCGGCTACGCGCCCTGCGAGATGCACAGCATCAAGGGCGGTATGACCAACTGCCAGGCGGAGATGAAAAAGGCGGTCGACGCCGGATATTGGGATATGTTCCGGTACAACCCCGCGCTCAAGGCGGAGGGCAAGAACCCGCTGTCCATCGACAGCAAGCCCGCCACCGGCGATTACAGAGCGTTCATTATGAACGAGGCGCGGTATTCGAGACTGACCCGCTCCTTCCCTGAAAGAGCGGAAGAACTCTTCAAACAGGCGGAAGAGACCGCTAAGAAGAGAAGAACGCATCTCGAAAAACTTGCCGATCTCTACGGCGAATAAAATCAACAAAAGGCGGTCGGCGTTTTACGCCGGCCGCCTCTGCAAAGCAGTACGGTTTTGAAACGGAAAGGAGATCAAATGAACTACGGATTACAGCTTTACAGCATTCGTTACGACCTGGAAAAAGATATGCCCGGCGCGCTGCGGAAAGTGGCGGAAATGGGATACGAAAACGTTGAGCCCGCCGGCTTTTTCGACCATTCGGCCGAGGAAGTCCGGCAGATGCTGACCGAGACCGGTCTGCGGCTGTCCGCTACTCATTCTCCCTATAAGGATCTGCGGGATAATTTTGACGAGACGCTGGCGTTTCACAAGAAGCTCGGCAACCGCCACTATATCATCCCGGGGCATAAAATGCCCGATCAGAGCGAGATCGATGATTTTGTGTGCGTTATCAACGATATTCAGCCCCGCCTGGAGGCGGAGGGCATCAAACTGTCCTTCCATAACCACCGCAGAGAGCATATTATGAATGAGGACGGCTCGGTGATATTCGAGCAGCTGCTCTACCGGACGAACCTTTCCTTTGAAGTGGATATATACTGGGCGTTCACCTCGATGAACAATCCGCTGCTGCTGATGGATCGCGTCGGAGACCGGTTGTCCTGCGTCCACCTCAAAGACGGCACGGCGGACTGTCAAAGCCTGCCGCTCGGGCAGGGCGTGGCGCCCATCCCGGAGGTCTGGGAGTACGCCCGGAAGCGCGGCATCCCGATGGTCGTGGAAAACACGCCGACCGAGGATCGAGGGCTCGCGGAGGCGAAGATCTGCATCGACTGTCTGCGTGAGATCGAAAAAAAGGCGAACTGACGCCGTGACGTGTGCCCTTGCGGGCACATGATGTTGCGCTCCGCGCAAAGTAAGCAAAAAACCTGCAAGCCACCGCTTGCAGGTTTTCATTTATTGAGATAGAAAAAAACGCCGCGTCGGGATAAAAAGTTGCCGGCGGTCTCCGCAAGACCGCCGGCAGGCGTTTTTATCGGTTCGTTTTGATGTCGTACAGTTTTTTCATAATGCCGTCGTAATCGCTGAGGCGGTCGGCGAGGCGGAGATATTCCCTGTACAGCCGGTCGTAGATTCCCTGTTCCGCGAAATCGGGAGAAAAAACCTCCGTTTCCCTGATACAGAGAGCGTCGACGACGGCGCGCGCGGGCAGATCGTTTCGCGCGATCATCCCCTGGATCGCCGAGCCGACGGCGCAGGCGTTGCGGACGGACACCACTTCGATCTCCCGTCCCATCACCGCCGCGAGGATCTGACAGAACAGGCGGTTTTTGACGGGGATACCGCCGCAGCAGACGATCCGGGAAACGGTGTGTCCGTGCGCCTCGAAGCCTTCCTTGACGCGGCGTGCGCCGAACGCGATGGCTTCCAGCAGCGCGCGGTAGATCTCCTCCGGCGCGGTATGAGCGGTCATTCCGATGACGGCGCCGGGCAGCGTGAAGTCCATAAGCGGCGTGCGCACGCCGCCGAACCAGTCCAGCGCGAGCAGTCCGCTGGCGCCGGCGGGCAGAGCGTCCGCGAGAGAGGTGAGGTATTCGTGCGGGGACATCTGCTTTTCAATGGCGCGGTCGTGATAGGAGGGCGGCATAAGGGTCTCCGTGAACCACGCCAGCGTGTCTCCGACCGAGCACTGGCCGCCCTCGTGACCGTACACGTCGGGCAGAAAACTGTGAGCGGCGCTGCTGTACACGCCGTTCATCCCGGTATCGTTGTGGGAGGTCAGCAGGCTGACGCCGCTGGTCCCCATAATAAGCACGAGATCCCCGATATTGCCGCCGCACGCGGCGACCGCGGCGTGCGCGTCCACCTGCGGCGCGGAGACGACGACGTCCTCGCCGAGTCCCAGCAGTTTTGCCATTTTCGGGTGCAGGGTGCCGGCGCGGCCGCCGACGGGGATGATATCGCCGTGGAGTTTTTCCTTTACGACGCTTTCGAACCCGTTTGCCGCCGTAGAGAAATAGGACGGATCGGGATAGCCGCGGAAGGGGTGGTAAAACCGTTTGAATGCCGCCATGCTTTCCGAGGTGACGAGTTTTCCCGTCAGGATCAGCGTCAGCCATTCCCCGAGTTCGCAAAAGGCGTAAGCGGCGTCGTATACCTCGCGATCCTCCTCAAAGGTCTCCAGCACCTTGGAAAAGAAACTCTCGGCGCTGATCCGGTTGCCGCAGTCGGCGAGAAAACGCTCTCCCCGATCCTCGGCGATCCGCTGGAGCCGCTCCGTCTGAGAGATCGCGGTGTGATGTTTCCACAGTTTTATATAAGCGTGGGCGCGATCGTCCATACCCGGCAGCATACAGACGGGCAGTCCGTTGCCCGCGAGCGGCACGACGGAACAGGACGTGGCGTCCACGCCGATGCTTTTGATATCGGCGGGATCCACGCCGCTTTTTTTGACGACGTCCGCCAGCAGCGTCTGCAGTCCCTCGATATAGTCCGACGGGTGCGCCAGAGCGCTGCCCGCGGGAAGCTCCGCGCCGCCCGGCAGGGCGGTCAATATTTTATGCGGGTATCTGTATTCCGCTTCCGCCAGCGGTCTGCCGCTCTCTTGTCCGATCAGCACGGCGCGCGCGACCAGCGTGCCGAAGTCCAGTCCGATACTGTAAATCGCCATAGTCGTCCTCCATTCTTTCGCCTTTTATTATAGCGAATGTTGTGCCGTATTGCAATATCCCCGCATATATTTTACTAAAAAGGAGGATGCACTATGATCATTTATACAGTGGAGGGCAGCGATACGCTGTCCGACATCTGCCGCCGCTTCGCGGTGGAAGAGACGGAGGTGGCGCGGATCAATGATCTTGACGACCCGGACAGCCTCGCGCAGGGACAGGCGCTCGTCCTGCCGACGGAGGACTTTTCCTACGTCGTAAAGCGGGGCGATACGGTCTTTTCGCTGGCCCGTCGGTTCGGCAGAACGGTGGAGGAGATCTACGACGACAATCCGCCGCTCCGGGATCGTCCGCTCATCGAGGGGGAGACGGTTGTCGTTTCGGGGCCCTTCCCGAAATACGGACCGCTCGCGGTGAACGGCTACGCTTACGCGTTTATGGATACCGCGCTTCTGGAGGAGGTACTGCCGTATCTGACCTATCTCACCATTTTCAGCTACGGCGCCAGAGAGGACGGGAGCCTTATCAACGTGGACGATGAAAAACTCATCGAGATCGCTCTGCGGTATGGCGTCGCGCCGCTGATGCTGCTCACTACCATCAGCGAGGAGGGGACTTTCAATTCGGAGATCGTGCGGGAGATCTTAGAGAACGCGCCGGTCGGGGAGGCGCTCATCGAGGAGGTCACGGCAAAACTGCTGGAAAAAGGATACCGGGGCGTGGACGTGGACTTTGAGTACATTCCGCAGGATCTGTCGGAGGAATACGCGCGGTTTCTGGAGAAAATGCGGGAGGCGCTCGCCGACAAGGGACTGCTGCTGTTCGTCTCGCTCGCGCCCAAGACCTACGCCGAACAGCCGGGCATCCTGTACGAGGCGCACGATTACGGGGCGCTGGGCGCCGCGGCGGACAGGGCGCTTATTATGACCTATGAGTGGGGATATACCTACGGCCCGCCGATGGCGATCGCGCCGATCCGGGAGGTGCGGCGGGTCGCGCAGTACGCCGTGACCGAGATCCCGCCGGAAAAACTGATGCTCGGGATGCCCAATTACGCCTATGACTGGACGCTGCCCTTCGTCAAGGGAGAATCGGCGGCGGTAACGCTGGGCAACCCGCAGGCGGCGGCGCTCGCCGCGCAGACCGGCGCGGAGATATTCTTTGATGAGAGCGCCGCGTCGCCGTGGTTCGAATACAGCGACGGCGCCGTGTCCCACGAGGTGTGGTTCGAGGATCCAAGAAGCGTCACCGCCAAGCTGGAGTTGATCCGGGAACTCAAACTCAGCGGCACCGGCGTGTGGAACCTGATGCGGCGCTTTACCGCGCTGTGGTATCTCATCGGCTATTATTACGATATCCTCAAAATTTGATTGCAAAAACCGCGCGTTTCCGCTATAATGGAAAGGAAAAAGAACGGAAGGCGGGAAACGCGTGGCAAAATTCATCTCGCTGTATTCCGGCAGCAAGGGCAACGCCTGCGTCGTCCTGTCCGAGAGCGGAGAGGGCGTGCTGCTGGACTGCGGCGTCAGTTTTACAAAACTCAAAGCGGGGCTGGACGCGGCGGGAGTGCCGCTTTCGGCGCTGCGCGGCGTGGTCGTCACCCACGAGCACAGCGATCACATCGGGGGGCTTTCCGTCTTTCTCTGCAAGACGGGACTTCCCGTTTATCTCAACCGGCGCACCGCGCAGACCATCTCGTTCGCGCTGGAGGACGCCGTGGTGTCGGAAAACGACCCCTTTCCGGTGGGAAATATAGAGGTGCGGCGCTTTCCGGTGCGGCATGACGCCGCCGCCTGCTCGGGATACGTTTTCAAGGTGGACGGCAAAAAGATCACCGCGATGACGGACTGCGGCATTGTGGACGCGCGCATGCTCGCCGCCGCCGCGGACAGCGATCTTTTGTATATCGAGTCGAATTATGACGAGATCATGCTGGAAAACGGCCCCTATCCGCCCCACCTGCGGCGGCGGATCCGCTCGGAAAAAGGGCATCTGTCCAACCGGGAATGCGCGGACACGGTGACAAAACTCGCGCTTTTGGGGCTCCGCAAGGTCGTTTTAGGGCACGTCAGCGAGAACAACAACACCTATTTGCAGGCAAAGCGCTGTACGCTGGACGCGCTGTCGGTGCTGGGGCTTGACGTCGCCGTCGAGGTGGCGGATGAAAGCCCCGAACCGCTCGTCGTGGAGGTTTAGATGCGGAAAATACGGATCCTCGCGATCGGAGGACTGAAAGAAAAGTTCTTTGCCGACGCGCAAAAGGAATATCTCAAACGGATGAGCCGCTTCGCGGATATCACGGTGACGGAACTCAAAGAGGCGCCGCTGCCGGCCGATCCTTCACAAAAAGAGATCGAGGTGGCGCTGGAAAAGGAGGCGGGCGATATCCTTGCCCGCCTGCGCCCGGGGGAAAAGGTCGTCGCGCTCGCCGTGGAGGGGGGACAGATGACGAGCCCGGAGTTTTCCGCGGTGCCGGACGATAGCGCGGGCAGACCGGTGACCTTCATCATCGGCTCGTCCTACGGGCTTTCTCCCCGCGTCAAGGCGGCGGCGGACCTGCGGCTTTCTCTTTCCGAACTCACTTTCCCGCACCAGCTGGCGCGGGTGATGCTGCTGGAGCAGATCTACCGCGCGTTCAAGATCCGCAGAGGGGAGACTTATCATAAATAAACGGCATTTTAAGGCGGTAGACGCAAGGTCTGCCGCCTGCAGACTGTCAAAAAAGTCGTTTCACCACAGAGAAACAGGAACACGGTTTTAAATAGTTTCGTTTTCAGTAAAGCTCAAAGTCCAAAATCACAACAGAAAAAACAAATGATTTCATTTAAGGAAGCCTTGCCCTGCAAGGCTTTTCTCTGTTTTCCACCGATCCGCTCTCTACCGTGCGTCGATGCAAAAGTTGATGAGCGTCGGCTTTTTTGAAAAAAGCCGATCGCTTTGCAACTTTGCATCTCCTTTTCCGAAAAAAGTATTCACTTTTTTCGGGTGGAAAAGTACGCCGACGAGAACGGCTCGGTGAAATGCAACTTCCTTTTTTGCAGTCTGTCAGCGTGTCAAAGAACCTCTTTGACACGCTGAAGGCGGCGGACACAGGATCCGCCGCCTGATTTTTTCGTGTCGGATTTTGCCGAAAATTGCAAAAGAAAAATATTTGTTTTGCAGTTGCATATATGAAAGTAGTATGTTATAATTTACAATGTATAGATATACCACACTAACAATAGGGGAGTTAAAAAACGTGTATAAGAAGTTTATAAAACGGATGCTGGACATCATCCTGTCGTTTTTCGGACTGATCCTTTTATCCTGGCTTTATCTCCTGATCGCCGCGGTGATCCTTATCGACGATCCCGGCCCTGTTTTTTTCACGCAGAAAAGAGTGGGCAGGGGGAAAAAGTACTTTAAACTTCACAAATTCCGCTCGATGAAAATGTCGACGCCGCACGATATGCCGACGCATATGCTGGAAAATCCCGATCAGTACATAACGAGGATCGGGCGCGTCCTGCGGAAAAGTTCGCTGGACGAGCTGCCGCAGATCTGGGATATATTCGTCGGGAATATGAGCGTCATCGGGCCCCGTCCCGCGCTCTGGAACCAGGAAGACCTGGTGGAGGAGAGAGATCTTTACGGCGCGAACGACGTTCGTCCCGGGCTTTCCGGCTGGGCGCAGATCAACGGGCGGGATGAACTTGAGATCGGCGAAAAAGCAAGACTTGACGGCGAATACGTGGAAAAAATGAGTTTTGTCTTTGATATCAAATGCTTTTTCGGCACCATCAAAAGCGTGTTTCGTCACGAAGGCGTCGTGGAGGGCGGCACCGGCGTGATGAAGGAAAAAGAAATCATTCAAAAGTGATCGTAAGCAGGAAAACGTAGATGAAAATACTGATGATCTGTCAATATTATTATCCCGAGCCGTTTCGCGTGAGCGAACTCTGCGAGGAGCTGGTACGGCGGGGGCACGAGGTGACGGCGGTCACCGGCGTTCCCAATTATCCCGAGGGAGAGATCTATAAGGGGTATGAAGGACGCGCCGAGCGTGACGAGACGCTCGGCGGCGTGCGGGTACACAGACTTCCCATCCACCCGCGCAAAACGGGGGCGCTGCACCGGATGCTCAATTATTACAGTTATGCCCGCAAGGCGACGCGGTATGTGAAAAGCAAAGCGTGCGCCGCCGCGGACGGCAGCGCGTTCGATATCGTGCTGGTCTACCAGCTCAGTCCCGTGATGATGGCGAAGGCCGCCGTCGCGTACAGTCAGAAACACGGCGTGCCGGTCGTGATGTACTGTCTCGATCTGTGGCCGGAAAGCCTGGTGGCGGGCGGCATAAAGAGAGGCTCGTGGATCTACCGTCATTTTCACCGGGTGTCGAAACGGATCTACACCCGGATGGACCGCATCCTGATCACCAGCCGGATGTTCAAGGAGTATCTTGTGGAGGAGTTCGGCGTCAGGGACGACGTCGTCGATTATCTGCCGCAGTACGCGGAGGGCATCTTCGGCGAGGTCCCGCCGCATGAGCCGGACAGCATCACGCACCTGATGTTCACCGGCAATATCGGCGCGATGCAGGGCGTGGAGACCATTCTTGGAGCCGCCGAGCGGCTGAAAGGGGAGCCGGTACGGCTGCACATCGTCGGCGGCGGCATCGAACTCAAACGGCTGCGGCAGACCGCGAAGGACAAGGGTCTTGACAACGTCGTCTTTTACGGAAGGCGTCCTCTTTCGGAAATGCCGAAGTATTTCGGAATGGCGGACGCGATGCTGATCACGCTGCGCGCCGACCCGGTGCTCAGCTGCACACTGCCCGGCAAGGTGCAGGCGTATATGGCGGCGGGCAAGCCGGTCATCGGCGCCATCAACGGAGAGACGGAAAAGGTCATCCGCGCGGCGGGGTGCGGTTTTTGCGGCCCCGCGGAGGATGATGAGGCGCTTGCCGAAAACATTCGCCGCTTCGCGGCGCTGGAGGACAAAAACGCTCTCGGGGAAAACGCCAGGGCGTATTACGAAGGCAATTTTGAGGAAACAAGATTTATGGACAGGCTGGAGGGCGAACTGAAAGCCCGGCTGTCCGGCGGAGACGGGAAATGAAGGTATTGATGGTCAACGTCGTCTGCGGCGTCGGCAGTACCGGACGGATCTGTACCGATCTTGCCGCTTCTCTGGAAGCGGAGGGCGCGACGGTCCGCATCGCCTACGGCAGAGATCTCGTCCCTCCCGCCGCGCGGAAATACGCCGTGCGGATCGGCGGGGCGGGGGACGTTCGCCGGCACGGCGCCAGGGCGCGGCTGACGGACGGCTGCGGATGGGGGAGCAAAGCCGCCACCCGCCGGTTCATCAAGTGGGTCAGGCAGTTCGATCCGGACGTTATCCACCTGCACAACCTGCACGGATACTACATAAACGTTGAGGTGCTGTTCGAATATCTGCGCACCTGCGGCAAAAAGATCCTGTGGACGCTGCACGACTGCTGGGCGTTCACCGGGCACGCCGCCAACTGCGAGGCGGCGGGATGCGAGCGGTGGGAGGACGGCTGCGGCCGGTGTCCCGATAAAGGAGGATATCCGAAGTCGCTTATCGATCGCTCCGCCGGCAACTGGATCCGGAAAAAGAAGTGTTTCACCGGCATCCCGGGGATGACGATCGTCACACCGTCCGCGTGGCTCGCGGGACTTGTCGAGCGTTCTTTTTTGGGGGAATACCCGGTGAGGGTCATTCCCAACGGCGTGGATATCGGCGTGTTCCGCCCGACGGAAAGCGATCTGCGGCAAACGCTTGGTATCGGCGACGCCAAAGTCGCGCTGGGAGTTGCGGCGCGCTGGGGCCGCAATAAGGGCTTTGACGATCTTTTGAAATTGCGGGAGAGGCTGGACGAGGCATGGAAGATCGTTCTGGTCGGTCTGAACGACCGGCAGATCAGGCAGCTTCCGCCCGGCGTCATCGGACTGAAGCGGACGGAGAACGTCCGGCAGCTCGCGGCGCTGTATACGCTGGCGGACGTTTACGTCAATCCGACCTATGAGGACAACTATCCCACGACCAATATCGAGGCGATCGCCTGCGGCACGCCGACGGTCACCTACCGCACCGGCGGCAGTCCGGAAAGCGCCGGAGCGTACGGCGCGGTTGCACAAAAAGGGGATATCGGGGCGCTGGCGGACGCGGTACGCCGGGAACATTTCGAGCGGTCGCCGCTCGCCGTCGATCACCGCGTGATGCTGCGGGCGTACGTCGATCTGATCGGCGCTGAATAACAAGAGGGAGAGAGATGGAGTGAAAATGGATCGTCTGACCGAGATGACCTCCGCCGAGCTGCGGGAAACACAACTCGGGATCCTGGACGCGATCCACGCGTTTTGCGGGGAGAGGGGACTGCGGTATTTCATCACCGCCGGCACGCTGATCGGCGCGGCGCGGCATCAGGGGTTCATCCCGTGGGATGACGATATCGACCTTGTGATGCTCCGTCCCGACTACGATACGCTGGTCGCGACCTTCAATGAGGGGCGGCGGGACGGCATCCGGCTCGTCACGCACGACACGGCGCGGGGGTTCCCCTACGCTTTCGCGAAGGTCTGCGACGACAGCACGCTCTTTATCGAGGATGAAAGAAAGAAGGATCAGACGCCCGTCGGGGTCAACGTGGACATTTTCCCGCTGGACAGCCTGACGGACGACTATGAGGACGCGGTGCGGCTGATGCGCAGGCTCCGGAAATATACGAAACTCGTGGAACTGAAAAACGTGGTGCGCGCCAAAAAGCGGTCGCCGGTCAAAACGATAACGCTTGCCGTCACGCAGACGGCCGCCGCCTTGTTTTCCTACCGGTGGTGTTTCCGGCGGATCGAAAAGATCGCCCGCACCTACGCGAAAAACGACGAAAGCAAGTACGTCGCCAATGTCGTCATCAGCGCCAAGGGAGAGCGGGAGATCTTAGAGCGGGCGTGGTTCGATACGCAGATCGACCTGCCTTTTGAGGGCAGAGAGTACAAAGCGCCTGTCGGATACGACGCCTATATGCGGCGGCTGTTCGGGGACTATATGACCCTGCCGCCGGAGGACAAGCGTGTGACGCACCATTATTTTAAGGCATATCGAAAGGAGAGTGCGCAGCGATGAAAGCGGCGGCATTGATCCTGGCGGGCGGAAAAGGGACCCGTTTCGGGATGCAGAAGCAGTTTTTGGAGATCAAGGGCAAACAACTCTGGATGCACGTGCGGGACAAGATCGCGCGGTTCGTGGACGAGGACGATATCGTCGTCGTCGGGGTCGACGTAGAGGGCGGGCTCACCCGTTCCGGCTCGGTGATCAACGGCCTTAAATATCTTGAGAAAAAAGGGAAGGACTACGACCGCTTGATCATTTTGGAGGCGGCGCGGCCGCTCATCACCGACGAGCAGATCGGGCGCATCCTGGCGGACGAAAATCCGTCCTGCACCTTCGCCCTGCCACTGACCAGCACCGTCGTCAAGCGGGACGGCACCTATCTGGATCGCGACGAACTCTGCAAACTCTCAACGCCCGCGGCGTTTGACTACACGCTTTTCGCGCGGGCGTATCTGTCCGGGAAATATCTCGATCTTACCGATGATACCCGTGTGATGTATGAGCATTACGGCATTAAGCCCCACTTTCTGGAGGGGGCGGAAAACCTGCTCAAAGTGACCTATCACAGCGATCTCGCCATTCTGGAAATGCTGATGGAGAAATACGAACTGTAAACGGACGGAGGACACCTGCATGGCGGTCACGGACCTGAAAAAAATGCTCACGGACGCGCGGGACGGCGGCTACGCGGTCGGCGCGTTCAACGTGGAAAATATGGAGTTTGTCCAGGCGGTCGTCCGCGCGGCGGACGAGGAGAGGGCGCCGGTCATCATACAGACCTCCGTCAACACGCTGCGCTACGCCGCGCCGGAGATGTTCTTCGCGATGGTGAGCGCGGCGGCGGCGGAGACGACGGTCCCTGTCGCCATCCACCTGGATCACGGTGAGACGCGCGAGGACATTTTGGCGTGTGTGCGGGGCGGATACCGTTCGGTGATGTTCGACGGCTCTCTGCTTCCCTATGCGGAAAACGTCAGGATGACGCGCCGTATCGCGGAGGTCTGCGGACCGCTGGGCGTTACCGTGGAAGGGGAACTCGGCGCGATCGCCGGAAAAAAGAACGCGCCCGCGCACAGCCGGCTTCTCTATACCAATCCCGATACGGCGGCGGACTTCGTGCGGCAGACCGGCGTTGACGCGCTGGCGGTCGCCATCGGCACGGCGCACGGGATCTACAAGGATACACCGCAGCTCGATTACGAGCGGCTGGATGATATAAGACGGGCGGTGGACACGCCGCTGGTCCTGCACGGCGCGTCGGGGCTGACCGACGAGCAGGTGAGGGAATGCGTGCGGCGGGGCATCGCCAAGGTCAACATCGCGACGGAACTGCGCATCGCGTGGACGGAGACCATCCGCGCGGCGCAGAAAGAGGCGCCCGGCGTTTTCGATCCGAAAAAGGCGGCGGGCAGGGCGAGAGACGCGGTGTGCGGCATCGTCAGAGAAAAGATCCGCGTGCTGGGCAGTGCCGGAAAGGCGTGACAATGGAGATCAAAGCGGTCCTGTTCGACGTCGACGGTACGCTGATCGACTCGGAAAAGATCTATAACCGCTGCTGGCGGGCGGCGGCGAAAGAGTTCGGCTGTCCGCTGACCGCGGAGCACGCGCTTGCCCTGCGCAGTCTTGACAGACGGCTGGCGGCGCAAAGATTTTTAGAGTGGTTCGGGGATCCCGCGCTGTACCCGGCGGTACGCCGGCGGCGCACCGAACTGATGGCAAAAGAGACCGAAAAAGAGCCGCCGCGCGCCAAACCGGGCGTCGAGGTGTTGATGGAACGTTTGGAAAAAAGGGGGATCGCCGCCGCGGCGGTCACTGCCTCGCCGGAAAAGCGGGCGAGAGAAAGTCTTGACGCCGTCGGCATCGGACGGTTCGTTCCGATCATCCTGTCGACCGAGAGGGTGGAGCGGGGCAAGCCCTTTCCCGACGTCTACCTCTTTGCCTGCGCGGCGCTGGGACTGCGCCCCGGAGAATGTCTCGCGGTGGAGGACTCCCCGAACGGACTGAAAAGCGCGCACGACGCGGGCTGCCGGACCGTGATGATCCCGGATCTCACGCCGTACGGCGAGGATGTCGGAGAGATCGCGGATCTGCATTTTGAAAGTCTTGAGGACCTTGCCCGCTCCGGCATTTTTTAGATAAGAACCGCGGATAACGGGAATTATTCAGAGTTTACGTTAGGGGGGAAAAACGTGAAGATCGTTCACGTCTGCCTGATCGGTACCTTTACGGACGGGCGAAACTACCAGGAAAACATGCTTTCCAAATTTCATAAAAAACTCGGCGCCGACGTCACGGTCCTGACAAGCAAGTGGATCCAGAGCGACGACGGCAGACCGCATAAGATCGACCCTCGGGATACCTATATCGACGCGAACGGCGTCAGGATCATACGTCTTCCGATGAAGGGCCGGGAATATCTTTACAAAAAATTCAAACGCTACGTCGGCGTATATGAGACGCTGGAAAAGGAGGCGCCGGACTTTCTGTTCATCCACGGCGTGGCCTCTCTCGAGTGCCGGGCGCTCGTGCGATATCTCAAAAAGCACCCCGGGGTGCGCGCCTGCGCCGATAATCACGCGGATTTTTCCAACAGCGCCACCAATTTCCTGTCCCGCAGGATCCTGCACGGCATCGTGTGGAAGTTCTGCGCGAAAAGTCTGGTGCCGGTGGTGGAAAAGTTTTACGGCGTAATGCCCGCGCGTGTGGATTTCCTTGTCGACGTGTACGGCCTGCCGAAAGACAGGTGTGAACTTCTCGTGATGGGCGGGGACGACGATCTGGCCGCCGCCGCGAGGCAGCCCGGCGTCGCGGAGGAGATCCGACGGCGGTACGGGATAGACGAAAAGGATTTTCTCATCATCACGGGCGGCAAGATCGACGCGTGGAAAACGCAGACGCTGCTGCTGATGCAGGCGGTGCGGGAAATAGAGGATCCAAGGCTCCGGCTCATCGTGTTCGGCTCGGTGACGGCGGATCTGAAAGAAAAGGTCGACGCGCTCGTCGACGGCAAAAAGGTACAGTACATCGGATGGGTGCAGGGGACGGAGTCCTATCGGTATTTCGCCGCGGCGGATCTCGCGGTGTTCCCCGGCCGGCATTCCGTATTTTGGGAGCAGGTGGCGGCGCAGGGCGTGCCGATGCTCTGTAAGGACTGGCCGGGCACGCATCACGTGGACGCCGGCGGAAACGTCGGATTTCTGACCCGCGACAGCGCGGACGAGATCCGGGAGCGGATCCTTGCTCTGCTGGAGGACCCGGCGGCGTACGCCTCGATGAAAGAGATCGCGATGACCAAAGGAACAGAGACCTTTTCTTACGGAAAGATCGCCAAAAAGTGCGTCGGCGGAGAAACGTTTTTCCGCGGCGCGTAACAGGAAAGGGAAAAATACGTGGCTATACTTTCGTATCTGCAAATTTTTGTCGGCAGCTGGTGCGCGGCGGTGCTGTACTTTTTTCCGAACGTCTTTACATATAAGCAGTTCGTTACGGTGATCGCCTTTGTCAGCGCGGCGGGGCTGATCATACAGATCATCAAGCGGAAAGGGACGCTGCCGCGCAGCTTTTTTCAGTGCGTGATCGCTCTTTTGCTGCTGATCGGCGCCTATATGCTGACCTCCGTCATCTACGGAGAGCCGAACGCCGATTATACGGGACACCTGCTCGTCATCCTGGCGCAGATCGCGCCGGCGGCGCTTTGCGCCGTGCTGGTGGCGCGCAGTGAGAAAGCGCGGGAAAATATCAAACGGCTGGCGCCTGTCGTGTCGCTGATCTTTACCTTTATCGCGTTTCAGGGGATCCTGCACCCGACCGGTATTTCCGAAACGGGTCTGATCAACAATGAAAACGGAATGACCTATCAATCCGCGTCTTATCTCGTGGTGTATGCCGCGGGGCTCGCGGAATACTATCTGATCAGTTTTCGGTCCGTGCGGTGGTATCGCGTGTTCCGCAACCGTATCGCGGCGGTTCTGATGTTTGTTCTGGTGCTTGTCGACTTCTTTCTGGCGCTGGTCGCGGGCGGCAGAGGAGCGATCGTGCTGTTCGGCGTGGTCTCTCTTGTCGCGATGTTCCTGTGGCAGCGGGGGAGAAACTCAAGTCCCGGCGGGCTGATCACCAGCCTTTTGGTGGTGGCGGGCCTGACAGGCGCCGCGATCTACGTCATCCACCTGGCGGCGACTTCCGAGATCCCCACCTCCGGCTTCAGCCGGATCCTTCTCACCATCCAGACCGGTGAGAGCAGCGGGCGGGACTGGGTCTATGAAAGCGCCTGGAAGGTCATCGCCGACAATCCGTTTTTCGGACACGGGCTGGGCAGCGTTTACTATACGCTGGGGTATTACGCGCACAACTTCTTTCTCGACGCGGCGGTGGAATCGGGGATCCTCGGCTGCGGCGTTTGGATCGCTCTGTTCGGATTTGCGTTTTGGAATCTTTTTTCGCGGGTGCGGAAAGATCTTTCCGAGGCGCTATGGCTCATTTTGTTTCTGGACGGCTTTGTAATGTCGATATTCAGCGGCTATTATCTGTCCAACATCCCGATCTTTTGGGTGATCGCGTTTTTGTTCGCCCGTGAGCAGGAAAAAAAGAGGGAGCTGGAATGAAAAAAAAGATCCTCTTTATCCTCAATGAGTTTCCCGGCGCCTTTTCGCCCACGTCGATCGCGGCGGACGCTGTGATCCGGGAGATGACAAAGGAAAACGAAGTCTTTTGTCTGGCGCGCCGCCGGTACGGACAACCGGCGCAAGAGACGGCGGAAGGCGCGACGGTCTTTCGTGTCAGCGACAGTGTTGTTTCCCGGTTTTCCGGATATGCCAAAGAGCGCGGCGGCAAAGGGCTGAACCTGATCGCCGCGTTTTGCAAAGCGGCGAGGTTTCGCCTGTCACAGATCCTGACGGCGCCGCTTTATCCGAGGTTCGCGCCGTTTTTCGAGCGGCGGCTGAAACGGGAAGCGCTCAGGATCTGCCGGGAGTATGCCATAGATCTGATCGTTTCCGTCTGTTTTCCGGGGGAGAGCGTCGCGGCGGGACACTACGTCAGGAAAAAAATGCCGCGGATCTTATTCGTGCCGTATATGATCGACGCTTACGCCTGCGGCACGCCGCCAAAATATCTGCCGCGGAAGTTTTCCGCCGGACGGCGGCACGCCTATGAGCGGAAACTTACCCGGAACGCCGACAGGATCATCGCGATGGAAGCCTCCCGTTCGTTCCACGAGCAGAAAGACGCAGGGGACGACCGGTTCGTCTATCTCAATCCCGCGTTTCTCGCCCCGCCGCCGCCGGCGGACGGCGATACGGCGGGGATCCTTGAAAAAGGGAAGATCAACGTGCTTTTTACCGGATATCTCTATTTGCCCGACCGGGATCCGCGGTACGTGATCCGCGCGCTGGATCGGGAGGACGTATGCCTGATCTTTGTCGGCAAGGACGCGGTCGGGGATCTCTGGGAGAAGGAGACGGGATCGTTTCGCGGGACCCTCAAACATATCGGATTTATGCCGCATCGGGAACTTGCCGCGCTGCTGCGGGGAGCGGACATCCTGCTCAATATGGGCGTGTCCAATTCCAGCGCCATTTCCGGCAAGATCTTTGAGTATATGGCGTTCGGCAAGCCGATCCTGACGACTTACTTCAAACCGGATGACGCGGCGCTGCCTTATCTCGGGAAATACCCGCTCGCCTGCAGCATTGACCAAACGGCAACGGACGGGAAAGAAGCGGCGGAGAGGATCGACGGATTTATCCGTGAGATAAAGGGTCGGAGCGTGCCGTTTGAAACGGTGCGGGAACTTTTTTATAACAGTACGCCGGAGGCGTTCGCGGAGGAGATCCGGACGCTCTGGCAGGGGGAACGGGAATGAAGATCGGCATTATTTACGACGATATCAGCAGAGAGGGGCTGGACGCTTCCCATCCGCAGACGGGCAATCCCGGTGTGGGCGGGACGCAGTTCTGCTATCTGATGCTGATCCATTTTTATACGCAGTATTTTCCGGAGGACGAGCTGATCGTATACCGCCACCGGCATACCGACCGCCTGTGCAAAATGCCGCGGGAGGACAGGGTGACATACCGCGTCGCCGCGTCCCCGCGGGACTGTGTGGAACAGGCGGCGCGGGATCAGGCGGATATGCTGCTGTTCAACTTCAATCACGTGATGGAACTTGCGGACGTTCTGCGGGAAAAACGGCTCAAAAGCGCCGTGTGGGTGCACAACTGGATCCGCGGGGATATCCTGCGGGTGATGGCGGATCATCCCTTTATCACCCGCGTGATCTTTCTCGGCAGGGAACACTATGACCGCTATATCGATCACGACGTTATCCGTAAAGGCGTGATCATTCCCAATATGTTTTGTCCTGACGGTTATCCCGTGCGGGATCCGTCCCCCGCGCCGGTCGTCACCTACGTCGGCGCGATCGTGCCCGGCAAGGGCTTCGCCGCGCTGGCGAAGGCGTGGCCGAAGGTGCTGGAGCGCGTGCCGGACGCGCAGCTTTATGTGATCGGAAAAGGCGATCTGTACGGCACGGATATCCGGCAGGGGCCTCTCGGCGTCGCGGAAGAAAAATACGAAGCGACCTTCGCGCCTTTCGTGACCGGCGCGGATGGCAGGGTGTTGCCGTCGGTGCATTTTATGGGGCTGATGGGCGCGGAAAAATCAGAGATCTACCGTAAAACAAAAGTCGGCGTCGTCAATCCCACGGGGCGCACCGAGGTCTGTCCGATCAGCGCGCTGGAAATGCAGGCGGCGGAGATCCCCGTCATATCCAAAAACGTCAACGGTCTGCCCGACGTGGTGAGGGACGGCGGCACCGGCATACTCATTCGCTCCGCCGGGGCGCTTTCCGGCGCGATCTGCCGCCTTTTGACGGATGACGGGCAAAACCGCGCCCTCGGGGAAAACGCCCGCGCGTTCGTAGCGGAGGGTTTCGCGCCCGAAAAGGTCATCGGACTGTGGAAAAAACTGTTTTCCGATATCCGTGAGGGCAATACGGCGCCTTTCCTTGCGCCAAAGGATCATTTTACCAACAACTTCAAGTGGGCAAGACGGATCAACGCGGGTCTGAAACGCCTGAGACCCTTTCAAAAACTTCCCGCTCTGATCGACGTGGAAGCCGCGGTCAGCCGCCGGCTCCGGGGAAGGTAAACGGATATGGGCAAAAAACGGCTTACCATCAATCTTATTGCTAACCTTCTTTCCTACGGCGTGTCCATCGCGGTCAGCTTTTATCTGACGCCCTTTCTTGTCGGGCATCTCGGCAAAGAGGTGTTCGGCTTTTACGGACTGGCGACCGATGTCGTCAACTACGTCAAGATCATCTCCATCGCGCTCAACTCACTGGCGGCGAAGTACATCACCGTCGAGCTGGTACGGGGGCATAAGGACAAGGCGGAACGGTATTACAGTTCCATCTTTATTTCCAACATCGCCCTTTCCCTTCTGCTGGCGCCCGTCCTGACCGTCATCGTCATCTGGATACAGTCTTTTTTCCAGGTGTCCGACAAATACGTCGGGGACGTACGGATCCTGTTTGCGCTGGTGTTTTCCACGATGATCCTCAACCTGATCACTTCGGTGTTCGGATGCGCGACCTACGCGACCAACCGCATCGACCTGCGCGCTTATACCGAGCTTGGCAAGGCGGCGCTGCGCGCGTCGCTCTACCTGCTGATATTCACGGTGCTCCGACCCTCCATCGTCTACGTCGGCATCGTCGCGCTGGCGTTGGAATCCTATAACTCTTTCGTGCAGATCGTTTTGAAGCGTCGGCTGGTGCCGGATCTTCATATCAGACGCCGGTCCTTTGACGGGCGGCTGGTGATCTCCACCCTTCGCGTCGGTGTTTGGAACTCGCTCAACCACCTTGGCGACCTGCTGCTTTCCAGTGTTGACCGGATCGCCGCCAACACCATGCTCGGCGAGGCGGCGGGCGGGGACATGTCCATCGTCAAGACGATGCCGTCGCTGCTCAGCGGCGTCATCACCGCCATTAACGGCGTATTTATGCCGCGCATCGCGACCCGCTACGCGGAAAACGATACCGGCGCGCTTGTCAAAGAAGTCAGAATGGCGCAACGCATCATGGGCGTGTTTTCCACCGCTATCGTGATGATCCTGATGATCTACGGCAGGGAGTTTTTCACGCTGTGGGTGCCGGGCAACGACGCCGATCTTTTGATGAAACTGTCGGCGCTGGACGTCTCCCGCATGATGCTGATCGGCGTGGTGTGGCCGGTGTCCAATCTCAATATTATGATGGACCGGATCAAGATCCCCTCGCTGCTTGTCATCGGCAGCGGCGTCGCCAATCTCGGGGGGATGTATTTGCTGATCCGTTTCACCGGCATCGGCATCTACGCCATCCCGCTGACGACGCTGATTTTGACCATCCTGTTTTACGGGATCTTTATTCCGGTATATCCCTGTAAGGAACTCGGGCTTTCCCGCGGGACGTTTTTCGGCCCCGTCGCCGAGATGCTGGTCAGCGCCGGGCTGATCGCCGCCGTCATTATTCCGCTCAAACGGCTGTTCGTCATAAAGAGCTGGACGGCTTTCATCCTGTACGGCGGGATATCGGGTGTTATCGCGCTCGGTATTTGCCTTGTGGTATTCGTCAAACCGAAAAAGATCGGCGCGGCGCTTCGGAAAGTAAAACATAAATTCATATAAAACGGTAGGAGGAAACAAGATGTCCGCTTTTAACGGAGCAACACTGATGATCACGGGAGGAACGGGATCCTTCGGCAACACCGTTCTGAAACATTTTCTGACGTCGGATATCGGACAGATCCGCATTTTTTCCCGCGATGAGAAAAAGCAGGATGATATGCGGCACGAATTGCAGGCAAGGCATCCGGAATACGCGGAAAAAGTCAAATTTTACGTCGGGGACGTGCGGGATCCCCGCTCGGTCGCCGACGCGATGCCGGGCGTGGATTTCATCTTTCACGCGGCGGCGCTCAAACAGGTGCCGAGTTGCGAGTTTTTCCCGATGCAGGCGGTCAAGACCAACGTGGAGGGGACGGACAACGTCCTGCACGCCGCCGTTGACGCGGGCGTCAAACGGGTGGTCTGTCTGTCCACCGATAAAGCGGCGTATCCCATCAACGCGATGGGCATTTCCAAGGCGATGATGGAACACGTCATCTACGCCAACGCCAGGGTCGCCGCCGACCGGGGCGGCACGGTGATCTGCTGTACGCGGTACGGCAACGTGATGTGCAGCCGCGGTTCCGTCATCCCGCTGTTCATCGACCAGATCAAAGCGGGACAGCCCATCACCATCACCAACCCCGATATGACGCGTTTTCTGATGAACCTCGACGAGGCGGTGGAACTGGTGCGGTTCGCGTTCGAGCACGCCGATCCCGGCGATCTGTTCATCCAGAAGGCGGACGCCTCTACCATCGGAGATCTCGCGAAAGCGGTGCAGACGCTGTTCGGGGATACCGGCACGCGGATCATCGGCACGCGGCACGGCGAAAAACTGTACGAGACGCTGATGACGAGAGAGGAGCGCCTGCGGGCGCAGGATATGGGAGAGTATTACCGCGTCTCGGCGGACAACCGCGATCTCAACTACGATAAATTCTTTGTCAAAGGACAGGTGCAGACCGAGTCTGACGAGGCTTACACCAGTCACAACACCAAACTGCTCAACGTGGAGGAAACGGCGCGAAAGATCCTCACCACCGACTATGTCCGCGAGCAGCTGCGGGACAAAAAATAAAAAGGGGGAAGCGCGCGTGACACAGATGACCGGAAAACGGCTTTCGCGGATCGACGTTATGCGGGGGATTGCGATCCTGCTGGTGGTGCTCGGGCACAGCGTCGGAACGCTGAAGGATCCCGTGAACCGCTTTGTCCTTTCCTTCCATATGCCGCTGTTTTTCTTTATTTCGGGTATGGTCGCGAAAAGCGGGGGATCGGACGGCGCTGTCCTTCCGTTCGGCAAATACCTGCTCAAAAAAATGAGAGTGCTTCTGATCCCGCAGGGCACGCTGTTCCTGCTTGACACGGCGTTTGACATAGCGCTTGAACACAAGGCGGTCACCGCGGGACTGATCCTTGAAAACCTTTTCGGCTGGTTTTTGTGGGTGCTTTTTTACGTTTCGATCGTTTTTTGGCTGCTGGACAGGACGGGGCTTTTGAAAAAACGCTGGATCAGTCTTCTGATCGCGCTGATCCCCGCGGTGCTGACGCAGATCTTTCCGATCAAGACGGTCGTCCACATCGAGACCCTGCCGATGGCGCTGCTGTTCTACCTCGCGGGGCATTATATCCGCCCGGCGGTCGAAAAAGACGCGCCGCCGCGCGCGAAGTTCCGTTCGATCTGGGTGGCGGCCCTTCCGATCATCGTGATCATTTCCCGGGCGAACTCGCCGGTCACGATGTACAGCAACACGTACGGCGATCTTGTACTGTTTTTTGCCGGCGCGGCGCTCGGGATCTGGTGTGTGTACGAGATCTCGGCGGGACTGGGGGACAACGCCGTTCTGCGATGGTTCGGCGTGAACTCGGTCATCGTTTACATATTTCACGCGAGGATGCTCAACGTCCTGCACGGCGTCGGGAAGGCGATCTTTCCGGCACTGGAAAAAGCGAACTATTCCTATCCCGCCTACTTTTATTACTTCCTGATCGTATGTGTGTTGTTCGTGCCGATCGTTTATATTTCCAATCACTGGGTCGCCTTTTTGTTCGGAAAGAAAAATATCAGGCGTAAAAAAGGGGAAGCGAAATGAAAAAAGCGGAATTTCAAAACAACGGAAAACTCAAACTGCTGATCATCGTCGGCACCCGGCCGGAGATCATCCGGCTCGCGGCGGTCATCCAAAAATGCCGCCGGTATTTTGACACGCTGCTCGCGCACACCGGGCAGAATTACGACTACAACCTCAACGGTGTATTTTTTAGGGATCTGGGGCTTGACGACCCTGACTGTTACCTTAACGCGGCGGGGGAGGATCTTGGCGAGACGATGGGAAACATCATCGCCGCGTCTTATAAACTGATGGCCGAGACCCGCCCCGACGCCGTGCTGGTGCTGGGGGACACCAATTCCTGTTTGTCCGTCATCGGCGCCAAACGGCTGCACATCCCCATCTTTCATATGGAGGCGGGCAACCGCTGTAAAGACGAGTGCCTGCCGGAGGAGACCAACCGCCGGATCGTCGATATCATCTCGGACGTCAACCTCGCCTATTCCGAGCACGCCCGCCGGTATCTCGCGGACTGCGGTCTGCCGAAGGAGCGCACCTTTGTCACCGGTTCCCCGATGGCGGAGGTGCTGCGCGCCAACCTCGCTTCCATCGAGGAAAGCGATATCCACGCGCGGCTGGGACTGGAAAAAGGCAGATACATCCTGCTTTCCGCCCACCGGGAGGAAAATATAGACACCGAAAAGAACTTCACCTCTCTGTTTTCCGCCGTCAACAAGATGGCGCAAACCTACGATATGCCGGTGCTGTATTCCTGCCATCCCCGCAGCAAAAAGCGGCTGGAGGCGACGGGGTTCGCGCTGGATCGACGGGTCATCGCGCATGAGCCGCTTGGTTTTCACGATTATAACGCCCTGCAGAAAAACGCGTTTTGCGTCGTTTCTGACAGCGGCACCCTGCCGGAGGAAAGTTCTTTCTTTACCTCCATCGGCTGTCCTTTCCCCGCCGTTTGCATCCGCACGTCCACCGAGCGCCCGGAGGCGATGGAAAAAGGCTGTTTTATCCTCGCGGGCATTGATGAAAAAGGACTCCTGCAGGCGGTGGACACCGCCGTCACCATGGTGAAAAACGGCGAGGGCGGCATCCCGGTGCCCGACTATGTCGACGAGAACGTATCGGACAAGGTGGTAAAGATCATCCGGTCCTTTACCGGCGTCGTCGACAAAATGGTGTGGAGAAAATGACCCCTCCCGCCCGGCGGGACAACTGTCTGACGATCGTGCGGTATCTCGCGGCGGCGGACGTGATGTTCGGGCATTTCGCCACGCATCTGTCCCTGCCGTCGAACCCGGTCTTTGATATCCTGTTTCGCTGGCTGCTCGGCGTGCCGGTATTCTTCTTTTTGAGCGGTTTTCTGCTGTGGCATACCGCCGGGGGAGACGTCCGCGCCTTCGCGGGGCGGCGGTTTCGGCGGCTGTACCCCGAGTTGTGGGGCGCGGTGGCGCTGGAGCTGATCACGATCGCGATCTTGTACCGGGATCGCGTCCGATGGGGAGGGCTTTTGCTGTTCGGCGCGGCGCAGGGGACGATCTTTCAATGCTGGACGCCCTCTTTCCTGCGCGGTTACGGCTGCGGCACGCCCAACGGCGCGCTGTGGACGATTTTTGTTTTCGTGCAGTTTTATATCATTCTGCGGCTGCTGCGGAAACTGCTGCGCGGCAGACGGACCGTCATATGGATCGCGGCGCTCGCGCTGACGGCGGCCGCCGCGGCGATCTCTCCGCTTTTGGAGAAAATACTGCCCGTTTTGCTATATAAGATGTACGGGCAGACGATCCTGCCATATCTTTGGATGTTTCTTTTGGGGTGCTTTTTGTCGGAAAACTATGAGGGCTTTGTCCCGGTCCTGAAACGGTTTTGGTATGTTCCGCTCGCGCTGTCCGTGGTGTGGCGCTTCGCGGTGAGGAGGGATGTGAGCCTCTTTTCCTATCCGCTGGTCTCCACCCTGCTGATCTGCTGCGCGGCGGTGGGATTTGCCTACGCTTTTCCGAAACTGCGCCCGAAGACGGATCTGTCCTACGGGCTGTACATATACCATATGATCGTCGTCAACGCGATGATCGCGCTGTCGCTGACCGGCAGGCTCCGCTACGGGCTGATCGCCCTTGGCGCGACCTGTCTGCTCGCGCTGATATCTTATTTTACACTCGGAAGATTTTCGAGACGCAGGAGATGTGAATGACCCGACTACTCATTGAAATGATCAAACGCGTACTGCGGGGCGAGAGAGCCGTCTGCCCGCCGGATGCCGACTGGCAGAAGCTGATCAAACTGGCGGACCGTCACAAGGTGATGCCTTTCGTCGCGCGGTACGCCGATGAAAAGGGCGTCCCGGCGGAGCTGAAACAGCGCGCCGCGCTCGCGCTCGCCTGTCAGGGGTATCAGGGCAGGGCGCTCGCGGACATCCGCGCCGCGCTGGAAACAGCGGGGGTCGATTTTCTGCTGTTCAAAGGCGCGGTGACGCGGCGGCGGTACCCCTCGGAGGATCTGCGCACCATGTCGGACATCGACCTGCTCTATAAGCCGGAGGCGCACGAGGCGTTTTGCCGCGCGATGCGGGCCGCCGGTTTTCCCGACCGGGAGGCGGGACGGAAAAACGACACCTACCGCCGCCGGCCTTTCGTCTGCGTCGAGGCGCACCGGGAGATGGTACCGGCGAGTTCCCCCTATGCCGCCTACTGCGCCGGCGTGTGGGAGCGCGCCCGTCCGGCGGAGGGGACGAACCATACTTATGAAATGACGGCGGAGGATGAATTCATCTTTTGCCTTATACATCTCGCGCAGCACTTTCAGAAAGGCGGCGCGGGACTGCGGTTCATCGCGGACGTGTATGTTTACGACGGCGCGGTGCGGGATCGCGCGTATCTCGCGGGAGAACTTGAAAAACTCGGGCTTTCGGAGTTTTATCAAAATATATCCGCGCTCGCGGCACACTGGTTCGGGGACGGCCCCGCCGATCCGCTGACCGAACGGATCGGACGGTTCGTTTTGTCCGGCGGCCTGTTCGGCACGAAGGGGCGATCCTCCGACCTTGCCGTCGAGGGCGGCCGCTGGCGGTTCGTCAGGAACGCCTGCTTTCCGTCCTACGGGGAGATGCGCTCTATGTATCCGTGGCTGGACGGCAGAAAAGTTCTGCTGCCCTGCGCGTGGGCGTACCGCGGCGTGACAGGCGTTTTCCGCCGCCGCGGCAACGTGAAACGGCAGATGGAACGGCTGACGGCGGGCGACGCCGAACAGGGAAAAAAACTGCGCGCCTTTTTCAAGGAGTGCGGACTTGATATAAGAGAAGGGGAACAGCGATGAACATTCTGATCACCGGCGCGAAAGGGTTCGCGGGCAGAAACCTGACGGAAAACCTTAAAAATATAAAGGAAGGAAAAAACCGCGCCCGCCCCTCGCTTTCCATTGGCGAGATCTTTGAGTATGATCTCGACACCGATCCGGCGAAACTTGACGACTTCTGCCGCCGGGCGGATTTCGTGTTTCATCTCGCGGGCGTCAACCGCCCGAAAAACGAGGCGGAATTTATGGAGGGCAACTTCGGTTTTTCCGGAGAGCTGCTGGAGACGCTGGAAAAGCACGGCAACAAATGCCCGGTGGTGCTGTCAAGTTCCATCCAGGCGACGCTGATCGGACGGTACGCCGGCGGCGCCTACGGCATCAGTAAAAAGGCGGGGGAGGATCTGTTTTTTGAGTACGCCGCGCGCACCGGCGCCAAAGTGATGGTCTACCGGTTTCCCAACCTGTTCGGCAAGTGGTGCCGCCCCAATTACAACAGCGCGGTGGCGACCTTCTGCCACAACTACGCCAACGATCTGCCCATTACGGTGAACGACCCGAAAGCGGAACTGGAACTGCTGTATATCGACGACCTTGTGGAGGAGATGCTGGACGCGCTGGAGGGCAAAGAACATCACTGCGTCTATGACGGCGTGACCGCCCTTGCGAAAGAGGACGGCGCGTTTTGCTTCGCTCCGGTCACCCACCGGGTGACGCTGGGGGAGATCGTCGCCCTGCTGGATGATTTCAGGGCGCAGCCGCGGACGCTGATAATGCCCGCCATCCCGCGGGGGAGTTTCGCCAAAAAACTGTACAGCACGTATCTTTCCTACCTGCCGGCGGAAAAGACCTCTTTCCCGCTGGATATGAAAAAGGACGCGCGCGGCAGTTTTACCGAACTGCTCAAGACCGCCGCCCACGGGCAGTTCAGCGTCAACGTGTCAAAACCGGGCATCACCAAGGGCCAGCACTGGCACAACACTAAGTGGGAGTTTTTCATCGTGGTCAGCGGCCGGGGCAGGATCGAGGAGCGCCGGATCGGCACCGACGAGGTGCGGAGGTTCGACGTTTCCGGCGAGAGGATCGAGGCGGTGCATATGCTGCCGGGATTTACCCACAACATCATCAACCTGTCCGACACCGAACCGCTCGTCACCCTGATGTGGGCGAACGAGATCTTCGACCCCGCTCACCCGGATACGTTTTTTGAGGAAGTCTGAAAACAATAAAAAAGCGTGATGGCAAATGTCATCACGCTTTTTTCAGCGCTCGCGGCGGGAGGCAAAAAATTTGTTGCGGGTTTGTTTTGTGTATGATAAAATGATAAAAAGAGATAATATTGCGCGCCCGGGAAAGCGGCGGGCGGCGGGACCGCCGACGGAACCGTCTGCCGGAAAACCGCGCGCTGATCAAAGAAAGAGGGGAAAAACAAAAATGAAGCGGAACAAACAAAAGCTCGTATCTCTGATCCTTGCGGTCGTGATGGCGGTATCGATGATATCGCAGATCGTACCGGCGGCATTCGCGGTCACTACCGTGTGGGACGGGAGCGCTGCCGACTCCTTTGAAAGCGGCAGCGGCACGAAAGACGATCCGTATGTCATCAAAACGGCGGAGCAGCTTGCTTACCTTGCCGCAAGCGTCAACGATATGAACGGATTTCTCGAAAAACACTTCCGCCTGGACGCGGATATCCTCCTCAATGATACCACCAACTGGAAAAACTGGGGAAGCTACACCGGAGAGGGTCATCTGATCGCCCCGGTCAATTCCTGGACGCCGATCGGAGCTGGTCATACTACTGCTTTCCGCGGCATCTTTGACGGCGACGGGCATACCGTATCGGGCCTGTATATCCGGGGTGATATGGAATATGCCGGGCTTTTCGGTTATATTCGAGGCGGAACGGTATCTAACGTCGGCATGGTAAAATCATACGTCTATAATTCAGGAAATTATACCGGCGGCGTGGCGGGATATGTCTATAATAACAGCATCGTCAGCGGCTGCTGCAACGAAGGCATAGTGACCGGCAACGGCAGCACCGGCGGCGTGGCGGGATATGTCTATAATAACAGCATCGTCAGCAGCTGCTGCAACGAAGGCATAGTGACCGGCAACGGCAGCACCGGCGGCATAGCGGGAAAAGTTGATGGCACTGTCAGCAGCTGCTACAACATCGGTGACGTGACCGGCAACGGCAGCACCGGCGGCGTAGCGGGAAAAGTTGATGGCACTGTCAGCAGCTGCTACAACATCGGTGACGTGACCGGCAACGGCAGCACCGGCGGCGTAGTGGGATATGTCTACGATGGTACCGTCAACGACTGCTACAACAGCGGCACGGTGAACGGCAGCAGCCAATACTCTTCCTACACCGGCGGCGTAGCGGGATCTGTCTCTAACAGCACCATTAGCGGTTGCTACAATGAAGGCAATGTGACCGGCTGTTACGTCGCTGGCGGCGTAGCGGGGTATGCCGAAGATGAAAGCATTATCAGCGACTGTTACAACACCGGCACAGTAACCTGCAACGGAGAAAACTCTTCTACCGGCGGCGTGGCGGGACGTGTCGATGACGGCACCGTCAACGATTGCTACAATACCGGCACAGTGACCGGCAGTTACGTTACTGGCGGCGTGGTGGGAAACGTCCGGCCCATCAGCACTGTCAGTAACTGTTACAATATCGGAATGGTGACCGACAACGGAAAAGACGTCATCGGCGGCGTGGTGGGCTATGCTAATAGCACAGTTAACAACTGCTACTACTTGTCCGATTGTGTGATGGGAGGAAGAATTTACGGCGGTATCGAACTGACAGAAATGCAAATGCAGCAGGAAGATTCTTTTGGAGGCTGGAACTTCAATAAAATTTGGGAGATCGGGTATGCCACTGATTATCAGTATCCTACATTGAGACGGTTCGGCAGCAAAGAGTATTATTACGGCGTGTGTTTTTTTGACGGAGAAACCTGCATCGGGGAAGAATTTTTAAATAGTAAAACGGAGTTCACTCTTCCGTCTCCCGAAAAGGAAGGCCTTGATTTCGGATACTGGAGAAACGAAGTAACGCGGTATTACGTGAAAGATCCCTTTGTACCTGCCGATGACATCGACTTTCAGGCGGTCTGGACGACGCGCAATACGTCGGGGACCGTGTGGGACGGCAGTATTGATACGGAGTGGGAAGGAAACGGCACAAAGGACTCTCCCTTCCTGATCTCGTCCGCCGAAGAGCTGGCGGGGCTGGCGCGGCGGACCAATGAAGGAAAGATCCAAAGCGGCATGTATTTCCGGCAGACGGAAGATATCGTGCTGAACGACGGCGGAGACCTGTTTTGCGACGATATCGCCGGCAAAAACGACTGGACGCCGATCGGAGAGAGTTATAGTAATTCTTTCCGCGGCAGCTATGACGGCGGCGGGCATACCGTATCGGGCCTGTATATCCGGGGCGATCTGGAATATGCCGGGCTTTTCGGCAGGGTTGACGGCGGAACGGTATCCAACGTCGGCATGGTAAAATCATACGTCTATAATTCAGGAAATTATACCGGCGGCGTAGCGGGATATGTCTATTATGGCGGCACCGTCAGCAATTGCTACAACAAAGGAACAGTGACTGGAAAATATGCCGGCGGCGTGGTGGGATCCGTTGAATGGTACGGTACTGTCAGCGGTTGTTACAACGAAGGAACGGTGACCGGCAGCGACGCCACCGGCGGCGTAGCGGGATATGTCTATTATGACGGCACCGTCAGCGGTTGTTATAACGAAGGAACGGTGACCGGCAACGGCAGCACCGGCGGCGTAGCGGGAAAAGTTGATGGCACCGTCAGCGACTGCTACAACACCGGAACAGTGACCGGTGACTTGTATGCCGGCGGCGTGGTGGGATCCGTTGAACGGTACGGTACTGTCAGCGATTGTTACAACGAAGGCACAGTGACCGGCAGCGGAAACAACTCTTATACCGGCGGCGTGGTAGGCAGTGGCTCTGCGACCGACTGCTACAACACCGGCAATGTGACCGGCGGCAGATTCACCGGCGGCGTAGCAGGCTACGGCTCCGCGACCGACTGCTGCAACGAAGGTCCGGTGACCGGCGGTTCGTATGCCGGCGGTGTGGTGGGCTACGGTTCTGCGGCTGATTGCCGCAATATCGGCCCGGTGATCGGTTGGGACGTCGGCGGCGTGGTAGGCAGCGGCTCTGCTACTGACTGCTATAATGAAGGCACCGTGACCGGCCACTACGCCGGCGGCGTGGCGGGATCTGTCTATAATGCCGGCACCGTCAGCAACTGCTACAACACCGGAACAGTGACCGGTGACTTGTATACCGGCGGCGTGGCGGGATCTGTCGAAAATAGCAGCACTATCAGTAACTGCTACAACACCGGTGATGTGACCGGCAGCGGAGAAGACTCTTATACCGGCGGCGTGGCGGGATCTGTCTTACAGAGCAGCACTGTCAGCAACTGCTACTATTTGTCCGGCTGTGCGGAAAACGGCAACGAACACGGGACCGCATTGAGTGATGCGCAGATGCGGAAGAAAGGATCCTTTAAAGACTGGGACTTCAATAAAATTTGGGAGAACGGGTATGACGCCGGGTCCCCGTATCCCACGTTGAGAAGTCTTGGTAGCAAAGAGTATTATTACAGCGTGCGCTTTTTTGACGGGGAGACCTGCATCAGGGAAGAGCTTTTAAAGAGCGAAGCGGAGTTCACTCTTCCGTCTCCCGAAAAGGAAGGCCTTGATTTCGGATACTGGAGAAACGAAGAAACGCGGTATTACGTGAAAGATCCCTTTGTACCTACTGATGACATCGACTTTCAGGCGGTCTGGACGACGCGCAATACGTCGGGGACCGTGTGGGACGGCAGCGTGGATACCGAGTGGGAGGGAAACGGCACAAAGGAATCTCCCTTTCTGATCTCATCCGCCGGGGAGCTGGCGGGGCTGGCGCAGCAGACCAACAAAGGCAGGATCCAAAGCGGCACATATTTCCGGCAGACGGAAGATATCGTGCTGAACGACGGCGGAGACCTGTTTTGCGATGATATCGCCGGCAAAAACGAATGGACGCCGATCGGCAACGATCGATATACTTTTGACGGCAGCTATGACGGCGACGGGCACACCGTATCGGGTCTGTATATCCGGGGTAATATGAGATATGCCGGGCTTTTTGGCAGGGTTGACGGCGAAACTGTGTCCAACGTCGGCATAGCAGAATCATATGTTTATAATTCAGGAAGTTATACTGGTAGCGTGGCGGGAGATGTCAGTTATGGCATCATCAACAATTGTTACAACACCGGCACGGTGATCGGCAGCGGTGATTATAATTGTACCGGCGGCGTGGCGGGAAGTGTCTATAAGGGCACCGTCAGCGGCTGTTACAACACCGGTGCAGTGACCGGCAACGGTTATTATAATTATACCGGCGGCGTGGCGGGATATTTCGATGACGGCACCGTCAGCAACTGCCGTAACGAAGGCACGGTGACCGGTGACTTGTATACCGGCGGCGTGGCGGGATATGCCGATGGTGACAGTACCGTCAGCAACTGCCGTAACGAAGGCACGGTGACCGGCAACGGACAATATGCCTACACCGGTGGCGTAGCGGGATATGTCTGTGAAAGTAGCACTGTCAGCGACTGCTATAACGAAGGTGCAGTGATTGGCAACGGCGATACCGGTGGTGTCGTGGGAGATATTTTTGGTACGGTCATCAGTTGCTACAACAATGGTTCGGTGACTGGAAACGGCCAAACTTCCTGCGCCGGCGGTTTGGCGGGAGATGTTAACGGCATTGTCAGCAACTGCTGCAACGATGGCATGGTGACCGGCAACGGACAATATGCTTACACCGGTGGCGTAGCGGGAGAAGTCTGCAACGGTGTTGTCAGCAACTGCTGTAACAAAGGTAATGTGATTGGCAGCGTGTACACCGGCGGCGTGGTGGGATATATGATGGGATATATGGTGGAATATGCCAAATATGACAGCATCGTCAGCGACTGCTACAATACCGGCAAGGTGACCGGCAACGGTAGTACCGGTGGCGTGGTGGGATATGTCCACTCTTACAGTACGGTCAGCCATTGTTACAACGCCGGCCCGGTGACCGGCAGCAGCGGCAGCACCGGCGGCGTGGCGGGACGTGTCTATGGCATCGTCAGCAACTGCTACTATCTGTCCGGCTGTGTGACAAACGGAAATTCTCTCGGCACCGCGCTGACCGGCGAACAGATGAAAACCGCCGAAGCGTTTGCCGGCTTCGATTTTGATGAATACTGGGAGATCGGCGTTGCGGAGGGATACGACTATCCCACGCTGCAAGACGTCGAGCATTTCATCACATACACCGTCACCTTTACAGGCAGAGACGGAGAGGTCCTCGGGCGGCAGTCGGTACAAAAGGGCGGCAGCGCCGCGCCGCCCGCCGCGGGAAGCTACTCGGACGGCAGATATTTCTATACCTTTGACCATTGGGAGGGCGCGTATACAAACGTCAGCGCCGACTGCACCGTCACGGCGGTGTACCGGCAGACCGAGATCATCAAATTCAATGATATCGAGGTATCCTTCACGGTGGAAAACGGCTTTTCGGAGGAGCAGCTGCGGGTGCGGCTCGAGTCCTATTTCAGCCGCAAGCTCTGCACCACCACCAACGGTTACAAGATGATGTGCGAGGTGGTGTGGAACGAAGAGGATCTGCTTTCCTACGATCCCGACCGGGCGGGCGAATATATCATCGGCGGCACGCTGAAGATCACCGACCCCGCCTACTCGCAGTTTGCAGATTATTACGATATGGCGGAGGGATCGTCGGTCCGCGTTTCCGTCACCGTGCTGCCGGAGGACGGACAGGTCGTCGAATTTGAGCGGGACGATCTGCGGTACGAGGTGTCGCAGGACGGCAAAAGCGCGGCGATCACCGGCTATACCGGCGCCGCGGCGGAGATCATCCTGCCCGAAAAGATCGGCGCGTATACGGTGACCGCCATTGCGGACGGCGCGTTCGCCGGCAATAAAACGCTTACGGTGATCACCATTCCCGCCACGGTGAAGACGGTTGGCAACAACGCGTTTGACGGGTGTTCCTCTCTTGCGCTGGTAATGTTTGAAAACGGCGTGGCGACCATCGGCGAAAAGGCGTTTTACGATACCGATCTGGTCAGCGTCACCCTGCCGGACAGCGTCACCGCCATCGGCGATAAGGCGTTCGGCTACTACGGCGAAGACCGGAAGATCGAGGGCTACGCCATCTACTGTATGCCGGAGACCGCGGCGGAACGGTACGCCGCGGCAAACGGCATCGACTGCCGTCTGATCGGAGAACAGTCCGACGGAGAGACCGGTGTGTCCGCCATCGTGGAACGGGACGTCACCCTGGTGGTGGCGCAGGTGGAGCAGGGCGTTTTCTATGAGAGCGCGCAGCAGATCGTGCAGGAAAACGACAACGTATCTCTCTTTGAGATCAAGATCGTGGACGATCAGTCCCGCGAGGTACAGCCCGGCAGTCTGCTGACCGTCAGCATCCCCGTCCCCGACGGGTTCGACGGCGATACCTGCGAGGTCTTCCGCATCAACGCGGACGGCACCTATCAGGCGATGCACGCAAAGCTGATCGACGGCAAGCTCGTTTTTACGACGCCGCATTTGAGTTATTATGCGATCGTTGAGGGCGGCGCCCATCAGCACACCCCCGGCGAGCCGGTACGGGAAAAGGAAGTTGCCGCATCCTGCGAAGCCGCAGGCTCCTATGATGAGGTCATCTGCTGTTCCGAATGCGGCGAGGAGATCTCCCGCGAGCAAAAGACGATCACCGCGCTTGGCCACGATCTCATCCATCACGACGCGAAAGCCGCGACCTGCACCGAGACCGGCTGGAACGCGTATGATACCTGTTCGCGGTGTGACTACACAACGTATGTTGAGATCCCCGCAAAAGGTCACGACTGGGGTCAGCCGGTCTACACCTGGTCGGCGGACAACAGCAAGGTGACGGCGACCGCCGTCTGCCGCAATGATCCTTCCCATATCACGACCGAAACGGCGGACGCAGCGTCCGACATCTCCCTGCGTCCCACCTGTACGGAAAGCGGTAGGACGACCTACACCGCGACTTTTGAAGATCCTATGTTCAAAGCACAGACCAAAACGCTGAACAACGTTTCTCCGCTCGGGCACAAGTATGAGGACGTGATCACTTCGCCCACCTGTACCGAGGGCGGATATACCACGCACACCTGCAAAAATTGCGGCGACTCGTTTACGGACAGTGAGACCGCACCGCTCGGACATAACTTCGGATCGTGGACGGAAACGACGCCCGCGACCTGCACCGAAAAGGGCGAAGAAACGAGAGCCTGTTCCCGCTGCCCTGTGACGGAACGGCGGGATACCGACGCGCTCGGACACGATCTCATTCATCACGACGCGAAAGCCGCGGCCTGCACGGCGATCGGCTGGAACGCATATGATACCTGCTCGCGGTGTGACTACACGACATATGTTGAGATCCCCGCCAACGGACATATGTGGGCGGCAGACTATACGGTCGACAAAGCCGCGACCGTCACGGAGGAAGGACGAAAATCCATCCATTGTACCGTCTGCAACGCCGTCAAGCCGGACAGTGAGGTGACGATCGAAAAGATCGTCGCGCCCGCCGTCGATCCGTCGAAACTCTTTTCCGACGTCAGCAAAAAGGCGTGGTATTACGGCGCCGTCAGCTATGCGGTCAACAACGGTCTGTTCGCGGGATCAAATGGTAAATTCGATCCGGACGGCGATATGACGAGAGGAATGTTCGTATCCGTCCTCGCCCGGATGGCGGGCGTGAAGGTCAATAACAACGTGACGACCAAATTCACCGACGTCAAGAAGGGACAATGGTACGCCGGCGCCGTCAAATGGGCGAGCGACAACGGCATCGTCACCGGATCCGGCGGCAGGTTTATGCCCAACGATCCCATCACGAGAGAGCAGATCTGCACCATCCTTGTGACCTACTCGAAATATATGAAGATCACGCTCACTCCCACCACCAAAGCCGTGACCTTCAAGGATGCGAAAAAGATCTCCAAGTGGGCGAAGTCGGCGGTCGCCACCTGCCAGAAGGCGGGTCTGATCGCCGGATCGAACGGCAGCTTTGACCCGCAGGGCAAAGCCACCCGCGCCGCCGTCGCGCAGATCCTCATGCAGTTTGATAAGAATTTCGGATAAACCGGACGGCTAAGGACACGGGGGCGGTCGGTGCGAAAGCGGTTGAACCCGGTACAACAAAACAGAAAAAACCCCCGCCTTCCTCTGACGAGGAAGGCGGCAAAACCGCAGATTTTGACGGAAGGAGAGATAACGAAACCGAAACCCCGTTCTCTCTCCCTCAGTCGCGCTGTCCGGCTCCCTCTGATGAGGGAGCCGGACAGCGCGTTCATTTGTTGTGTGTGATTATTCTGCCCGCCGAGGACAACAAGCCGAAAAGCGCCGGGTTTTACCTGTATCAGGCGTTTTGTCCTTATCGTGGATCAGCCTATTCTGATCGAAAGTCCCCTTTTCGCAAAGCAAACAAAAAAACAAGGGGCAGGTCCGCCCGGCGGACCTGCCCCTATGCTGTTTTATAATGTCAGCGCGTCAAGATGTGAGGCGTCGGCCTCCGAGATGATGCGAAAGGCGCCGTCCGTCGCTTCGACGGTGGTGACGGCGGTGTTGAGACAGACAAAGACGCCGCAGAGCAGCATTTCATCGACGGGATGCCCTTTAAGGAAGCACAGCGCGTTTTTGAGCGCGTCGCCGTGGGAGACGACGGCGACGGTTTTCCCCTCGTTGTTTTTCGCGATATCGGTCAGCGCGTCCCGCATGCGCTCATAGACCTCTCGCGTCGGCTCGCCGTTCGGTGCTTTAAAATTCCACGGCTCTTCCCGCCAGCGGCGCATATGCTCGGGAAAACGCTGATCGAGCGTTTCCCATTTGATCCCCTCAAAATCACCGCCGTTGATCTCCATAAGCCGCTTATCGGTGACGACGGGCAGGTCGTGGTACTTCGTAAGCGAGCGCGCGGTGGCGACGGCGCGGCCGAGGGGGCTGGAATAGATCCCGTCCAGCGGGATATCGCGAAACCGCCGCGCCAGCGCGTCGAGCTGCCGCAGGCCGTTTTCGGTGGGAGGAGAGTCGCTGTGCCCCTGGAATACCGAGGCGATATTGCTCTCCGTTTCGCAGTGACGGATAAGATAGATCGTCGTCATGTCAGATGCCCTCCAGAGCGCCCCGGATATCGGCGATGATGTCCTCCACGTCCTCGATGCCGACGCTGAGCCGCATCAGATCGGGCGCGACGCCGCAGGCGAGCAGTTCCTCATCAGACATCTGACGGTGGGTGGAACTTGCCGGGTGCAAAATGCAGGTGCGCGCGTCCGCCACGTGGGTGACGATGGCGGCGAGTTTCAGGCGTTTCATAAAGGTCTCGGCGGCGGCCCTGCCTCCCTTGACGCCGAAGGAGAGAACGCCGCAGGAACCGTTCGGCAGATATTTTTTGCCGCGCTCATAGTATTTGTCGCCGGGCAGACCGCAGTACTGCACCCAGGCGACTTTTTCATGCGCCTGCAAAAACTCGGCGACCGCCTGCGCGTTGGCGCAGTGTTTCGGCATACGGACGTGCAGCGTTTCCATACCCAGGTTGAGCAGAAACGCGTTGAACGCCGACGGCGAGGATCCGAAGTCCCGCATCAGCTGCGCGACGCATTTGGTGATAAAGGCGCCGCCCTGCCCGAACTTTTCGGCATAGACGATGCCGTGATAACTCTCATCCGGTGTGGTAAGCCCCGGGAATTTATCGGCGTGCGCCATCCAGTCGAACTTGCCGCTGTCCACGATCGCGCCGCCGACCGAGGTGGCGTGACCGTCCAGATACTTGGTGGTGGAATGGGTGACGATGTCCGCGCCCCATTCGATGGGACGGCAGCCCACGGGGGTGGGGAAGGTGTTGTCGATGATCAGCGGCACGCCGTGCGCGTGGGCGACGCGGGCGAACATCTCAAGATCCAGCACGGCAAGCGCCGGATTGGCGATGGTCTCCCCGAACAGCGCTTTGGTGTTGGGGCGGAACGCCGCCGAAAGTTCCTCCTCGGTGCAGTCGGGATCGACAAAGGTGAACTCGATGCCCATCCGCTTCATCGTGACGGAAAACAGATTGAAAGTGCCGCCGTAAAGCGCGGCGCTCGCGACGACGTGGTCGCCCGCCGAAGCGAGGTTGAAAACGGCAAAGAAGTTCGCCGCCTGTCCGGAGGACAGCAGCATCGCCGCGCTGCCGCCTTCCAGCGCGCAGAGTTTCGCCGCGACGCTGTCGCAGGTGGGATTGGCAAGCCGGGTGTAGAAATATCCTGACGCTTCCAGGTCAAAGAGCTTTCCCATATCCTCACTGGTATCATATTTGAACGTCGTGCTCTGCACGATGGGCAGGACGCGCGGTTCGCCGGTTTTCGGCGTATAGCCCGCCTGTACGCAGTTTGTATCGATTTTGTAGTCCATTAAAGTGACCGCCTTTCCTTGAATTCTTTTCTATTATAAAATATGTCTGTCCGATTGTAAAGAGAAAACCCGCAAATGCCAAATAAAATACCGTGACCGCCCCCGGCGGGAAAAAAGCGGCCGCGATGGTCAGGCCATCGCG
>LVAN01000006.1 GCA_001604045.1 Clostridiales bacterium Firm_08 | reverse complement strand
CGCCGCCGCGATCGTGTTCGGCTATCTGTTTTCTTTGCTCTTTGATCCGAAAATCAAATAAATAAGGGAAAGACCATTTGGTCTTTCCTCTCTTATTTTTCCGCGTTAAAGCGCGCAAGGACGTCGAACTCGTCACCGGCAAAGGGGGCGATCGCCACCGTAAAAGAAAAATCACCGGCAGGGATCTTGTACTGCTCCTGCAGGGCGGGCCCGCAGGACGCCGAGCCGATACCGCTCATAAAACAGTCGGTGTGAACGATGACGGCATCGCTCTTTTTGAGTTCGAAGGGATGCGCCGCCTCACTGATCGCCTTTGGATCATAGACGGAGGCGTTGAAGGAAAAGCCGTCCCCCGCGAACACGATGCCGCGTCCGCCGCCGTCAGTCAGCGACGCCCATTTTGTGCCAAAGGCGCTGCCGCATTCCTGGGGCTTGAGGTAGGGGACAAAACGATCCTCCGCGTCACAGGCGTAGACGCCGACTGTCGTCGCGTCATGCTTATCGATATAACTTTCGGTGGGACCGAAGCCGAAAAAGCGGACGTTTGAAAATTCCTCTTTGAGATCCCACCGGTAGCCGTAGCGGGGGATCCACACGGCGGTCTCCCGGATGGAGCCGCTTTGCCGCAGCATCATCAGTCCGTCGGAAAAGATCTCGACGCGCGCTTTTCCGCTGACGATCGGGCGCTTGCCGCGGCAGCCGACGAACAGATCGTATTCGATCGTCACTTTCCCGTCCTCACGGCGTAGTGTAAAATCGTCAAGCCCGGCGAAAGGATCACGCAGGTTTCCCTCTTTTTTGGGATATTTGCGGGGCTGGAACCAGTCATCTTTGACTTTCCGGTCGTTGTCCAGCGGCGCGCGCCACAGCGCGAACCATTGCGGACGGGCAAGCATCTCCCTGCCGTCGATGACGATACTCTCGATCCGCGGCACCAGGCGTGACAAGGTGTAGCAAAAACCATCTCCCCCGATCCGGACGTCTGTCGGTGTCTCGGTGACGGCGAGCGCGCCGCGCGGTGCGCTTTTTGTCTCGGGCAAAGCGGGAAGCGGCGTCTGAAAGATATACAGGCGGTTGTCTCCGTCCCACGCCTCCGCCGTCAGATAGCATTCGCCGGTAAGTTCCGGCAGGTCAACGGCAACCAATTCCGTCCCGTGAGGCGGCGTATTAAGTGTAAAGTTTATTTCCTTTACGGCTTTGCCGTTGTGCTCGATCCGCGCTTTGAAGGAAAGATGGGACAGCGTGCGGAAATCATAGCGGTTGGTGACGGAAAGCCTGCCGTCCCAGCGCATATAGACCGGAGCATAGGCGTTTTTGACCTCCAAAAGGGAGGTATGCGGCTGACGGTCGGGGGAGACCAGACCGTCGGCGCAGAAATTGCCGTCGTTGTGGTCCTCGTCGCCCAGATCGCCGCCGTAGCCGAAATACTCCGTTCCATCCGGCGCGGTAAGCCTTCGGGCGTGGTCGCACCACTCCCAGATACAGCCGCCCATCATCCGCTCGTGCGCGTAGAAAAACTCCACGTACTGCCGGATATCACCGCAGGAATTGCCCATCGCGTGACTGTACTCACATTGGAAAAACGGGCGGTTTTCCTCCCGTATCGTAAGAAAGTCCTCCATTTTCTCAAAACTCGCGTACATATTGGAGCACATATCCAGCAGACCGTCCGCCTTGTCCATATAGGCGCGGTCATGGAAGTCGCGGTGGCTGTAAAAGGACTCACAGTGGACGGGACGGTCGGGATCGCGCGCTTTGAGATACCGCGCGGCCTCGGCGAGGTTCTCTCCCCAGCCCGTCTCGTTGCAGAGTGACCATATGAGGATGCAGGGGTGGTTTTTCAGTGTTTCAGTCATCCGGCGCACCCGGTCGATGACGATCTCCCGGAAGTCCGGATCCTGCATCAGCATGCCCCGGTCGCCGCTGCGCTCACAGCCGTGCGTTTCGATATCCGCCTCACTGATGACGTACAGACCGATCTCGTCACACATTTCATAGAGCCTCGGCGCGTTCGGATAGTGAGAGGTCCTAAGGGCGTTCACATTGTGTTCTTTCATCATCAGCAGGTCTCGGCGAATATCCTCCTCGTCCACGGCGTAACCCTTGTCGGGATGGCTGTCGTGACGGTTGACGCCTTTCAAAACGACCCGCCGGCCGTTGACGCGGAACACGCCGTCTTTGATCTCCGCCCGGCGGAAGCCGATCTTGCGGGCGATCCACTCGTTGCCGCACCGGACGCGCAGAGTGTACAGCGCCGGCACCTCCGCCGACCAGAGGAGGGGGTTTTCCACCGTCAGCGTGATGACGGGATCTTTCCCGCTCGCGGCGCCCGCCGCGGCGACGGAGCCGTCCGGCGCTTCCAGCGTGACCGAGAGATCGACTTCTCCGTTGGTCGTAAACTCACATCGCGCTTCCGCCGTCGAAAAGTCATCGGAAAGGCTCTGCCGCAAAAAGAGATCCTCGATCCCGGTCTCCTCCCGCTCCAAAATGTAAACGTCGCGGAACAGACCGGTCATGCGCAGTTTGTCCTGATCCTCAAAGTATGTGCCGGTGCAGTATTTCAGCACGACGACGGTCAGACGGTTTTTCCCGGCCCGTAAATTTGACGTGATATCGAATATCGAGAGACAGTGAGACACCTCACTGTACCCGACGAACGCGCCGTTGACCCAGACGTACAGGCAACTGTCCGCGCCTTCGAAGGTGAGTTCATACCGCCTGTCTTGTTTCGGAGTAAAGTTAAAGTCCTTTACACAAAGACCCGCCGGATCCAAACCCGGCAGATGGGGCGGTCGGTACATTACGGTAAAGCCGACGTTGATATACGGAGATACGTCGTAGCCGTTTGTCTGCCAGACGCCCGGCACCGGCATTTTGTCCCAGCCTTCTGTCGGCGAGTCGGCGGCAAGCAGACCGCTGTCGACCCGCTGGACGGTATCAAAATAACGAAAGGCGTATTCGCCGCGAAGATCCGTAAATCTTGACGATCTCTCCCGCGGCAGATCCGTCTCCGCCGCCGAGCCGCAGGGGATGAAATACGCCCTCTCCCGCTTCGCGCCGATATGCAGCGCCGCGGGGTCTTTCCAGTATTCGGGGATGACAGTCATAAGCGGCTTCCTCCTTTTCCATTTCAAAAAAACTATAGAATTTCCCGCGGTCATTGACCGCGGGAAATCATCTTTATTTATTCCCTTGCCAGCGGTCGCTGTAGGTGCCCTCAAGGTTTTCGATGACCGAGGGGGCGACGTTGGTCTTGACGCGGGAGGTCATGATCCGCTGCTGCAGTTTTTCGTAAAAGAGATCCTCATCCATCGGCAGGGCGATCTCCTTGCCGGTCCAGTCGGAAAGGAAAGCGGCGTTGGAAAGGGTTAGCCCCAAAATGCCTTCCTCGCCTTTGCTGATCAGTTCCTCACCGAAAAGGATATGGTTGGCAAAGTTCTGCATGATGCCGACGTGCGCTGAGCCCGGCGTGTCAAAGGAATATTCCTCGACGGTGTAAGGGATCTTATCGAACGCCTTATCGCTCGTCGCGTTGACGATCCGCTCCGGCGTTTCAAGTTTCCAGAAGGTGAGTTTTCCCTGTTCGATGACGATCTTGCCGCGGTCGCCGGAGATCTCCAGACGGTTGGTGCCGGGAAATTCTCCCGTCGTCGTGATGAACGCGGCGGAGGCGCCGTTTTCATACTCGGCGGTGATGGTGACATCATCCTCTACCTCGATGTCGTGGTATTTGCCGATATTGCACTTGGCGCGGATGGTTTTCGGCATGCCGAAGATCCACTGCCACAGGTCGAGATTGTGGGGGCACTGGTTGAGCAGCACGCCGCCGCCCTCGCCCGCCCAGGTGGCGCGCCAGGAGCCGCTGTCATAATATTTCTGCGTGCGGTACCAGTCGGTGATGATCCAAACAAGACGTTTGGCTTCGCCCAGCGCACCGCTCTTTACAAGTTCTCTCGCTTTCTGATAGAGCGGGTTGGTGCGCTGGTTGAACATCAGCGCGAAGGTCTTGCCGCTTTTCGCGGCGGCATCGTTCATCTGCCGCACCGCCTTGGTGTAGACGCCGGCGGGTTTTTCGCTCAAAACGTGGTAGCCCTTCTCAAACGCCTCGCAGGCGATGACGGGGTGGAGATAGTGCGGGGTGGCGATGAGAACGGCGTCCGCGATATGATCGTCCAGCACTTTGTGCCAGTCGGTGTAGCGCGGCACGCCCGGCAGGCGTTCCTCCGCCCAGTCGAGTTTGGTCTCGTCCTCGTCGCAGACAGCGGCGAGCGTCATTCCTTTGACGGCGCCGTCAAAAATGTGTTTGGCATGGGCGCTTCCCATATTGCCGATCCCGATGATCGCGATCTTTACCTCATTCATACGAAAGTCCCTCTCTTTCCAAAATACTTTTGAGGGCGGCGACCGCCGCGTCGAAAGCGGCGTCGTTCGTCGCGTAGCGTTTTTCCTCGTCGGCGTTCATCCCGCGCATATCCGTAAATCCGACAAATTTTTTGAGATGCGGCTCCACCGTCAGCATCACGCCGTCCGCCGTTCGGGCATGGGCGGCGAGAATGTCCGGAATGGCTCCGTCCCCCTCGCCGGCAGGCACGACGGCGCCCGTCGCGAATACGGCGTCCTTGATATGGAAACAGGCGATATCCTTTTGTAAAAGCGGGTAGATCTCTCCCGGTTTTTCCCCGCATTGCAGGAAGTTGGCGGGGTCGAAAATAAATTTCATCCGCCCGCCGAACACGTCCATAAGATCTTTGACGCGGGCAAAAGTGTCGCCGTAAATACTTTTTTCGTTTTCGTGGTACAGCGTGACGCCGGAGCCTTTCGCGGTGTCCAGCATCCGGTCGATCCGTTCCAGCGCCTCGTCGCGGTACTCGTCCGCCCGTCCTTCCGGCATAAAGAAGGAAAACATACGGATCCGTGTCGCGCCGAGTGTGCCGGCAGCGTCCAGCGTCCGTTTCAGACGGTCGAGATGGGGCGCAAGGTCCGCCGTGATATCGATCTTGCCGATGTCGGAGCCGATCGTCCTGACCCGGATACCCGCACCGTCCAGCGCGGCGCGAATGTCTTTCTTTTCACCCGCCGTGAGATCGACGACGCTTTTTCCGTCCACGTTGCGGATCTCCATATAGCCGATACGGTTGCGGCGCAGGGCGGCGATCTGCGCGCTCAGTGTTTTGCCCGCTTCATCGGCAAAGGCGCTGAGAACGAATTTGCTCATTTACATCCAACCTTTTTTGTGCATAAACTCGTAGCTGAGCCGCGCGCAATCCATTTCCGGCTCATCGTCAAACGTTTTGTCCTGCTCGACGAACGCGTATTCCACGCCGATCTCGTTACAGACGTTGTAAATGCCGTCCCAGTCGAGATTGCCGCGGCCGATGGGGGCGTAGCGCGGGGTGTTCTTGTCCAGTTCCCAGTCTTTGAAGTGGACGACGGTGCATTTTCCTTTGAGAGAACGCAGAAGATCCACTTCGTTGTAGCCCGCCATATGCAGCCAGTAGACGTCCGCCAGCACGGAGAAGCGGTCGTCGTCCAGAATGTAGTCGATAACGCGGGAGCCGTCCTCCAGGCGGGAGAAGTCGTGGGCGTGATTGTGGTAATGGAGTCTCTGCCCGCGGTCTTTCATAATTTCCAGCGTCGGTTCGAGCGCTTTGAGGAACGATTTGATGCCCTCGGTGCTGACGCGGAGGTCTTTCGGGACGGCGCCGATGCCGATCTCGTGACAGCCGACGGCGTCATAGAACGCGATCTCGGTCTTGGGATCCTCCAGCAGGTTGGGTACGTTGGCGTGGCAGACGGGCGCGAGGATGTCGCTGCCCTCCAGCACCGCTTTCAGCTCGGAGGACTCGCAGGGGCAGATGCTCGTCAGCTGGACATAGCGGTAGCCGATGCGGCGCAGTTCTTTCAGCGTCGCGGAAAGGTCCTCCAGCGTTTCGCACTGATGGCGCAGGGAATACAGTTGTTCTCCGATTTTTAGTTTCATTTTGTTGTTACCTCCGTAAGTCTTTTTGGATTGTCATAACATATTTTTCGCATAATGCTTTTTGCCTGTGTGAGGGGAAATCTGCCGTCGTCCGCTTCTTTCCCGAGCACATCCGCGAGGATCATCCGGAAGTAGTCATGCCGGACGTAGGAGAGAAAACTGCGGGAGTCGGTCAGCATACCGGTGAAGGTGCCGAGCGGCAGCAGGGCGGCATAAGCGCGCAGTTGTTTTTCAATGCCGTCCCGGTGGTCGCAGAACCACCACGCCGCGCCGAGCGTCACGCCGGGGAACGCGCCGATGAGCGAGGCGACGCCGTCGTAGTCGGGGGCAAGGGTGTACAGTATGGTGCGGGGCAGGCCGTCCGCCCGCTGCAGGGTGTCAAGCAGCCACCGCAGGTCCGCGATGCGGGCTTTTTCCCCGATGCAGTCACCGCCCGCGTCCGCGCCGACCTTTTCAAAGAGGCGGGTGGACGCATCGCGCATCACGCCGGTGTGAAGCTGGAACGTTATGCCTTCCCGGTGAAATAAGGGGCATACCGCCAGGTACAGCCAGCCGAGCAGTTTCAAAAAAGTCTCATGATCCGGCGCCTTGCCGTCACGGATGGCGCTGATCGCGCTATCCGCTTCGCCATCGGTCAGCGCGTCGCCCGGGAAGAAGGCGACGCCGGTGTCCGCCAGCGCGCAGCCCGCGGTTTTGAACGCCGCCAGCCGTTTGGAAAGCGCCGCGCGAAGCGTTTCGCTGTCACTGACCGGTACGTTGGTCAGCGCGCCCAGCGTTTCAAGATAAGAGGCATCGCCGTTCCGCAGCGCCAGCACCAAACCGTCCAGCCGGAAGGTCGGCGCGACGACGGGTCCCTCGATTTTTTTCAGCGTTTCGTGCGCGGCGAGCGAGCCGTTGATATCATCCGTCGTCGCGACGTATTCCACACCGAACCGACGCAGCAGTTTGCGCGGACTGAGCTTTCGCTCGTGAATGACGGCGTTTGCCGCTTCCCAAACGCGCGCGGCGCTTTCGGGACAGAGCGGCTCAGTTATGCCGAACGCCTGTTCCAGTTCCAAATGCACCCAATGGTACAGCGGAGAGAGCGGCGCGTCGGCGATCGCCTCTGTAAAGGCAAAATACTTGTCATAGCGAGGAGCGTCTCCCGTGATCAGTTCCTCGGGGATCCCGGCGCACCGCATCAGGCGCCACTTGTAGTGATCGCCGGAAAGCCACATCTCCCAAAGGTCCTCAAAGGGTCTGTCCTCTAAGATCTCCCGCGGGGAGAGATGGCAGTGATAGTCGATGATCGGCATGCCGCGAACGCTCTCATACAGCGCTTCGGCGCTTTTGCCGTGATAGAATTTCATAAGGCAACGCCTGCTTTCTTACTTGTAGCCAGTATTCAGTATAGCATCCAATTTTTTTAAAGTAAATAAGAGAAATTGCTTGAAATATTAAAAAAATTGCTGTACCATAAGTATGGTGATGAAAAATGACAAAAATAGAGAGATGCAGCATCAACAACCGCGACCTTGATATCACGCATACTGTCTCCTCCAACTTTCGCACGATGGATTTCCACGCGCACGACCACTATGAACTTCTGTATTTTCTGAAAGGGGAAGTACAGTATTATATCGAGGACAGATCCTATTATCTGGTGCCGGGGGACATTCTGATCATCCCGCCCGGCAGGATGCACCGCCCCGTCATTATTGAGGAAGGCATCACCTATGACCGTTTCGTGGTGTGGGTACGGCAGGAGTTCTGCCGCAGGTTGCTCGCCCGCGTGCCGGACAATTTCGTGTGGCGGGATATCTCTCCCTGCCGTATTTCGCTGTCAGGTCCGGAGAGCGGGGAGATCAAGCGGATGATCGACGGCTTTTTCCGGCTGGAGGACGACGAAAAGGGACGGCTCCGGCGGGAGTGTTATATGACGCTTTTATTGCTTCAGCTGGAAGAGCATATCCGCCGCGTGCCGGAGGAAGAAGACGCGCCCGGCGTGCGGATGCAACAGATCATCCATTATATCAACGCGCATTTCACAGAACAGCTGACGCTGGACGATATCGCGGAGCGGTTTTTTGTCAGTAAATATCACCTATTGCGGCAGTTCAAGGCGCACACGGGCTCGACGGCGCACGGCTATATCATCGCCAAGAGAGTCCTCCTTGCCAAGGGGCTCCTGCGGGAGGGCATCCCGCCGCAGGAGGTCGCCGCCACCTGCGGGTTCGGTTCCTACGCCGGGTTTTACCAGACCTTTACCCGAAATGTCGGCATGAGCCCGACAGAATATGTGAAACAAAACAAAATATAAAATGAGAGAGAGCGTGCCGCGGCACGCTCTTTAAAATTGAAAGTATACGAAATCCTGCGGATCGAAACCGTCGCCGTACGAACCGAACAGCAGGATAAGCGCGATGAGCAGAAAGTAGATCGCGTAACGGGGCACAAGGGTATGGTTGACGCGGCGGGCGAGGTCTTTGTCGATGATAGCGCGATCCGCGAACCATAACGCCGCGGCGCAGAGCATGAGCAGGATCAGCGTCGGCAGGCTGACGCCGAGACCCGCGATGTTGACGGAAAGTCCCCGCAAGGTGAAAAGAGAGCGGAAAATAAAGGCGGCGTCCCCCATCGTGTCAGCGCGGAACAGCACCCACGCGAAGTTGATAAGCAAGAAAGTGACAAGTGTTTTGCAGGCGCGGGAGAGCCTGGCGGTCTCCTTCAGCCGCAGCAGGGCGTACCATTTTTTTCGAAGCGGATCCACCAGCAGGGAGACCGCCTGATACACGCCGTTCAGCAACCCCCAGACGACGAAAGTCAGCGCCGCGCCGTGCCACAGACCGCTGATCGTAAAGACGATGAGGAGATTGAGGATCCTGCGCCACTTTGAAACATGACTGCCGCCGAGCGGAATGTAGAGATAATCCCGAAACCATGAGGAAAGGGAGATGTGCCACCTTCGCCAGAAATCCCGCACGCTGACGGCGGCATAGGGACGGCGGAAGTTCTCCATCAGGGAAAAACCGAGCATTTTCGCGCTGCCGCGCGCGATGTCGGTGTAGGCGGAAAAATCGCAGTAGATCTGCACGGCAAAGCCGACCGTCGCCAGCGCGAGCTCGGCGGCGGTATGTTCGCGGGGCGCGCCGTACACCGTGTTGACGATCAGCGCGACATTGTCCGCGATGACCATCTTTTTCATCAGCCCCCACAGTACGGGCAGAAAGCCGTCCCGCAGGTTTTCGGCACGGAAGGGACGATCCGCCTTGATTTGTTTAAGCATATTGCCGCTGCGCTCGATGGGACCGGCGACAAGCTGCGGGAAAAAGGAGACGAACAGGGCGTAGTCAAAGAAATTCGTCTCCGGCGCGGCGCCGCGGTAGACGTCGATGGTATATCCCAGCGCCTGGAAAATGTAAAATGAAATGCCGACGGGCAGCAGGACGTTCAGCGTCACCGCTTTGCCGGCGAACAGCGGGGCGAGCAGACCCGACGCGAAGTTGAAATATTTGAAAAAGAACAAAATGGAGAGGTTGAGCAGTAAACTGACAACGAGCCATAATTTTTTCTTTCCCCAAACCCGCCGTCCGGTCAAAAGGCCGCAACAAAAAGTCACCGCTGTGGAAAAAAGCATCAGCAGCGCGTATTTTGGGTTCCAGCACATATAAAAGAAATAGCTGGCGACAAGCAGCCATCCGTTGCGCGCCCGGCGCGGCAACAGATAGCAGACCGTGACGCCGACCGTGAGGAACACGAGGTAGGAAAGCGAGTTGAAATTCACGGCTTTCGTCCTTTCATCCGTTGTTGTCTGTCGTCTGTTTATAGCGCGGCGGCGCGGCGTCCGCCGCGGCGCGAAGTTCGGAAAAGCGGGAAACGCGCTTTTTCCAAAGCGCGGCGTCGGCTTTGCCGGAGGGGGTGATATTCGCTTTCAGCCGATCCGCGAGATATTCCGTAAATTTAACGGCGCCCCGGTAGTTGAGGTGGGCGGGATCGTAAAAATCTGTTTTCAGATCAAATCCGAAGGAGTCGAAACTGCCGTTGAAATCTTTGAACATAATGCCCCTGTCCGTGACGTCCTTCATGATTTTCGCGCGGTCGCCGTCCTCCGGACGCGATGCGTAGGGAGAGAGGAAAAAGTACAAACGAATGCCCTTTTCCGCGCAGAGGTCGCGTATTTTTTCGACAAAGGAGAGGTTTTCAAGATAGGTATCCGGTTCGTCCGGCAGATCCCGCGGAGAAAAGCCGTCGATAACGGTGATCTCATCGAGGAAGGTATATCCCGCCATCGGGTCGGTATCGTAGCCGAGAACGCCCTTTCGCAAGTCCTCCGCCGTCAGTTCGTCCCACCGGTCATGGTAGGCGTACATCGGAAAGAGCAGGCCGGCGCGCTCACTGCCCGCCGTTTCGGTCATCGTCGCTGAGAGGCGGTCAAGGTTGTAAGGCATATAGGTGAGGTTGACCTTGACGGAGCGGTTGGTCTTGCCGAACAGCAGACCCGTCGCCTCCACCATCACGAAACGGGGAGACTGGGTTTTGAGCGCCTGCTTCAAATACCGGTAGGTGACGGGGAAGGTCTGTTCGGGACCCGCCATCACGAAGGAGGTCAGCCCGGTTTTCTCGTAGAGAACAGCGGGGACGATATCGCAATAGGCGAGGGAGGAACCCAGCACCAGCACGTCAACGCTGTTTTTCGGCTCCTTTTCGTACATTCCCCATACGCTGCCGTAATCGTGCCGCTTGGGGGTCAGCACCGGCAGCGCCGCGCCGCACAAAAGAACAAGCGCCGCCAGGAGGCAGACGCCCGCCGCCAGTTCCTTTTTGAGGGAGAATTCATAGGGCCGGCGGCCCGGTTTTTTTTCGGTGTGTTTTCTGTTTTTTCGGTTCGAAAGATACGAACCGGCGGTCACGACGAATACGCCGACGGAGAAACTCAAAAGATCCAGCCAGATGTCCCCGACCAGCGAGGTGCGGCCGCTCCAAAACTGTATCGTCTCGTCGATCAGCGGCACGAAAAGACCTGTCAGCGCGAGGAATTTATAACGGGCGGGGCGTATGCCGTCGCGAAGCAGCAAAAGCGCGCACCACAGCCCCAGCAGGATGTATTCAAGGATGTGCGCGCTTTTGCGCACGAAACGATGGGTACGGATCTTGAAAAAGAAAAGGGAAACGGTTTCATGCTTTTTCTCCTTTTGGACGGGGTTTTCCGTCTCCTGTTTTTCAGATTCCGTCGTTTTCGGCGGTTCCGTTTCCGACGGTTTCGTCTGCGCCTCGACGACCGGTTCCTCTTTTTCCGAGATGGCGCGGTCCAGCCGGGAGATAATGGGGTCGCTGATGGCGTTGGAGGTCTCCGCGGGCAGCATGGAATTGCACCAGATAAACAGAACGTTCAGCACAATGAGAACGTAAAGGATCGTTTGTTTTTTCCGGCTCATACCCGCACCTCCTTTTATAAAATCAGGCTGATCCGCGATAAGGACAAAACGCCTGATACAGGTAAAAACCGGTGCTTTTCAAGGCTTTGCGGCAAAGTATGGCGGAAATTTTACCTTTCAAAACCGCTTTGTCTTTATCGCGGGTCAGTCTAACTTGATTATACCCTCTTGCCCAAAAGATGTCAAGAAAACCCGCCCGCTTTTCGCAAAATCATACAAAAGGGGAAAGAAATCGTTGACTTGCCGGAGCGGGATGTGATACTATGATGGCACAAGATCGCGGGGAGGGGAATATATGAAAAAGGCGGCGCCGGGATTTGGGAAACTGTCGTTTTTGTGTTGTTTTGCCTTTTTTATGTATTTCTTCGGCCGTTTCAACTATACTGCCGCGCTCACCGAGATCATCAGGGATCTGGCGGTCTCCCGTCAGGTCGCTTCCATCGCGGTCACCGGCAACTTCATAACGCTTTTGATTGGACAGATCGTCGCGGGGGTGCTGGGCGACAGGATCCGGCCGCGCCATCTGGTCACGATGGGGCTGGTGGTTTCCGGGATCATCAATCTTGTGATGGGCTTTCTGCCGAATATATGGTGGATGACCGCGCTTTGGACGGTCAACGGCTTTTTCCAGGCGTTTTTGTGGCCGCCGCTGGTGCGTGTGATGGCGGAGAATATGGACGCGGGGCAGTACGCGAAAGCGGCGCTTGCCGTTTCCGTTTCCTCCTCCGCGGGGTCGCTGCTCATCTACCTGCTCGTGCCGCTCGCTATCGTCGCCGCCGGATGGCGGCTATCCTTCTGGGGCGCGGGCGCCGTCGGACTTTTTGTCGGCGCCGTGTGGATGATCGGCACCGCGGGCGTCAAAGAGGGGTCGCCCCGCCGCAGGGAACAGACATCGGACGATCATCCGGTCTCTCTCGGCCGCGTGATACGGCTGAGCGGGCTTGTCCCCCTGTTTTTCGCGATGATCGCGCTGGGCGCTCTGCGGGACGGCGTTACGACCTGGATGCCGACCTATATCTACGATCAGTATAAGTTGTCCTCCTCGTTTTCCATTTTCACCTCCACGCTGCTGCCGGTGTTCGGCATGGCGGGCATCATGCTGGCGGGGCGGATGGAAAAACGCTTCCGGAACCTGACGAAAAGCAGTACCATACTGTTTGTCGTCACCGCCGCCGCGATCGCGGTGATGCTTCCGTTTTATAATAAAAATCTGATCCTTTGCGTGCTGCTGATCTCTGTCGTCGTGGGGTGCGCCTACGGGCTGACTCACCTTTTGACCGGACAGCTGCCGGGCGTTTACTCGAAATACGGTTGTGTCGCGCGGATCTCCGGGTTGACCACCGCCGCGTTCTATATCGGCTCCACACTGTCCACTTACGGTTACGCCGCGCTGTCCGATAACTTCGGATGGTTCGTTACCATCATCTCGTGGCTTATGCTGGCGGGGCTGGGGATATTCACCTGCGCCGTCAGTATCAGACGGTGGTTCAAATTCGAGCATGGCGATCGGAAAAACGACTGACTTACCGGGGAGAGCGCGGTAAGCGAAACTTGAGAGGAAACGATATGAAAAAAAGATCCGCGCCGGGATACGGCAAACTTGCGCTTTTATGCTGCCTTTCATATTTTACCTGTCACTTTACCCGCGGCAATTACGCCGCGGCGCTGACGGAGATCATCGTGGATCTGAACGTCACCAAGCATCTCGCGTCTCTCGCGGTGACCGGCAGTTTTATCGCTCTGTGGATCGGGCAGGTCGTCGCGGGCGTGATGGGGGATCATATCAAGCCGCGGCGGCTCGTCACCATCGGGCTTGCCGCTACGACCGTGATCAATATCGCGATGGGCTTTTTATCCGATATCCGCGTGATGACGGTGCTGTGGACGGTCAACGGCTTTTTCCAGGCGTTTTTATGGCCGCCTATGACCCGCGTGATGGCGGAGAATATGGACGCGCACCAGTACGCCAAGACCGCGATCGGCATTTCTCTTTCCAGCACGATCTCATCCATCCTGCTTTACCTGCTCGTACCGGTCGCCATCCTGGTGTCCGGCTGGCGGCTCGCCTTCTGGGGCGCGGGCGCCGTGGGACTTGTCATCTGCCTTGTGTGGGCGATCGGCACGCGGGGCGTCCGGGACGGCGTCAAGCATCATGAGGCGCGGGCGGCGCAGAAAGAAAAGAAAAATTCCCACTCGCTTTCGCTGCCGCGGATCATCCTTATCAGCGGACTTGTGCCGCTGTTCGTCGCGATGACGGCGCTCGGCGCGCTGCGGGACGGCGTGATGATATGGATGCCGACCTATGTGTACGACCAGTATGATCTGTCCTCGTCCTTTTCCATTTTCACCTCCGCGCTGCTGCCGCTGTTTGGGATGGCGGGCGTGCTGTTGGCGGGCAAGATGGAACAGCGCTCCCGCAATCTGGCGAAGGTCAGCGCCATACTGTTTATCGTCACCGCCGCCGCGATCACGGTGATGCTTCCTTTCTATAATAAAAGCCTTGTCCTGTGCATCCTGCTCATTTCCATCGTCGTGGGATGCGCCTACGGCGTCACCCATCTGCTGACGGGTCAGCTGCCCGGCAACTATTCGAAATACGGCTGTGTGTCCACCATTTCCGGGCTTACCACCGCCGCGTTTTACCTTGGATCCACTCTCTCTACTTACGGATTTGCGGTGCTGTCTGAGGATTTCGGATGGCTGATCACCATCGCCTCCTGGCTGGCGCTGGCGGGGATCGGGATCCTGATGTGCGCTATCAGTGTCAAGCGATGGTTCAAATTCGAACATGAAGATGAATAGCATAAAAAAACAAGGTGAGAATTCACCTTGTTTTTTTATGCTTGTTTTTATATTCTTCCCAAACGGAATGATATTTTTCTTTATAATTCTGCAGAATTTCCGTAAGCGGCAGGCGGGCGCGCAGCGAGAGCAGAAAGCGCATTTTTTCCCGTCCTTCCTCTTTGACAGAGCGGATGTAGTGTTTGAGTTCCTCCAGCCGCACGACGATACCGTTTTCGGAGGCGAAGCGGCGGATCTTGGAGAGAAGCTGCATAGAATAGACGATATCGATGCTGAGGATGCCGTAGAAAAAGCCGATGACAAAGGAAAAGGCGAGATTGCGGCTCAGCCACGTGAGAGCGCCTAAAATATAAGGGTGGACGGCGAAATAATACAGTATGCCCAGCGCCCACCACAGGGCGGAAAACAGCGGGCAGATGATACCCTGTATATTGCCCCGCCGCCGGCTGTAATCCCACAGTTTTACGTGCATCCCGCGAATGAAGATCAGTCCCGCGATGTACTCGATCGCCGTCATCCCCGCCGCCATCACCAGAAATCGTACGCCGTAACGTAAAACGGGATTTGCGATGATCTCGAGATCAACGCTTGCCAGAAGGTACAAAATGCAAAGTCCGAAACCGTACAGCGGCAAATAAGGCCCGATGAGAAATCCGGGGTTGATCCATTTACGCTCCGGATTGTTGTCCGAAAAGAAACGGCGAAAGATCAACTCCAGACACCAGCCGAAAAGACTGCCGATGAAAAACAGGAATAAAAGGACTAAAAGCGTGCTCATTTTGTCTCTCCGAAAGGATCTCCGGCGCCGGTCGTCTGATCCAGCATCGTGTAGTCTGTCAGTCCGATCACGATATCGGGCTGATATTTTTTTATATATGCCGCCAGGGTCATATCCTTATAGTGGCGCGGATCGACGGAGCGGAATTCGTCACAGCTGACGAACGCGAAGGTCTCCAGCGCGTTGACGTAACTCTCGCCGTAGATCAGCACCGTCGGTTTTTCCGGGCGGTGCGTTTTGAGGACGACCTCGCCGATATCGCCGCCCATATAGAAAGAGTAATCGACGGGGGATGTGCTGTCGCGGAGCTGCTTATACAGCGTGGGTTCCGCCTGCTTGCCGTTGTTGAACCGCTCGAACGCCACCGGCGTGTCAAAGACGACGGCCTGCAGTTTCTCATCGTTGTATCGCAGACCCATCAACTTGCGGTTGCGGGAACCGAGATAGGGGTTGGGGACGGTTTTCAGCGTGTACGCATCGTCAAAGGAGATATCGACGCCTTCGGCGCGCAGCGCCGCCACAATGGCTTCCCAGGTGCCGAGCGCTCCCTGCATAGAATAATGGTGGTCGGTGCGGGAGGAATAAATATCGGGATGTCCCTCGCTTTCCGCCACTTTCCCTACGTCAAGATAGGAGACGCCGCCTTTTTCCATTTGCGCGCGGAACAGGGGCAGGACCGTCTCCCGAAAGCGGGAGAGATCGTTGAGATAGGAGGGGTAGCTGTCCGCGTAATAGGATCCCTGATTGGGGAGTACCGCGCAGAGATACTGCCCGCCGTATCCCTCCACCGCGCGCGCCAGACGGATCGTCCGTTTGGCGCGTTTGAGGGTGTTTTTTTCCAGTTTTTCGGTATTGCTGTCCCGGTCATATTCATTGAATGCCAGCAGCATGTCCCCGCGGGGGACGATGTCGTTGACGACGGGACGGCGCAGCGCGAGATCGACGGCGGTCCTGCACCGCAGCATCGTCTCCCGCCACGGCGCGCGGTCGGTCAGCCAGTCCTCAAGCCCTTCTCCGAAACTGCCGTCCCACAGCGCCGCCGCTGTGACAGCGGGTCTCGGCGCGAGAGAACGGTTTTCATAGAAGGAAAAACCGTGCGAGCGGCGCAGGCCCGCGAAACATATCACCAGCATCAGACCGAGCGCCGCGCAGAATAAAATGTCAGCCGTTTTGTTTTTCATTTTCGACCTCTAAAACCTGAAATAGATAAACGGGTTGAAGGAACCCGTTGAGAGCTTTATATAGGAAAGGAACAACAGAAGGATCGCCGCCGCCTTGGGTCCCCATACGGCGGCCTTTCTCGCGAAAGGAGAGGCGGTGTTTTCCAGCCGTTTCCGTAAAACGTCCCGCAGCGGCAGGGCGCAGAGGATAAACAGTATCCATTCGGGCAGATATTCAAGCAGATAGTAAACGCTCTGCCCGTTATCCGCCGCCGCGCCGACCCCGAACATCGCGCTAAGATATCGGATCGCGTCCCCCACGGTATCCGCGCGGAACAGTACCCAGCCGAAAACGACGACGAGCATCGTGATGATATTACCTAAAACGGGACGGGCGGCAAGGCGGCTTCCCCACAGGTATTTCTCCGCGATGAGGATGACGCCGAACCAAAGCCCCCACAAGATGAAATTCCACGCCGCGCCGTGCCAAAGCCCGGTCAGCGACCATACGATCAAGAGGTTGAGGATATGCCGTCCTTTGGAAACGCGGCTGCCGCCCAGCGGGATATAGACGTAATCCCTGAACCAGGAGGAAAGGGAAATATGCCACCGCCGCCAGAAATCCGTGACGGTACGGGCGATATAAGGATAGTTGAAGTTTTCCGCGAAGCGAAAGCCGAATATCCTCCCCAGACCGATCGCCATATCGGAATAGGCGGAAAAATCGAAATAGATCTGCGCGGTGTAGGCGAGCGCGCCCAGCCACGCAAGCGATGTGCTGGGCGTCGTGCCGAACACGGCGTCCGCGATCTCGCCCGCCGCGCCCGCGAGGATCATTTTTTTAGCGAGCCCGAAAATAAAGCGCTGTATCCCCGCGCTGAAATCATGCAGCGTCTCCCGACGATCGGTGATCTCCCGCTCGATCTGTGTATAGCGCACGATGGGGCCGGCGATGAGCTGGGGAAACAGCGAAATGTAAAGCGCGACGTAAAAGGGGTTTTTCTGCGGCGCGGCATTGCCGCGGTAAACGTCCGCCACATAACTGATGCCCTGGAAGGTAAAAAAGGAAATGCCGATGGGAAGCGCGACGGAAAGGACGGGCACGCCGGGCAGCAGCGCGTGCGCCGTTTCACTGAAAAAGCCGGCGTATTTGAAATATCCGAGACTGCCCAGCCCCGCGATAACGGCAAGGATGAGAGAAGTCCTGCGCGCGGCCCTCGTTTTGCAAAGCCCGGCGCCAAGCCCGCCGAAATAGTTCGCCGTAACGGAAAACAGCATCAGAAGCAGATATTTCGCGCTGCCGTATCCGTAAAAGATCAGACTGAATATCAGCAGTACGGCATTGCGCAGCGCGCGGTACCGCCGCGGGACGATGAAATATACCGCCAGAAGTACCGGCAGAAAATACAGCAAAAAAGCCGTGCTGGCAAATACCATATTTCATCCCCCTTCCATACTCTTACTTCCTTAAATGATAAAGCAATAAAAACAGTATAGCATCTTTCCGGGGAAAAATCAATATGTAATTCAGACCCGTTTGTTGCGGGTTATAGGGGGAAGGCTATAATGAAAGGCAACAATCAAAAGAAACAGGTCAAAAAAAGGAAGGATGGATCGCTATGCAACTGAAAAGAGATACTGATTACGCGCTTCGCATTCTCACGTGCGCGGCGGAACGAAAAAAGAATAAAAGGACGTTTTCCGGAGGGTTGACCTTACAGGATCTCAGTATGTACACGGGGATGCCCCGGGTAAGCGTTGACAGGATCTGCCGGTGCCTTGAAAAGAAAAAATTGCTTATCAAGGCGACGGGCGTGAAAAATGAGACGGTATATTTCGCGACGGAGCGGTCTGACGAACTTTCCCTGCTCGATATCATCGCCGCCGTGGAGCAGGAAACAGATCTTTTCGCGGTCTTCGATAAAAAATCCGATATGTACCGCACGCAGGAGGAAAAATTTTCCGATATCCAGCATCGGATGGAGGAATATCTATCTCAAATCAAAGTCAATGATTTTCTAAAAACCGGAATTTTCGGCGTCAGACGTTAGTAGAGCGTTACTTTCGGTATGATACGATGACCTCGGAAAAAGGTTTCAGGAGAGTACATTTCTTATGCAGAGTAAGCGACAACGTGTAAAACAGAATAAAAGCGCGTTTCTGCGGAGAGGGCTGATCTGTCTGGTCGCGGTCTGCGTGCTGATCGTCGGCGGCGGCTGCGCCGTGACGTCAGAACTTGAGAGCGGCATTGAAAAGATCGTATCTTCATCCCGCGGGGAGGAACACGCGGCGGGTGCGTCACGCCCGGTGCCGTCTGCTAATGACGCTCCAACAGAACCGGAGACCGCCGCGCCGGCGCCGGAGAGGACAACGCGCGGCGCGACGCGGGACGAACCGTCCGGAGGACAACTCGGCGCCCCGGAGCGGCATAAAACGCTGACGGAAAACCGGGACGAAAACGGCGTCTGGGACGGAAGTTACACGCTGACGCTGGACGTGACCGGGAAAATGCTGGAGCAGAAAGAGCGTAAAAAGGCGGATGTCATCGTTATTTTCGACACCTCCATGAGTATGACCAGCGACCGGATCAACACGGCGCGGTCGGCGCTCAGAACGCTGGCACAACAGCTTTATGAGAACAATACCGAAGAGGAACCGGATACCATCACGATGTCTCTCATTCCGTTCAATACGAGAGTGGGCTCGGTCAGCGAGGGAATGGAAACGATGGCGGAGTTTGAAACCGCGCTGTCGAGACTGCCCTCCCGGGGGACCGGCGGAACGAACTGGGAAGAGGTGCTGCAGGCCGCGGATCGCGTTTCGGTCCGGGAGGATGCGGATCCCTACATTATATTTGTATCGGACGGCAATCCGACTTTCCACGTGACGGACGGCGGCTACAACAACTATAATCCGCGGTACGGGCTGTACGGTACCGGCATGGAAATGGAGCCGAACATAACATATTGCTACGAGCAGGCAAAGGACGACGCCCGTCAGATCGTGCTCAACGGCAAGGAGTTTTTCGCGGTCAGCGTGTTCGGAAATATCAGCCGGATGCAGGATATCGTCAATTACGCTTACGGCGGATCGGTGGAAGGACACTACTACTCCTCTCAGGACGGAGCGGCGATACAGGCGGCGTTTGCCGATATCGTGACGGGCATCACCAGAGAGTGGTCTTATACCAACGTGGTGCTGTTTGACGAGATGTCCTCGCTTGCCGGAGTGCTGGACAACAACGGAACGCCGGACTTTACTTATTATAAAAACGGAGAGGTCTGGGCGGACGCGCCGCCCGCGACCTATGACCCGCAAAGCGGCATCGTGTGGGATCTTTCAAGCGAGGGGAAACTCGCGGCGGAGACAACGTATAGCGTCAGCTTCACGGTCTGGCCGGATCAGAATGCGCTGGACGACATCACTGATTTTATGAACGGCACCAAGCCTTATGATCCGGAGACCTATCCCGATATCATTCAAAATGACGACGGAAGTTACTCTGTATATTCCAACGCCTCGGGCGGTATTACCTACACCGAGACCGAAACGGTGGATGGAGAGGAGATACCGGGTCCCACCCAGACCGTGGAGTACGAACGACCCGTGATGACAGCCTCCGGCGCCGTGATACGGATCCGCAAGCAATGGGAGGACGATCTCGATCCCTCCCAGCGCCCGACGGATGAAAACGGCGTGACACTGCCCGTAACGCTGACCATACTGCGGGACGGAGAGCCGTTTGCCGAGGTCACCCTGTCCGATGACAACGGATGGGAGCAGGAACTCTATATCGCGCCGGGTCTGATCTCTACCGATATCAGCGAGGATCCCCTCAACGCGGGACACGATTATACCGTCAGCGAGGAGGGCATCGATCCGCGTTATGAGCTGGTCTCCGAGACGATCCATCCGATGCTGGTGAACGGCGCGCTGGGATACGGCGGAGACGGAGACGGTGTTCTGGCGGCGACCAACCGCCTGAAAGGCGGCGTGCGGATCCGCAAAATCGTGGAAAACGCGGCGCACTATCCCGACGAGTCATTTTCCTTCATACTTTCGCTTACGAGCGCGGCAGGCGAACCGCTTGCCGATACGCAGGAAGGGTATATCCTGTACCGGGACGGCACCACCTCGGAGCCGATCGCGGTACGGGACGGCGACACGATCACCCTGAAAGCGGGCGAGACCTTTGAGATCCCGCGGCTGCCCGCCGGCACGGTCTATACCGTGCGGGAGGACGAGAGCGCGATGCCGGAAGGATTTTATCTGTCCGACGTTCTGGGAGAGGAGATCCTGGTCGATTTTTCCGTCAGCGACGTCATTCGCGGGAATGAGATGTCCGAGGCGGTCTTTAAAAACCGCTGGCGTCCGACGCTGCGGATCTGTAAAGAGGACCCCGACGGACAGGTGATCCCGGGCGTCGTTTTCCGGCTGACGCCGGAGGACGGAGGAGGAGAGGAGCAGACGACGGATATAAACGGCGTCGCCTCCTTTACGGATCTCCCGGACGGCGGTTACACGCTGACAGAAACTGTCACGGCGCAGGGGTACGCGCTGCCGGAGGAAAGCTGGATCGTCACCGTCACCGACGGAGAGATCACGATCGGCGGCAACGCTTCGCTTACGGGAGAGTTGACCTGCGGGGACGGTATTTGGTCCGTCACCGTCAAAAACGGACGGATCGCCGTACTGCCCGCCGCGGGCGGCAGGGGAATAAAGTATCTGACGATCATCGGCGCATGGATGATGCTGCTGGCGGCAGGCGTCATTTGTCTGGTGTATCGGGATAAAAATAAAGTTGAAAAGTGAGGAACAACAAGATGAACATCAAAAAGACTATGAAAACGGGCGGGAAAAAATTCCTGCTCCTGCTGACGGCATTGATGCTGGTCTGCACGGTTTCGCTCGCGGCGTTCGCCGCGGGGGAGACGCCCGCCGAGACAGATACCGCCGTGGCGCACGTACAGAACGTGGAAGCGGGCGCGACGGTCACCGCGTACCAGATCGTCGACGCGGTGTACAATGAAAACGGATTTGTACGCTATGAGGCGGTCAGCGGCGTTTCCGTCGCCGACCCGACGGCGCCTACCTCCGACGAGGTATCCCTGATCGCGCAAAACGTGACGGGACTAACGAGCGTATCGATGACCCGGGCGGAAAACGGCGACTACACCGCCGCGCTCGGTGCCGGTTACTGGCTGATCCTGGTGGAGGGCACGGGAGATACCATCTATAACCCGATGCTCGCGGGCGTCTATTACAGTGTCAGCGGCAGCGACAACACGATGGTCTCTTCTCCTGTCAACGCGAATGACAACTGGACGCTGGTGACTGAAAACGCCTACGCCAAAATGAACACGCCGGAGATCCAGAAAGAGATCGTCGGTTCCGGCTCCGGCAACGCGAGCGGCGACGATCTGGCGGTGGGAGATACCGTCACGTTCTGCGTGAGCACCAAGATCCCCTCATACAGCGGGGAATACACGACAGTCAAGTTCGATATCACCGATACGATGGGCGAGGGGCTGACCCCGAAGAAAGACGCTGTTGTTACGGTGGGCGGCGAGCCTGTCGGCAGTCCGAACGTCGCGGTGAACTATGAAGGACAGACGATGGTCGTCTCCTTTGCTTCGGACTATATCCTGGCGAACGGCTTGAAAGACGTGACCGTCACTTACTCCGCCACGCTCAATGAAAACGCGGGCGTCAACTTCAACAGCAATGACAATACCGCGAAACTCACCTACACGCACAAACCGGGCGAGGACAAGGACGGCGCTGAAGACACCGCGCACGTCTACACCTTCGGTATCGACGCGTTGCTCAACGGCGAAGGGTCCGATGTGACGACCGAGATCACCAAGACCGGCAGAACGTCCTCGTCGCAGACGACGAACGAGCCGCTTGCCGGCGCGACCTTCAAGCTGACCAATACGGCGACCAATAAAGAGTACACCGCCGTATCCGGCGCCGACGGTCGACTCTCCTTTACGGGACTTGACGCCGGTACTTACACGCTGGTCGAGACGGCGGCGCCTTCCGGCTATACGCTGTCAAACGATACGCATACCGTCGTCATCAGCGCGACCTACAATGAGGACGGCACGCTGCATTCCTATGAGATCAAGATCGACGACGCCGCGACGTCTACCTATACGGCGACCTACGCGGCGGACGGCACCATCACGACCATCGACAAGACGGAACAGGGCACCGAGATCGTCAACACCAACCTGCCTGAACTTCCCTCGACCGGCGGCATCGGTATCTATCTGTTCACCGCGCTGGGTCTTGTGCTGATGACAGTCGCCGTACTGTTCGTCGTCTGCGCCGCCCGTAAAAAATAAAGGAGGCGCGGCGCTTTGAAAAGACGACCGACCCGCGCGATATGGTTTGCCGTAGTTCTGTTCGCAGTGGGGCTGGGCGTTCTGAGTTACCCGACAGTCAGCGACCTGTGGAACCGCTATCGCAACCGGACCGCCGCCACCCGCTATGATGAGCAGGTCGAGCGTCTTACGACGGACGAGCGGGACGGTATGCTGCAGGCGGCGCGGCAGTACAATCTTTCGCATACGCAAAACGTGTTTCGTGACGCCTTTACGGCGATGACGGAGACGGATGAGGCGTATGAGGCGCTGCTGGATCCCGGCGGCGACGGTGTGATGGGCGCGGTGGAGATCCCCAAGATCCACGTGTATCTCGCGATCCGTCACGGCACGTCGCCGTCGGTACTGGAGCGGTGCGCCGGACATCTGGAGGGGACCGGACTGCCGGTGGGAGGTGAAGGGACCCACGCCGTGATCTCGGCGCACCGCGGTCTCCCTTCGGCAAAGTTGTTTACCGATCTCGATCAGCTGCGGGCGGGAGATATCTTTTACCTGCATGTGCTGGGCGAGACGATGACCTACCAGGTGGATCGGATCGAAACGGTCCTGCCGGAGCAGGCGGAGGGACTTGCCGTTGTTCCGGGCGAGGATCTCGTGACGCTTCTGACCTGCACGCCGTACGGCGTCAACACCCATCGGCTGCTCGTGCGCGGGAGGAGGATCCCCAACGAGAGCGCGCCGATACAGACGACGACTGCCGACGTGCTGCTCCGGACGGAATATCCGGCGATCCTCGCCGGGATCGGATCGCTTTTGTTTGTGATCCTGATCATCGTCGCGATCCGGAAAAGCAGAAAAAACAGGGAAAGGAGGAAAGCCTGTGAAACATAAAAAACTCATAAGCGGCGTTTTGCTGCTGTTCGCGGTGCTTTTCTGCCTGCCCTGCGTATCGGCGGCCGTCGGCACGCTGACCGTCACGCTGCGCTATGCCGACGATGACGGCAAAAAAATACCCGTCGCCGGCGCGGGACTTCGCGTCGTGCGGGTCGCCGCCGCCACGGACAGCGGGTATGAGCCGGTCGAAGCTCTGCGAAAAGCGGGTTTTTCCGCGGCGGACATGGTCGAAGGCGCCCCGCGCGAGACGACGGAACGGGTCGCCCGGGAAACTCTTTCCAAGGGACTTCCGTATTTGTCCGCTGTGACCGACAAACAGGGCAAAGCGTCCTTCGCGATCTCGGACAGAGGCGTATATCTCGTGATGCAGACGTCGCGTAAGGGGACCGCCGTCGACTTTGAGTATATTTCGCCCTATTTCGTGGAGATATCGTCCGTCGGTACGGTGTTCCGTTCCGTGGAGACCTATCCAAAGACAGAAAAGGTCTCGGCGGCGCGGATCGACGATCCTATACGGGATACCTCCAAAACTTCCCCGAAGACCGGCGGGGACGCGGCGCCCTCC